>CAVXLA010000001.1:0-3183 GCA_963762445.1 uncultured Chloroflexia bacterium
CGAGGGATGGGCATCTGGCTACGATCAGACTTCGAGAAAGCGCCGTGGACCGGGCTCGTCGGAGTCGAAGGAGTCGCATATGACCGGGGACGAGCGCCACACGAGGCCCGCCAACGAGCCGATGTCGTGGGACGAGTTCGCAGCGCCGGCTCGCGGCCGGGCTCGAGAAGATGGCCGTCGAGTCGTTCCTCATCCTGTCCCTGCCGTCCGACGAGGCAGGCCTTCGCGCCTACGTCCAGTTCGCGCACTGGGGCAACGACGACGGTTCGTCTGCGGGCCTGCGCGTCGAGGCCGTCGGCAGCGGCAACATGCCGGCGACACGTCCGCTCACGCCGGTGCAGGAAGAGCGGCTCGGCAGCCTCGAGTGGGAGGGTCCGGCGGACGACCGGGGAGGGCGCAACTTCGTCCGGGAGTGGCCCATGCCGGCCCCCTTCGTCGAGGTTGCCGCCCTCGTCACGCGAACGCTCCGCGAGGTGTACGGCATCACCGACCCGACCGATCTGCGATTCCGGTACTCCTCGTTCGAAGGGACCGACGTGGAGGACATCGATCTCGGTCTCGAGATCGACGAGCGCCCCGCGCGCCCGACGTCGAAGCCGCCGATGCGCCCCGCGGCCGCGGGGCTGGCCCCGCTTGTCGAGGACGGGCTGCGCCGCCTGCTCGGCGTCGACCGGCTGGAGCGCGACGCCGATGGCGACTACCCGATCGCGGTCGGAAGTGCCCTCATGTTCGTCCGCCTCATCGATGGGCGGCCGCCGATGGTCGGAGTCTTCTCGCCGATCCTCGGCGACATCGACGAAGGGCCGGGCCTGTTCGCGGCCCTCAACGACGTCAACCGGAGGATCCACTACGCGCGGGCGTTCTGGGTCGCGCGCCAGGTGATCATTGCGATCGAGCTCCCCGCGGTCGACATCACGGCCGACCAGATCGCATTCGCCTGCGTCCAGCTCGGCAGCCTCGCCGATCACCTCGACAACGTGCTCCACGGGCGATTCGGCGGTGCGTTCACGTTCGAGGTCCCGCCGCCGCTGCTGAACTGACGGGCTCGCCGCCGGGCGCGCGTCCGCGGGGCGCTACCGCAGCCGGCCCGCCAGTCCCGGCGGGGCGACGACCACGAGCTGCGTCGTGGCCCGGGTGAGGCCGACGTAGAGGAGCTCATCGAGGCGTTCGCCGGTCTCGGGAAGCTCGACGAGGACGACGACCTCGCGCTCGAGGCCCTTGTAGCGCCGGATCGACTCGAAGACGACGCAGTCGTCCGGCTCATCGGGCACGTTCTCGTGCGGCAGCCCGCGGGACGACCCGTCGTCGTGGATCGCCTCGTTCGCCAACGACGACGTTGCCGAACCGCCGCGTCCGCCAGGCGTCGCTCTTGTCGGCGGACCCGCCGGACAGGACGACGATCTCCCAGGGCGGCACCTTCTCCACCTCGGTCAGCTCGTGGAGCACCTTCCGGAGCGCCTCGACGGTCGCATGGCCCGGCTCGGCCGCGATCACGCGGTGGCGGATCCCGCCCTCGCGGAAGGCGCTGACCTCCTCGCCGCCGCGGTAGAAACGGCCCGCGAGCGCGGCGACCGACTCCGGGTTGCGCCAGTTCTCGTGGAGCTCGATCCGCTCGAGGCCGAATTCGCCGACCACGTCGTCGCGGTAGAGCGCCTGGCCCGGGTCGTGGAAGACCCACAGGACGTCCTCGCCGGGGTTCCACAGGAGGAAGTCGAGCGTCTCGAGCCAGTCGCGGGCGAAGTCCTGGCCCTCGTCGACGACGATCGCGTGGAAGCGCTCGCCGGGGAGCGCGTCGATCGCGTATTGCAGCGCCGCCGGTAGCGTCTCGTCCCACCAGCCGCGGGGGATCGGCACGGGGCGTACCGGCAGCACCCCTGACGCCTGCCCCAGCCGCTCGCAGAGGCGATGGAAGGTCGTGACCTCCAGCCCGCCGGGTGCCTCGGTGTTACCAAGCTCGCGTAGTAGCGTGGTAGCAAGGCGCTGGTTGAAGCAGACGAGCAGCGTCCGGTAGCCCTCGCGGGCGAGCCGCCGTGCCTTCTCGGCCGCCAGCATCGACTTGCCCGAGCCGGCCGGCCCGACGACCTCCACCCGGCGGCGGGAGCGGGCCCGGTTGAGGACGAGCTGCTGCTCGCGGGAGGCAAGGAGGAGCTCCGCGCGGTCGTCGGCGATCCGGCCCCTGACCAGGCGGTGCAGCTCGACAGTCGGGGCGAGGAGCTCGTCGAGGAGGCGCATCCCCGTCTCGTCGAGCCCCCAGCCGTGGGTGCCGTCGCCGAGGAAGTAGGCGAACGCCCGCTCGACCCAGGCCCGGGCGCCCTCCGGGGTCTCGAGGGCCGTCGCGTCGAGGACGATCTCCGGTGGCGCGTCGGGGCCCAGGAGGACGTGGCCGGGCGGCAGGCTCGCGAGGTCGACCGCGGGGAAGGCGACGCCGTGGCCGGCGTGCGGCTCGGCGTGGTGGTCGCCGCCGCGCTGCGACGGCCAGCCGGGCAGCGAGACGAGCTTGCGTACGAGCTGGTGCTGGCTGCGCATCGCCTGCTCGAACGGGGAGCGGTCGAGGAGGATCGGGCCGAGCCACCAGCGTCCCTGCCCGTCCCGGCGCGGCTCGCCGGCCTTCACCTCGAGGACAAGGATGCCGCGATCGGGGTGGGCGATCACGAGGTCGGCCTCGCCGTCCTCGGCCGGCCCGCCGTCGCGCATCGGCCCTGTCCAGGCGACGTTCGGGTAGAGGCGGTACTCGGCCGGGAGCGCCTCCCGCAGCCGCTCGTGGACTCGCCGCTCGGCCTTCTCGCCCCGGGTCATGCACGGGAGTGTCGCAGATGTGGCGACGCTGGCGTCGAGTTGGCGCCCACGCGAAACGGCGCCGGCCCGCACGCCCGCCCAGGCAGTGCGCTGTGCCAGACAACCTGTCGCAGGCCGGCCCGACAATCGTGTCGGATGCGCCAATCGGCTAGAATCCAGGGGTCGCCGCAAGGGCGACAGACCGATCCAGAGCGCGCGAGAGCCCCGGCTCGTTGACCGCGCAGCAACCACCCGCGACCCCTCATCGCGGGAACGGTGCTCCAGCCGGGAACGATCGGAAGGAGGTACTCCCGTGACCGATTCTCCCGGTTCACTGAGCCTGCTCGTCGCTGCGGCGTGGCCGTCGCACCTCACCTTGCACGAGGAGCCAGCTTCGCCGGCCCAACG
>CAVXLA010000002.1:0-88129 GCA_963762445.1 uncultured Chloroflexia bacterium
CGGGAGGCGGCGAGGTTCTCCGGACGGTCGCGGTCGGCGTGGCGAAGGCGGTCCTCGCGGCGCTCTGACGATCGGGGCACACGGGTGGGGCGCCCGGGCCGGGGCCCGACCCGCGGCCGTCAGGGAGTCGCGAAGGAGAGGCTCGCGACGATCGGCGTCGCCTCGGTGAGGAGGGTCTCCATGAGATCGCCCTGGAAGGCGTCGACGTCCACCACCACCGTCCCGCCGCCTGGCACGTCGAGCAGGTCGAGGCGCAGGCGCTCGGTGCCGGCCGCGACCCAGCGGAGGTTGCCGTCGGCCGAGACGAAGAGGGGGACCGTGGGCACGCCGCCGGCGAACGGGCACGAGGCGGTCCAGCCCGTGTTCAGGGCGACGTCGATCTCGACCCCGCGCAGGCCGCCGACCGTGACCATCCGCGGGCTGCTGGCCACGATGCCCCGCAGGCCCCGGATCCAGCCGGCGAGCTCGATCGACAGCTTCCCGACGCCGGGCTCGGCGACGGTCGGGCAGTCGGCGTCCTGCGAGGCGGCGAGGGGATCGCGGAAGAAGTGGATGCCGACGACGTCGGAGGTGACCGGCTGCAGCGCGAGGTAGTCCGGCGCGTCCGAGGCGACATGCCAGCCGGCCGGCAGCGTGTAGGTCACGGGCGGCTGGAACGCGGCCGACGTGTAGGTGCCGGCGGCGAGCGCCTGTGGAGCCACTGTCGGGGTGGCGGTCGCGGGGCTCGGCGTGCCCGAGCAGCCTGCGACGAGGATGGCGACGAGAAGCCACGGGGCGCGGCGCACGGCGGACGGGTCCTCCTGCATGCGGCAAGCACGACTCGGCTCGCCGACCCGAAGTCTAGGCGCCGGCGGCCTCGATGCGCGGCGGCGAGCCGGGAACGACGACGGGGACGATGCCGCTCGCATCGATCGGCAGGCTGGCGGCGAGGTCCTCGAGGAGGTCGACCCCGGCGAGGATGTGGCCGCTCCACGAGGTCTCGAGGGCGGCTACCAGATCGGGCGTGCTCCGCCAGAGCTGGAGCGCCGCGCGCGCCGCATCGGTGAGAACGAGGAGGTCGGCGGGCTCGCGGGGAGCTCGGGGGTCGAGCCGGCCATCGACCGTCGCGAGGTCGCGATCGTCGACGCCGGCCTCGGCGAAGACCCGCTCCAGGATGGCCCCGGCCGCGATCGCGTCGTCGATCGCGAACGTCCCGCGGCGCCCGGCGCACACGATTCCCAGGGCGGAGCCCTCGGCCCGGGCACGCCGATATGCAGCCCGGGCGACCGCCGTGGCGTTGAGGAGGCAGCCGACGAGGATCGTCGCGCCCGCCGGGAGCGAGCGCAGGACCCCGGTGCCGTTGCGGCTCGAGAGGATCGCCGTGCGGCCGCGGAGATCCGCCCGGCCGATCGCCGCCGGGGAGTTGCCGAACTCGAACCCGGGCGCCCGGACCACGTTGTGCTCGCCGGCCAGGACGGCAGCCGGCCCGATCGCGCGCGCCAGGCGCCGCGCCTCGGCCAGGCTGGCGGCCGGGATCACCGCCTCGGCGCCGCTCTCGAGGAGGGTCACGACCACGGAGCTGGCCCGGAGCTCGTCGAGCACGACGAAGACGGTCCTGCCCCAGCGCCGCGCCTCGGCCGGCACGAGCGCGACGTCGATGCGCACGGAGCCGAGGATACTCGCGCCGGCGCATCCTCCGCCGTACCATCGCGCAACGATGGAGCCAGCGCTGCGCGTGATCCTCGAGGTCGTCCGCGCCCGCACCTTCGCGGTGGCGGTCGACTGGCCTGGCTGGACCCGCGCCGGGCGCGACGAGGACGGCGCCCTGGACGCCCTGGTCGGCGCCGGGGCGCGCTACGCGGCGGCGCTTCGGGCGGGGGGCGTCGCCTTCGACCCGCCGGCCGATCGATCCGGGCTCGCCGTCGTGGACCGTCTGCCGGGCAACGCGGGGACCGAGTTCGGCGCTCCCTCGGTGCGGCTCCCCGGCGACGAGGCGCCGCTCGACGAGGTCGAGCTGGAGCGCCACGCCGGGATCCTGCAGGGCGCCTGGGCCGCGTTCGCGGGGGCGGCCGCCCGCCACGGCGCCGACGAGCTCCGGAAGGGCCCGCGGGGCGGCGGGCGCGACCTGCCCCGGATCGTGGAGCACGTCCGCGGCGCCGACGAGGCCTACCTGGTGAAGCTCGGGAGCCGGCCGCCGAAGGGCACCGCCGGGCCGGCGCCGATCGAGCAGCTCCACGCCGTGGCCCTCGCCACCCTCCGCGCCCGGGCGAGGGCCGGGCCGGTGGCCGACCCCAGCCGGGCCGTCACGCTCTGGAGCCCGCGCTGGTACGTGCGCTACGCCACCTGGCACTGGCTGGACCACGCCTGGGAGATCGAGGACCGGGCCGTCGCGGCGGGGGACTGAATCGCACCCCGACGGCCGGCGGCACGGGTGTAGGCTTCGAACGGGACGACAGAGCACAGCGGAGTCCGCGGATGAACGAGAGCGCGCGGCGCGGCGGCCTGGATCTGGCCACGATCCAGGCTGCGCCCAAGGTCCTCCTGCACGACCACCTCGACGGCGGCCTGCGTCCCCTGACGGTGATCGAGCTCGCCCGTGACGGCGGCTACGCCGGCCTGCCGACCGCCGACCCCGCGGAGCTCGCGGCCTGGTTCCGCCGCGGCGCCGACCGCAAGAGCCTGGACCTCTACCTGCAGGGCTTCGCCCACACCGTCGCGGTCATGCAGACCCCGGAGGCTCTCGAGCGGGTGGCGGCCGAATGCGCCGAGGACTTCGCGAACGACGGGATCGTCTACGCCGAGGTCCGCTTTGCGCCCGAGCTCCACCTCGAGCGCGGGATGACCCTCGATGCCGTCGTCGAGGCCGTCCTCCGCGGCTTCCGCCGGGGCAGCGAGGGCCGCCCGATCGAGATGCGGGCCCTCGTCACGGCGATGCGGACCGCCGCTCGCTCCCTGGAGATCGCCGAGCTTGCCGTCCGTCACCGCGACGAGGGGGTCGTGGGGTTCGACATCGCCGGCGCCGAGAAGGGCTATCCGCCGACGCGGCACCTCGACGCCTTCCACCTCATCGCCCGCGAGAACTTCCACTTCACGATCCACGCCGGCGAGGCCTTCGGGCTGCCGTCCATCTGGGAGGCGCTCCAGTGGTGCGGCGCCGAGCGGCTCGGCCACGGCGTCCGGATCGTCGACGACATCGTCGTGGGCGCGGACGGCCGGGTGGCGCTGGGGCGGCTGGCCGCCTACGTGCGCGACCGGCGGATCCCGTTGGAGATGTGCCCGACCTCGAACGTCCACACGGGCGCGGTCGCCTCGATCGAGGAGCACCCGATCGACCTCCTGCGCCGTCTCCGCTTCCGGGTCACGGTGAACACCGACGACCGGCTGATGAGCGGGGTCACGCTCTCGTCCGAGTTCGCGACGCTGGCCCGTGTCTTCGGCCTCGACCTCGCCGAGATGCAATGGCTGACGCTCAACGCGATGAAGAGCGCCTTCTGCTCGTTCGACCAGCGGCTGCGGGTCATCAACGAGCAGATCAAGCCCGGCTACGCGCGACTCATGGCGCTCGCCTCGCGCGCGGACGTGCTCGTCGGGTAGACCCGGGGGAGCAGCGCCCGGACCGTCAGGCGGTCACGCGTCCGCGACGATGTGCGTGCCGGCCTCCCCGCGTACGGCTGCGCGGAGGTGCTCCGGGTCCGTGATGACGGCTTCTCGGCCGCCCTTGTCGATGAACCAGATGCAGGCCTCGATCTTGGGCGCCATGCTGCCCTCGGCGAAGTGGGTGCCCTCGGCCAGGTACCTCCTGGCCTCCGAGACCGTCAGGCGGTCCACCCAGCGCTGCTCCGGCCGGCCGAAGTCGAGCGCCACCCGCTCGACCGCCGTCGCGATCACGAACAGGTCGGCGCCCAGCTCGGTGGCGAGCAGCGAGCTCGCGAAGTCCTTGTCGATCACCGCGGGCACTCCCCGGAGGAGACCCTCCCGATCCGCCACCACGGGGATGCCGCCGCCGCCGACCGTGATGACCACGAACCCCGCGTCGGCCAGCGCCTTGACCGCCGGGAGCTCGACGATGCGCATCGGCTTCGGCGAGGCGACCACGACCCGGTTTCCGCGACCCGCGTCCTCGACGACGGTCCAGCCGGCGGCCCGGCGCTGCGCCACCGCCGTGTCATCCAGGAACGAACCGATCGGCTTGGTCGGGTTGGCGAAGGCCGGGTCGTTCGCGTCGACTTCCATCTGCGTCACGACCGTGACGGCCTGCCTGTCGAGCCCGCGGCGGGCGAACTCGTGGCCGAGCGCCTGCTGGAACTCGTAGCCGATGGCGCCCTGCGAGTCGGCGCCGCAGACGTCGAGCGGCACCTCGTGCAGCTCGTGCGCCGCCAGCTCGGATCGCCGCAGGATGAACCCGACCTGCGGGCCGTTGCCATGCCCGATCGCCAGGCGCCAGCCGTCTGCGACGAGCGCGCCGATGTGACGGCTCGTCTCCTCCAGCGCGGCCATCTGATCGGGCACCGTCTGGTGCTGCTTGTCCACGATCAGCGCGTTGCCGCCGATCGCCACCACCATGAGGGGACTCGTCATCCCAGCCCTCCCCGGCCCGTGGCCGGTCTCGTGTCCGGTTGGACGGTTCGGCCGCGGCGAAGGGCCGCGGCCGAACGCATCACGCTCCCGCGTGCGTCACCGCATCGTGAGAGCCATCACCGCCTTCTGGGCGTGCAGCCGGTTCTCCGCCTCGTCGTAGACGACCGAGTGCGGCCCGTCGATGACGGCGTCCGCGACCTCGATCCCCCGGTCGGCGGGGAGCGGATGCATGTAGATGGCGTCGGCGGCAGCCATCCCGATCCGCCGCTCGTCGGCGATCCAGCTCGTGTACTTCTTCGCGATCTCGGCGCCCTCGGTCTCGTCCTTCGCCGTGAGCAGAGCGCCCCAGCTCTTGGCGTAGACGACGTCGGCGCCGCGCATCCCGGCGTCGAAGTCGTCCATCTGCTCGAACGAGCCGCCGGACAGGCGGGCGTTGGCGGCCGCCTGATCGACGATGTCGGCCGGGAGCTTGAACTCCGGCGGGTGGACCAGGCGCACGTTCATGCCGTAGCGGGTGGTGAGGAGCGAAAGGTCCACCGGGACGCTGATGGGCTTCTGGTAGCTCGCCGCGTAGGCCCAGCTGATGGCGATAGTCCGGCCCCGCGGGTCGCCCTTCTTCTCCATGATCGTGAGGAGGTCGGCGAGCGACTGGTGCGGGTGGAAGAGGTCGCACTGCATGTTGAGGACGGGTACGCGGCTCGCGGCCGCCACGTCCCGGATGTACTGGTTTCCGACGCCCCAGTCGACGTTGCGGATGGCGATGCCGTCGTTGTAGCGACCGAGGATCTCCCCGATCTCCTTGGGCGTGTCGCCGTGGGCGATCTGGGTGGTCCGGCTCTCGATGAACTGGGCGTGGCCTCCCAGCTGGGCCATCCCGGCCTCGAAGGAGGCCCGGGTCCGGGTCGAGGAGAAGAAGAAGAGCATCGCCAGGACGCGGTCCCGCAGGAGCGGGTGCGGGATCCCGAGGGCCCGCTCCCGCTTCAGCTGGAGGGCAACCTCGAGGACGGTGTCGATCTCCTCCTTCGTCCACTCCTGGAGGCTGATGAGGTCGCGCCCGCGCAGGTCGGTCTGCATGGCCCGGCCCCTACTCGGCCGCGCCGAGGATGAGCGACAGGAGCGACATGCGCAGGCAGACACCGTTGAAGGCCTCCACCCAGTAGCGCTGGTGGCGGGTGGCGTCGACGTCCTCCGGCAGCTCGTCCATGCGCGGGAGCGAGTGGAGGATGATCGACGACCGCTTCGCCTTCTCCCGCAGCAGCTGGCGGGTGACCACGTACTCCGGCGGCGTGAGGCCGGTCTCGCCGCTGCGCTCGACGCGCGACGCCGTGTAGTCGGCCTGGACCACGGGCTCCATGTAGATGACGTCGGCCTCGCCGATGACGTCGCGGACGTCCCCCGCCTCGCGGTAGGCCACGTTCAGCTGGTCGAGCTCGGCCTTGAACTCCGGCAGGAGCGACATGTCCGGCGGCCCGACGACGATCGCCTCTGCGTTGAACTGCGACAGCGCGTAGAGGATCGAGTGCATCGTCCGCATCCGCATGTCGCCGACGAGGAGGTAGGTCAGCCCGTCAAGGCTCCCCATCTCGTTCTTGATCGTGTACAGGTCGGTCAGGACCTGGGTCGGGTGCTCGCCCCAGCCGTCGCCGCAGTTGATGACCGGGACCGAGGCCCACTTCGCCGCCTCGTGGGGGGCGCCCTGGAGGAAATGCCGGATGGCGATGACGTCGCCGTAGTACTCCAGCATGTGGAACGTGTCCTTGATCGACTCCTGGTAGAAGTCGCCGGCGCGGGTCATCTTCGCGTCGGAGAAGCCGAGGACGTGCCCGCCGAGGCGGTGCATCGCGGCCTCGGTGGAGAGCCGCGTCCGGGTGCTCGGCTGGTAGAAGGCCGTCAGCAGCGACTTGCTCTTCAGCAGGTCCGTGTTCCGGCGGTCCCGCGCGAACGGCGCCAGGTCGTCGGCGACCTGGAAGACCCTGAAGAACTCGTCCCGGCTGAAATCCTTGAGGGACAGGATGTCCCGGCCCTGGAAACTCCGCATCAGATTCCTCCGCTCGTGGCGTGCTGGGAGTGCAGGCGCCGGCGCGCCGCATGGGTGACTGGACGATCGCCGGGCGCCGGCGTCGGCGGGCGCCGCACGGCGCCGGTGAAGAGGACCGCGACGGTCTCGTCGGGCCCGACGGCCCGCGTCCGCACGAGGTCGAGGAGCCCGGCCAGCCCGGCCGAGCCGGTGTGGTCGGCGTCGATGCCGGTCGACGCGCGAGCCAGGGCGTTCGCCTCCTCGAGCGTCGCCTCGGAGGCCACGAGCGGCCCGCCGCCGCTCCCCAGCATGGCGGCGACGCCGGCCCGCCAGTCGTACGTCTCGTCGTCGATGATCCCGTGGGCGACGCTGTGCGGCTCCTGCTCCCAGGGCCACATGAAGGCCGAGCGGTGGCGGGCCGCGTCGGCCAGGGCGGCGTCGAGCGGCTCGCCCGCCACGACGCGGGCGCGCACGCGCTCGAAGGCGCGGGCGAGCGGGTGGACGGTGGCCGGCTGGACGGCGTGGATCCGGGGCGGGCCGTTCCCCGGCCCCGCCCCCTCCGCCAGCCCGGCGACGACGCCGGAGAGGAGCGCTCCCCCGCCGACCTGCACGACCAGTCGGTCCAGGCGTGGCGGGCCTCCGGGAGCGCCCACGGCTGCCGCCAGCTCCCAGCCCAGGGTCGCCCCGCCCTCGATCGCGAAGCCGTTCAGGTTGCCCTGGCAGGTGAACGGGACGGCGCCCGCGGCGATCGCGCGCAGGAGCGCGTGGTAGGTCGGGTCGCCGGCCGTCCCCGGCTCACGCTCGCAGACCGTGCAGGCGGCGCCGAGGGCCCGCAGCCGCGCCACGACCACCGGGTCCGCGTCGGGCGGAATGAAGACGTCGAGGTGGCGGTCGGCGGCGCGGGCCACGACCGCCGCGGCCAGGGCCGCGTTGCCGCAGGAAGCGATGGCCAGCGGCCCCCGCCCGGCTCCGCGGCGGGCGCCCGTCGCGTCGGCAGCTCCGCGGCGGGTGGCCGTAGCGTCGCGGCGCGCCTCCTCCACCCCGAGCTCCAGCAGCGTCCCGAACAGGTGGCGCGCCTTGTGCGAGCCGGAGACGTTGCCGGTCTCGTCCTTGACCCAGACCCCGCCCGCCGCGGAGAAGCCCAGGGCGGCGGAGAGCGCGTCGCTCCGCGCGAACGGGGTGACCCGGAACCCGCGGCCGTCCACGAGCGTGAGGGCCGCGTCGAGGCGCCCGGCGAACTGAACGTACGCGTCGTCGCTCCAGCCGAGCGCCCGCGCCCGGTGCCAGGCGTGGAACCTCTTCCGCCAGCGGAGGTACGGGTTCGGGCTGGCGGAATCCTCGGCGAACGCCCCCGCGGCGACGCCCGCCGGGTCCAGCAGGCGGACCAGCACGTGGTCCACGTCGTCGCCTGGCCGCGCCGCCGGGCAGGCGAACGCCAGCGGCGCATCGTCCGGCACGCGGTGCCCACAGCCGGAGCAGACGAGCGCCGTCGGCAGCGCCTCGGTCATGCGCCCGCCTCGACCCCGGCCCGGGCGTTCATCTCCCGGATCGCCTCGTCCCAGGCCGGGACGCTCGCCCGCAGGTCGCGCCAGAAGCCCTGCTCACGGCGGGCGACGAAGTCGGCGAAGGAGACGCCCTGCTGCTCGACCCACGTGAAATAGCCGAGGTTGAAGATCCGCTCCCGCTCGGCCGGGGTCAGCTCCAGGAGGTCGTCCGTGCCGGCGCCCAGGATGTAGCGCCCGAAGGTCTCGGCCGCCGCGGCGGCGCTGAAGCCGCCCGGGAAGTCGCGGGCCATGACCTTCTCGACCTCGGTCAGGTACATGGCCGCGCCGTCGGTGGCCACCGTCACCACCGCCTGGTCCGGGCCCAGGCCCAGCTGCTTCGCCGTCTTGATCGCGGCGAGGATGTTGCAGATCGACGAGATGCCGAGGGACGGCAGCGCGGCCAGCACCGCGTCGGGCACGCCCCGGGCAGACAGGTGGGCGCGCCCGGCCGCCGTGTTGAGGAAGACGAGGAGGCGGTCGGTCGCCCGGTCCGAGATGGCCACGACGAGGTCGGTGTTCATGACGTTGTGGATCAGCGGGATGTGCTTGTCGCCGATCCCCTGGATGTTGTGCTCGCCGAAGCCGTTGCGGAGCATCGTCGGGCATTCCAGCGCCTCGACGGCCACGATCTTCGTGCCGTGGCGGTCCTTGAGCCAGTCGCCCGCCCCGATCGTCCCCGCCGAGCCCGTCGCCGAGACGAAGGCGGCCGGCCGCAGGCCCGGCATCCGGCCCGCGAGCGACTCCACCACGCGCTCCAGGGCGCGGCCGGTCACCGCCCAGTGGACGAGGTGGTTCCCGTACTCCGAGAACTGGTTGAGGATCACGTTCGCCGGGTCGCGCGCCAGCTCGGCGCAGGCGTCGTAGATCTCCTTGACGTTGCTCTCGGTGCCCGGCGTCCGGATGATGTCGGCCGGGTCGGCCACCCAGCGCTCCAGCCAGGCGAAGCGCTCCCGGCTCATGCCGGCGGGCAGCACGGCGACGCCGCGGCAGCCCAGGATCCGCGAGATCGCCACACCGCCACGGCAGTAGTTGCCCGTGGACGGCCAGACGGCGCGCTGGGTCGTCGGGTCGAACTCGCCGGTCACCAGGCGCGGCACGAGGCAGGCGTAGGCGGCGAGGACCTTGTGGGCGGCGATCATCGGGAAGCGGTCGCCGAGGGCGACCACGATCGGGGCCTCGACGCCGGTCAGCGTCGTGGGCAGGACGACGTGATCGGGGACGGACAGGTCGCCGCGGCGGTCTGCCGCGTTGTGCCAGTGGACCCGGAAGAGATTCCGCGCGTCGGGCGCGTCCGGATCGACGCCCGCGAGGGCGGCGCGCCGGGAGGCCGGGATCGACGGTGGGTCGATCAGCTCGGTGAACGTCGGGAGCACCGTCCGCGTCTCGCGGAACCGCCCGACGGTCCGCTCGTACGCGGTGCGATCCGCCGGAGCGCTGCCCGGGCCTGGCGTCATCTGCCGCTCCTCCGGGGCGACGTCGGCCGCCCAGATCGCGCGTCGTATCCTTCGGGTCGGCTCGGAGCGCGACTTCGGGCCGGACGGCACGCCCCGTCGCGGGGCTGCACCGCGAAGATTCTGGCACCGACGGGACACGTCGGAAGGGCCAGTTGGTCCCCGCCTGCAGGACCGGGGTCGCACGATGGATTTCATCCTGAACGGCCGGCCGGTCTCGGTCGAGGCCGAGCCGGGAACGAGCCTGCTGGAGCTCCTCCGCGAGCATTTCGGGCTGCGCTCGATGAAGGACGGCTGCGCCCCGGAGGGCACGTGCGGGGCCTGCACGGTGCTCGTGGACGGGCGCCCGGTCGTCTCCTGCGCGCGCGATGCCGAGCGGGTCGCGGGCCGGACGGTCGTGTCCGTCGAGGGGCTGCCGCCGGACGCCCGGGCCGCCTGGGCGGACGCGTTCGTCGCCACCGGCGCCAGCCAGTGCGGCTTTTGCTCGCCGGGGATCGTGATGAAGGCCGAGGGGCTCCTGGCCCGCGACGCGGCGCCGTCGCGCGAGGAGATCGCCCGGGCCCTCGCCGGCAACCTCTGCCGCTGCACCGGGTACGTCAAGATCGTCGACGCGATCGAGCGCGTCGCGGCGGCCCGGCGGGGCGAGGGCCCGCCCGGCAGCCGCGCCGAGGACGGCGCTTCGGCCGGGGGTCGCGACGACCGGCCCGGCGGCGAGGGCACGGCCGGTGGCGTCGGCGCGCGCGCCGACCGCGTGGCGGGGCACGCGATGGCCCTCGGCGAGCAGCCGTTCGTGGCCGACATGGCCGTCCCCGGCATGCTCCACGGCGCGCTCCGCTTCAGCGACTACCCCCGGGCCGTCGTGCGCCGGATCGACACGACGCGGGCCGCCGCGTCCGCGGGGGTCGTCGCGATCGTCACTGCCGCCGACGTCCCCGGCGACCGGATCGTCGGACTCATCAGCCGCGACTGGCCGGTCTTCGTCGCCGAGGGCGAGACGACGCGCTACGTGGGCGACGTCCTTGCCGCGGTCGCTGCCCGGACGCGCCGGGAGGCCCGGGCGGCGGCCTCGCTCATCGACATCGAGTACGACGTCCTGCCGCCCGTCAGTGACCCGTTCGCGGCGCTCGAGCCGGGCGCGCCCGCCATCCACGCGAGCGGCAATCTCCTCGAGACCGCGGTCGTCCGCCGCGGGGACGCCGCGGCAGCGCTGGCGTCCGCCGTGCACGTCGTGCGCGACCGCTTCACGACCAGCGCGGTGGAGCACGCCTTCCTCGAGCCGGAGGCCTGCCTCGCCGTGCCCGGTCGCGAGCCCGGCGAGCCGCAGCTCCACCTCTTCTCGCAGGGGCAGGGCGCCTGGGACGACCGGCGCCAGGTCGCCGCCCTGCTCGGCCTCCCCGAGGCGGCCGTGCGCGTCACCCAGGTCGCGACGGGCGGCGCCTTCGGCGGCAAGGAGGACCTCTCTGTCCAGGGGCAGACGGCGCTGCTCGCCCGCGTCACGGGGCGCCCCGTCCTCCTCGCTCTCGCCCGGCCGGAGAGCCTCCGCCTTCACCCCAAACGCCACGCCCTGACCATGGACTACGAGGTGGGCTGCGACGCGGACGGCCGGCTCGTCGCCGTCCGGGCCCGGATCGTCGGCGACACCGGCGCCTACGCCAGCGTGGGGGCGAAGGTCCTCGAGCGCGCGGCGGGCCACGCCTGCGGTGCCTACCGGGTCCCGAGCGTCGACGTCGAGGCGCGCACCGTCTACACCAACAACCCGCCGGCGGGCGCCTTCCGCGGCTTTGGCGTCCCCCAGGTGACCTTCGCCATCGACGGGCTCCTGGACCGGCTCGCCGAGCGCGTCGGCATCGACGGCTGGGAGATTCGCTGGCGCAACGCGCTCCGGGCCGGCGACCGCTTCGGGACGGGCCAGCTGCTGGGGCCCGGCGTTGGCCTCGAGAAGACGCTCCTCGCCGTGCGCGATGCCTACCGCGGCGCCCGCTACGCCGGGATCGGCTGCGGGGCCAAGAACGTCGGGATCGGCAACGGGATGGCCGAGCGCGGGCGGGCGATCCTGCGACCCGAGGCGGACGGGACCCTCACGCTCTGGCACTCGTGGACCGAGATGGGCCAGGGGGTCCATACCGTCTTCGCCCAGGTCGTGGCCGAAGAGCTGGGCGTCGACCCGGCCGCCGTCCGCGTGCTGGTGGACACGGAGCAGGAGCTGGACACGGGCGAGACGACAGCGTCGCGGGCAACGACCCTCGGCGGCCAGGCGGTCGCCGACGCAGCCCGGCGGCTGCGCGCCGCGCTGGACGCGCTCCATCCGGGCGGGCTGCCCCAGGACCTGGCCGGCCGCGAGTTCGCCGGCGAGTTCGTCGTCGACTGGACGACGCCGATCGGCCAGGGGATCCCGGATCCCGTGACCCACCTCGCCTACGGCTGGGCGACGCAGGTCGTCATCCTCGACGACGACGGCCGCCTGGCGCGGGTTGTCGCGGCTCACGACGTGGGCCGGGCGATGAACCCCACCCTGCTCGAGGGGCAGGTCGAGGGCGGCGTCCACATGGGCCTCGGGCTGGCCCTCAGCGAGGCGTTCGTCAGCGAGGGATCCGTGCCCGTCAACGCCACCCTGAAGTCGCTGGGGATCCTGCCGGCGGCCGCCATGCCGCCGGTCGAGGTGATCGTCGTGGAGGAGACGCAGCCCGAAGGCCCGTACGGCGCCAAGGGGGCCGGCGAGGCCGTCCTCGTGCCGACGCCGGCGGCCGTGGCCGGCGCGCTCTTCGCCTTCGACGGGGTCCGCCGGACGGCGCTCCCGATGCGGGATTCGGCGGCGGCACGCGCCGCCCTGCCGCGGCTCGACCTCCTGCCGCGCGCCGGGGACGGGGGAGCGAGCTAGCCATGTCGGCCGTCACGCCCGGGCTCGTGTGCGCCCACCACCACCTCTACTCGGCGCTCGCCCGGGGGATGCCCGCGCCGCCCAGGGTCGCCAAGAGCTTCCAGGAGATCCTCGAGCAGGTCTGGTGGCGCCTCGACGCTGCCCTCGACCTGGAGATGATCCGCTGGTCGGCGATGCTCGGCGCCCTCGAGGCCCTCGAGAATGGCACGACGGCGATCGTCGACCATCACGAATCGCCCAACGCCATCGAGGGCAGCCTGGACGTGATCGCGGCGGCCTGCGCCGAGGTCGGGGTTCGATCGCTACTCGCCTACGGGATCACCGATCGCCACGGGCCCGACGGCGCCCGGCGCGGGCTCGCCGAGAACGAGCGCTTCATCAGGGCCGGCGGCCGGGGCCTGGTCGGCATCCACGCCGCGTTCACCTGCACCGATGAATCCCTGCGCGCCGCCGCCGGCCTGGCCGAGGACCTGGGGGTCGGCGTCCACGTCCACGTGTGCGAGGGCGTGGGCGACATCGACGCGCCGCGCCGCCTCGCCGGCCTCACCCGGGACGGCTGGCTCCTCGCCCACTGCGTCCACCTGCCCACGGACCACACCCTGCGGGGGACGATCCTCCACAACCCGATGTCGAACCTGAACAACGCCGTCGGGTACGCCGACCCCGCCCGCTTCTCGAACCCGGTGGCCCTGGGCACCGACGGGATCGGGGGGAACGTCCTGGAGGCGTTCCGGCTGGCCTACGTCATGGAGCGCTCGGTCGACGTCACCTGTGGCCCGGGCACGGCCTGGTCGTGGCTGGAGAACGGCTGGAACCTGGTGCCGGAGGCCCGGGCCGACGAGGTGACCTGGTCGTACGACCCGATGGACCCCTGGCACGTCGCCTTCACGCCCGGGATCGTGCCGCGCGAGGTCCGGGTGGGCGGCGAGGTCGTCCTCGCCGACGGGCGGCCGACGCGGGTCGACGCGACCGAGATCCGGGCGAAGGCCCGGGAGCAGGCGGCCCGCCTCCACGCCCGCCTCTAAAGGGACCAGCCCGATGTCCGACCGGTTCCATCCGCTCTCGATGGAGCAGCTCACGAGCTGGGTGTTCACCGAGCTGGCGGAGAAGGATTCCCTCTTCAACGTGCCCCGTTCGGCCTTCTTCGTCCCCCGCCCCGACCACCGCTTCCGGACGCAGGCCTTCGGGGTGGAGCTCGAGACGCCGTTCGGCGTGGCGGCCGGGCCCCACACCCAGATGGCCCAGAACATCGTCACGGCCTGGCTCGTCGGCGCCCGGATGATCGAGCTGAAGACCGTCCAGACGCTCGACGAGCTCGACGTCAACAAGCCCTGCATCGACGTCGGGGACGAGGGCTACAACGTCGAGTGGTCGCAGGAGCTCAAGGTCCACCAGTCGTTCGACGAGTACCTGCGGGCATGGGTGCTCATCCACGCGCTCCACCACCGGCTCGGCTGGCCCGGCCAGCGGCCCGGCGTGATCTTCAACATGAGCGTCGGGTACAACCTCGAGGGGATCCTGCGGCCGAACGTCCAGTGGTACCTCGACGCGATGGCCGACGCCTCGGCGTACCTGCCCGCCCACGTGGAGATCGTCGCCCGCCACTACCCCGCGATCCGCGAGATCGAGGTCCCCGCCCGCCTCTCGGACACCATCACCCTCTCCACGATGCACGGCTGCCCGCCCGACGAGATCGAGCGGATCTCGCTCTACCTGCTCGAGGAGCGCGGCCTGCACACGTCGGTGAAGTGCAACCCGACCCTGCTCGGCGCCGAGCGGGTGCGGGGCATCGTGAACGGCGATCTCGGGTTCGCGGACGTGCCGATCCCCGACGCGGCGTTCGGGCACGACCTGAAGTACGCCGACGCGGTCCCGATGTTCCACAACCTCCGGCGGGCGGCCGCGGCGCGGGGGCTTGCCTTCGGCCTCAAGCTGTCGAACACGCTCGAGGTCGAGAACTGGCGGGGGGTCTTCGACCGCGATCCGACGATGTACCTGTCGGGCCGGCCTCTCCACGCGGTCACGACAAACCTGGCGGCCACCCTCGCCGAGGAGCTCGGGGGGGACGTCCCGCTCTCGTTCGCCGGCGGCGTGGACTGCTTCAACGTGGCCGACCTCCTGGGCGGCGGATTGCACACGGTCACCGTCTGCTCGGACCTGTTGAAGTCGGGCGGCTACTTGCGGATGCTGCAGTATCCCGAGCAGGTCGATGCCGCCTTCGATGCCGTCCGCGCGGTCGACACCGCCGACTTCGTCCGCCGGACGGCACGCGCGGGAGGGTTCGCGGGCGACGAGGGCGACCTGGCGGCCTGCGCGCGGTTCAACCTGCGTGCCTACGCGGACCGCGTCCGCCGCGACTGGCGCTACCGGAAGGATTCGTTCCGGACCGATCGGTCGAAGACGCCGCGCACGCTGGGCGCCTTCGACTGCATCGCGGCCCCCTGCCTCGACGAGTGCCCGGTCGACCAGCAGGTGCCCCGGTACATGCGTGCGGTGCGCGACGGTGACGTCCGCGAGGCCGTCCGCATCACCCGCCTGGACAACCCGCTCCCGGCCGTCCTCGGCCGGGTGTGCGACCACCTGTGCGAGAACACCTGCATCCGCACCCACCTCGACCAGCCGCTGGCGATCCGGCAGATCAAGCGGTTCATCATGGAGCAGGAGCGAGAGGCGACAGTGCCCGCGCCGCCTCCCGCGACCGGCCACCGCGTGGCGATCATCGGGGCGGGGCCGGCCGGCCTGGCGGCCGCCGAATGGCTGGCGCGCGCCGGCATCGCGGTGACCATCTTCGAGGAGCAGCCGTACGCCGGCGGCATGGTCGGCGGGGCGATCCCGGCCTACCGCCTGCCCCAGGCGCAGATCGACCAGGACGTCGCGATCGTCGAGCGCGTGGGCGTCGAGATCCGCTATGGCCGGCGCGCCGGCGTCGACGTCACGCTCGACGGGCTGCGCGCGGACGGGTTCGCGGCGGTCTTCGTCGCCGTGGGCGCCCAGCGGGCGAAGAGGCTCGGCCTGCCTGGCGAGGACGCCCGGGGCGTGATCGACGGCGTGACCTTCCTGCGGAGCGTCAGGGAGGGCCGCCCGATCGCCGTCGGGGCGCGCGTCGGCGTCGTCGGGGCCGGCGACACCGCCATGGACTGCGCCCGATCCGCCCGCCGAGTGGGCGCGTCGTCCGTCTCCCTCGTCTACCGGCGGACCGTCGACCAGATGCCGGCTGACCCGGAGGAGGTCCACGCCATCCGGGACGAGGGCATCAGGATCGTCGAGCTGGCCCGGCCCGTCGGCCTCCGCGTCGAGGACGACGCGCTGGCGGGGCTCGTCTGCACCCGGACCGCGTACCACGGCGAGCGGGACGCCTCCGGGCGCAAGGTTCCCCGCGACGTCCCGGGCTCCGAGTTCGAGATCGGCCTGGACACCCTGATCCTCGCCATCAGCCAGCACCCGGTGCTCGACCTCTTCGGGGCCGAGCCTCCCGTGCTGACGCCGGCGGGCTCCATCGCGGTCGATCCGGCGACCTTCGAGACGTCGATCCCGGGCGTGTACGCGGGTGGGGACGTCGCCGACCGCGGCCCGGCCTCGATCGTGCGCGCCGCGGCGGACGGCAAGCGGGTCGCGGCCGCCATCGCCGCGGCGCTCGGGATGGGCGGGACCGCGCCCGTGGCCGCTGCGGCCGAGGCCGCCGCGCCCGTGGCCGCCGCTGCCGAGGCCGCCGCCCGGCCGGACGTGCAGGCGCTCGTGGTCCGGCGAGCCCGTCGCGCGTACCGGGTCCCCATCCGCGCGACCGCGCTCGACCGGCGCGCGGGGTTCGAGGAGACCGTCCTCGGCTACACCGCCGAGGAGGCGATGCGCGAGGCGAGCCGCTGCCTCGACTGCGACCAGATCTGCAGCCTGTGTGTCGGCGTGTGCCCCAACATGGCGATCATGACCTACGAGATGGCGCCGGTGCGCGCCGAGCTGCCGGCGCTGGTCGTCTCGAACGGTGCCGTGGTGGCGAACGGCTCGACGCCCTTCGTCGCCGCCCAGCGCCTCCAGGTTGCCGTCCTGACGGACTTCTGCAACGAGTGTGGCAACTGCGTGACCGCCTGCCCCACCTCGGGCAGGCCCTACGTCGACAAGCCGCGCCTCTACCTGGACCGGGCCGACTTCGACGCCCAGGCATCGAACGCCTTCATGCTCCTCGGCGACGGCGTGATCGAAGGGCGGTTCGACGGGGCGACACATCGGCTGGTCGCCGATGGTCCGCCCGGGCCGTCCGGGCCCGCGGACCGTCTCCGCTATGCCGCGCCCGGCTTCTGGGCCGTTCTCGACCGCGAGACGTTCGCGCTCCTCGAGGCCGCCCCGGGCGCGGCCGCCGAGGGCGAAGCCCTGTCGCTCCAGCCGGCCGCCGTGATGGCCACCCTGCTGGCGGGCGTGACCCGCTCGCTGCCGCAGATCCCGACGTACGCCCCCGGCGGCACGCGGCTGGCGCCTCCCCGCCTGGCCGAGTAGCCGTCGTCAGCGAAGGAGCAGCACATGGATCTCGGCTCGATTCTCCTCGGCGTGGTTGGGTTCGCCCTGGCCGTCGCGGCCCTCTTCGTGGCCGTGACCTGGCTGGCGCGGGCCATCTTCGGGCCGCGGCGCCGGCTCGAGGCGGCGCTCGGGCTCGAGGCCCTCGAGGGACGCCTGGCTCGGGGGGAGATCACCGAGGCGGAGTTCAGGCAGGCGAAACGGGCGCTCCGCGCCTGACCGGGGAGCGCCACCGGCGGGTGGTGCGGCCGCTACGCGCCCTGGGGCAGGAGTCGCGGCCCTGACCACTCCTCCCGCAGGAGGCTGTACATGAGCGTGTCGCGCCAGCGACCGCGGCTGAAGACGGTCCGGCGGAGCCTGCCCTCCAGCTGGAACCCGGCCTTCTCCAGGACCCGCTGCGAGGCGCGGTTCTCGGGGTGGGTCTCGGCCTGGATCCGCTCGACCTGCTCGTGGAGGAACAGGTAGTCCACGAGGAGCATGGCCGCCTCGCTCGCGAAGCCCCGTCCGCGCACCTCCGGCAGGAGGGTGAAGCCGATCCACAGCCGACCGGCGGCCCGGCCGTGGTTCACGTAGCCGATGGGCACGCCCTCCTTCGCCTGGACGATGTACCAGGCGACCCCGCCGCCGACCTCCTTCTCCATGTCGGCCGCCGTCACCTGGTCGAAGCGCTCGTGCTCCCCGCTCACCTCGGCGTCGCTGAGCCAGCGCGCCAGCGAGGGCAGGTCGCCAGGTTCGACCAGGCGGAGGTCGACGTTCGGACCGCGGATCATGCTTCACCTCTCATCGGTTCCCGTGTGCGCTGGGCCCTGGCGGCGAAGCCGTCCAGGAGGGCCGCCAGGCCGAGCTCGAACCGCACGTCGGCATCGCCGCCCGGGACGCGGGCGACTTCGCAAGCCGCTACCAGCCGGCGGCGTCGCGGACGATGCGGTGCAGGACGCGGCCGGCGACCGCACGGCGGTAGTCCGCGGTCGAGCGGACGTCGTCGATCGGCGCGATCTCGGCGGCAAGGGTCGCCGCGGCGACCGCGGCGACCTCGGCCGTCGGCGGCACGCCGTCGAGCGCCGCTTCCGTGGCCCGCGCCCGGATCGGCGTCGGAGCGACCGAGCCGAGCGCCACCCGGACGTCGCGCCAGAGGCCGTCCTCCCAGCGCCAGGCGACCGCGAGCACGACGACGCTGATCGCCTGGGCGCGCCGCGTCCCCACCTTGCGGAAGGCGACCATCCGGTCGGGCGCCAGCGGGACCCGGATCCGGAGGATCAGCTCGTCGGCGGCCAGGGCCGTCCGCCGGTAGGCCGGGAAGAAGGCCGCCGCCGGGACCGTCCGCTCGCCCCGCACGCCGCCGACGACGATCTCCGCGTCGAGCGCGAGCAGGACCGGCAGGCTGTCGCCGGCGGGCGATGCCGTGGCGATGTTGCCGCCGAGCGTGCCCCGGTTCTGGATCTGGGCGGCCCCGACCTCCGCGGCCATCTCGGCGAGGACGGGCGCGTGCTCCTCGACGAGGGGGCTGCGGCGCAGCTCGGCATAGGTGGTCGAGGCTCCCAGGACGAGCGCGCCGTCCGCCACGTTGATCCCGCGCAGCTCCGCGAGTGCCCCGAGGTCCAGGTAGCGGCCCGGGCCGGGCAACCCGGCGGCCCGTTCGACGAGGGCATCCGTGCCACCGGCGAGCGGCCGCCGGCCGCCCTCGCCCAGCAGGGCGTACGCCTCGGCGAGGGTCCGCGGCGTGTCGGCGTCGGGATCCCCGAGGTCCAGGAGCGCCCGATCCGGCGCGGCGACTGGCCCGCCGGCGGGCCCGGCCCCTGTCGCCGGAGCGGCCGTCTCGGGAGCACGCCCCTCCGCCGCGAGCCGGACCGCCTCGACGATTCGCCCGTACCCGGTGCAGCGGCAGAGGTTCCCCGCGATCGCCTCGCGGATCGTGACGTCCGTCGGGCCGCCGGCGTCCGAGGCCGTGCCATCGCCGACGGGTGCCGTGGCGCCCCCGCCGGCCGGTCCCGCGCCCACGGCCAGGGAATCCAGGAACGCCCGACCCGCCATGAGCATGCCCGGCGTGCAGATCCCGCACTGGACGCCGCCGGTCGCGAGGAAGGCCGCCTGCAGCGGATCGAGCCGGCCGTCCGTCGCCAGCCCCTCGACGGTGCGCACCTCGCGGCCTTCGACCTGGCACACGGGAACCAGGCAGCTGTCGACGACCTCGCCGTCAAGGAGGATGGAGCACGCCCCGCACTCGCCTTCGCCGCAGCCTTCCTTCGACCCGGTCAGGCCGAGGTCCAGGCGCAGGACGTCGAGGAGCCGCCGGCCGCCGGGGACGGCGACGTCGACCGGCCGGCCGTTGACCGTGAAGCGGTGGGCCCGCGCAGGGGTTCGCGGTGCGGCGGCGGGCGAGGTGGGCGCGGTCACGAGACGCCCTCCGCGGCCGGCTCGTGCGCGCGCTCCTCCTCGAGGGCACGGATCGCCGCGAGGATACGGCCAGGTGTAGCCGGCAGCTCGGTGATCCAGGCGCCGGTGGCATCGTGGATGGCATCGATGACGGCGGGCGCGCCGACGTCCATCGGCAGCTCGCCCAGGCCCTTCGCCCCGTGCGGCACGTCGGCGAACGGGGCCTCGACGAAATGCGCCTCGATCGCCGGGGCGTCCAGCGCCGTGGGGATGAGGTAGGTGGCAAGGCGGTCGTTGCGGTACCGCCCGTCGACCACCTGCATCTCCTCGATCGTGGCGTAGCCCACCGCCTGCAGCGTCCCGCCCTCCACCTGCCCGCTGGCCAGCATCGGGTTCACGACGCGTCCGGCGTCGTCGACCGCCACGATCCGCCGCACCGCGACCACCCCGGTGTCGAGGTCGACGTCGACGAAGGCCACGGCGGCCGCCCAGCCGTAGGCCGGGTAGGCATCGCCCCGGTAGCGCTCCTGGTCCCACTCGATGCCGGGATAGCCGTCGAAGCGGACGTCGATCCGGATCGGGCCGTGCGTCAGCGCATCCTGGCGGTACGTCGCTGCAAACGCGCCGCCCGTGCGGGCCTCCACCTCTGCCCTGAGCTTCCCCGCCGCCTCGGCCACCAGGCCGCCGATGACCATCGTCGTGCGCGAGGCGACCGTCGGCCCGCTGTTCGGGACGAGCGCCGTGTCGAGCGGTTCAGGCTCGACGAGGTCGGCCGCGACGCCGAGCACCTCGGCGGCCACCTGGGGGAGGACCGTCGCGGCCCCCTGGCCGATCTCGGTCTGGGCGGTCAGGATCCGGATCCGACCGTCGGCCGTCAGCTCGATGCCGGCCACGCTCGCCAGGGTCTTCTCGCCGCTCCCGGTGAACCCGGCACCGTGCCAGCCGAGCGCCAGGCCGACCCCCGACGCGGTCCGGTCGCCGGCGCGGGCCCCGCCGCGTCTCGTCCGCGCCCGCTCCTCCTCGAAGCCGGACTCCTCCTCGGCCCGCTCGAGGACGTCGATCGCAGCCACGCTCTGCTTCAGCACCTGGCCCGTCGCCGTGACGTCGCCCTCGCGATAGGCGAGGCGTCGGCGCAGCTCGGCGGGCGAGATCCCCAGCGCCTCGGCGATCCGGGAGAGGTGGATCTCGGCCGCGAACTCCGTCTGGGGCGCCCCGAAGCCGCGGAACGCGCCCGCGGGGACGGTGTTCGTCATGGCGGCCCGCGCCCGGACCCGGACGTTGGGGCAGCGGTACGGGCCCGTCGCGTGGAGGGCGCCGCGCGAGAGGACGACCGGCGAGAGCGTGGCGTAGGCGCCGGCGTCCATGACGACGTCGATCTCCTGGGCCACGAGCCGGCCGTCCGTCGCGACGCCGGTCCGGTGGCGGACGACCGCCGCGTGCCGCTTCGTCGTGGCCACGATGTCCTCGTGCCGGTCGTACGTCATCCGCACCGGACGCCCGGCCGCCCGCGCGAGGAGCGCCGCGTGGACGGCGAGCATGGACGGGTACTCCTCCTTCCCGCCGAAACCCCCGCCCGTCTCCGCCTGGACGACGCGCGCCTTGTCGAGCGGGAGGGCGAGGGCGCGGGCGAGGGCGGCGTGGACGTAGTACGGGCACTGCAGGGAGCCGGTGACGGTGATGCCTCCGCCGGCCTCCGGCGCCGCGACCATGGCCTGCGGCTCGATGTAGATGTGCTCCTGGGGGCCGACACGGTATTCGCCCTCGACGATCAGGTCTGCCTCGGCGAAGCCGGCCTCGAGATCGCCCTTCGCGATCTCGTAGCGGGCGAAGGCCTTCTCGGACGCGAGGGGGTCGAGGACCGGCGGGAGGGGCTCCGTGCGCAGGGTGATGGCGGCCCGGGCCGCGCGCGCCATGGCGGGGTCCGGCGCGGCCACCAGCGCGACGGCCTCCGCGTGGTGGCGGATCTCGTCGGCGACCAGGGCCGGCTGGTCGTCGTGCATGAGGCTGACGACGTTGTCGCCGGGGATGTCCGCCGCGGTGACGACGACGACGCGCGACCAGTCGAAGGCGGGGTCGCGGTCGATGCCGAGGAGGCGCGCCCGCGGCTCGCTGGCGCGGACGGTCAGGCCGAACCAGGCGCCCTCGACCACGAGGTCGTCGGTGTAGCGTGCGGCGCCGGTCACCTTGGCCGGGGCGTCGCGGCGGGGCACGGAGGCGCCGATCAGGCCGCTCACGGGGGCGACGATGCGCGCGCGGCACCGCGCCGTCAAGGGACACACCGCCCTCCGCGGCGGGCGGAGTGGGCCGGCCTGCGCCGGTACGGGGCTGGCCCCTCGGCCAGAGGAGAAGCACGGCGCCGGCACGCGCCCCGGCACGTTCGCCGACACCGATCGCCCCGCCCGATCGGGGCATCGATCGCCACGCCTCACGAGATCGGGCGGCCAGCAGGCCGCCCGATCTTCATGCGGCCCGGGTACGCTCCGGGAATGCACGCGTGCGGTGCGCTCCTGGGTCGGCTGCGCAGCCTCGTCCTCGGAGTCGTCCTGCTGTCGTCGATCGGGTCCTGCCAGCTGCCGAAGCCGCCTGTGCCGAAGATCGGGGCCGCGCCCGTCGAGCACATTGCCGCGCTTATCGCCGCCGCCGGAACCCGCCTGGCGGCCGAGGAGGCGCCCCTGCCGCCGACCCACGGGTCCGGCGTTGCGAACGGGTCGTGAGCTGGTTCGACACCGCCTACGCGGATGGCGGCACCCCGACCTGGGACCTCGGGCGGCCGCAGGCGGCCGTCCTGCGCCTGCTCGACGCGGGCGCGTTCGGGTCGGTGGCCGCGGACGTCCTCGACGTGGGCTGCGGGACCGGCGAGCACGCGCTCCTCCTGGCCGGACGGGGCCACCGGGTCGTGGGGGTGGACCTCGCGGCGGAGGCGATCGGGCGCGCCGTGGCGAAGGCCCGGGGCCGAGGGCTGGCGGCGGAGTTCTGCGTCCACGACGCCCTCGACCTCACCGCGCTGGGGCACTCGTTCGACATCGCCCTCGACGTCGGGCTCTTCCATACGCTCGCGGACGAGGACCGCCCGCGCTACGCAGCCAGCCTGGCGGCGGCGGTCCGGCCCGGCGGGCGCGCGTTCGTCCTCTGCTGGAGCGACCGCAACCCGTTCGGCTTCGGCCCTCGCCGGATCACGCGCCGCGAGCTTCGGGCGGCGTTCCGGGCGGCGGCCGGCTGGCGCGTCGAGGAGATCGTCGACGAGGAGCTGGAGACCCGGCTCCCGGCCGGCAGCGTGGCCGCCTGGCTCGCCAGGCTCAGCCGGGTGGCCTGAGCGAACCCCCCTCGCGCACGCCGCGGCCTGCCGGCGGCGGCATGGGCGGCGGCTCCTGCGGCGGCGGGGACTGTGTCGGCGGTGCGCCGGGTGTCGGCGGCACATCGGGCGTCGACGCCGGCGGCACCGGCTCGTCCTCCCAGTCCCGCCAGGCGACGTCGGGGTGGCGGACGAGATACGCCTTGACCACGCTGCCCACGGTCGGATGGAAGTGGTCGGCGCCGAGCCGATCGGTGATCCCGTACGTCCCGAGGCGATCCCTCACGTGCCCCTTGAGCTCGGCGAAGTGGAGCTCCACGCCGCGGCGGGCCAGCTCGGTGATGAGCTCGTCGAGGGTGTCCGCCGCGGTCGTGTCGATGTCGGTGACCGGCTCGGCCGTTGCCGCCAGCCAGCGAACGGGCGGAGGCGCGTGGTCCACCACCTGGAGGACCCGCTCCCGGAAGAGGTCCGCGTTCGCGAAGAAGAGGGGTGCATCCCAGCGGTAGAGGATCAGGCCCGGCACGAGCCGCGCCTCCGGGTGGCGCCCGATGTCGTGGTACCCCTTGTAGTTCGCGACCCGGCCGAGGATCGCGTCGTGGGGGCGCCAGGCATGGCGGATGAAGTTGAGCAGCGAGAGGGTGACCGCGACGCCGATCCCCGGGAGCGCCCCGAAGACGGCGACGGCGAGGAAGGCGACGAGCGCCAGGCCCAGCTCCGAGCGGCGCTGGCGCCAGAGCCGGCGCAGGCCGGCGATGTCGAACAGCCCGAGCGCGGCGGAGATGACGACAGCCGCCAACGCGGCCGACGGGACGGGCGCGAACAGGCCCGGCACGGCCAGCAGGAGGACGAGGATCACGCCCGCGCCCACGAGCCCGGTCATCTGCGTCCGCGCCCCCGCGGCCTCGGCGACCGGCGTGCGCGTCGCGCTCCCGCTCACCGGGAACCCGCCCACGAGCCCGGCCACCACGTTGCAGGCGCCGAGCGAGGCCAGCTCGCGGTCGGCGTCGACGTGGTCGCCCCGGCGGGCCGCGAAGAGGCGGGAGACGACGCTGGTGTCGGCGAACGAGATGAGGGCGATCCCGAAGGCGGCCGGGGCGAGGGCGAGGAGGTCGTCGACGGAGACGGCCGGGAGGGCCGGCGTCGGCAGGCCGCGCGGGATCTCGCCGACGACCGCGAGGCTGTGCTGCCAGCCGAGCAGCGCGACCGCGAGCCCGGCCAGGACGACCGCGATCAGCACGCCCGGGATGCGGCGCGAGACGCGGCGCAGGCCCAGGATGAGCGCGAGGGCCGCCCCGCCGACGAGCACCGCCGACAGGGCCGTCCGGCCGGCCGCCACGCCCCGCACCAGGCCGCCGGCCGCGCCGAGGAAGTCCGGCTCGGTGACGGAGAAGCCGAGCAGCTTCGGCAGCTGGCCCACCAGGACCGTGAGCGCGATCCCGTTCATGTAGCCGACCCGGACGGGTCGCGACAGGAGGTCGGTGAGGAAGCCCAGGCGGGCCAGCGCGGCGGCGACGCAGATGGCCCCGACCATCACCGCCAGCGCCGCCCCCAGCGCGACGGCCCGCGCCGGGTCGCCGGCGGCGAGCGGCACGACCGCCGCGGCGACGAGCGGCAGGAGCGAGGAGTCCGGCCCCAGGACGAGGATCCGGGACGGGCCGATCACGAAGTAGGCGACGAGCGGCCCGACCGTGGCGTACAGGCCGGCGATGGCGGGCAGGCCCGCCGCCTCGGCGTAGCCCATCCCGACCGGGACCAGAAGCGCCGACAGCGTGATGCCGGCGACGACGTCGTCGCGCAGCCAGCCGAGCGGGTAGCGGGGCAGGCGCCCGATCGTCGGCAACCAGGCCACCACGCGGGCGCGGGCGTCCGTGCCCCCCCCCGGCCCCCCGCCGGGCGCCTCCTCGTGGCCGGGCTCGCGCACGCCCGCTCCTCCGTGCACGCGGCGGGCCGCTCGCCGCCGCGGACGCGCCCATGATGCCGCACCCGCGTACGATCGTTGGCCTGATGGATCGAACGTCGGCCGGGATCCTCCTCTTCCGCCGGCTGCCGGACGGCAGGCTCCAGGTCCTGCTCGGCCACCCCGGCGGTCCCTTCTTCGCCCGTCGCGACCTCGGGAGCTGGTCGATCCCGAAGGGCGAGGCCCAGGCCGGCGAGGAGCTGTACGACGTGGCCCGCCGGGAGTTCGCCGAGGAGACCGGGCACGCCGCGCCCGACGCGGCCGCGATCCCGCTCGGCACGATCGTCCAGAAGGGCGGCAAGCGCGTCCACGCCTGGGCGCTCGAGGGCGACGTGGTTCCCGAGGCGGCGATCAGCAACACGTTCTCGATGGTCTGGCCGCCCATCGTGGGGAGGCTCACCGCGTTCCCGGAGCTCGACCGCGTGGCGTGGTTCGAGCCGGCCGAGGCGCGCCGCCGCCTCAAGGAGGCGCAATGGCCGTTCGTCGACCGCCTCGAGCGGGCGCTGGAGGTCGCCGCAGCCGCCGCGGACGCCGGCGCGGAGCCCGGGGCCGGTGCACCCAGGGACGGTTCGCCCGGTGGGCCGATCGACGGGTAGACTGGCAGGCGTCCCGTGACGCAGCCCTCCCCGGAGGTTCGCGATGTCCCGCTTCACCGACACCCTGAACGCCCAGATCGGCAACGAGTTCGGCGCCTCGCAGCAATACGTCGCCATCGCCGCCTGGTACGACGCCGAGACCCTCCCCCAGCTCGCCGGCCACTTCTACCAGCAAGCCGTGGAGGAGCGGAACCACGCCATGATGCTCGTCCAGTACCTGCTCGACGCCGGCGAGCAGGTCGTCATCCCCGGCATCGCGGCCCCCCGCGCCGCGTTCGCCGGCCCCGTCGAGCCGGTCGCCCTCGCGCTGGCCCAGGAGCAGCGGGTCACCGAGCAGATCTCGGCCCTCCTCGAGATCGCCCGCGAGGAGGGGAACCGGATCGGGGAGCAGTTCCTCCACTGGTTCCTCAAGGAGCAGCTCGAGGAGATGTCGAGCATGAGCGCGCTCCTGCGGACGGTCGAGCGCGCGGCGGGCTACAACATCCTCCTCGCCGAGGACTACCTTGCCCGGACGGGCCGCGGCGGGACCGGCGCCGAGGCGGACGGCCCGCGGGCGGCGGGCGGCGCCCTCTGAGCGGCGTCCCTGGCGGCGGGCGGCCTCCCCTGAGCCGGGTTCACGGCCGCCGGCAACGCCCTCGAAGCAGCGGCCTGCGGCGCGCCGCCGCGCTCGTCGCCGGCGCGGCCCTCCTCGTCGCCGCCTGCGGATCGGCCGCGACGCCGTCCCCGGCGCCCGCCTCGCCGACCCCGCTGATCCCCGAGCCGTCGTTCACGGGCGGCAGCGGGAGCGCCCGGCTCACCCTGCCGACGGCGGCGGCATGGGATGGCGGCTCCTGCACGCGCGGCGTGAGCGACGACTGGTTCGCCCTGAACATCGGCTTTCCGAACGGCGACGAGTATTTCGGGCTCGTCATCGGCCGCAGCCCGTACATGCCGGCCGCGACCCGCGTCGCGGCGCGCGGCGGGACCTTCGGGGGGGACGACGCGGTCATCACCTGGCGGCACGCGAGCGTGCCCACACGGATGCCGCGCGAGGGGCTCGAGGTGGAGCTCGCCCGGAACCTCACGGTCGGCTCGTTCAGCGGCCGCCTGGCCGACGGCACCGAGGTCCGGGGCACCTTCTCCTGCTGAGGCTCCTCCGCCGCGTGGCTGGGGGCGCGGATCGCGTCAGGCGGGAGACCGGACCTCGCCGAGACGCCGGGCGAGGAAGGTGCGCTCCGCGTCGTTCGTGACCAGCGCGAGCGCGCGCTCGTACGCTGCCGCTGCCTCGCGGCGACGGCCGACGCGGCGAAGCAGGTCGGCGCGCGTCGCGTGGAGGAGGTGGTAGGCGTCCAGGGCGCCGTCCGCACGGAGCGCCTCGACGAGGACGAGCCCCGCCGCCGGGCCGTCCGCCTTGGCAACCGCCACGGCCCGGTTCAGCTCGACGACCGGCCCCGGGGCGACGACCGCAAGGAGGCCGTACAGGGCGGCGATCTCCGACCACGGCGTGTCGGCCGCGGTCCTGCTGCGGGCGTGGCAGGCGGCGATCGCCGCCTGCAGAAGATACGGACCCGGCCCTTCCCCCGCCGACAACCCGCGGAAGGTCTCGTCCACCAGGGCCAGGCCCTCGGCGATCTCGGCCGCGTCCCAGCGGGCCCGCTCCTGGTCCTCGAGCACGACGAGGTCGCCGGCCGGTCCGGAGCGCGCCTCGCGGCGGGAGTCCTGGAGGAGCAGGAGGGCCAGCAGGGCGCGGGCTTCGGCGGCGTCGGGCATCAGGGCCACGAGGAGGCGCGCGAGCCGGATCGACTCGGAGCACAGCTCGCGCCGGACCAGGGCGTCGCCGCGGGTCGCGCTGTACCCCTCGTTGAAGACGAGGTACAGGACGGCGAGCACGCCGTCGAGGCGCTCGGGCAGGAGGTCGTCCGGCGGCACCCGGTAGGGGATGCCGGCGTCGCGGATCTTCTTCTTGGCCCGCACGATCCGCTGAGCGAGCGTCGCCTCGGGAACCAGGAACGCCCGGGCGATCTCGGGCGTGGTCAGGCCGCCGAGGGTGCGCAGGGTCAGCGCGACGCGGGCGTCGAGGGCGAGCGCCGGGTGGCAGCAGGTGAAGATGAGCCGCAGGCGGTCGTCGGCGAGACGGCTCTCGTTGCCCAGGCGCACGATCGCCTCCGTTCCCGCGGCCGCCAGGCCGCGCTCGATCTCGACCAGCTTCTCGGCGTGGCGGCGAGCGCGGCGCAGCCGGTCCAGGGCCCGATTGCGGGCCGTGGTCGTGATCCACGCTCCCGGGTTGGCCGGGATGCCGTCTCGCGGCCACGTCTCCAGGGCCGCGACGAACGCGTCGGCGACCGCCTCCTCGGCGGCATCGAAGTCGCCCCCGAGCAGGCGGATCAGGGTCGCCAGGACCCGCCCGGATTCCTCCCGAAAGGCCCGCTCGGTCCTCGCGCGGGCCGCGTCGACCGGGTCGTCGGCGGCGCTGGCACGCCTGCCGTCGGCGCTCGTGCGATCGGCGGTCCCGCTGGCACGCTCGCGGTCTGCCTCGCTGGTCGTCATCCCGTCATCGCCGCCACCCCGGTCACATCTCGACGATCGGGCGAACCTCCATCGAGCCGTACGCCGCGCCCGGGCAGCGCGCCGCGGCCTCGAGCGCGAGGTCGAAGTCGTCGGTGTCGATGATGTAGTAGCCGCCGAGGACCTCCTTGGTCTCGGCGAACGGGCCGTCGGTCGTGAGGCGCTGCCCGTCTCGGACGCGGATCGTGGTGGCCGCGGTCGACGGCGCCAGCGGGTCCCCGGCCTTGTAGATCCCCTTCTCCCGGAGCCAGTCCGTGTAGGCGAACCAGGGCGCGAGGTCGGGCATCGCCTGGCCGTCCCCCGGCGCCTGCTCCGGCCCGTAGATGAGGAGCATGTACTGCATTCGATCGCCTCCGTGTGGCTCGCCCTCGAGCGCGGTCGTCCCGCTCGTTCACCTGGATGACGAATGGGCGGCGCGCGAATCGACACGCGCCCGCGGATCATGCCGGGTCGTACCGCTCCACCCACGCCGACCGCCACGCCGGCGCCTCGAACAGCGGCGCGTAGTACTCCGTGTTCCGGGCGATCCGGTCGCCGCGGAACTCCAGCACCGCCACCACGTGCCACGTCGACCCGTCCGGGTAGTGGATCCGGGCGACGCCCGTGTACTGGTCGCCGGTGCCCGAGACGTGGACGATCGAGAAGCTGGGCCCGACGACCCACGCGTCGTCCTCGCCGAGGACGCGGGCGCCCGCGACATCGATGTTGCCCGGGTGGATCCCGCCCCCGGGGTAGTTGCGCAGGATGGCCATGAGGTTCGTCGCCCCGCGAACGCGCTCGCCCGACTGCGGATACTCCTCGACGTAGTCGTCGTGGACCAGCGTCCGGATCCTGTCGAAGTCCTGCTCGTTGAGCGCGCGGAGGAACGCCTCCACGCGGGCTCGCCGGCCTGTCTCCCCCACCTCGTTCCCTCCAGTGCACCGCCGTCCCGCTAGGTTCCTCCCGCTGTCAAGCGGGGGTGGCACAGGGCGACCGTGGAGGGACGGCCGATGGGGCCGCTCGCGGGCGGCGCGACACGCTACCGCCCTGGCCGGTATCCGTGGCCACTTCCAAGCGTGGGAATGCGGCGAATCCGCAGGTTGGCTGTGTTCCGGAGCGTGAGGGGCCCCATTCCAACCGGCTGGCGCGGTAGCCGGGCACCGGTGGCGCGCCGAAGAGCGGGCGCGTCGGCAGCGGGCGAGCCGGCGCCTGCTCCTCGATCCGCGGCCGCCCTCGACACGCTCTCGTATCCTCGGCACCATGCCGCCACGCCCCGAAATCCTGACCGTCGCCGGCCGCGAGGTGGCCGTCTCCAACCCGGAGAAGGTCTACTTCCCGGATGCGGCCGGCGGCCCGATCACGAAGCTGGAGCTGGTCCGCTTCTACGTGGCGGTGGCGGACGGCGCCCTGCGCGGCGCGGGCGGGCGGCCGATGGCCCTCAAGCGCTACCCGAACGGCGCCGCGGGTGACTTCTTCTTCCAGAAGCGGGCGCCGGAGAACCGGCCGGGCTGGCTGCGAACTGTCGAGCTCGCCTTCCCCTCGGGGCGGACCGCCGACGAGATCGTGGTCGACGACGCGGCCGGCCTGGCCTGGGTCGCCAACCTCGGCTGCCTCGACCTGAACCCGCACCCGGTCCGCGCCGACGACCTCGACCACCCCGACGAGCTGCGCGTCGACCTCGACCCCGTGCCCGGCGTGCCCTGGGACGAAGTCAGGCGCGTGGCCCTCGTCGTCCGCGACGCGCTCGCCGACGCCGGCCTGGTCGGCTGGCCGAAGACGTCGGGCAGCCGGGGGATCCACGTCAACGCCCGGATCGAGCGTCGCTGGACCTTCCCCGAGGTCCGCCGGGCCGCCCTCGCCCTGGCCCGCGACGTGGAGCGGCGCGTCCCGGCGCTCGCGACCAGCCGGTGGTGGAAGGAGGAGCGCCACGGCGTCTTCATCGACTACAACCAGAACGCCAAGGACCGGACCGTGGCCTCGGCCTACTCCGTGCGGCCGCGGCCCGACGCCCGGGTCTCGATGCCGCTTCGCTGGGACGAGGTGGCCGAGGTTGACGCGGCCGCCTTCACACTCCGCACCGTCCCGGAGCGGTTCGCCGGCGAGGGCGATGCGCACCGGGGCATCGACGACACGGCGGGCAGCCTGGACGGGCTCCTGGAGCTCTCGGCCCGCCACGAGACCGAGGGCCTGGGCGACGCGCCGTGGCCGCCGAACTACGCGAAGACGGCCGACGAGCCGCCGCGGGTGCAGCCGTCGAAGCGGCGCATGAGCACGAAGCCGCTCATCGAGATCGGGCGGGCCGCGAAGCAGGCCGACGCGATCGCCGGCCTCGAGCGCTGGAAGGCGCGCCACCCGGACGCCTGGCTCCACCTCCGCCCGGCGGACGTCCTCGTCGACGCGATGCGCGGCCGCTCCACGACCTGGACCCGGATCCGCCTCAACCTCGAGAACGTCCCCCCGGAGCTGCGGCCGCCCCAGGAGCCGCTCGACCCGGACTACGATCCTTGGCAGGGGTACGAGTGGCCGGCAGCGTCGGTCCGACGAGATCGCGAAGAGGAACACAACGAGAAGACGAGGTGACGCGTGACGGCAGATTCGACCCAGGCTGTCGTTCACAGGAGACTGGCGGACGCGCTCGACATCGAACTCAGACTGGCGGCGGCCTTAGCCGGTGTCGCGCGAGCCCTCGGTCAGGCCGGCGCTACGGCGGAGGTCGAACAACTGCGAACAGCGGTTCGCGACCACGTCGCGGTCCTTGCTGCTCTTGGCCTGGACCCGGGTGGCCCATCAGCGGACAGGCTCGTTTCCACCGAGGTTTGGCGGTCCGACCACTAGGGCGATCCTGTCCGTTGAAGAGGGATACGTCGCCGCCACGCAGGCCTACGCCATCCTGTTCGCCACCGCCCGGATCCTCTGCGAGCCCGAGGTGTGTGACCTAGCCGAGCGACACCTGACCGATCACGTCGAAGGGCTGAGGGTTCTGGGGCGGATGCTCCCCGGCGCCCTCGCCCGGGAGTTGAACGCCGACGGTCTCTTCTGCCGATGCGTCTGCCCCTCGTGCGGCATCGGCGCGTGCGGCTGCGTCCGAGCCAGCATCGCGGCGGTGGCCGAAGCGTGGGGCTGGCCCGGCCTGCCGATCGGTGATGGCATTGAGCTTCGCTCGCCACCCAGGCCGGGCAGCCAGCTCGCTGCAGCAGGCATCCACGAGGGCGACTGGATCGTATCCGTCGACGGTACGCAGGTGCGTTCGAACCAGGAGCTGCAGGCCGCCCTCCGAAGCCATCAGATCGGCGAGATGGCGCAGCTACGGATCAGGCACTCCACTGGAGAGCACAGTACGGTCGCGATCAGCCACGTAAGCGATTGGCCGTAGCAGCAGACCCGCCACCCTGGCTTGGTCGATTGCCCCCCGACTACGAACCCCAGGGCCGAGATCACCGCACGGCACGGCCACGCTGAGGGTTGAGTCAACGTGCCGTGAATCTAGCCGTCCACGTCGGCGATCGTCGACCCGCGGGTGGCGAGGCCGAGGCTGTGGGCGACGGCCGCCGCCTCGGTTCGCCCATGGACGTCCAGCTTGGCCAGGATGTTCGACACGTGGGCGCCGGCCGTCTTCTCGGTGATGAACAGCTCGGCCGCGATCTGGCGGTTCGTCCGACCGGCCGCCACGAGGTCCAGAACCTCGCGCTCGCGCGTCGTGAGCCCGAGCGATGCGAGCGCGTCCGGCGCGATGCGAGGCTCGGGCGGTTTGCTGCCCAGATCCAACCGACCACGCACGGCGAGGCGTTCGATCTCCCGGCGAAGCGGCGCGGCGCCAAGGTCCACGGTGATCGCGTGAGCCTCGCGCAGGGGCCCGGCGGCCGCCGCGCGGACACCGGCCTTCGCGAGCATCGCCTCCGCCTGGCGGAAGAGCGCGTAGGCACGCGGATAGGACATCGGGATCGCGCCGAACGCGTCGGCCGCGGCGGCCCACAGCACCGGGTCGCTCCTCCCGTCCAGGCGGGCCGCCTCGGCCTGGCAGGTCGACCAGAACGCCTCGGCCTGCGACACGAAGTTGGGCAGGCCTCGCGCGACGACGTCACGGAGCGAGCGGATGGCGCCGAGATATCGCCCCGCGATCGCCTGCGACGCCTCCAGATCGCCGGCCGCGCGGCGTGCCCTTGCCAGCGCCGCCACGTCGGCCTCCGCCCGCAGCCCAAGGGCATACAGCGGCCCGGTCCGGGAAACGTACCCGGGCGTGTCGCTCGAGAGACGCCGGAGTGCATCACCGATCTCTGCCCGGGCTTCCAGGGGTCGGCCCCGCCAGATCGCCAGCTCGGCGGCGCCCTCCGCGAGTGGGGCAACCCATTGCGCCTCGACGGTGCGCGCGGTGAGCGGGCGCAGCCGTTCGAGCCGCTGCGTCGCCACGTCGTGCCGTCCCTGGGCCACGTCGAGCAACAGGAGTCGCTCCTGGACGAAGACCTCGGGCATGCCGGGCACCTCGCACCGGCGGGCCTGTTCGATCAGGACCGCGGCATCACCCCAGCGTCCCATCCGCTGGAGCGCGCAGGCCCCCTCGCACAGGCAGGAGACGCCGTAGGTGCGGGCCAGCCCGTGGTCCTGCGCGTAGACGAACCCCTCTCGGGCGAGGTCGCCCGCGTCGGCGAGGCGCGCGCTGTTGTTCAGGACGTCGACGAGGTTCGCGTAGGCACGGGCGACATCCTCGACGCTGTCCGCCCGCAACCCGATCGCGAGGGCCTCGCGCAGATCCCGGGTGCCACCGTCGAAGTCGCCGAGGTAGTGAACGGTCACCCCGAGCGAGTTGAGCGCGTGGCCCTCCATCTCGCGAGCGCCGACCCGGCGGGCGACTGCGACCGCCTCCTCGCAGACGGGCCTCGCCTCATCCCAGAACGCCTCGACCATGAGGACCTGGCCAAGGCTTGCCGTGACCCTCGCTCGCGCGAGAGTTGGAGGGTCCGACGGCACGAGCCGGACCGCCTCCCGGCAGGCCTCGAGGGCCGCGAACCCTTCGCCGACGTTCCAGAGGTAGCGGCCCAGGCGCTCCATGAGCAAGCCGAGACGTGTCGAATCCGCCGCCTCGTTGGCCAGGCTGACGGCCTCCTGCATCAGGGCAACCGCCCTCGGCGGCATCGTCTCGGCGGCTGCTCCAGCCGCTCGCTCGAGCAGCCCGATCCGATCCAGCCCGGTCCGTCCTTGGGCGTCCGGCACCCGATCCCAGAGCTCGAGCGCGCGCTCGAACTGAGCATGCGCATCCGCGAGCGCGTGCATCCGCTGGGCCTCCGCGCCCGCCTGGACCGATGCTTCGAGGGCACGTGGCAGGTCGTGCGACGCAAACCAGTGGTAGGCGAGCTCCGCCGCGTCCGGGCCCTTCATCACAGGATCGGCGCCCGCGATGGCCTCGGCGAACCGCCAATGGAGACGTGCCCGCTCGCCCGGCAGGAGCTCTCCGTAGATGGCCTCCTGGAGGAGCGAGTGGCGGAAGACGAAGGTCTCCTCGGCGCCGGCTTCGACGGCGACGAGGATGTGGCGCTCGACGGCCTCGCGGAGACTCCCGGCGAGGTCCGCCTCATCGCGGTCGGCGACGCGGGCGAGGAGACGCGTCGACACCCGCTGCCCGGCCGCGGAGGCCCTCCGAAGGAGCTCCTGGGTCGGCTCGCTGAGCGCCGCCACCCGGGCGAGCAGGACGTCGCGCAGCACCGCCGGAAGCGCCTGCCGCGGGGTCGCCACGGCGAGCAGCTCCTCGACGAAGAATGGGTTCCCGCCTGAGCGACCGTAGATCGCCTCGACCAGATCGGGGTCGGCAGGGCCATCCCCGATGGCGCCGACCTGTTCGGCAAGCTCCCCTCGGTCGAAGCGGGCAAGGTCGATCCGTTGCATGGCACGGCCGCGCTCGAGCTCCGCCAGGTAGGGAAGCAACGGGTGCCGACGATGGAGCTCGTCGGTTCGGAAGGTGACGAGCAGGACGATCCCCGCGTCCTGGGTGTTGCGAGCGAGGTAGGCGAGCAGGTCGAGCGTCGAAGGGTCGGCCCAGTGCGCGTCCTCGACCACGAACAGGAGCCCACGGCCACGCGCCAGCCTCGTGAACAGTCCGACGAGCGCTTCGAACAGCCGCGCCTGCGCGGAATCGCGGCCCAGGTCGTGCCGCTCGACTGGCTCGACAGGTGGACCCAGGTCGGGCAGCAATCGGACGAGCTCGGCGCGGGCCGGGCCCAGGAGATCGTTCAGCTCATCCGACGAGCGGCCGGCCGCAAGGGTCCGAAGCGCCTCGGTGAGCGCTGCGAACGGCAGCCCGGATCCACCGAGCTCCACGCATGCGCCGGCAAGCGCCATCGCGCCGGCGTCGTGAGCCTGGCGGACGACCTCCTCCACGAAACGGGTCTTGCCGACCCCGGCCTCACCGGCGATGAGGAGAAGACCCGAGCGGCCACCGACCGCACCCTCGAGGGCCGCCGCTGCCTGGCCGAGCTCGGACCGGCGGCCGACGAAGACGGGACTCGAGACGCGGCTGACCACGCCGCCATTATGGAAGGCGTCGGCCGGGCTACCCAATCAGCACGCCGGCCTGATCGAGTCGGTCGGGATCGTCCGCGCCAGATCTAGGCTCGGCGCGAGCCGGTCGCTCGACTGCCGATGGGCAGATCCTTGACACCACGCCGTTGGCGCATCGGTCGCGAGATCCCCGCGAGCATGGCCACCCCAAGCTGCCCCATGAAACCCCCGACACGCCTCACCGGCGAGGGGCCGACGCTCGGCTGGCTCGATGGAGTGGCGCTCCGTGCCCTCCGGACCACGTGACCGCCATGGGCCTCTCGCGCAAACTGATCGTTCCGTTGACGCATCAGCTGCTCCGTCGCGTAGCTGTTCATGTCTCGGTCCTCGTTCGCTGAACGGGCAGCGGCTTCCGTAGCGTGGAACAAGACTGGAGCCAAGGGGCGCGGTCGAGCATCGGGAGAAACGCCTAGACCGCGGCGCCTTGGATCCCCAGCTTTGCGCAGGGCTGTCTCCGTGCTTCGCGCTGGTCGGTGCGCTGCTACGCTGCGACGGTCAGGTCGGGCGGTTGGCGTTCGCGGGTGCCGCCCCACGCCGTGCCCGGCCGGTGCCGCGAGGAGGACGGATGGCTCGCGACCCCCTGCTCGACCTGGCCGACCGCCACCTTGTCCGCTACGTCTCGGGCTTCGCTCCGTTCCTGGTCGAGCGCGCGCGCGGAAGCTGGCTCTGGGATCGCGACGGCAACCGGGTTCTCGATTTCACGAGCGGCCAGATCTGCAGCACGATCGGGCACAACCATCCGCGGATCGTCGAAGCGATTCGGGCGGCCTGCGACCGCGTCCTCCACCTCAACAGCTGGATGCTCTCCGAGGATGTCGTGCGGCTGGCGGCCCGCCTCGCCGAGCTGCTGCCGGCGCCGCTCGAGAAGGCGATCATCCTCAACACCGGCTCCGAGTCGAACGAGATCGCGATGCGGATGGCGAAGCTCGGGACGGGGCGCTTCGAGATCGTCGGGCTCGACGAGAGCTTCCACGGGCTCACGGCCGGCGTGGCCTCGGTGACGTACTCCGTCGCCCACCGCGGCTATGGACCGCAGCTGCCGGGCACATTCGCGATCCCCGCCCCGTACGCGTATCGCTGCCCGGTCCGGCGCCTCCCGAACGGCACGGCCGGCTGCCCGGGCTGCGACCTCACCTGCCTGGAGCGCGGCTTCGAGTCGTTCGACGCGAACAGCGCGGGATCGCTGGCGGCGACGATCGCTGAGCCCGTCCTCTCCGCAGGCGGCGTGATCGACCCTCCGCCGGGCTACCTGCGCCGGCTCGCCGAGCTCACCCGGGCGCGCGGCGGCCTGCTCATCGTCGACGAGGCGCAGACGGGCTTCGGCCGGCTCGGCACGCTGTTCGGGTTCGAGCAGGACGGCGTGGTGCCCGACATCGTGACGGTCTCCAAGACGCTCGGCGGGGGGATCCCCCTGGCGGCGACGGTCATCAGCGCCGAGCTGGAGGAGCGGATCGTCGAGCGCGGCTTCGTCCACGTCACGAGCCACGTGAGCGACCCCCTGCCCGCAGCGGTCGGCCTCGCGGTGCTCGACGTCGTCATCGAGGAGCGGCTGCCCGAGCGCGCGGCTGCCATGGGCGCGCGCCTCCGGGCGGGCCTGCTCGAGCTGGCGGACCGCTACCCGATCATCGGCGAGGTCCGGGGCCGCGGTCTTCTGCTGGGGGTCGAGCTCGTCACCGACCGGGAGACCCGGCAGCCGGCCGAGGAGCTCGGCGCCCGCGCGACGGACGAATGCCTCGCCCGCGGCCTGTCGATGAACATCGTTCGCCACGTCGGCGCCAACAGCGTGTGGCGGATCGCGCCGCCGCTCACCGTGACGGAGGACGAAGTCGACCTCGCCGTCTCCATCATCGACGACAGCCTGGCGGCCGTGTTGGGACGATCCGGCGATCGGCGGGCGGCCGCCCGGGCGTAGTCGGGCGTGGCCGCCCCGGCGTGGCCGCCGCGCGCGGCCTGGTGGAGCCGGGGCCTGTCAGCCCCGCCGGGGCAGCGGTCAGGGCGCCGGGGTGGGCGTGGGCGTCGGGACCGGCGACGGCAAGGGCGAGGGCGTCGGGGCCGGCTCAGGGAAGATGGCACGGGCCAGAATCCGCACGACGTCGTCGCCGACGAAGGTCTCGCGGTTGAACAGGACCGCCACAGTCACCTGCTCCGCCGGGAAGTAGCGGATGGCCGCTCGGGTGCCGACCAGCGCCCCGGTGTGGCCGTACGCGGTGCGGCCGTCGAACTTCACGCGGCTGACCCCGAGCCCGTAGGCCGACACCTGCCCGTACCGGTAGACCTGCACGAACGCCAGCAGCTCGCGGCGGATCGCCGCGCCCAGGACCGCGTCGCCGCCGTACAGGGCGCGCGCCCAGCGAGCGAGGTCCGCCGAGGTGGAGGCGATCGCGCCGGCCGCGCCGGCGGCCGTCGTGACCGACGTGAACGGAACGACGCTCGTCCCGTCGGTCCGCGCCTGGGGCGTGGGGCCTCGGAAGCCGGCGATCACCTGGTAGGCGAGGGCGGGCATCGCCGGCGCGTCGTCGGCGCCCTGGACGTAGGTGGACCGCAGCCCCAGCGGCTCGATGAGCTCGCGCCGCACCAGCTCGGCCCATGGCGCGCCGCCGACCGCGGCCGCAACCTCGCCGAGCAGCAGGTAGTTGGTGTTCGAATAGGCCCAGCCCGTCCCCGGCGGGAAGACCGCCCCCTTCGGGACGTACCTGGCCAGGATCTCGGCCGCGGTCCAGGCGTGCTTCTTGGCCCGGTTCAGGGAAAGGTCGAACGCCGGGTTGCGGAAGAAGTCGGGGATGCCGCTCGTGTGGCTCAGGAGCATCCGGATCGTGATCCGGGTCGCGTTGGGCCAGCTCGGCAGCCAGCGCGCCAGCGGGTCGTCGAGACGGATGAGGCCCCGCTCGACGTAGCGCAGGATGAGCGCCGACGTGAACGTCTTCGTCACGCTGGCGGCGGCGAAGGGGGTCTCGGCGCGGACGGGCCGGGCCGCCTTCACGTCGGCCATCCCCAGCGCGCCGGTCCAGGTCGATCCGTCGGCGAAGATGACGGTCGCCTGCACGCCCGGCAGGAGGAGCTGCTTCTGGGCTCGGGCCAGCGTCCGATCGAGCCGCGCCGCCATCGCCCGCGGGACGGCGGGGGCGGGCGAGGGCGTCGGCTGCGGCGCGAGCGGGGCCGGCGAGGGAGCGGCGCTCGACGCCGGACCGGCCGCCGGCTGCAGGGCGGGCGTCGCCGTCGCCCCGGCAACCATCGCCGCCGCGGGGCCGCCCGGGGCCGCGGTCGCCCCGGGGCCGGGCGCGGGCGCTCCCATCGCGGCGGCAAAGGCGCTGGGGTCGGCAACGGCCCAGCCAGCCGCACCGCTGACGGTGAAGAGGCCAGCGAGGCCGGCCAGGGCCGTCAGCCGGCGGAGGCGGCGCGCGGGCCCGGGCGAACGGAGCGGCCGGGCCCGGCCGCTCATCGGGCCGGGGCTCCGAAGATGTCGCCCAGCTCGTACGGTGGGGTCGTCTCCAGCTGGTCGTAGCGGCAGTCGTCCGGCCGACGGTCGGGCCGCCAGCGGACGAGCCGGGTGGCGTGCCGGAAGCGGTCGCCCTGGAGGTGGTCGTAGGCCACCTCGGCCACGCGCTCCACCCGCAGCGGCTCCCAGGTGAGGTCCTTGCCCCGGTTCCAGCGGCTCTGCGCGCCGGGCATCCGGCGCCCGTACGCCTCCTCCGCCAGCTCGGCCGTGGCCCACTCGCGCCACGGGTGCCCGTCGAGCGCGCCGGCGCGCAGCGGCGCGAGCTCCTCCACCAGCTCCCGCCGCAGGGCGACCGCGAAGCCGGAGGCGACCCCGACGTGGTGCAGCGTCCCGGCCTCGTCGTGGAGCCCCAGGATGAGCGAGCCGACCCCCGACCCCACCTCGTCCTTGTGCCAGCGGAAGCCGGCGACCGCCACGTCCGCGGTCCGGGCGTGCTTCACCTTGGCCCAGCCGCGCTTCCCCGGCTCGTAGACCCCGTCGAGGCGCTTGGCGATGACCCCGTCGAGCCCGGCCCCCTCGAAGCGGTCGAACCAGTCGGCCGCGAGCGAGCGATCCTCCGTCGTCGGCGTGAGGTGCACGCCCGGGACGCCGGCCCCGATGCGGGCGGTGAGGAGCCGGCGACGCTGATCGAAGGGGCGGTCCCGCAGGTCGTCGTCGTCGACCGCGAGCAGGTCCCAGCCGACGTAGCTCGCCGGCGTGCCCGCCGCCAGCAGGCGGACGCGCGACTCGGCCGGGTGGATCCGGAGGAGGAGCGCGTCGAAGTCGAGCCCGCGCGAACCCGCGATCACGATCTCGCCGTCGACGACGGCCCGCTCCGGGAGGGCCGCGCGGAGCGGCGCCTCCAGCTCGGGGAAGTACCGGTTGAGCGGCCGCAGGTCGCGACTCTGCACCAGGAGCTCGTCGCCGGCCCGGAAGACGAGGGCCCGGAAGCCGTCCCACTTCGGTTCGAACGCCCAGCCCGGGCCGTCGGGCAGCGACGGCTGGGGCTTCGCCAGCATCGGCTCGAGCGGGGGCTGGATCGGGAGGCGCACGCGCGGATTATGCGCGACGCCGCGCCGTGCGCCTCCCGGTTTCCGGGTCAGGCCGGTTCGTAGGCCGGGTAGTCCGGCCACCAGATGGCGGCGTCGACCGCCGCCGCCGCCACCGCGGCTCCTCCCTCGCCGGCGGGGAGGGGTGCCCCGTCGACCGCCCCGATCTCCCGCACCACCGCGATCGCGATGGCCCGCGAGACGGTCCGTAGCTCGGAGACCGGCGGGTAGAGCGCCCCGCACGCGAGGCGGTCCGGGGCCACCATCTCGGCAAGCGTCCGGGCCGCGACGAGGAAGTCCTCGTCGCGAACGATCCGGGCGCCCGCCACGATCGCCCCGAGGCCGATGCCGGGGAAGATGAACGAGTTGTTGGCCTGGCCGACGACGCAGGTGCGGCCGCCGCGCTGGACCGGCGGGAACGGGCTCCCAGTCGCGCACATCGCGCGCCCGTCGGTCCACTCCGCCACCTGCTCGGGAGTCGCCTCCGTCTTGCTCGTCGGGTTCGAGAGCGGGAAGACGAGCGGGGCGGGGCAGCCCTCGGCGAGCGTCCGGAGCAGCTCCTCGGTGAACGCCCCGGGCGTCTGGGTGGTCCCGATCAGCGTCCCGGCGCGGAGCGCCCGCACGACGTCCACCGGCGACGCGCCGGGGGCGAGGCCCAGCGCGGTCAGGTCGTCGTCGAGCAGGGCGACGGCGGCTTTGTCATCCTCGATGCCCGGCCTGGACGCGTAGACGAGCCCCTTCGTGTCGAAGAGGACCGTCGAGCGGCGGATGGTCGTCTCGTCGACGCCTTCCTCGCGGAGGGCGGTGTGGACCAGGCGGGTGATCCCGATCGAGGCGGCCCCCGCGCCGAGGAAGACGAACCGCTCGCTCGCGAGCGGACGCTCCAGGTAGCCGAGGCCGGCCAGGATGCCGGACAGGACCACGGCCGCGGTGCCCTGGATGTCGTCGTTGAACGACGGAAGGGCCTCCCGGTAGCGGTCGAGGATCCGGATCGCGTTGTGCTGCTTGAAGTCCTCCCACTGCAGGATGGCCCGGGGGAAGGTGACCTTCACGCCCGCGACGAAGGCCTCCAGGAAGGCGTCGTATTCGGGACCCCGGAGGCGCGGGTGGCGCCAGCCGAGGTAGAACGGGTCGCTGAGGAGCGCCTGGTTGTCGGTCCCGACGTCGAGCGAGATCGGCAGGGTCCAGGCGGGGTAGATCCCCGCGCCGGCCGCATAGAGCGCGAGCTTCCCGACGGGGATCCCCATGCCGCCGGCGCCCTGGTCGCCCAGGCCCAGGATCCGCTCGTTGTCGGTCGCGACGATGAGGCGGACCTCGTGCTGCGACGCGTTGCGCAGGACCTCGGGGATCCGGTGCAGGTCGTTCGGCGTGATCCAGACACCGCGCGGCCGGCGGAGGATGTGGCTGTACTCCTGGCAGGCGCGCCCGACCGTGGGCGTGTAGACGATGGGAAGGAACTCCTCGAGGTTCTCGGCGAGGAGGCGGAAGAAGAGCGTCTCGTTGCGATCCTGGAGGGCGGCCAGGCCGATGAACTTCTCCAGGTCGTCCGCCTTGCGCCGGACGTGCTCCAGCTCCAGGGCCAGCTGCTCGACCAGGGTCATGACGTGCGTCGGCAGCAGCCCGTGGAGGCCGAACCAGTCACGCTCCTCGTCGGTGAACGCGGCGTCCTTGTTGTAGAGCGGCCGTCCCAGGAGGGAGCGGCCGCGGAAAGCCACCCGCAGCGGCGTGCGCGGATCGGGAGGCGCGGCGAGATGAGTCAATGGGTCACCACCACAGTTGCGGATGTATGGGTCACGACGTGCTCGGAGACGCTCCCGCGGAGGACGCGGTCGAGGGCGCTCAGGCCGCGGGAGCCGATGACGATGGTGTCGAAGCCGCCCTCCGTCGCGATCCGCTCGATCGTGCGGGCCGGATCGCCCAGCGGCTCCAGGAGATCGACCTCCAGACCGTGCTCGGCGAGGGCGCGCTGCGCCTCGTGGAGCTCGCGGGCGTGCGCCTCGCCGCCGTCCCACGGCTCGGTCGGCGACCCGTCGGGGCCGACGGGCACGACCGAGACCACGCTGAGAGATGCCCGGAACGCCATCGCCAGCTCCGCCGCCGTCTCCAGGGCGCGGCGGGCCGGCTCTCCCCCGTCGTACGCGAGAAGGATCCGTTCCATCGTCTCACCCCCGGTGGCGAGTCGGCCGGACGCGGAGTCGGCTCGGTGTCACCGGCCACAGGTTGGCCCCGGGCGCGCGCAGCGGCTAGGGCGGTTCGACGCGATCTGGCCGTGCCGGTCGGACGGCGGGAGGGGCCGCTCGACTCGGGCGGCGCCGGGCCGCGCGCGCGCCTGCGCGGGTGCCGGCGCACGTGCGGCGCGGCTGTCCGGAGGACTAGAGTAGGTTCCCTCACGCCGGGCCGCCGGCGGGCCGGGAGAGCGATGGACGCTGCGGTCGAGGCCATCGGCCTCACGAAACGGTTCGGGATGCTGACGGCGGTCGACGAGATCGACCTCGCCCTGGCGCCGGGCCGGATCTACGGGCTGCTCGGCCCCAACGGCTCCGGCAAGACGACGCTGATCCGGCTGCTGACCGGCCTCGCCCGCCCGACCGCCGGCGAGGCGCGCGTCCTCGGCCACCGGATGCCGTCCCGCGATGGCCTTGCCTCGATCGGCTACATGACCCAGGCCGACGGGATCTACCCCGAGCTCTCCGTCCTCGAGAACATCCGCTTCTTCGCCGCGCTGTACGGGACCACCGACCGCGCCGCGCTCACCGCGGCGCTCGAGCTCGTCGAGCTGGCGGATCGGACGGGGACGCCCGTCTTCGAGCTGTCGGGCGGGATGCGGCGGCGGCTCTCCCTGGCCTGCGCGCTCGTCCATCGCCCGCCGGTCCTCTTCCTCGACGAGCCGACCGTGGGCATCGACCCGGCGCTGCGGGTCCAGTTCTGGAGCCATTTCCGGGGCCTCGCCGCGTCCGGCACGACCCTCCTCGTCACGAGCCACGTCATGGACGAGGCCGACCGCTGCGATGAGCTCGTCCTGGTCCTCGCGGGCCGCGTGATCGAACGCGGGACGTCGGCCGAGATCCGCGCGCGAGCGGGAGCGGAGAACCTCGAGGCGGCCTTCCTGGCGGTCTCGGCCGGGAACCGCGGCCGATGAGCGGCCGGCGCATCGCCGCGATCACCCGGCGGATCCTGTCCCAGTTCCGGCGCGACCACCGCACGATGGCCCTCCTCTTCGTGGTGCCCGTCTTCGTCACGGGGCTCCTGGGCTGGATCGTGACCGAGAGCCAGGCCGTCCCCCCGCGGGTGACCTCGGTCGTCCTCTCCCCGCTCGTCGCCGGCCGGGTGGAGGCGGCCTTCGCGGCCGCCGACGCCGACGGGGCAATCGACTACGTCGGCAGGGCCGACTCGGAGGGCGCGGCCCGCCAGGAGCTGCGCGACGACACGGTCGACGTGGCGCTCCTCGTGCCGGCCGGCATCGAAGCCGACATCGCCGCCGGGCGCCGGCCCACCGTGACCATCATCACCCGGGGGATCGACCCGGTCCGCGATTCCGGGGCGGCGGTCGCGGTCCAGCGCGTGGTCGCTACCGCGGTCGGCCCGGGCGACGGCGGGGCGGTCGTCCCCACGTTCGTGCGGGCGACGGTCTACGGCTCTCCCGACGCGACCCAGCTCGACGCCCTCGGCCCGATCTTCCTCGGCTTCTTCGCCTACTTCTTCGTCTTCCTCCTCACCGGGGTCAGCTTCCTGCGCGAGCGCACCGGGGGAACCCTCGAGCGCCTGCTGGCGACCCCGGTGGCGAAGGCCGAGATCGTCGTCGGCTACGTCACCGGGTTCGGCATCCTGGCCACGATCCAGGTGATCGTGCTCCTGACGTTCTCGCTGGCGGACGTGCAGGTGCCGGCGCTGGGGCCGCTCGGCGCGTTCTCGCTGGGCCTCGGCGTGGCGAACGCGGGCAGCCCGTTCCTCGTCTTCGCCATCGTCCTGCTCCTGGCCATCGGCGCGGTCAACCTGGGGATCATGCTCTCCACGTTCGCCCGGACCGAGCTCCAGGTGATCCAGTTCATCCCGATCGTCATCGTCCCCCAGGGCCTCCTCGGCGGGCTGATCTGGCCGGTCGATTCGCTGCCTAGTCTGCTCCAGCCGGTGGCCCGCGTCCTGCCGCTCACCTACGGCATCGAAGGGCTGCGCGGCGTCCTGGTGCGGGGCGCCGGCCTTGACGACCCGACCCTCCAGCTCGACCTGGCCGTGCTGGCCGGCGTCGCCATCCTGGTGGCCCTGCTCGCCACCCGGACGATCCGGCGCGAGGTCGCCTGACGGGACGAGCCCGGCCGCTCGACCGGGCTCGTGCGCGGGAGCGGGTGCCGGCGCGGGCAGGGGCCGCCCGCCGCCGGACGGGGCTCAGCTCTCGGGGCTCTCCGCGGCGGCCGGCGCCTCGGGCGCCGCCTCGACAGCGGCGGGCGCGGCCGCCTCTTCCTCCTGGACGCGCGGCGGCGCGACCTTGAAGACGACCTCGTCCGGGTCGGCCAGCAGGGCGACCCCGGCCGGGATCGGCAGGTCGCGCACGTGGATCGCCGCGTCGAAGTCGACAAGCACGGCGAGGTCGACCTCGATCACCTGCGGCAGGTGGTCGGGTCGGGCCCGGACCTTCACGCTGCTGATCACGTGCAGGAGCGTCCCGCCGTGCTTGGCGACGGCTTCCGACTCGCCCCGGCCGTGGACCGGGACGTCGACCGTGAGCTCCTCCGTCATCCTGACGGCGAAGAGGTCGACGTGAATCGGTCGCCGGTTGGTCTTGTGGATCTGGACGCCGTGGACGAGGACCGGCTTCGCCTTCGCGCCGTCGATCGAGAGGTCGATGAGGGCGTTGGGGCCGACGTGGCGGCGGAGGATGTCGAACTCGTGGGCGTCGAGCGAGACGGAGGCCGACTCGATCCCGTGCCCGTAGACGACGGCGGGGAGGCGCCCGTCGCGGCGAAGCCGTGCGTTGGCCTTCCCGAGCGCGGTGCGGCGCTCGGCGGCGAGCGCGGGGCGGGTGGAGCTCATGCGTGGTCCTCTGGTGCTGGCAGGCCTGCGTCGGAGGCGTCGCCTTGGAGGCGCGGGGGCGACCGCACGGCCGTCCTGGCAGCCGGGCGCCTGATCCCCCGCAGGGTAGCACGGCTCCGTCGAGCGCCGGGTGTACGATTCCGCCGCCATGTCCGCCACGATCCTGATCGTCGAGGACGAGTACGCCGTCGCCCGGGGGATCGAGTACGCCCTCGCCCAGGAGGGCTACACGGTGACCGTGGCCCGCTCGGGCGAGGAGGGGCTGGAGTTCGCGGTTCACCAGGCGCCGGACCTCGTGGTGCTCGACGTCCGCCTGCCGGGGATGGACGGCTTCGAGGCCCTGCGACGGCTCCGGGCGACGGGGGCCAAGATGCCCGTCCTGGTCCTCACGGCCCGCGACGAGGAGGTCGACAAGGTCATCGGGCTCGAGCTCGGTGCCGACGACTACCTGACGAAGCCGTTCGGGCTGCGCGAGCTGATGAGCCGGATCCGGGCCCTGCTGCGCCGGGCCTACGGCGACCTGGCGGACGCGGCGGGCGGGCGCGTGATCCGTCACCGCGATCTCCTGATCGACCTCGAGCGCCGGCGCGTCCAGCGGGGTGGCCGGCGCCTGGCCCTCACCCCGACCGAGTTCGAGATCCTGCGCCACCTGGCCAGCCGGCCGGGCCGCGTCTACAGCCGCGGCGAGCTCCTGGAGCTGCTCCGCGACTACGAGGCCCTCGACCAGGACGAGAAGACCATCAATGTGCACGTCAGCCACCTGCGCGAGAAGATCGAGGACGACCCATCGCAGCCGGTCTTCGTCCTGACCGTGCGGGGAGCCGGCTACGCGTTCGCCGACCGCTGACCCGGACGCATCCCGCGTCCTGGGACCCGGCCTGCGCGGGCCGACGCCGGCGGCCGCCCCGGCAACCGGCCACACCTTCCAGGCCCGGCTGACGCTCGCCTTCGTGGCCGTCGTGGCCCTCTCGCTGCTGGCGGTCTCGGCGATCACGGTGAACCGGCTCGACGCCTACTTCCGCGACCAGGAGCAGGCCGCCCTCGACGCCCGGGGCTCGGTGGTCGCCCGGATCGTGGCCCTCTTCGCGGGAACGGCGGCCGGCAGCGCCCCGGTCCTGGGGGCCGGCAACACGCTCAACCCCGACGTGGCGAGCGCCCTCGGCAGCGACGTCTTCCTGGCCTTCCTGGCGGACCAGGTGGCCCTGGCCGACGTCGAGATCCGGATCGGCGGAGCGACCGTCACGAGCGAAGGCGAGGTGATCGTCACGCCCGCCGGCGGTGGATCCTTCGGCCGGTCCCTCGGGGCCCGTCCCGAGCCGGGCCAGGCCCGCGAGCCGCTGTCGGCCTCCAACCGGTTCGGACCGCTCCAGGACGGGGCCCTCGGCGAGCCCTGGGGGATCGAGGCCGTGCTGGCCAACCCCTACACCACGCGGGCCTACACGCTGGCCAACATCACGGGCCTCATCGTCATCGCCGTCCTCGGGGCGCTCCTCGCCACGCTCTTCGTCTCCGCGTACCTGGCGGCGCGGTTCACGCGGCCGCTGCGGCGGCTGGGCGAGGCGACCCGGCGCCTGGGGGCCGGCGACCTGGCGGGGCGGGTGCCGGGCGCGGAGCTGGAGTCGTCCTATGCCGAGGTCGCGGACCTGGCCCGCCAGTTCAACGCGATGGCCGAGCGGCTCGAGGAATCCGTGGACCTGCTCCGTCGCGACCGCGACCGCAGCCGCGACTTCCTGGCCGACGTCTCGCACGAGCTGCGGACGCCGCTCGCCGCCCTGCGCATGAACACCGAGCTCCTGCAGGGTCCGGCCGGGAGCGACGAGGCGACCCGCACCGAGTTCCTGGCGACGAGCCGCGGGCAGCTCGATCGCCTCGACTGGCTGGCCCACAACCTGCTGGAGCTCTCGAAGCTCGAATCCGGCCTCCTCCGCCTGGACCTGCGGCCCGACGACCTCCGCTCCACGGCCGAGTCGGCGTTCGAGCAGGCGGAGCAGGCCGCGCGTCGCCGGGGCGTCGCCCTGGAGCTGCGCCTCCCCCCGGATCCCGTCCGCATCCGCCACGACCCGCAGCGGATCGGCCAGGTCGCGGCGAACCTGCTGGGGAATGCCATCAAGTTCACGCCGTCGGGCGGCTCCGTCGTCCTCAGCCTGGAGCCCCACCGCGACGGCGCCCGGCTCGAGGTGCGCGACACCGGGGTGGGGATCGACGCCAGCGAGATCCCCCACATCTTCGAGCGCTTCTACCGCGGCTCGCGGGCGAACGAGGCGCGAGGATCGGGGAGCGGCCTGGGCCTCGCGATCGTGAAGTCGATCGTGGACATGCACGGCGGCCGGATCGCGGTGGAGACCCGGGTGGGGGCCGGCACGACCTTCACGGTCATCCTGCCGCGCGATCCGAAGCAGGGCGAGGAGATCCCGGCCCCGGTCGTGGTGCGCCGGCGCGGCAGGTCGCAGCCGCGGCGCGACGCCACGATGTGACGAATTCTTCATCGGGGCGGGGCTTGAGCCGCAATCCCCATCGGCGACCCTATGACGCGACAGCAACGCGCCGGCGCACCGTCCGGCCCCGAGATCCTCCCGTGGAGCACCACCACCGATGACCGATCCCCTCGAGCCGGCCTCCCCGTCGCCGGCCGCCCCGTCCTCCTCCCCCGACGAGCCCCCGCAGCCCGTCTCCTACTCGCCGGCCGTCGAGCGCCGCCCGGCCTGGACCGACACGGCCGTGGAGACCGACGCGGAGAGCGTCGCCCCGCCGACGCCGCAGACCTGGTTCGAGCCGAGCGCCGCCGGCGGCGGCGTGGCCCCGGCCGCCCGCCCGCCCGCCGCCCGTCGCGGCGGAGCCGTCGGCGTCGTTGTCGCGGCCTCGCTGGCGGCGGCCGTCGTCGGCTCGCTCGGCACGTACGGCATCCTCTCGACGACGGGCGCCCTCGATCGCTCCGTCGCCACGACCGCGCCGGTCGGCCAGGCCCAGCAGGCCACCCAGCCCGTGCCCGTCTCGATCGACGAGAGCTCGGCAATCATCGCGGCGGCGGCGAAGGTCTCGCCAGCCGTGGTCACGATCACGGTGACCGGCGCGGCCAGCAACCCGAACGACCCGTTCTTCAGCGTCCCCCAGTCGGGCGTCGGCTCCGGCGTCATCTTCGACGCCAACGGCTGGATCATCACCAACAAGCACGTCGCCGCGGGCGCCCAGAAGCTGACGGTCAGCCTCCAGGACGGCCGGACCTTCGACGGCACCGTCTACGGCGTCGACACCCTGACCGACCTCGCCATCGTCAAGATCGACGCGACCGGCCTCCCCACGGCCCCGATCGGCGACTCCTCGACGGCCAAGGTGGGCCAGCTCGCCATCGCCATCGGCAGCCCGCTGGGGACCTACACGAACTCGGTGACCTCGGGGATCATCTCCGCCTTCCGGCCGGAGGGGATCCAGGTCCAGGACGGCTCCGTGATCCGCAACCTCATCCAGACCGATGCGGCCATCAACCCCGGCAACTCCGGCGGCGCCCTGCTCGACGCGGCCGGCAACCTGATCGGCATCCCCACCGCGGTGGCATCGACGGCGGAGGGGATCGGCTTCGCCCTCCCGATCAACATCGCCCGCCCGATCATGCAGCAGGCGCTCGCCGGCCAGAAGCTGGCCCGCCCGTGGATCGGCGTCTACTACGTCGCGATCACCCCGTCGATCGCCGCGACCAACAAGCTGCCGGTCGAGAAGGGCGCCTGGCTGACTTCGCAGGACGCCAACGGCCAGGCGAAGGACCCGATCGTGGCGGGCAGCCCGGCGGCGGCGGCGGGTCTCAAGGACGGCGACATCATCACCGCCGTCGATGGCACGACGATCGACGACACGCACCTGCTCGACGACATCCTGACCCACTACGCTCCGGGGCGGACCGTCGCCCTCGACATCCTCCGGAACGGGCAGAAGCTGACCCTCACGCTCACCCTCGGGACACGCCCCGCCGCCGTCCAGTAGTCGGCGACCGCGGTCGGGGAAGTCAGCGCGACCGGCGGATCTCCACGCCGGCCCAGGCCAGCTCGCCGCGGAGCGGCGCCTCCGGCTTGCGCACCCGGACGATGACCGTGCTGGCCGGCGCACCGCCGGCCAGCACTGCCGCGGCGATTCGCTCGGCGAGGGTCTCGATGAGGGCCACGTGGGGGCCCTCCACGACCGCCCGGGCCGCGGCGAAGACCGCCCCGTAGTCGACGGTCCGGGCCAGGTCGTCCGTCCGGCCGGCAGGCCGGAGGTCCAGCTCCAGGACCACGTCGACCTCGAAGGGCTGCGGGCGCTCGGCCTCGAACGGGAGGACGCCGTGGCAGCCGGCGAAGCACATGGCCCGCAGCTCGATCCGGTCGGTCACCGCTCGCCCTCCCAGCCCGGGGGACGCCAGCCGCGGATCACGGCGTCGGCCGTCCGGGCGGCCCGCGCGTTGGCCCGGACGTCGTGCACGCGCACGAGGTCGACGCCGGCCGCGACGGCCAGCGCGGTCGTGGCGACCGTCGCCTCCACCCGCTCGTCCGGGGGCAGGTCGAGCACCTTGCCGAGGGTCGACTTGCGCGACGTCCCGAGGAGGACGGGGCGGCCGAGGACGCGCAGGGCGGCGAGATCGCGGAGGAGCGCCAGGTTGTGGGACGGCGTCTTCCCGAACCCGAAGCCCGGATCGACGATGAGGTGCTCCCACGGCACGCCCACCCGGACGGCGCGCTCGAGGGCGCGCTGGAGGTCGGCGACGATCTCGGCCATGAGCGCCGTGTAGCGGGCCTCGGCCCGGTTGTGCATCACGACGAGGGGGATCCCGCGCTCGGCCGCCAGGCGGGCGAGGCCGTCGCCCTCGGCAACGCCCCAGACGTCGTTCAGGAGATCGGCGCCGGCGTCCACCGCGGCGGACGCCACGGCCGGCTTCGTCGTGTCCACCGAGAGCGGGACGCCCGGCAGCGCCTGGCGGAGGGCCCGGATCACCGGGACGACCCGGCCGGCCTCCGTGGCCGCGTCCACGGCAGCGTGGCCCGGCCGCGACGACTCCCCGCCGATGTCCAGCAGGTCGGCGCCGTCGTCCACCATGCGCCGGGCGAGGGCGACAGCCGCGGCCACCGGGTCCTGCCCGGCGGCGAGGAGGCCATCGCCGGAGAACGAGTCCGGGGTGACGTTCAGGATCCCGACGACGAACGTCCGCGTCCCCCAGGCAAAGGTCCGCAGCCCGATGGCGAGCGGGGCAGGCGTCCCGGGCAGGCCGCCGGCGGCGTCCGCCGGCAAGGCGAACGAGGACGACGCCGCCCCGCCGCCGCGGCCGGGGTCGGGTGCCAGGACGCCGTGCTCGACGGGGAGGGCGCGGTCCGGTGGCCGGCGGGGCTCGCTCACCGGGCGATCCTACGCCGGGTCGCGGAGCTCCGGGTCGTCAACCAGGAGCGCGCGCGCCGCCCCGACCAGGTAGAGCGACCCGGCGACCACCACCGGCCCCTCGGCGACGGCGATCGCCCGCGCGACGGCCGCGGCCGGCTCCGGGATCGCGGCGACCGGTCCCGAGCGGTCGCCGGCGACCGCCGCCCAGCGCGCCGCGAGGGCCGCCGCGGGCAGCGCCCGCGGCCCCTCGACCTGCGTGGCGAAGACCCGCGCCCCGGCCAGCGAGGGCGCGGCGGCCAGCGCGCCCAGGACGCCCTCGACGTCCTTGTCGCCCATGATCGCGAGGACGAGCGTGACCGGCGCCGGGCGGGCTCCGGCCCCGGCGCGCAGGAGCGGGCGCAGCTCGTCGAGGGCCGCTGCCAGGGCCCTCGCCCCGGCCGGGTTGTGGGCGCCGTCGAGGAGCACCTCCGCGTCCGCGCCGGCGGGTCCCGCCCCGGGGAGCGCGACGAGCTCCAGGCGTCCCGGCCAGCGCGCCGCCGCGTAGCCTGCCCGGCGGGCCGCGGGCGGGACGACGGCGATCCCGGCCGCGCCCAGGGCGTCGAGCACCGCGTCCGCGACCGCGACGTTGGCCGCCTGGTGACGGCCGAGCAGGCCGACCCGCGTCGCGGCCAGGCCCGGCAGTTCGACGACGAGGCCATCAAGATCCATCGCCCGAACCGGGGCCGGCACGGCTTCGACGAGGGGCGCGCCGACCCGCCGTGCCCGCCGGCGGACGATCGCCAGCGCCTCGCCCGCGACGCCGGTCACCGCGCGGTCGCCGCCGACGATGATGGCGGCCTTCTCGCGCGCGATGGCCGCGACCGTCGGGCCCAGCCACTCCGTGTGGTCGAGGTCCACGTTCGTGATCGCGACGACCCCGCCGTCCCAGGCGTGCGTCGCGTCGAGCCTGCCCCCGAGGCCGACCTCCACGATCGCGAGGTCGACGGCCTCGCCCGCGAACCAGGTGAAGGCGAGGCCGGTCATCAGCTCGAACTCGGTCGGCGGGCCGTGGCGACGGGCGACCCGGTCGGCGGCAGGCAGGACCCGGCGCACCAGGTCCGTGAAGGCCTCCGGGTCGATCGGGCGGCCGCCGACCCGCAGCCGCTCGCGGTAGGTCACGAGGTGGGGCTTGGGCGTGTCGCCGGCCCGCCGGCCCGCCGCGGCCAGGCACGCCGAGACGAGCGCCACGACGCTCCCTTTCCCGTTCGTCCCGCCGACGAGCGCGCCGCGGATGCCGACCTCCGGGCTCCCCAGCTCGCGCAGCAGGGCGCGCGTCCGGCCCAGCCCCAGGCGGATGCCGAAGCGGCCGCGGGCCTGGAGGGCGGCCACCGCGTCCGCGTACGTCGCGGGGCCGGCCGGCGGGAGCTGGGCCCGGGTGCCCGGTGCCCGCGTCGGGGCCGGCCCGGGTGGGCCGGGCGCCCGCGTCGGGATCACCGGGACAGCTCGTCCTCGTAGAAGACGCACTGGTTGAAGCGCGCGGAGAGGCAGACGTCGTTGACGTACCCCTGCTCCAGGTGCACCCCGCCCCGCAGCTGGCAGCGGGAGAGGTTCGTCTCCTGGCGCACCAGCGCCTTGAGGAGGTGCGGCGCCTGGATGGGGATCGCGCCGCGGGCCCCGCTCATGAAGAAGTGGGGGCAGACGTTCCGGCGCAGGCTCGGCATCCCGAAGCCGATCCGGGCGCCGCCGGCGCCGGGAGCCGCGGCCGTGCGTGGCGCCGTCTGTGCGCCGCGCCGGGCCGCCGGCGTGCCGGGACCGGGGCGGGCCGCGGCCAGGCCGGCCTGGAGCGCGACCGAGGCGGGCCGCGGCGCGACCATGACCCGGGCGATCGGGGGGTGCATGGGTCGGGGCGGCGGGGACCCGGCGGGGCGCGGCGCCGGGGGGCGTCCCGGACCGGTGGCGATGGGCGAGAGCCGGGCGGTCGGCCGCGTGCCGGGATCCACCCCGATGACCAGCCGCGGCGTGGCCGGCATCGCCGGCGCGGCACCCCCCGCGGCCCGGGGAGGGAACGCATCGGCCCGTGCAGCGGCGGCCGGCATGACGCCCCGCCGCGGCAGCTCGCGCTCTGTCACCGTCCTCCCTCCTCGCCCGCACGCTCGCGGACCTGCGCCATCGCCCCCAGCGTACACCGGACCGCACCGTCCGCGGGCGGCGGGGGATCGCCGGTCGGGCCGTGCGACAATGCGCCACGATGTCCTCTCGTCGCGACCGGCCGAGCCAGGTTCGCCCCCGCCCGCCTTCCTCCGGCCGGCCCCGCCAGCTGCCGCCGGCGCCGCGTCACCCCATCGTCGCCCGCTCGGTCGGCAGGCGCGTCCCCGAGCCGGCGCGCGGGATGCCCCTGGCGGCCCGCCTCGCCCTGCTGGCCGCCGTGGTCGCGCTCGCGGTCGTCGTCGTCTCCACCGTGACCGGCGCCCTGCCCCGCGTCGTCTCGGGGATCGGCGCGGCGCTGGGCGGGATCGCCGACTCGTTCCTGCCGTCGGCGAGCCCCAGCCCGAGCCTGCTGCCGAAGCCCGCCGCGCCGACCCTGGTGGCCCCGGACAAGGCCGCCACGAACCAGCCGACGGTCACGTTCGTCGGCGCGGTGCCGATGGAAGCGGTGGGGCGGGACGGCTTCGTGGTCCGCGTCTACATCGCCCTGCCCGACCAGGAGCCAGTCGCCGTGCGCGACGTGGCGATCGGCGAGACGCCGCAGTTCGTCGTGGAGAACCTGCCGCTCGAGCCCGGCCGCAACGACGTGACGGCCACGCTCGTCGGCCCGGGCGGCGAGAGCGAGCCATCTCCGGTCGTCACGTTCGTCCTCGACACCACCAAGCCGAAGGTCACGATCACCGCCCCCGCGGACGGCGACACCGTGAACGGGCCGACCGTCACGATCACGGGCAAGACCCAGGGCAGCTCGGCCGTCACCGCCCGCAACGAGGCGAACGGGACGTCGGCCACGACCAGGGCGGACGCCAAGGGTGCCTTCAGCGTGGAGGTGAGCCTCCACTCGGGCACCAACGCCATCACCCTGTCCGCCGCGGATCCCGCCGGCAACGTGGGGACCGCGGCCATCACCGTCCTGCGCGGCTCGGGGAGCCTCGCCCTCAGCCTGGGGGCCTCGGCGTACCGGATCAGCGCGGCCCGCCTGCCCCGCGACATCGAGCTCAGCGCCCTCGTCACGGACCCGGACGGCGGACTCCTCGCCCGGCAGCCCGTCTCCTTCACGCTCTCCATCCCGGGCGTCCCCGTCATCACCGGCGACGACACGACCGACGAGACGGGAGTGGCGACCTTCAAGACCACGATCCCGGCCGGGGCGACGGTCGGATCCGGCCTCGCCACGGCTCTCGTCGCCACCGCGGACTTCGGCGACGCCTCGGCACAGATCTCGATCACGATCATCGAGTAGCCGCCCGGACGGCATTGCGTCCGGGCGCGCCCGCGGTGCCGCCGGTCCGGCGCGTCACTCCGTCCCCGCGAACCGATCGGCCGTTCGAACCGCACGCCCGTTCGCCGTGCGCCGGAATCCCCTCGACAGACGGTTCGTGCGCAGCTACCATCGGGGCCATGCCGAACTGGCGCTGCCCGCACTGCCGGACGCCGCAGCCGGAGGCCGCTCGCTGCTGGGTCTGCCGCCGGTCGAGCACGAGCTGCGCGACCTGCGTCCACTACCGGCGCTCGGTTGCGCCGCTGATCGGCGGGACCTGCGGGCTCGACCCGCGGGCCGCACCGCTCCGGGGCAGCGAGCTCCGCGGCTGCTGGCGCCCCGGCACCGGCGGGCGATTCGCGGGCCCCGAGGCGCTTTCCGTCGTCGACCCGCTTGGACCCGTCTTCGCCGTCCCGGGAGGGATCTGGGCCGACCCCGAGCTCTGACCGACCGCCGGGCCGCGAGCCAGCGCGGCGGGCGCGTGCGAGGGTGCGGCGGGCGCGGGCTACGGCGCCGGCGTGGGCGTCGGCGGCTCCGGCGTGGGCGGCGGAGGCGTCGGCGTCGCCGGGGCCACGACGGCGAGGCGGAGGACGGAGCCGCCGGCGACCGTCTCCCCGGCCGTCGGCAGCTGGTCGACGACGATCCAGTCGGCCGGGGCGCCGGCCGGGTTGAACTGCACGACCAGGCCCTGGGCGTTCGCCTGCACCGTGGCCTGCTGCACGGTCTCGCCGACGTACATGCCGACGAAGACCGGCGGCGGCACCGTGGCCGATGGCGTGGGCTCCGGGGTCGCGCTCGGCGTCGCCTCCGGCGTGGGGCTGGGCGTGGGCTCGGGACCCTGGGAGACCTCGTAGTCGATCGCCGTGCCGGCCGGCACGTCGAGCCCGGCCGGAAGCGACGCCCCGATGACCGAGCCGGCCGGGATGGCGGGGTCGAACGACTGGGTGCGCAGGCCGAGCGTCAGCTTGGCGTCGAAGATCGCCCGGACCGCGTCGCTCTCGGTGAGGCCGGTCAGCTGCGGCACCTTGACGATGTCCTTGCCCGAGACGACCTCGACCTTGACGGTCGACCCCTCCTGGACCTCGGTCCCCCCCGGCGGGTCCTGGCCGACGACGGTGCCTTCGGGCCGATCGTTGCGCTTCACGTACGTCGGCTCGAGCTGGATCCCCAGCTGCTGGGCCGTCGCACTGGCGTTGTCGAGCGACTGGTTCACGAACGAGGGAAGGGTGACGGTGTTCGGGCCGGGCGTCACGGCCGGGCGATCCGCCGCCAGGATGCGGAAGAAGACGAAACCCACGACCACGAGGATCGCGAGGCCGAGCAGGCCGGCCAGCCAGATCCAGGGGCTGGTGCCACGGCGCTCCTCCGGCTCGAGCTCCCGGCGGGGCACGGGGGCGGGCGGCGGCGCGGGCGGGACGGCGGGGGCCGGGACGCGGGCATACGCGTCGGGCGGGTAGGGCCGGGCGGCGGCGGGGGGCGGTGAGGGGGGCACCGTCGCGGGGGGCGGAGCAGCGGATGCGGCAGGCGCAGCCGGCCGGCCGGCGCCCTCGGCGAGGAAGGCCTCGAGGGCCTCGGCCATCGCCCTGGCGCTGTCGAAGCGCGCGGCCGGGTCCGGGCTCAGCGCCCGGCGGTCGATCGCCTCCAGGATCGGCGGGACGTTCGGGCGGACGGCCGAGACGAGGGGGGGCGGAGCCGCGATGCGGGCCATCGCCACGGCCGCCGCGCTGTCGCCCTCCCATGGTCGTCGCCCCGACAGGAGCTCGTAGAGGACGATGCCCAGGCTATAGATGTCGGACGCCTCTGTGGCCTGCTCGCCCAGGGCCTGCTCCGGGCTGAAGTAGTGGACGGAGCCCAGCGTGACCCCAGGGAGCGTCAGGCGGGCGTCGGCCCAGGCGCGGGCGATCCCGAAGTCGGCGACCTTCACCCGCCCGTCCGACGAGACGAGCACGTTGCCCGGCTTCACGTCGCGGTGGACGATCCCCCGGGCGTGCGCCGCCGCGAGGGCGTGGGCGACCTCCGCGGCAAGGCGCGCGGCCTGGCGGGGCGGGAGCGGGCCGTTGCGGGCGATGAGCGTCGCCACGTCCTCGCCGTCCACCAGCTCCATGACGATGTACGGCCCGTCGGCGTCCGTGCCGAAGTCGTAGACCCCGACGATGTTCGGGTGGCTGAGGGAGGCGGCCGCCTGGGCCTCCTGCTTGAAGCGGGCGACGAAGTCCGGATCGCGACCGTACTCGGGGTGGAGCACCTTGACCGCGACCTCGCGGCCCAGCTGGGCGTCGGTCGCGCGGTAGATGGTGGCCATGCCGCCCTGGCCCAGGAGCTCGACGAGCCGGTACCGGCCGCCGAGCACGTCGCCCAGCGCTGCCACTCCTCGTTCTCTCCCTGTCTTCGGTCGCGGCGTCTTCGGTCTCGGCCGGACGGATCAGAGCTCGAGGCCGCGGAGGAAGTCCGCGAACTCGGGGCCCAGGTCGGGCCGCGCCAGAGCGAGCTCGACGGATGCCCTGAGCCAGCCCATGGGCGTGCCGGCATCGTAGCGGGTTCCCTCGAACGCGTACCCGTGAACGGGCTGCTCCTCCATGAGGGCCTCGATGGCGTCGGTGAGCTGGATCTCGCCGCCCGCACCCCGGGGCGTCTGCTCCAGCTTGTCGAAGATCTTGGGCGTGAGGATGTAGCGGCCGATGATCGCCATGTTCGAGGGCGCCTCGCCGGGCGCGGGCTTCTCGACGACCCGGTCGACCTCCCAGAGGCGGCCGTCATGGCCCTCCGCCCGCGTCCCGCCGATGATGCCGTAGCGCCCGGCCTCCTCCGGAGGCACCTCCATCACGGCCACGACGGAGCCGTGGGTCTGGTGGTAGGCGTGGATCAGCTGCCCGATGCAGGGCCGCTGACCGACGACGACGTCGTCGGAGAGGATCACGGCGAAGGGCTCGTGGCCCACGAGCTCCTTGGCCATAAGGACCGCGTGGCCCAGGCCGAGCTGCTCCTTCTGGCGGACGTAGGCGATCTGGGCGAGGTCGCTGATGTGGCGGATCTGGCGGAGGCGCTCGATCTCGCCACGCTCCTCGAGCAGGTGCTCCAGCTCGTAGTTGAGGTCGAAGTGGTCCTCGATCGCCCGCTTCTGGCTGGAGGTGACGATGATCACCTGCTCGATGCCCGCGGCGACGGCCTCCTCGACGGCGTACTGGATGACCGGCCGATCGACGAGGGGGAGCATCTCCTTCGGCTGGGCCTTCGTGGCGGGCAGGAAGCGGGTGCCCCACCCTGCGGCGGGGAAGACGGCCTTGCGAACGCGCATCGGACCTCGGTCGTGGGAAGGATGGGCCGGCGGACGGCGGGCGGGGTTGAGCCCAGTATACCCGCGGCCCCCGGGCGGCCCGGACTGGCGGGGCGGTGGGGCCCGGCCTCAGGCGGCCCCGCTGGCCACTTCGTGGGGCTCGGCGTCCTCGCCGCCGCGCTGCAGCAGGGTCGCCGCCGCGAGCACGAGGATCCCCCCGGCGACCTGCTGCGGGCCCAGCGTCTCGGCCAGGAGGACGGCGGCGAGCAGGGCCCCGAAGACCGGCTCCAGCAGGGCCACGATCGACGTCTTCGTCGGCCCGATGGACCGAATCCCGAGCATGAAGAGCAGGGCGGGGAGGCCGGCCCCGGCGAGCCCCGCCCAGAGGAGGGCCGGCAGGGCGGCCGGGTCCCGCAGGGGCAGCAAGGCCACGTCGGTCACGCCGGTCGCCACGACGAGCGCCAGGTAGCCGAACGCCGTGATGCCGATGATGCCGAGCGTCGCCTCCTCCGTCGGGATCGCCCGGAAGCCGCGCCGGCCCAGCAGGACGTAGAGCGCGTTGAGCCCTGCGGCCAGCAGCGCGAGGCCGAGGCCGAGCCCGTCGACCGCCGCGCCGCCGTTCGTGCCGCCCAGGACCACGACCACCATTCCCCCAAGGGCCAGGGCGAGGGCCGCCGCCCGCAGCCCGGTGAGGCGCTCCTCGCCAACGGCCACCGCCGCCACCGCGACCAGCGCCGGGTAGGTGTAGAAGCCGAGGAGCACCAGGGCGATGCTCGTCCGCTGGAAGGCCGAGAAGACCGCCAGGTTGACGACCAGGCTCGTCCCGCCGGCGAGGCCGAGGGCCGCGAGCGCGCGGGGCGGGAGCGAGCGCCAGCGGACGCGGTTGCGGCCGCGCGCGTGGAGGAAGACGAGGAGCACCGCCAGGCCCAGCGTCCCCAGGACGGCTCGCCACAACGTGAATGCGAGCGGCGTCAGCCCGGCGTCGTAGGCCGCCCGCGAAGCCGGCCCGAGGGTCGCGAACAGGCAGGCCGCCACGGCGACGGCGGCCGTCCCGCCGAGGGCGCCGCGGACGGGGGTCACCGGGCGGGGGCGGCCGGGTCGGAAGCGGCCGGGTCGGACGGCGGCACCGGTGCGGTCGGCTCCCCGCGCCGTCCCCGGGCCAGGACGACGCGTGTGAACGGGATGCGGAACTCGGAGAAGGCCTCGACGCTGACGAGGAAGCCGAGGAAGAGGAAGACGACCGCGACGAGCTTGCCGACCTGGAAGAAGCCGGTGACGCCGAACCGCAGGAGCGTGTCGCCCGAGGAGGCGGTGAACGCCCCGATCGCGATGAGGATCGTCGCCGGGACGCGGCTGTGGATCGTGCCCGTCGCCACCGCCCGGATGGTGCCCGGCAGCGAGGCGGCGAAGTTGACCGCGATCGCCACCGGCGCGATGAGCAGGTTGAACAGGAGCTCGTCGCCCTTCTGGCTCGGGTCGAGGGTGTACTCCAGGACGCGCCTCTTGGGCATGAAGACATAGGCCGAGAAGACGGCGCCCAGGGCCAGGGCCAGCCCGCCGGTGATGTTGAGGAACGGGGTGAGGAGACGCAGCGTCCCCGGGAAGAGATCGGCGGTCGGGACGCCCGTCGCCGGGTCAACGGCGTAGCCCGGCGCCGGCAGCGTCGTCGTCAGCATCAGGCCCAGGCTCAGGATCGTCGCACCGCCCACCGCCAGGGCGGCGATGCGGGGCCAGCGCTCGTCCCCGAAGTACGTCGCCACCGCCACCGCGAGCCCGAGGGCCCCGGCCGCGGCGAAGTACAGGATCGGGGCGGAGCCCGCGCCCTCGTAGTGGTAGCGGCCTTGGGTGAGGAACGTGAAGAGCCCGGCCAGGAGGAGGCTCAGGGCGACGGCGTACCCGAATCGCGTGCGGCCGAGCAGGAATGCCGTGCCGAGGCCCAGCCAGCCGGCGGTCCAGACCGCGCCCGTGAGGTACCACGTGCGGTACAGCGCCTCGGACCAGCCCCCGGCGGCCGCCACCGCCTCGCAGCCGGAGGCAATCCCGAAGAACAACATGCCGAGTGCCCAGGCGAGCTGGAATGTTCGGCGCCGTTCTCGCCACTGGTCCACGAGGGCCACCGCGAAGAAGAGCGCGATCAAGGACGTTGCGGCGGGGAGGACGGCGGACACGCGATGGTGACCTCGGGATTCCGGCCGGACGCGCCGGGCTCAGGCGGGGACGAGCTCGTGGTCGTCCCGGTGGAGCCCGTCGCAGAGGCCGAGGCGCGGCGCCGCGCCCGGGACCACGATGGGACGCATCAGCTCGCGGACCGCCGAGCGGCGGCAGAACAGGTAGCCCCGGGCACGCATCCAGGCCCGGGCGCAGGCCGGGTCGCGATGGAACTGGTAGGGACCGGGGTTGATGGTGGTCGTACCCGCCCAGGTCCGGGCAACCTCGGTCGCGACCACGTCCATCACGTTGACCCGGAACGGCGTGCCCTCGATGACGCCCCCGCATCCGCGACAGCGGGTCGCGACGTTGTCCTCCTGGAGGGTGGGGATCCGGATCCCCATGATGTCGAACGGCACGGGCGGAGGATACCAGAGCCTCCCGGGGAGCCGTCGCCCGGGATCTCGTTGGTCAGTGAATTTGTCAGGGCGAACTGTTCAGTGACCTTGCCAGTCTCCAGCCATGGAGACGAAGACTCACGCTCAACCCTCTCTGAGTTTCTTTTCCAGTTGACCAAGCTTGTTACGCGGCCCGCTGACTCGAACTGGGCTCGTGTCCCTATCGACCACGATGTCCGGAATAACGGGAAGCAGACTTCCGTGGGGGAAGGGAGCAATGCGATAGGTGAGGTGCGAGGGGGACTCGTCGTGCGGCTGATAGTGAAGTGAACGCAGTGATGCCTCAAGTCTCTCCCTGAAGTCCTCGGAGAATTCGTAGTTGAACGTGCGTTGAGTTGGCCCTTGCAGGTAACCCAAGAACAGTCCAAAGGGCAGCCCGAACATCACCGCCATGAACAGGAATTCCAAGGGAGTGAAAGGCCAACGTGTTCTCGTGACAACACCCAGGAGCCAAAGAGCGAACGGGACTCCTATACCAAAGCCAGTTCCATAGATCACAACTGCTGACAAGAAGCTACGCGGCCTCATGTTTGTCCTCCATCCGGCCTTGTGCGCCTGACGGCAAACCTGGTGCTTCCCGCAATGCTGTCGAGCGCGCCCATTCGCTCAGTCCAGCCCGAGACGCACGATGCGTTGGTTCTGGTTGTCGGCCACGAGGAGCTCACGGCCCAGGACCGCAACACCGTAGGGCTGGTTGAACTGTCCGTCTCCCGAGCCCTCGGACCCGAGCGAGGCCAGGAAATGGCCGTCGCGATCGAAGGCCTGAACTCGGTGGTTCCTGGACTCGGTCACGAAGGTGACGCCGCGATCGAAGGCGATGCCCCGCGGAAACCTGAACTGTCCGTCGCCCTGGCCCCACGACCCGAACTGACCGACGAAGCGGCCGTCCGGGTCGAAGACTTGGACCCTTTCGTTATGGGAGTCCGTCACGTGGACAAAGCCCCGCTCATCGAAGGCGAGCGCGCTCGGGTTGTCGAAGGCCCCTTCGCCCGCCGGATCGTTCCCCTTGTGGCCGAAGGCCATGAGGAAGCGGCCCGCCGGGTCGAACTTCTGGACCCGGTGGTTGTAGGCGTCGACAACCCACACGCAGCCATCGCGGTCGAGCGCGACGCTGCGCGGCCGATCGAACTCGCCCTCGCCCTTGCCCTTGTGGCCGAACGTCAGCATCAACCGTCCACCCGGGTCGAACTTGCTGATCGAATCCCCGACGGCGTAGGCGATCCAGCTGCAGCCCTCGCCGTCGATAGCAATGCCGGTCGGGGAGCGGCCGCCGCCGAAGATCCTGTTGAGCCAGCCGCGTTCAGCCTCGCAGAACGAGTCCAGGAACGTCCCGTTCTCGCTGAACCTGACGACGCGGCCGTAGCCTGCGTCTGCGACGTAGATGACGTTCGAGGGGCCGATCGCCATCCCGCACGGCTTGCCGAGCCCGTCCTGCTGGCCGAACGAGGAGAGGTAGCGAAGCGTGAGCGCCTCGAGGGGGACCTGGACAGCCACGGCTGTGCTCCCGCGCATGAGCGCAAGCAGGCGGGTCGGTCTCGCCAGTGGCTCGGCGCGGTCCCGGCGGCCAGGGTGTGGGCCGCGTGTCAGAGCCTCCCGCCAACCAGGAACCGTAGGCGGCAGTGAGGCAGCTGGCGAGAGGCAATCGGCCCCAGGACGCCCGGTGCACTCGCCGGGCTGGGCTGATAAGTGAACCGCCCTGACTTCGATGGAGACTCCACCGCTTGGAGGAAGATGGAGTCATGGCAGATCACAGCAGCAGCCCGTTCCAGCGGCGGTACCCGCCAGAGCTCAGGGAGCGGGCCGCCCGGATGGTCCTCGAGAGGCCATTCGCGACGCCCTCTTCGGGGTCGAGCTCGTCCTTCGGCTCAACAGCGTGGCCGAGGAGACGATCAGGATCGAGGGTCTCCGGTCCGCCGGCTTCTTCTGGGAGATGCGGGTGATTAGTGAAGTTCCCCGGTGAAGATGAGACTGGCTACCGTGCCCTTCGAGGAGGGCGCGGATGCCGGAGGTCCAGTCTCGGTCGTATGCGAACCCGCGGCGGCTGCCGCGGCGGAACCACTACCAGGAGGGGCCCGGACTTCCTGTTCGTGGCGACCCAGGGCGGGCGACCACCCGACGACGTCGGCCCCCGGGAAGTGGCTGCCGTCGTTCGTCGACGCCGGGCCGCGCTCCGGCGCTGGGCAGAGGGTGAGCCCATCACCGGGATCTGCGCCGAGGCCGCGTGCAGCCGGGCGAGCCTGTTCCGCTGGCGGACGCGCTTCGAGCGTGACGGGCTCCCGGGGCTTCTTGACCGCCCGCGGGTGGGCCGCCGGAGCGACCTGCCCGCGGCGATCGAGCGGCTCATCCTCACCGTCCGCCTACTGACCTACTGGAACAGCGGACGGATCGCCGCCGAGTTTCGGCGACGTGGGGTGTGGCCGCTCGGCCACGGCCAGGTCGACCGGGTCCTGGCCCGCCACGGCACCCACCGCCCGAGCTGCGCCCGGACGCCCGGCCCGCGCTACGAGCGGGCGGCGGCCAACGAGCTCTGGCACATCGACCTCAAGGGCCCGTTCTTCTTCCTCGGCGCGACGGGTCGGGCGCGGACCTGCCACTTCGTCGCCCTGGTCGACGACCACAGCCGGTTCCTGCTCGGGATCCGGGCCGTGCCCACCAAGGAGGCGATCTGGGTCCTCGCCCTGCTCGAGGAGGCGATCGAGCTGTGCGGGGTCCCCCACGAGCTCATGACCGACAACGGGACGCCGTTCGTGGCGATCACCCGGACGATGCTCAGCCGCTTCCAGCGCAGCCTTGCCGATCTTGAGATCCGCCACATCCGGACCCAGATCGACACGCCCTGGACGAACGGCAAGGTCGAGGCCTTCTGGGCGACCCTCCAGGCGGAGGTCCTCGATCGGCAGCTGCTTGTCGACCTGGCGGCGGCCGAAGCCGCGGTGACCGCCTACGCCGGCTACTACAACTACCACCGGCTCCACGGGGAACTCGACTGGCAGACACCGGCCGAGCGCTTCGACGGCACGCCTTTCACCGATCGAGGCTTCGCGAGCGTGCCCGCGCTGGCCGACGTTGCCGACCTACTCGACGCGATCCTCGCCGCCTGACCACAGTCTCATCTTCACCGGGGAACTTCAATTAGCGCGGAGGCCGAACTGGCGCGGCGAAGTCGATCCCGTGCGATCGCTCGCTCGCGAGCCTCGTGGAGCGCTGGCAGGCGTGGTGTACGGCCACGGCGGCGCTCCTCACCGGGATCTACGCCGCCGAGGAGGCACGGCTGCTCTTGATGCGCCGCTACCTCGACGGCCGACGCCGACTGGCGCATCGGGCACGTTGCCTCACTTCCCGGGCGCCACCCTACGCGCCAGGGCTGCCAAGGACCGATGCCCGTCCTGAGAGATCAACACGGCGACCGAGGGCCTGCATACGAAACCCGAGGTGACCGCTCGATGGCACTCGGCGCGCGGCGACAATGCGACTGTCCTCGTCTGAGGTGGGCTGGGCAAGCACGGTGATCGCGATGTTCCCCGCGGGTTCGAGCGATCGGTGGTTCTGGTCGGAGGACGCGCTTCCGCCCCTCGCCTTCTGCGTCCACGCCCTGGTCCATGACGGCCTCCAGGTTCCGCCGTTCGATCGGCATCCCGACGGAGACGGCGCCCTGCGCGGACGCGGGATGGATGCCCAAACATGGCGCACCTGGGTCTCCGCCGCCGTCGCCGCGCAGGCCCGCTTCAGCGCCCGCCTGCGCGAGCCCGGGGAGCTCGCCGGCCGGGCCGCGCTCGCGACGCTCGCCGCAGCGGCATCGGCACCCACCGCGCTGTGTCCCGGGACGCCCGAGCTGCGGACGCGCCTCGCGGAGTTGTGGGCGGACTACCAGCCCGCGGGTGAGCGTTGGAAGTGGCGGATGACAACGGGGCCGCGGGGCGCCCGCAATCGGCTCACTCCGCATGAGCAGCGGTGGCTCTGGAAGGCGCTCCTGCCGTTTCACGACCGTCTCCCGACGATCTCGGTCTTCCTGGTCGACTACCCCTCCCCGCTCGTCATGGCGGTGCCGCCGACGACATGCCTCATCGCCCCCGATGGCACCTCCGCGGCATACGCCCGTCAGATCCTCGCCGCGGCCGAGCAGCTTGCGGCGGCAAGGTGATCGCGGTGGTCTGGCAGAGGCGACCCGGCACGTAGCCCGAACGAGGCGACCTCGAGCCAGGCCTCGCGCTCGCAGTTCCGCGCGGCTGCGACGGGGGCCGTTCGAGCCCCACACTATGAATCCATCGTGCCCGCCAAGACCGGCAGCTCCCTCTTGACACACCATCTATCTTGCAGATATAGCTCTGGGAGATAGTGTGCGCACACGGAATTGGACGAGGTACGCGGTGCTGGGCGCCCTCAACCAGCGCCCGATGTCGGGCTACGACGTCAAGTGCGTCCTCGAGACCATCGTGGGCCACTTCTGGCACGAGAGCTTCGGCCAGATCTACCCCATCCTCCGCCAGCTCGTCGCCGAGGGGCTCGCCACGGTCGACACCGAACGCGGGTCGGGGCGACCGGAGCGTCACGTGTACACGGTGACGGCGGCGGGCACGGCGGCGCTGAACCGCTGGCTGGCGGAGCCGGTCGAGCAGCACCAGAAGCCACGCCACGAGCTGCTCCTCAAGTTGTTCTTCGGCGCCGGAATCTCCCGTGACGTCACGATCGGCTTGGTCGAGGGGCATCGGGAGGAGGTCAAGGCGCTCCTCGCCACCTACGCTGAGATCGAGACCGAGCTGCGCCATGCCTCGCTCGCCAACGATCCGGCCCGGCCGTTCTGGCTGGCGACGCTGCGCTACGGCCAGCTCACGGCGGAGGCCACGTTGCGCTGGTGCGACGAGACTGCCGAGCTCATTGGAAGCCTCGCGGAAGCCCCCGACGCCGGGGACTCCGTTGGCACGCCTCCGGCAGCGGGCGTCCGACGATGACCGCGTGGCCCCTGCTCGCAGGCGCCGTCGGTTGCGCCGCGGGGGAACGGAACAGGAGGCCGGGCAATGCGTCGTGACCTGGGCCCGGGCGACCTCGGCGACCTGCCCCGGCAGCCTCTCCTCGCCGTGCTGGCGACGCGTCTGCGCGACGGGTCCGCGCTCCTCTCCCCCGTCTGGCACGAGTGGGCAGGCGGCGGGTTCAGCGTCTGCATTCCGGACGGTGACGCGAAGCTCGCCCAGATCCGGCGCGACCCGCGGGTGTCGATCGTCGTGGGCGAGAACGCGCCGCCGTACCGGGGGATCGAGGTGCGCGGTTCCGCGTCGCTCACGGCCGAACCGTTCGCGGCAACCATGCGACGCGTCGCGCTCCGCTACCTCGGGCCTGGAGGGGACGACCTCTATCCGGATACGGTGACCGGCGTCGTCGTCCGGATCGTCCCTGGGCGGATCCGCTGCTGGGACTTCGCGGACGAGATGGCCGCGCTGCAGGGCACCGACGGGTGACACCGTGAGCCTCGCGATCGAGACCCGCGGGCTCGCCCGTCGTTTCGGGGACGTCCGGGCGGTGGACGGGATCGACCTCGAGGTCCCGACGGGATCCGTCTTCGGCTTCCTGGGACCGAACGGCTCGGGCAAGACGACGACGATCAGGCTGCTCCTGGGCCTCCTGCGGCCAAGCGCCGGTGCGGTGCGGCTGCTCGGCGATCCTGTCGTTCGAGGGGCGTCCGTGGTCGCGCGGGTGGGCGCCCTGGTGGAGCGACCCGCGTTCTATCCGTTCCTCTCGGCCCGCGACAACCTGGCCTTGTTCGGGGCCACCGCCGGCCGGGACCCGCGCGAGCTCGAGGTCCGGATCCCCGACCTCCTGGCCCGCGTCGGCCTTGCCGAGGCCGCCGGCCGCGGCGTCGGCGGTTTCTCGACCGGGATGCGCCAGCGTCTCGGCCTCGCGCTCGCCATGCTCGGCGAGCCCGAGCTCCTCGTGCTCGACGAGCCGACGAACGGGCTGGACCCCGCTGGCGTCGTCGAGGTGCGGGCGCTGCTCACCTCGCTCGCGAGCCAGGGCGTCACGATCTTCCTCTCGACCCACGTCCTGACGGAGGTCGAGCAGCTCTGCGACCGGGTTGCGGTTCTCCAGCGGGGTCGGATCGTCGCCCAGCAGGCGACCGCGGAGCTCCTCGGCGGTGGCCGCGGGTACCGCCTGCGCTTCGACGACGCTCCCACCCTCGAGCGCGCTCGGGCCCTCCTGGTTGAGGAGGGGCTCGTCGCGACTGCCAACCCGGATGATGGCCTCGACGTCTTGGCACCGGCCGACGCGGGGAGCCGGATCGCCCGGATCCTCGCGACCGGGGGCGTGTACCCCTCCGAGCTGTCCCCGGCCCGCTCGACCCTCGAAGCCGCGTTCCTGGAGCTGACCGGAAGCGGGGACGCGAGGTGAGCGGACTCCTGCGGGCCGAATGGATCCGCTGGCGGCGGCGGGTCGACGCGTGGGGCCTGCTGATCGCCACGCCGCTCCTGGCGGTGCTGGCCTACGTCAACGGCCTGGCCTCGGCGCACGTCAACTGGGGAGGATCGCCGGGCGAGCCCATCCCGCCCGAGATCCTGGTAGAGGAGGCGCGCCTGCGCGCTGCGTTCGCCTTCCCAATGGACCTCCGCACCCTGCTGGGCAGCACCTCCGTGTCGACGCTGCTCCTCTGGCTGGCCGTCATCTACATCGGGGCGGCCTGGCTGGGCCTCGAGCACGAGCACGGCACGATCCGCAACCTGGCCCTCGTCCGGCCGGGGCGCCGCGGGTTCGTCCTGGCCCGGATGGCGACCCTCATCGTGATGGTCTCGACGATGGTCGCCTGCCTCGCGGTCCTCGCCGCGGTCTTCCCGGTTGTCGCCGGGCCCGCCACCAACCTGAGCACGGCGCCGAGCGACCCCCTGGGCGTGGCCGCGTACGTCATCGCCACGTGGGTGGCCCTCGTGGGCCTGGGGCTCGGCGCGATGCTCGCCGCGTCGGTGGTGCGAAGCGGGCCTGGCGGGCTCGTCATCGTCATCGGCTACGCGATGGCGGAGGTTCTCGTCGCTCGCTCGCCGATCTGGAACGACGCTGGCGCCCTGGCCTGGATCCCGCAGCTGCTGCCGGTCGGCCGGCTCGCCGGCCTCGTCGGCGACGCCGCGACGTGGGCCGGGATGATCGATCCGTTCGGGTCGACCCCGACCACCGGGCTCACGTTGGAGCCGCTCGTCGGCGCCAGTGTCGCGCTGGCGTGGGTCGCGTTGGCCGTCGGTGCCCTGCTCTGGCGGGTCCGGCGGATGGACATCACCGAGTGACCCGCACGACCGGCGGGCGGGGCGTCACCCGGCTCATCGGGCGATCGATGGTCGCTTGGCGGTCGTCGAGGCGATGGTGCCGGCAACTCAGATCGGGAGCGTCGCGAGATCGCCTTCGATCAACTCACGGTCGGCGGGATCCGCGATACCGGCGAGCGCTTCGCGGGCACGATCGCGCCAGGTGGTCGCTTCCGCCCCTTCGCCGGCGACCGCGGCCGCTCGAGCCATGACCTCGTAGGCGGCGGGAAGATCCCAATCGTCTGCTTCCCCCGCGGCGGACGCGGCCTGAAGGTAGGCGAGGCACCTGGCGGCATGCCAGCGAGCGGGTTCCCCGCGACCGAGCACCGCGTAGACACGGGCGACCTGCCACTCCCCGCGCCCGAAGTTGACGGTCGTCCCGGCCTTCGACCAGTGGTACCGAGAGGCATGGGCGGCGTGGATCATCTCGTCCGTCTCGGCCGGGGTTCGATCGGCCTTCTCGATGAGCGTCCAGACGTGGTTGAAGAGCTCCACCGCGAGGAGCCGGTGGGCGACGACGTCGAGCTCGGGCGTGGTCGTCTCGGCGGCGGCTTCGGACACGATGGGTTCCCTTCCTGCGCTGAGGTGGCCCAGCACGTGCAGGACGCGCTGGAGACGATTGATCCGGGCCTCAATGCGGGACCGGTGGTCGGCGATCCGCCGGCGCTGGAGCGCCGGATCGTCCGCCGCGAGGACCAGCCGGATCTCGTCCAGCGGCACCTCCAGGTCGCGGAGCCGGGCGACAGTCCGCCCGACGCCGACCTGCTCGCGTCGATAGCGACGGTAGCCCGTGAAGCGATCGACCTCCGCGGGCCGGAGCAGGTCCAGCTCGTCGTAGTGGCGCAGCGCGCCGATGGAGATCCCGGTCAGGCGGCTGAACTGCCCGATGGGGAGGAGGTTGTCGTCCATGCCGCCAATCGTGGACCCTTCGGCAGGTCGAGAGTCAAGCCCTGCTGCTCAGGGGATGGGCTTACGGAGCCATCACGCCACGGATCACCAGCCCCTCCGTTCCGAGCTTGCCGGCGATTGCCCGCACCGCCCCATCTGCCGAGTCGAACGCCGTGACGAACGCCTCGTACGGCGCGTCCGTCCCTCCAGAGCCGACCTGCAGGCCGGCGGCGTAGACATACGCGCCGTCGCGGCTCACCGCGATCGAGACGAAATCGCCAGTCGGCTCCCAATGGTCGACCACGCTGAGCGTCGCGGTGTCAACGACCCACACCCCGGCCGACCCTGCCCCACCATCGGTCGGATCAGTCGCGTGCGTGCCGAGGAGGTACAGTCGCGACCCATCGGGCGACAGCGCCAGCGCCGGTTCGAGGTACACCGTTGCCAACGCCGTCGGCGCGAGCCATGCCCCGAGCGACCGACCCAGAGCGGCAAGGGCACCCAGCGGGTCCCGAGCGACCGCGGTCGGCTCGGGGAGGGTCGACTGGGCAAGGACCTGGCCACTCGGCAGGTCGACCTTGACGACGGTCCGGTTGAACGCGTTCCAGTAGTAGGCGATCGCCGCGGCCCGGTCGACCACCCCAGGGTTTCCAAAGAACCCGGTGCCGCCCGCCTCCAGCGCCGCCAGCCTCGTGTCGCCGATCGGGCTGCCGTCCGGTGCGACGCGCCGCAGGAAGACCTGCCCCGACGACGTGCAGAGCGCCGCGTAGACGTCGTTCGAAGCGAATGCCTCGTCCGGGAACAGGAAGCAGTCCTCCGCGCCGAGCGTGTCCGGGCCGGTCGCGGTCGGCGCGATCCGGACCGTGCTGCTGTCGATGTCGAGCTCTCCGGAGAACCGATAGACGCTCCTGGTCTCCTCCGCGACCGTCACGTACTGGGTGGCCACGAACCGCAGGCCGTCGGGGCTGATCGCGATCTTCGGTGCCCATGGGTAGACGTCGGTATCATCCTGGACCGAGGACGGGCCCGCCGGGGTCGTGGCATTGGTCATGAGCGGCAAGTCGGGCAGCGTCGCGACCTCGGTGAGCCGGCCTGTCGCGACGTCCACGAGATCGATTCCGGAACGCCACGCCGACAGCTCCCGCGAGGCCCGCCCGACGATGAACGTCTTGCCGTCCGGAGTGAGCGTCCCACGCGCGTAGACGCCGGGAAGAGCCGTCCCGGCGGCCGTCGGTCCGGCCCAGCCCGCATAGGTGCCCACCGGCTGGATCCGCTCGATCGTCCCGTTCGCGTCGAGCCACCGGATCTCGATCGTGAGGTAGTCGGCGCCGTCCTGGACAGAGTAGCCCCCGCACAGGCAGAGACCCCGGCCGTCGTAGAGGACGACCTCGTTGGCGGCCTGCTCGGACGAGACAACCGGCGGGCCCAGCCGGCCGCCGTTCATGTCGAGCACGCGGTAGTCGAGGCCTGACCTCACCAGGAGACGCGTCTCCGGAAGCGGCGCACCGAAGACGGTGAGGGCCGGGAACGGCGTGGCGGACGTGCTCTGAGACGGTAAGGATGTCGCACCCGGAGCAGTCGAAGCGGCCCCGTTCCGCGGTGGCGCCTCGGACGTGCCACGCCCGGGACCCAGACCCCCTGGGATCGTCAGCCAGACGGCGACGAGGGCGAGGGCGAGCGTGCCGACCACCGCCGTGAAGGCGGCCCCGACGAGGCGACGACTCCAGCGCCGGGTCAGCCGGCCCGCACCCCAACGAGGGGGCCGCAGGTCGACGCGATGAGCCGGCGATCGGCGGCGGGCGGCCATCTCCTGCTCCAGATGCCAGGTCGCGCCGTCGTCGGTCGAGCTGATGCTGCGCCAGCGGAACGAGGCCGGCCCGACCTCGGAGAAGATCCAGCGGGCCCGCTCCTCTCCGGGATCGAGCGCCTCCATGACGATCTCGCCGCCAACCTCGCGGGCGCGGAACCGCATCGCGGTGCGGCCGATCGCCCCGAACCACGTCACGTGCCAGGCGTCCAGCACCGGGTCGTAGAGGCGGATTGTCGTGCCGAAGCCCCGCGGGAGGTCCTGCGCATCCGACCGGGCTCCGCGCGGCGGGACGCGCCAGACATCCTGGATCGCGCGGCCATCCAGGATCCAAGCCCAGTACCACTCGCCTGGCCACGTTTCCGTGGATCCATCCTCCCGGTGGTAGACGACGTCAACATCCCAGGTCCCGACAAACTGGCCGAAGGTGGCCATCCGTCCGGATGGGTCATCGCCGGGCCCGGTGGCCAGGAGCGCGCCGGCCATTGCCGCGCCCGCCGCCCGGGCGCTCACCGGTTCCGCTCGTCGCGCCAGGCGAGCCACGCGACGCCGGCGTCGACGTCCCAGGCCGGCCCGTTGAAACCGAGCGTGAACTGCGTGAAGCCCATGGCGACGAGCCGATCGGCGTCCTGCCGCAGGAAGCGGTCGAGGTCGTGCGGCTCGACGCCCAGGCCCCACTCGATCTCGTCCGGGTCACGTCCGACCTCGTCGCACCAGCGGCGGAGGGTCGCGACCTTCGGCTCGAGCTCCTCCGGACGCTCGGGAAAGGCCGCGTGCCACGCGTCGGCGTGCTCGGCGACGAGCCGGAGCGTGCGCCGCTCGCCCGTGCCGGCCACGAGGATGGGCATGCGCCGCACGGGGGGCGGGTCCAGGGCCGCGAGGCGGCCCCGGATGATCGGCAGGTCGCGAGCCAGGTCGGCGAGCCGGCTGCCGTGGGTCCCGAACGAGTAGCCGTAGGAGGCGAAGTCCTTCTCGAACCAGCCCGACCCGATGCCGAGGATCATCCGGCCCCCGCTGACGTGGTCGACCGTCCGCGCCATGTCGGCCAGCAGGTTGGGATTCCGGTAGGCGTTGCAGACGACGAGGGGTCCCAGCTCGATCCGGGTCGTCGCCTCGGCCCAGGCGGCCAGGAGCGTCCAGCACTCCAGGTGGCGCCCGTCGGGGTTCCCGTAGAGCGGGAAGAAGTGGTCCCACGTGTAGGCGATGTCGTAGCCGAGCTCCTCCGCGCGCAGGACGGCGCGACGGAGCTCCGCGTAGTCCCCGTGCTGGGGATGGAGCTGGGCGGCAATCCGGATCGGGTGCATCGAGACCTCCGCAGGGGAACTGTCGGAGGCATCCTCAACCTTCCCCTTGTGGGAAGGTCAAGCGTAGAATCTCGACCATGTTCACGGTCGGCGGGTTCGCCCGCGCTTCGGGTGTTTCGGCCAAGGTGCTGCGGGCGTACGACGCGGCGCGCCTGTTCGTCCCCGTGTGGGTCGACCCGACCTCGGGCTATCGCTACTACTCGCCGGCGCAGCTGCCCGAGATTCGGCGAATCCTGGCCCTTCGCCAGGTCGGGATGAGCCTGGCCGACATCGGCTCGCTGGTCAGCGGCAGGGCCGACCTGCGACTGGCGCTGGCATCGCGGCGGCTCGCGCTGGAGGCGGAGCAGCGCGACGTTGAGCGACAGCTGGCGGCCCTCGACATCCGCGTTTCCCTGGGCGACGACGGGTCGTCGGAGCCCGATGTCGTCGTCCGACAGGTTCCCGTCGAGCACGTCGCCACCTTCGATCTCGCGCTTCGGGCGGACGGCGACATCGGCGCGGCGTTCTACGAGCTCGAATCGCACGTGCGCGATGCCGGGCTTCGCGCGCACCGGCCGCCGGGGGCGTTGATCGGGCCCGATACCGACGGGGCCGATGAGGACCTCATCTTCGTGCCGATCCGCCGGGCGATGGCGGCCACGGATCGGATCGGCGTTCGCCACCTCCCGGCCTGCCGCGTCGCGTCGATCCTCCACCGCGGCCCGTACGAGACGCTCGGCGATGCCCTCCGGGTACTCGAGGGCTGGGCCGCGGCCGCCGGCTACGAGCCTGCCGGCCCGACGCGGATCCTCTATCTCCAGTTCGGCGCCGAATCCGAGCTGCGTGTGCCCCGCGGCTGGGTCGTCGACCGCGCGGCGGACTTCATGACGGAGCTCCAGCGACCGATAGCGTGAGTGTCTCGGGGGCAGACCGTGCCGCCCTGCGTCCGGGCGCCATCAGGAGGCGCGCAGGCGGGCGCGCCCTGGCGCTCCGGCGCCCCCGCAGGCGCTCAGGGCCAGGTCAGCGGCTCGGCGTCGTCATCCAGGCAGGTTCAGCAGGCGGCGTCCGACGAGGACGAGCCAGACGATCGTGAGCAGCGATGCCCCGACGACGAGGACGGGGAATGTGCCGGTCAGCGCGGCCTCGACGACCGACACGATGCCCAGGGCCCCGGTGGCCACTCCCACGATGCCCGTCGCCCGTCCGAACCCGCCCCGCAGCATGACGAGGCCGGTCCCGAGGATCCCGATCCCCAGGGTCAGGATGCTGTAGACCGAGGTGAGGATCGAGTCGAGCACCGCGGACGGGTAGCTCGCGGCGACCAGGAACAGGACACGCTGCTCGCTCGTCGCCGTCGCGTACTCCTCGCCGAGGGTGATCATTGACGCCTTGGCGGGCCAGAGCACGGCGAGGTCCAACACGACGAAGATCAGGGTGAAGGCGGTCGCGAGGAGCATCGCGGGCTCGTTCGACCGACGGAGCGCCGCGTACAGCGCCACCGAGAGCGGCACGAAGAGCAGGTCCGTGAGAACGGAGAGCGCGACGATCCCCCACCAGGCGGTCGTGCCGGTCACGTGATATTCGAGCCGGGCCAGGGCGCCCTCCGGAGGCGCTCCGACGATCGCGAAGAGCGGCATCGTCGCGACATAGCCTGCTGCCAGGAGAAGGGCGGCAATCCCGCCGGTCCGCAGGATCCAGGTTGGCGTGACAGCGTCGGCCACGCCGTCCACACGCATGTCTCTCATGGCCTCGACCTCCCTCGTGTCCGGTGCATCCCGAACCACCAGCGGGAGGATGCGCAGGACGCCGGGCGTCCGCCATCCGGGTAGCCGGTGTCACGGGGTGGGGCTACCCCCCGGTTGCGGTGCCGGCTTGCGGCGCCCGGTTCCCAGCACGCCAGGGATGTGCCGAGGTCAAGTGCTGATTGTCACCATGCGTCAGCCATCGTTGCACCCGTCCGAGCGCCGAGGCCGGGGCCGTGTCCTGCTCGACCCGTGTGCCCAGGTGACGGCTCGTCGCTCCCGCGGCTCCGCCCCCTTCGATGGTCAATCAGGCATTGACTGCCGGGTATATTGTCGAGTTCTCCAGGCGTTGGGGTGCTCACGTGGCTCAGGTGGACGCGTCGGCCGTCATCGCGGGCGGTGGACGCTGGGAGCGCTGGACGGTCGACGAGATCCTCGACGGTCGCGTTCGGCTGCTCACGTGCGAGGCGCTCGAGAGCATTGCGGCCGATGGCGCAGCGCTCCTGCCGGATCTAGCCGGGCTCACGGACGCGAGTCCTGACAAGGGGGCGGTGGCCGGGGCCGCTACGGCCATCGAGCTCGCCCCGACCCGCGAAACCTGGACCGACGAGACTGGCGTCATCGTCGATGAAGCCGAGCTCACGCGGCTCCTTGGGACACGAGTGTCGCGGGGTGGGCTCCCTGGTCGGCGTCCCCTCCGGGAGGGCGACGTCTTCTGGGTCCTCGTGCCCCCTGGGACGAACGCCTCCTGGGCGCTGGCAACCCGCTGGGTCACGGTAGCTCCCGGGGACTATGTCGCGGAACCGCAGGCGCCGACCGACGTCCTCCGCGCCTACGCGGAGGCCGGCGCCGTCGTCCTCGACCTGACCGCGGCGGCCCGCCAGGCGGTGAAGCGCATCTACCACCGGGCTGAGCTGGCCGGTGGCGCGCCGGTCGAGGCGTAAGGCGTGGGCAGTGCCGGCACCCTCGATCCCGCGCTCCTCGCGGCGCCGGCGCCGCTCGTCTTGGGGCCGACCGACCTCGCCCTCTTCGTCCTCAACGTCGGCGATGGCGACGGTCTCGTGCTGCGGTTCCCTGACGACGGCTCCGGCCGCCCGGCGTTCGCGGTCGTCGATGCGTTCGATGGCGACAAGACGATCGCCCTCCTTGGCGCCCTCGGGGCGACCGACCTGGGCGTCGTCTGCGCGACCCACCCCCATTTCGACCACATCAAGGGGCTGCGGGCCGTCCTCCATGCCTTCGACGGGCACGTCGCGGCGTTCTGGGATGCCGGGTTCCGGTTCACCTCGGCGAGCTACCAGGCGCTCATCGAGGAGACGGAGCGGCAACGGATCTCGTTCGTCCGCCCGACGTCGGGCTTCGAGATCTTCGTTGGCACGGCGCAGCTCGCCGTGCTCTCGCCGTCGATCTACCTGCGCAACCGCTACGACACCTACGGGGTCGATGTGAACAACGCGTCGATCGTCCTACGGATTGCCTACCCGGAACGTCCACCGAGCACGGACTTCCCTGCGGCGGCGGGAGTCGCCGAGAGGGTGAACCTCCCCGATCTTCCGACCCGGACGATCATCCTCGGTGGCGACGCCCAGACCGATGCGTGGGGCCGCGTGCTCGATGAGTTCCCGCATTTCGCCAAGGACGAGCAGAACTGGGCACGCGCGATCAAGGCTCGCTCGGGTCGTCAGCCGCTCGCCTGCGACCTCTTCAAGGTGAGCCATCACGGCTCGAAGCGGGGCATCAATCTCGAGCTCATCGAGCGGTTCGGTGACCGGACCGGTACCGGACCGAGCAACGGGCCGGACATCCTCGTCACCTCATCGGCGACCAATGGTGACTCCGGGTACGGCTTCCCTCATCTCGTCACCCAGGAGCTCCTGCGCGAGGTCCGCGACCCGCTCGCGTCCAAGCTCAGCGGCACGCACAGGCTCGACGGAGCGCTCGGCATTCATCACACAGCCCAACAGGTCGGCGGCGGTCCAGCCGGGTCGGTCGCGTTCGTGGTCGGCGGGGACGGGAGCCGTGCGCTCTACCGGTTGGGCGACGCTGTCGGCGACGCGGTAGACCTCGCGACCGCTCGAAGGGTGGCGAAGGTCACGTGAGGAAGCCGGGCGGGGGCTGCGGGTTGGTGTGAAGGCAACATGGCCGTCGTCCCCGCGTGAAGACGTGCGGAGTGCCGGACCTGGATGGACTCGCAGAGGGACGTCTGCGCGCGGAAGACGAGGCGATGACATGACGAACCCTACGGCCGCAGAACACGGGAACCCAGTGTCCGCTGAGCGAGTCCAGGGCTGCCTCCAGAGCGCGAGCTTCTGGGTGAATGAGCTCCCGCGATACGCTGATCGCCAGCAGCAGCGCGCGGACAGCTGGGCGATCGCCGCGGGCATCCTGAGTGCGATCACCAGCCTGGCGATCTGGCCCCTCCTCGAGAAGGGCTCGGACCCGCCCCAGCTCGTGCTGGTCTCGACGGTTGCCCTGCTCGCTGCCATCTGCGCCCTTGTGCCCCGAGTGAAGAACTACGCGGAGCTGGCCGGGCAGGCACGAGAGCTGAGCAGCCGCTATGGGACTCTCACGGGTGAGCTCATCGACCTGGCGAACGCAGACCCCCTGGATCAACAGCAGGCTCGGGCCGTCGTCACCGAGTTCCAGGCCATCAAGGAGAAGAAGGACTCTCTGCGGGGCCTGCCTGACCGGGCGAACGTCGAGATCAGGCTCGCCGAGATGGCCCGCAAGGTCGCGGAGGCCCGGCGAACCGCAGCCGAGGCAGAGAGGGCCAGAGCCGAGGCGGAGAGGGCCGCTGAGCTGGCGAAAGGTGCGGTGACTCCCCACTAGCTCGGCCCCCGTGCCGACTGCTCTCGCGGGGGATGCCCCCTCCGTCCGTGCGCCGATCTGTGTGGGAGATTCGGCTACAGGCCCCCTCAGTTCCGCGCTTCTCGTTGGGCGGCTCAGTGACCACTCTTGACGTTGGGTTTCGCGGCGCGACCGGAGAACCGATCGGCGAAAGCGCGCAACGCACCCGCCGCTCCGGCGCCGGTCAGGTGCGTGCCGTGGCCGCACGCTAGAACGTTCGGCTCGAGCCGGGCGAGCTTCGCAACCGACTCCTTGGCTGCCGGCCAGCTCCAGCTCGTGTACCACGGCGGCCCGGACAGGCCGTGGCGCTGCAACAGCAGCCCCGAAATGGACGAACACGGTTGCAGGAGGCCGCGCGGTCGCCGCATCGGCAGCGTCGTCTTGGCTCTGGGTCGGTCAGGACTCCGCAGATTCCCGACGATTGGTGGAGCTGATCTCAAACGGCGGATCGCCGGCGTTCGCCCCCACCAGAAAGCGGAAGCGATCCGCTCGATACGCCGCACGCGTAGCGAGGGCCGGCCGGCCGTCCGCCGCGAAGGAGACGCCTCGAACTATCTGGATCGGCTCACCCGCCGTGATCCGAAGGAGTTGAGCCTCTTCGTGCGTAGCCGCCCCGGCCTCAAGGTAGTCACGCGAGGACACCACACGCACTCCATTGACGTTCTCCATGGCCTCGCTGATCGGCTTCGTCAGGAGATCTGCGGCCCGGAGGCCATCGAGATACGACTTGTCCATATAGCTCGCATGGAGGGCCACCGGCTCACCGCCCAAAAAGCGGAGCCGGCGGACCAGGAGGACCGGGTCGTGCTCATTCAAGCCGAGCGCAACCGCGACCTCGCCGTGCGCCCCCACCAACTCAAGATCGAGCAGCTTTGTGACCACCTGGTGGCCAAGGGCTGCCATTGTCCGGCTGAAGCTGATGAGGGTCGCGGGGGGGTATGCCACCCGAGGCTCCGCGACAAAAGTGCCCCGCCCGCGATGCCGCATGACGGCACCGTCCTCGACCAGCGCGTCGATCGCCTGCCGTGCAGTCATGCGGGCGATCGCGAAGCGTTTCGCGAGCTCGGGCTCCGGTGGCAGCTGGTCACCTGGACGGAGGCGTCCGGACGCGATTTCGGCGCGTAGAAGCGACGCCAGTTGCCTATACAGGGGCTCGCCACTACCCCGGGTGATCCCGCCAAGGGACGCCAGCCATGCCTGGGTCAGAGCCGCGTTCATACCTTGACACCTCTTCTGGCGATGCTACCATTCGCGCGGCTGTCTAGACATATGCGATGCTCCGTGCCAAGCCGCAGCCGTAAGACCCTGTGAGTCTTGTCGCTCTCGCGGCTTCGGCGTCGCCCATCGGCGGAAAGACCTCGTCGCTGATCCGCCGTCGGAGGGCGCGGACCAACTGTAACGACGGGACGGGCGGGAGCCCTCCAGGGAGCCTGGATCATTGTCCATCACGGCCCGCGGCGTCGCGGCGATGACAGCCTGCGCCGTCGGTCTGACAGCGCTCGATGCGACTGCCAAGATCGCGTCCGCGACGTTTCCGGTCCCGGGGATTACCTGGGCCCGGTTCGCCATTCCAACGGTGGCGCTGGTCGTCGTGGGCGGGCCCCGTCTGCTAAGGGACACGGTAGCGGCCCCGGACCGGTTCCTCCAGGTCATGCGAGCGCTTACGCTCGTCGCCACAAACCTCACCTTCTTCGAGGCGATCCGCACCCTACCCCTGGCCGAGACGACTGCCCTGACCTTCGTATCGCCGATGCTGCTAGTGCTCATGTCGGCATCGCTCCTACATGAGCCAGTTGTCGCGCGGCGATGGATAGCCGTGGTGCTCAGCTTCGGGGGCGTCCTGCTCGTTGCCCGGCCGGGTGGTGCCATCACTCCGGCGAACGCCATTCTCCCATTGGCCACGGCGGCGTTCTTCGCTCTGTACCAGGTGCTCACGTCGCGAGTCGGCCCAACGACTCGGCGGAGCGTGACCCTCTTCTACAGCGTCGCGGTCGGCTCGTTGGTTATGACCGCCGTCGCACTGCCGACATGGCGCACACCGGACGAGCATGAGGCTGCGCTGCTTCTCGTCGTGGGCGCTCTGGGCTTTGGGGCGCACTTCGCGCTGATCCACGCGTTCACGATCGCGCCCGCGTCGCTGCTCGCCACCTATGATTACTCGCGACTCGTGTGGGCGACACTGGGTGCGGCCCTCCTGTTTGGCACGGTCCCCGACGAACTCTCAGCCGTGGGAATGACCTGCATCGTCTGCTGCGGGCTCGCGTTGTACGGGTGGGAATGGCGGGCGGCGCGACCGCCGAGGTTCCCGGGAGGGTGAGCTCTCGCGCAATAGCGGGACATCGCGCTCGCATCCCGGTGCTGCAGACGAGAAGCCCCCAAGGGGCTCCTGCAAGCTGCTCCAGCTGTCTGATCAGATGTCTAGCCTATCTTGACACTTCGCGGAGATGTAGTCTATACATAGATGCGAGGATCAGGCCCGTACCCTGCGGGCCGCGAGCACAGGCAGCTGTCGGAGGTCCGGGACAGCGGTCTGCTCGGGAGGAGGAAGACCGGGTGCAAGGGATGGCAGAAGCCGGCGACTTCGTCCGGGGCAGTCCGCAGACAGGTGGCGCGCCCGCAGCCGGTGAGGTGGCCGCCGAGCGACCGCGGCTGGCGGTTGGGCCGGATCATCGAAAGTCCGTCGTGGCCGGGATCAATCTCCTGCCGCTTCCAGGCAGTCCAGCCTACGACCGCCAGGGCGGGATGCGGCCCATCGTCGCCCGTGCGCGTCAGGATGCCGCGATCCTGGCTGACTTCGACATTGACGCCCTCCTTTTCGCAAACGAGGCGGACACTCCATTCCTGCATTCGCTCGGTCCCGATACCGTCTCGGCCTTCACGGAGGCGGTCGCGGAAGCCACGCGAGACCTACGCATTCCTGTCGGGATCAACGCTCTTCTCGATCCCGTTGCTGCGATCTCCATCGCGCACGCCACCGGTGGGAGCTTCGTCAGAGGCTACTTCTCGGGAGCCTACGCGACGGAGTCCGGCTTCATGGACACTCATGGCGCCGCGGCCCTCCGGGTCCGCGCGTACCTGGGAGCCAGCTCGGTCCAGGTTCTTCACAACCTCGTGTGCGTCTTCGGCGCCCACATCGCACCGAGGCCGATTGACCAGGAGGCGCTTGGCGCGCTTGTCCACGGCAGGGTGGACGGGTACGTGATCTCAGGCGGCATTGGCGTCGCTGCCCCGATCGAGCGCTTCCGCGAGGTGCGCCAGGCGGTGCCCGACCTCCCAATCCTGGCAGGAACGGGGGTGGACGTGCAGAACGTGCGCGAGATCTTCAACGTCGCGGATGGAGCGATCGTTGTCACCAAGCTTCGCAAAGACGGTCTTCCGATGAACCCGCCCGATCCGGAGCGGGTGGCAGCGTTCGTGCGCCAGGCCCGGGGCATGTAGGTCGCAGCGGGTGGCCACCCTCGTCGGTCTGGATGTCGGCACGCAGGCAGTCCGAGCGCTCGCTGTCCGCACGGACGGGACGAAGCTGGCGGAGTCGGTTGTCCCCCTCGATACTCAGTACCCTGCGCCTGGGCGAGCCGAGCAGGACGCCGAACAGTGGTGGGATTCCGCCGTTGCCGCGCTTCGGGCGGTCATGGCCTCCCCGGGCGTGGATCCGGGCGACGTGCGGGCTCTGAGCTACGCCTGCACCTCCTGCACGGTCATCGCGCTGGACCGACGGGGCCGTCCGCTCCGGCCCGCTCTGCTCTGGATGGATGAGCGAGCCGCTCGCGAAGCGCGGGAGGTCACGGAGACCAGAAGTCCGGTCCTCCGGTACTCGGGCGGAGTCGTCTCGCCCCAGTGGATGCTCCCCAAGCTCAAGTGGTTGATGACCCACGAGCCACGGACCTATGCGCACGCCCACCGCATCGTTGAGCAGACCGACTTCTTCACCTACCGGCTCACCGGTCGATGGACCCTGGGGTATGGGAACCTAGTCGCCAAGTGGAACTATGCCAACCCCTGCGGAGGGTGGCCCCCAGGGTTCCTCGAGGCCGCCGGGGTCGCGAACGCGTCCGTCAAGTGGCCGACAGAGATCCTGCCCCTCGGTAGCCCGGTCGGGCGGTTGCTCACTGCGGCAGCAGCCTCAACCGGTCTGCCTCGTCGGACACTCGTGGTGCAAGGCGGCATCGACTGTCACGTTGCCATGCTCGGGACATCGGTCGTGCAACCGGGCGAGCTCGCAATGATCATGGGTTCCTCGACCGTGGCGATGGGCCAGGCTGAAGAGCCGGTCTTCGCCAACAACTGGGGCCCATACCCGGATGCAATCATCCCCGGCTTGTACACCCTCGGTGGCGGCCAGAGCACGACCGGAGCGATCGTGCAATGGCTGCTTCGCACGATCACCCCCGCGGAAGGCGCGGAACCGGCAGAGACCCTGGCCCAACTCGAGTCGGAGGCTGCGACGCTTCCGCCAGGAAGCGAGGGACTCGTCGCGCTCGACTACTTCGCCGGCAACCGCACCCCCTGGAAGGATCCTGATGCTCGGGGCTTGGTCTGGGGCTTGACGCTGCGACATGGGCGCGCTCACCTGCTCCGAGCCTTCTACGAGGCGATCTCGTACGGCAGCCGTCTGATCGTCAACGACCTCGTTCACAACGGATACGCCTTCCGCCGCGTGGTAGCGAGCGGTGGCGGCTCGCGGAGCCGGCTCGGTATTGAGATCCTGGCCGATGTGCTGGGCGAGCCGATCGAGCTGACAGCAGAGCCGGAGTCGACATCCCTAGGAGCAGCCATTGTGGCTGGCGTCGGCGCCGGGGTCTTCGACTCATACGAGCAAGCGATCGCTGCGCTTGTTCGCCCGGGTGGAGTGGTTGAGCCGCGCGCGGCCAACAAGGAGGTCTATGACTTCTACTTCGGCCAGTACGTCGCGACCTACCAGTCCCTCAAGGACCTGATGCGCAACGTCGCCCGATTCGAGGAGAGGCGCGCGTCCTCCGCCCCTGCCCGCCGACAGGAATAGGGAGCAGGAGGTTCCCGAGAGATGCGATCAAAGAAGCTGTCAAGGATGGTGGCTCCGGCCGCCTGCCTCGTACTCCTCGTGAGCGCGTGTGGGTCACCCGCCTCGTCGACGCTGCAAGGCAACCCTCTGAACCTGATAACCCCCGGCAGTCTGGTCGTCGGATACAGCCCCGTGAAGGGCTTGATCGACGTCGTCGACGGTGAGCCCGTAGGCGTGTACGGAATCCTCATCAAAGAGACGGTCAAGCGGCTCGGGCTTGAGCCCATCTACCAACCGTACGACTTCCCGGCACTGATCCCGGCGATGCAGGCGAACCGCTTCGACATACTGGTGGCTGGGTTCAGCATCACGCAACCCCGGGCAAGGATCCTCTACTTCTCCCTTCCGCACATGATGGGCCCCGAGACGCTCGTCGTGCGTCCCGGTGACAAGATCGGGTCTTACGAAGAAGCCAAGGCCCGAAACCTCACCCTCTGCGTCGTCCAGGGCTTCTACCTCATCGGGGAGTGGGAGACACTCGGCATCAAGCTACACACCTTCGACAACAACGATTCGGTCTACCAGGATGTCATCGGTGGTGGCTGTGACGGCGCCGGGATGGGCACGTTCGACGTGGCCCTTCGCCAGGCCACCGATCCAGACAACCCGATTGCGAAGCTTGAGGCCGATGTCGTGTCGGGACCGCTCACGCAGGCCGATCTCAACGCGTTCGCGATGAACAATGACAAGCCAGCCCTGGCAAACGCGATACGCCAGATCATGACCGACCTCTGGCGCGACGGCATCGTCGAGAACGCCTTCGCTTCGGTCTTCGGCAACAAGGAGTTGGGCGAGTACTTCTTGACGCCTCCGGTCGGGCAGGCGCTCTATGTGCCTGGTCCGTGGGAGGATGGCGTGATCCCCCCGGCCTCCGACAAGTACCCGGCCGTCACGCCCGTCGCGTCTGGCAAGCTAACGGTGGGCATCCTCGGCGACACCGCGCTGCTCTCCCTGAAGGACGGCAAGCTCACCGGTCCAGAGGCGGCGATCCTGCAGTTCGCAGCGGACAAGCTGAAGCTCACCCTTACCGGCGTCCAGATCACGGACGCGAAGGCTGCCCTCAACGACAAGAAGGTCGACGTCGTGGCGGGTCAGCTGGCCGCCACGCAGGACCGGGTCAACCAGTTCTGGATGACGACGCCCGTCGGCTTCAGCCCGGACTACATGTACGTGAAGCCGGGCGAAGGCGGCGCCTATCCCGGCTACACGAGCTGGGAGGACGTCAAGGCGGCCGGCGGGAAGATCGCCGTGGTTTCGAGCGATCCTCGCAAGGCTGATATCGCATCCGTTGCCGACGTGATGGACGTTTCGGATGCGACTGCTGGCCTGAAGGCCGTGGTCGACGGCTCCGCCCTGGCCTTCGTCGGCAGCACCGTCGACTACGTCTCCGCGGCGAGCTCAGACCCGGCCATCGTCAGCGCCGGGATCGGCTGGGTCCGCAACAACAACTCCTTCACGGCGGGTGCCGCGTACGCCTGGGGCGTGATGGCGAGCAACCGCACGATGACCGATGCCCTGAACCAGGCGATCAGCGCCGCATGGCAGCAGAAGGTCATCAACCAGGCCTACCTCCAGGCATTCAGCGGGGCGAATACCACTGCCCTCGATGCTCCGGGGCCCACCGCCATCGGGACGAGCTTCGGAGCCTCCAACGATTTCCAGTTCAAGGGGATCCTCCTGCCAGGACCATGGCAGCAGCGACCCGGCTACGTGAAGTAGCGCCAGGGACCCACGGGCACCGTCCCGACCTCGCGGGTCGGGACGGTGCCCGCCACCTGAAGAGGGACCATGGGGTTCGATACCGGGGTACCGCTCGAGAGCTTCCTCGAGAAGCTGCCGGGCGGTCTGCTCGTCACGATCGAGGTAACGGTCGGGTCCGTCCTGATCGGCCTTGTGCTCGGAATGGCTCTCGCGCTCCTGCGGCTCGCCCCGTCTCCCGTGGGCGCCCGGGTGGTCCAGTGGGTCATCGTTGCCATCCGGAGCCTGCCGATTCCGCCGGTTCTGCTCCTTGTCTATTTCGGGCTCCTGGCGGTGGCCCCCATCGCGCCCGAGGAAGCCGGCCTGTTCGCACTGGGCCTGCTTCTTGCACCCTACGTCGCGGAGCTCTTCCGGTCGGGGATCGAGGCCGTCCCGCCCGGGCTGGTGGAGGCGGCTGAGGCCCTCGGCATGTCGGGCTGGACAGTCCGACGGCGGGTTGTCCTCCCGATCGCGCTTCGCGTCATGCTGCCGGCTCTCGGGCAGATCGCGATCGCCAGCATGCTCAATAGCGCCTTCATCTCCCAGATCGGGGCTCGCGACATCACCGGTGTCGGCCGGAACGTCATCAACGCGTACTTCGCAACGTGGCTCTGGTTCCTGATTGCAGCGACGTACTTCGCGCTCGCATGGCCGCTCTCCAGGCTGTTCGCCTGGTACGAGCGGCGCAGCGCGCTACTTCTGTAGCCGGGTCGGACGATGGACCTGTTCGAGCGCTGGGGCCACTACTGGAGCTACGGCATCGCTTCCGGGCTCGAGACCACGCTTCTCACCAGCGTCGTCGCGCTCACGACCACGATCCTCTGGGCGGCCGTCGTCGCCGGCTGCAGGGTGAGCCACACGCCGCTGCGCTACGTCGCGATCGGCTACATCGAGTTCTTCCGGAGCACGCCTCTGCTGGTCCAGCTGCTCACCATCTTCGCAGCGCTGCCGATCCTCACCGGGATCTACCTCGACCCGTTTCCCAACGCAATCCTGTCCTTGACGCTCAACGCGGGTGGCTATCTTGCCGAGAGCTTCCGATCGGGTTTCGCGGCCGTTCCGATCGGCCAGTACGAGGCGGGGGCCGCGCTCGGCATGAGCCAGTGGACACGACTTCGCCGGGTCATCGCGCCCCAGGCCCTGCGGATCATCCTGCCGGCGGTGGGCAACGCCACGATCGTCATCGTGCTGGCCACCCCGTTCGTCTACCTGGTTGGTCTCCAGGACCTCATGGGGCAGGCCAACCGAATCCAGATCACGTACGACGACTTCTCTCCGTTCCTCATGGTCAGCCTGATCTACATCGTCCTCGGCGCTCTCCTCGCGGTGGGCAACGGGTGGCTGGAGCGCCGCCTCCGGCTCCCGGCGTAGGGGACAACCTGCACGCGGCGTTACCGATTGGAGCACAGGTCGTGACGCAGACGGAGCCCATGATCCGGCTCGCTGACATCCGCAAGAGCTTCGGTGCCACGAAGGTGCTCCGCGGGGTCTCACTCGAGGTCGGTAACGGCGAGACCGTGGTCATCATCGGGCCGAGCGGCGGCGGGAAGAGCACGCTGCTGCGGACGATCAACCTCCTAGGCGCACCGGATTCGGGAGAGATCGTCATCGAGGGCAGGACGATCCATCGGCACGGCTTGGACGGGCCGGAGGTGCGCGCACGGCCCTCCGATCTGCGCCAGCTGCGGGCGGACGTCGGGATGGTATTCCAGCAGATCAACCTCTTTCCGCACCGCACGGTCCTCGAGAACGTAATGGAGGGCCCACTCTGGGTCCGCCACTCCAGCGCAGCCGATGCACGGGCGAAGGCAGGCGAGCTGCTCGTGCGCTTCGGCCTCGGCGACCAAGGGGCCAAGCACCCGCGCCAGCTGTCCGGGGGCCAGCAGCAGCGCGTCGCCATCTGCCGTGCGCTCGCCATGCAGCCCCGAATCATGCTGTTCGACGAGCCGACCGCCTCGCTGGATCCCGAGCTCGTGGGCGAGGTCCTTGTGGTTATGAAGGAGCTCGCCCAGAGCGGAATGACGATGGTCGTTGTCACCCACGAAATGGGCTTCGCCCGCGAGGTGGGCACGCGCGTCGCGTTCTTCGACGAGGGGAACATCCTGGAGCAGGCCCCGCCTGCCCAGCTGTTCGGTGCACCGCAGAACCCCCGCACACAGCGCTTCCTGCAGCGCGTGCTGAACCCGCTGGAGGAGAGCGTGGCCGGGGCCGAGTCGGCCACCCTCGTGGCCAACCTCTGAGTGTCTTCTCGACAGACCCAAGAGCGGGTTCTCTGGGAGGGAGGTCGCGACCGTGGATGCAAGGGTTGTGCGGACAGGCTCGAGAGGCGCGCGAGATGAGAGTAGCGATCGGAGCAGATCACGCGGGTCGGATCCTGCAGGACCGGGTCGCTGAGGCCGTAACCGAGGCGGGCGCTGAGCCCATCGTGGTGACCCCAGAACCCGATCCGGCGTTCGAGTACCCGGACATCGCACAACGCGTCGGCATGCTGCTGCGGGATGGTGCGGCCGAACGGGCAATCCTGATATGCGGCAGCGGAGCTGGGATGGCCGTCGCCGCGAACAAACTGCGCGGCCTACGGGCCGCAACCGCACACGACACGTACACGGCCCACCAGATGGTCGAGCACGACGACGTCAACGTCCTGACCCTCGGATCTCGCGTCGTCGGAGCGGAGGTTGCCTCGGAGATCGTCTGCGCTTTTGTCCGTGCGGCCTTCAACGGCTCGGAACGCCACGTGCGCCGTGTCACGAAGGTCGTCCTGCTAGAGCGCAATGGGCGCTGATGGCTAGGCTGGGCCGCCGTGGCGCGCGATCTGCCGAATCGGCCAGCCACACGACGCGAGCCGAGTCACCAACGGAACTCGGTCGAACACGCGGAAGCGACGCATCGCATCGGCGGACTACGTTGACGCTTGGGCCGTCGGGCGATCATAGTGACGATTATGTCTAGACTACTCGCGGGCGAGCAGGGGAGCGGGTTCCCATGATGTATAGACAACCATCGCTGCGCGGTGCCTCGGATGGCCCGGCCGTCGCCTCCGACACCGACGGGCTCAATACGGCGGGCCCAGGCCTCGCCGACTATCGACCCGTCGAGCTATCGCACGTCCTCCATCCCGGCAGCGAAGAGTACCGGCTCGAGGTCACCAACCGCTTCGTAGAGGAGTTCGACCCGTTCTACGCCGGAAAACGGCGTGACGATGCCTGGTACGTCATGTCCGAGGTCGTCCTCTGGAGCCATGTCGGGACCCACATGGAGTCTCCGTTCCATTACCTCAAGGATGGCCCCGATCTGACCGGCATCCCTCTGGAGCGGGTCGTGGGTGAGTGCGTACTCGTCGACTTCACCGACAAGAACGTCGGTCAAGCGATCACAGAGGCCGAACTCCGCGAGCGTGGCTCGCTGATCGCCCCCGGCGACCTCGTGTTCGTCAGGACCGACAGCGGCCACTATGGCACGGCCCAGTCACACGACCGCCCGTTCTTCACGGAATCGGCGATCCGGTGGCTTGCCGAGGAGGTCAAGATCTCCTGCCTCGGCGTGGACTGCTCAGGCATCGAAGACCGCACCCAACCCCGCCAGCCGAATCACGAGATGCTCTTTCGCAACAACATCCCCCTAATCGAGCATCTCGCGCACCTCGATCATCTCACCAGGGATCGCTTCTTCGTGGTGGCCGTCCCCTGGCGGGTCCAAGGCCTCGAGGCCTCGCCGGTGTCGGTCGTCGCCTTCGAGAGACGAGGCGCATGACCACCCTGTCCGTCGAGCCGGCGGAGCCCGAGCTCGCGACCCTCGGGCCCGACCTGCTCCGCGTCATGCTCCGCATCCGTCTGTTCGAAGAGAGCCTATTCAGGCTCTTCATGTCCGGCACGATGCCGGGCACGATCCATCAGGCGATTGGCCAGGAGGCGGTGTCGGCCGGAGTAGGTGCAGCGCTCCAGGCCGATGACCTCATGGCGAGCAATCACCGCGGCCACGGCCACGCGATCGCCAAGGGCCTGCCCCTCGCCGAGCTCATGGCGGAGATGTTCGGACGGACCGGTGGGTCGAGCGGTGGGATGGGTGGCTCGATGCATGTCTTCGACCTACCACGAGGGTTTCTTGGCACGACAGGCATCGTCGGGGCCGGCGTGCCGATCGCGGTCGGGGCGGCGCTCGCGTTGACCCTCGAAGGGAGCGATCGCGTCGTCGTCACGTTCTTTGGCGACGGGGCGGCTAACCAGGGAGCGGTCCACGAGGCGCTCAATCTCGCGGCGATCTGGCTGCTTCCGGTCGTGTTCGTCTGCGAGAACAATGCCTACGCGGTCTCGTTCCCAATGGAGCGAGCGCTCGCGGTGCCCAATGTCGCCGATCGGGCAGCTGCGTATGGCATGCCCGGCACGACCGTCGACGGCCAGGACGTGTTCACGGTGCTGCATGCCGTCCGGGAGGCGGTGGCCCGGGCGCGGGCCGGTAATGGCCCGAGCCTCGTTGAATGCCTGACCTACCGCTATAAGGGCCATTCGCGCTTCGAGCCGGCTACCTACCGTCCGGCTGGGGAGCTGGCGGAGTGGCAAGGCCGCGACCCCATCGAGTTGCTGCAAAGGCGGTTGGTCAAGTCGGGCACCTTGAGCGAGGAAGATGCTGCACGGATTCGCTTGGAGGTCGAGAGCGAAATCGTCACCGCGATCGAATTCGCCCGCTCGAGCCCGGCGATCGACCCGAGCTCGGTTCAGCACCTGGTGTTCGCGTCATGAGCGGCTCCGCCGCCGCGCCTACGACGATGTCGGCCGCGATCAACCAGGCGCTGCGCGAGGAGATGCGAAGAGATGAGCGGGTCATCGTCCTGGGCCAGGATGTCGGCCGCTTCGGCGGCGCCTTTCTGGTTACGCGTGGCCTGTTTGACGAGTTCGGTGAGGAGCGGGTGCGTGACATGCCCATCTCGGAGGCGGCCATCATCGGATGCGCGGTCGGCGCCGCGATCATGGGCTGGCGTCCGATTGCCGAGATGCAGTACTCCGACTTCGTCGCGTCGGGCTTCGATCAGATCGTCAACCAGGCGGCGAAGATTCACCTCATGTCCGGCGGCCGGGTGAATGTCCCGCTGGTGCTGCGGTTGCCGATGGGCGCCACGGAGCACGGGGCGCAGCACGATCAGTCACCCGAGGCGTGGTTCATGCACACTCCAGGCCTCAAGGTGGCCATCCCCTCGACGCCAGCCGACGCTCGCGGGCTCTTGAAGACGGCCATCCGCGGCTCGGACCCGGTCGTCTTCTGCGAGCACAAGCTGTTGTATGGCACGAAGTCGGTTGGCGGCCGATCCGGGGGCGAGGCGGCGACCTCAGCCGACCTCCCCACGGGAACGGCGGGCGGCGAACTCGCGCCGGACGACGGGCTCGTGCCGTTCGGAGTCGCCGACATCAAGCGGGCGGGCGCAGACGTGACCGTCGTCGCGACGGCATTGATGGTGCATCGGGCGCTCGAGGCCGCAGAGCGATTGGCCCGTGAGGGCATCTCGGTGGAGTTGGTCGACCCCCGCACCCTCGTGCCACTCGACCGCCAGACGATCCTCGAATCGGTATCGCGAACCGGTCGTGCCATCGTGGTCACCGAAGAGACGCGGACGGCGTCCGCCGGAGCGGAGATCTCCGCGCTCATCGCCGAGGAGGGCTTCGCGTACCTCGACGCGCCCGTGATCCGACTTGGCACGCTCGACTCCCCGCTGCCATTCGCAGGGGCGGTCCAGCGCGCGCTCATCCCTTCGGTGGATGACATCGTGGCGGCCTGCCGGCGGCAGGTCAGCGCCTGACTGAGGCCCAGTGGAGGCCAAGATGCGCATCATGGTCGGCAGCGATCACAATGGGCTCGCTCTGAAGAACGCGATCAGAGATCACCTGCGGGCTTCGGGCTACGAGGTCGACGACGCGGGCACGTCGACGCCCCAACCGGTGGACTACCCCGACATCGCCGAGACGGTCGCCGAAGACGTGGCCGCGGGACGCCACGAGCGCGGCATCCTCGTCTGCGGGACGGGCATTGGGATGGCGATCGCGGCCAACAAGGTCCCCGGCATTCGGGCTGCGCAGGTGGCCGATTCCTACTCCGCCGAACGCGCCGCGAAGAGCAACGACGCCCAGATCATTACGCTCGGGGGCCAGACGATGGGCGTCGAGACTGCCAAGCTCCTCGTCGACTCGTTCCTCCACTCGGAGTTCGCCGGCGGACCATCTGCGCCGAAGGTTGCGAAGATCGCGGCCATCGAGACGAGACACGGGCGCTCAGCGGGGCCGCGACGGACGAATGGCACTGACGACAAGGTGGCGGCGGACGTCGAAGCGGCCGCCGCAGGACCGACCACCGAGCAGCGGCCATGAGCCGCGAGGTCCTCATGCCGAACCTCGGCGCCGCCGCGGACGAGGCCACGCTCATCCAGTGGTTCGTCGCTGAAGGGGACGAGGTCGCCGTCGGGCAGCCGTTCTTCGAGGTCGAGAGCGACAAGAGCACGCTCGAAGTCGAGGCGACGGAGGCCGGGCGGATCACGCGGCTGCTCGCTCAGGCTGGGGACACGGTGGCGATCGGCAGCCCGATCGCGCTGCTCGACGTGCCCGGCGACATATCCGCCTCCCCGTCTGCGGCCGGTGCTCCTGCCTCACCTGCAATGAGCCGAAGCGAACCGGCACCGGCGGGCACGACAGAGGCCGGCCCGACTCGCCGCAGAGTCAACGCGAGCCCCCGTGCCCTGGCGCTGGCGCAGCGGCTCGGTGTCGATCTGGACACGGTCAAGGGGACGGGACCCGACGGACGGATCGTGGAGGCCGATGTGCGCGCCGCTCAGAGCCGCGGCGTCCCAAAACCGCACTCATGGTGCTGACCCCGCCACCATCTGTAGCCGTACCGCACGTGAGCGTCGGGTCAAGGCCCCCGGACGCCTATCGCGGGTTCCGCCTCGAGGGAACGCGCTCGATCCGGGAGCTGATCACCCATCGCCAAGTCCTGAATGGGGCTGCCATCGAACGGCTGGCCCGCATGCTCGCGGCCGCGTTCCCGCCGAAGTAGTCGTGC
>CAVXLA010000003.1:0-85761 GCA_963762445.1 uncultured Chloroflexia bacterium
CCTGGTAGGCGATCTGCGGCAGGATGCTGATGATCTGCGCGCCCGGCACCGGCCGCCGGTAGAGCGATTGATAGCGGTCCACGCCGCCACCCGGCAGGGGCAGCGGCTGGCCGACGACGACGCGCGCCACCGGCGGCCCAGCCGCCGTCGCGCTGGCCAGCCAGAGCCATGTCCCATAGCGGGCGACCAGGTCACGCTCGCCGTTGCGGGCCGCCACCAGCTGGGACCACGTGACGGCGGTCGACTCGAGCGGGTGTCGTGCAGCCAGCTGCTGCAGGGCGGCCTCGGCGCCGGACAGTCCCTGCCAGGCGGCGAGGGCATGGTCGTAGACGGCCCGGTCGTCGGCAGACAAGGGCGCCAGGGCCGCCTTTGCCGCGGTCTCGTCGCCCCCGAGCAGGTACAGGGTGAACAACGCCGGGGCGGCCCCGGCGGAAGTGCCGAGCCGTTGCCGCGCCGCATCCATGATCGCCGGCCGCGCCGCGCTCAGCACGGGATCCGAGCCCCAATACGGGTCGCTCGCAAGCGTCGGCGCCGCGAGGATACGGCCGCTGCGTAGTCGTTGATCGCTTCCGTCTGATCCCCCAGCTGCCACCGCAGCCAGCCTGCCCCGACGGCCACGGGCGCTCGCTGCAGGCCGAGCCGTTCGGCCCTCGCGAGCGCCGAACGGGCGCCGATCGTGTCGCCCAGCCGCCAGCGTACCGCTGCCAGGTCGAGCCACGCGTACGGGTAGTCGTCCGCAGTGGCGCTCCGCTCGAGCGCGTCAGCTGCCGTCGCGAGATCCCCTGCGTTCGCCGCCGCCACGCCGGCCGCGAACCAGTAGGCGGGCACGGAGGGATCGTCCACGGCGGCATCCCGGGCCCGGGCCACGGCCTCCGCCCACCGCCCGGCGTCCGCCGCCTGCACGCTCTGGTCCCCGCCCCAGGCGATCGCCCTGATGCGAAAGAGGCCCGCGCCGACCACCACGGTGAGCGCGGCCACCCCGAGCACGAGCGCGCGAGTCCATCCACCCAGGGAGGCCCGGCGCTGCCCGGTCTCTGGGGCCCGGCTCCGGGGCGGGGCCTAATGCACGGGCGGGACCCGGCGCTGTGGCGTCGAGCCACGCCAGCGGGATCGCGGCGGCGAAGAGGAGCGCCGGGACGTTCATCAACATGTCAACGAGCTGCTGGCCCGCCAGCAGGACGACCATGAACAGCGTGGCCAGGCCGACCCTGCGGCGGGCCTCGTCGCCGGACCGGATGGCGCCCAGGAGCAGCGCCGCGAGCGAGATCACCACGACCAGGCCCGCCAGGACTCCGGCCAGTCCGAACTCGGCGAGGGCCTGCAGAAAGATGTTGTGGGCATGGGGGATGTAGAGGTCCGGCTGCGCGGCGGTCTGGTAGGAGGCGCGCAGCTCCTGCCAGACCCCGGGGCCGACGCCCACCAGGGGCGACGACTCGAACATGCGCAGGCTTGCCTCCGCAAACGCCGCGCGCCACCCGGCGTCGCCCAGCGTCAGCCGGCCGCTGCTGGCAGCCAGCCCGCCGGCCACGAGGAGGGCCGCGAGGCCGGCCACGAGCACGACGGCGCCCGCGCGCGTTCGCAGCAGCGCCACCACTCTCGTCCGCGCCTCCGGCGCACTGGCGAGCCCGACCAGCCCGCAGGCCACCAGCGCGGCGGCCGCCCCGATCAGGTCCGCGCGTCCCGGTCATCACTGTGGTGACGGCGATGAGCACCACGATCCCGATGAGACCGACGATCTCCGGCGCCTGCGGAGTCGACTGGTGGCTGAGCGCGAAACGCGCCGAGAACGAGGACAACCGTGGCGATGGGGTCGGGGACCGAGGCTCAAGCCGAGGTAGCCCGGGCGCAGCGGCGGGATGGTCACGTTCCCCTTACGACCCCCCACGCAGAGCCGCCGATGCCTGCGACACCTGCAGCAGGTACAGGCGCATACGAGGAGGAATAGCGCAAGTGCGAGCCGTCGAAGTGCAATCGAATCTTGTTCGCGCATGAGGCGACGAGGAGGGTATAGAGCCCGGCGAGCAGGAACCGTAGGCGAGCATCTCGGCGCTGAGACGTGGGTTCCTGGACGTGGCGGTGGCGATGGCGAAGGCGGCGAGACAGGCAGCGATCGCGGGCAGGAGCCGGCTGGAGGGCAGCGCAATCGCGCCGGAATGTCGCAACGAGAGAGCCACGAGGCGATGGCCACGACCGCCACGCGTCGTAGGCCAGGCGGAGAAGCCGAACTCGAACCAGAACGACCCGCCGGCGATCAGCACGGCGAATATCGCGGCGGCGGTGGTCGCGACGACCAGGAACGCCGAGCGAGGCGCCTGGAAGACGTCATATGGACGAGTATGGAGCAGCACGCGCAATCGCAGGCCGCGCAGCAGGCTCGCCCCGGCCGCTACGCTACAGCGATGCCAGACACTGTGGACCGCATCGTCATCGGCGCCGGGATGTCCGGGTTGGCGGCCGCCGACGCGCTGCGTCGCGATGGCCTGACGGTGACCGTGCATCGAGGCGGGCGACGCGGTCGGTGGCCTCGCTCGTCGGTCGTCGTCGCCGGCGAGCCCATCGAGCCCTATTACCACCACGTCTTCCCCCAGGACACCGAGACGCGCGAGGCTCTCCGGGATCTCGGCATGGAGGAGCTGCTCGAGTGGCGGCGCGCCTCGATGGCGATCCTGCATCGAGGGAAGGTCCACTCGGTTCGACGGGCTGGCCGATCTCCTGTCCTTCTCGGCCATGTCGCTGCTCTCGCGCGTCCGCTTCGGGGCCGCCACCGCCGCGCAGCTCGTGCGCCGCGACGCCCGGCGCATGGACGCGACGCCCGTGTCCACGGATGGGCCCCGCTGGTTCGGCAAGGCGGGCTACGACACGGTGTGGCGGCCGCTCCTGGAGGTGAAGTTCGGTCCCCAGGCCGCGGACGTGGCCATGGCCTGGCTCGTCGCCCGGATCCGCCAGCGGGCGGGGGCCCGGCGGGCGACGGGCGATCGGCTCGGCTATATCCGGGGGGGAACGGGCGCCCTGGCGGCGGCCTTCGCGCGACGGGTCGAGTCCGAGGGCGTCCGGCTGATCCTGTCGGCGCGGGTCTCGTCGCTTCGCCGGCTCGACGGCGGATGGGTCGCTGCCTTCACGACCCCGGACGGCGAGGCCGAGGTCGCGGCACCCCGCGTGATCGCGTGCGTGAGCGGGCCCGTCCTTGCCCGGATGGTGGAGCTGCCGGCGCCGTATCGGGAGGCGGTGGCTGCCATCCCGTTCCGGGGGATCGTGTGCGTCCTCCTGGAGCTCACCGAGAGCCTGAGCCCGTACTACTGGGTCAACGTGACGGATCGGCTTGGCCTCGGCTGCGTCGGCATCATCGAGCACACGAACCTGGTCGAGCCCGAGCGGTACGGCGGGCGCCGGCTCGTCTACCTCGCCCACTACGTCGATCGCAGCGACCCGGCGTGGGCGGCGACACCCGACGAGCTGGTCGGGTCGGTCCTCCCCGCGTTCCGGTCCCTGAACCCGCGCTTCCGAGAGGAGTGGATCGTCGACGCGCACGTGGCCCGCGACCCGTTCGCCCAGCCGGTCCCGCTGGCCGGCGGACCCATGGCCCGCCTGCCGATGGAGCCGGGCCTGCCAGGGCTCGTGCACGCGAGCATGGCCCACGTCTACCCGGACGACCGGGGCGTGTCGAAGGCCCTGGGGCTGGGCCGGCGCGCGGCTCGACTCGCGACCCGCGAGGCGCCCGGCGGAGCATGACGACACAGGCGGCGGCGAGCCCCCGGGGAATGCGCGAGCTGTCGCCGTGGCCGGCGATCCTGCTCGCCACCATCGCCGGCGCGATCGTGAGGGCTGCGCCGGTCGTGCAGGCCGGATTCCCGGTGAACGACGGCGGGCTCTTCGCCTCGATGGTCGACGACATCCTCCGGACCGGCCAGGCGCTCCCGATGTGGACCACCTACAACGGCCTCAACGGCCCGTTCGCCTATCCGCCGCTCGCGTTCATCGCGACCGCCGGGCTCGAGTCTGTCATCCCGCTCGGGACCGTCGAGTGGCTCCGCTGGATCCCTGCTCGCTGTCGGCGATCGCGACCGTGCCGGCCTTCTTCCTCCTGGCGACGGTGCTCGCGCCCAGTCGCGTCCACGCCGCGATCGCACGTTCGCCTTCGCGCTGGTGCCTCGCAGCTTCGACTGGCTCGTCATGGGCGGTGGCCTGACCCGGGCCCCCGGGATTCCTGCTCGCCATCCTCTCCATCTACATGGGGATCCGCTTCCTGAAGAGCGGCGGCCGCGCCTGGCTCGGCGCCGGCATCGGCACTGGGCCTGACGGTTCTCACGCACCCGCAGGCGGGTCTCTTCGCGGCGATCAGCCTGTCGCTGGTCACGCTCGCCTATGCCCGTTCCAGGCCTGCCTGGTTGCGGATGATCGCCGCGGCCGCGATCGGCGTGCTGGTGACCTCGCCCTGGCTTCTCGTGGTGATCGCGCGGTACGGAGTCGCTCCGCTCCTGTCCGCGGGCGGGGTGAGTGCCAACCTCGTGCAGAGCGTCTTCTATCTCCTCACCGCGAACCTGACGGATGAGCCGTTCTGGAAGCTCATCGCCGGGCTTGGGGTTCTCGGAGCCGTCTATTCGCTGGCGACGCGTCGGTACTTCGTCGCCCGCCTGGGCCGCCGTTCTCGTCCTCGCCGATCCGCGGGCCGCCGCCACCTACGTGTCGGTCCCGCTCTCGCTGCTCGTCGCGGTCGGGCTCCTCGATGTCGTCGTCGCCCGCGTCGACGGCGTGGGAGGCGACCTGCTCTCGGCACCTGGATGGCCGACCGCCGATGCTCCGGGCGCTCGGTCCGCGCCATCGTCGGGGGCACGCTGGTCCTCGGGATGCTGTCGGCCGCGCTCGCCCCGTACGTGCTGAGCCCCATGGCGAGCCTCAGCGCCGACGGCCGCAGCGCCATGGCCTGGAGCCGGGACTCGCTGCCCGCGACGGCGCGGGTGGTCGTGGTCACGGGCCGGTACTGGTACCTGGACGCCACGTCCGAGTGGTTCCCGTACCTTTCCGGCCGGGTGAGCGTCGCGACGGCCCAGGGCTACGAGTGGCTCGGCGCCTCGGCCTGGCAGCGGCAGCTGGAGCTGAACGACGGCCTGCGGGACCTGGCGCACGACACGGTGGGGGCGCTGGACCAATGGGCGCGGCAGTTCGGCGAGGAGTACGAGTACGTCTACGTGCCCAAGGGTCGCCTGGGGGACGTGCTGTCCGACGAGGACTGCTGTGGCGCGATGCGGCTCACCCTCAGGGACTCCCCCGACTACGAGGTCGTCTACGACGGCGCCGGGGCGACGATCGCCCGTCGCATCGGGAGCTGACGCGGCGGATCCCTCGTGACCTCCGATGACGGCGGCCCGCGACCCGGGCGGCCCGCGACCCACGCGCCGAGGAGAGGTCAGGGCCTCCAGTGGACCGCCGTCATCGAGAGGTCGCCGACGACGCTGCGGAGGTACCTGCCGGGCTCCCGCGGGTCCAGGACCACGGTCGTCCCCGGCGTCCTCACCGACGTGAACGATGCCCGGTAGTCCCAGGTTCGATCCGGCGAGCTCCAGAAGATGTCCAGCAGCGCCTGGTCCGAGGTGAACAGCGAGCTGATCAGGGGGGATGCATCGCCGAGCGTCGCGAAGACGGCCTTCGCGCCCGCCCCCAGGAACCCGGCGCCGAAGTTGTCGACGCGCCTGCGAGCGACCGAGAGGCTCGGGTCCGGGTAGCCGGGCTCGGAGCTCCCGGCCGAGTAGCACAGGTGGTTGAGGATCACCACCGCGTTGGGCGCCAGCCTGGTCTGGGTGCGGACGTGGTACTCGCCGAAGTACGTGGTGCTGACGTTGCCGCTGCCCTCGTACCGGTTCAGCCCGAAGCCGTCCATCTTGAGAGGGTTGAGCGTGGAGAGGTACGGGCTGGGGAAGCCGTTCCCGTGGCCGAGGTAGATCAGGAGGTTGGCGCCCTGGGCGGCGGACCGGACGCGGGCCCACGTGGCGTTCGGGGTGTAGACCTCCACCACCGCTGCCCCGTACGACCGCGCCAGATCGGCGTACGAGCGCGCGTCGCGGATGTAGGAGCCGGTGAGTGACCCGGCGGGCCCGACGACGATGGCCACCTTGATCCCGGCGGCGGCGGCCGGGGCAGGAGCAGCGGCGAGGCTGCCGGCCGCGAGCAGGGCCGCGAGGAGGGCGACCGCGCGGCGGCGCCGCGGGGCGCGCGCCGCGGGAGGAATGGGGGTGGCCGCCCGGAAGGCGACGGGTGCACGGACCGACATGAGGCTCCTCTCTACCGGAACGCCACGCTTGGGCGAGGCGACGATGGGATGCGGCGGCGAGCTGGGCGCGGACGGCCGATGGGGGACGGGCCGATCGTGGCGGGTCTGGCGGGCCCCGCCGTTGCAGCGCACGTTGCCCGATCGGCCGGTGGTCGGGCAACCCGCCGGTTGGCACATGGAACCGTGTCGGATGGTCCGGTGCGCGAGGGCGCCGCAGCAGTTGCGCGCGCAACCAGTGATATCCTCGGATCCTACGATGACTGCCGCCCCCCCGAACCTCGACCATCCCCGTCCCGTCGCGCCCGCCGCCGAGCCGGGCCCGGCCGGCACCCCCGCTCGCGCCCCCGCGGCCCTCGGCTCGCTCCGCGCCGTCCGGCGCCCGTTCGACGCGGTCGACGCCGCGACCTGGGACGCCCTCGCCGCCGCCTCGCCGTGGGCGACCCCGTTCGCCCGCTGGGGCGTCCACCGCGCCTGGTGGGACGCCTACGGACCGAACGCCCACGAGCAGACCCTGGTCGTCGTCGATCCCGGCGCCGCGGACCCGGAGGCGCCGGTCGCGATCGTGCCGCTCATGCACCGCCACGAGGTGGAGCCCGACGATGCGATCCTCCGGACGCGCCTGCGCGGCGACCAGCACGAGCCCCTGACGGCGGTCGCGCCCGCCGCGAAGGCCATCTTCTTCGGGGCCAGCTATCACGCCGACTACGCGACGCTGCTGGCCCGCCCGGCCGACCTCCCGGCGGTGGCCGAAGCCGTCGCCGAGGCGCTCGCCGGGGACGGGGACACCCGGGACCCGGGCCACCCGGCGCCCTGGGACGTGGTCGACCTCCGCCGCCTCCGCTGCGGCGACCCGGCCGGCGACGCCCTGGCCGCGGCCTTCGGCGCGCGCGTGGACGAACGGTGGACGGTGGTCCGCGAGCGCGAGGAGGTCTGCCCGGTCGTCACGCTGGCGGCGGGGATGGACTTCGAGGGCTACCTCGGGACGCTGGGCAAGAAGGAGCGCCACGAGGTGCGCCGCAAGCTGCGCCGGGCCGAGGCCGCCGGCGCGGTCCGCCTTGAGCGGTCCGCCGACCCGGTGGGCGACCTCGACGCGTTCGTGGCCCTCCACCAGGGGCGCTGGGGCGCCGAGGGGCTCTTCCCGCCGACGACCGGTGGCGCCCAGGGCCGCGCCTTCTTCCGCCGCCTCTTCGAGCTGCTCGGCGGCGACGGGACGATCCAGCTGCACTTCCTGGCGGTCGGCGGACGGCGGATCGCGGCCGGCGTCTGGTTCGAGGACGCCGACGCCTGGTACCTCTACAACGCCGGCATCGACCCCGAGGCCCGCGAGCTCTCGCCCGGCATCCTCCTGAGCGCGACGGCGATCGAGGCCGCCATTCGCGCCCGCCGGAAGCGCTTCGACTTCCTCCGCGGCGACGAGCCGTACAAGTACGAGTGGGGCGCGGTCGACGAGCCGATCCAGCGTCTGCTCGTGGTTCGGACGAAGATCTAGCCGTGGGTGCCCCGCTGCCCGGCGATCCCTGCGCCAAGCCAACCGACCGGCCCCCGGTGCCGGGCGGACGGCCCGTGCGCGTCGTCGAGCTGCTCGCGACCGGGACGAACGGCGGTGCCCAGGAGCACGTCTACTCGCTCCTCTCGCGCCTGGACCGCGATCGCTACGAGCCGACGCTCATCTCGCTCTCGCATGGGAGCGCCGAGCGCAAGATCGCCCGCCTGGGGGTTCCCGTCCACGTGATCGAGGAACCGGACGACGCGACCGCCGTCGGCGCGGTCACGACGCTGTTGGCGGAGATCCGGCCCGACGTCCTCCACAACCACATGTACCGCGCGGAGCTGGTCGGGACGCGGTCGGCGATCGCCCTCGGCATCCTCGGGCGGCCGAGGCCCTACGTGGTCGGGACCGTCCATTCGAGCAGGATCCGCTCCCCGGAGGACCGCGAGGTGCTGCGCCGCCTGACGCCGCGGATGGACCACCTGATCGCGGTGAGCCGGGCGATGGAGCGCAAGATCGCCGACGAGCGCCCCAGCGACGTCCCGGTCTCGCTCATCTACAACGGCGTCGACCTGGTCCGCTACGACCACACCGACCCCTGCTGCACCCTTCGCGAGGAGTACGGGATGCCGGCGGAGGCACAGATCGTGGGGGTCGTGGCCCGGCTGGAGCACGAGAAGGGCCATCCGACGCTCCTCGACGCCTGGCCGCGGGTGCTGCGCCGGGTGCCCAACGCGTGGCTCCTCGTCGTCGGCGAGGGGAGCCGCCGGCTGGAGCTCGAGGCCCAGGCCACCGCCCTCGGGATCGCGGAGCGCGTCGTCTTCAGCGGCCGCCGCGACGACGTCCCGGCTGTCACCGCGGCCCTCGACGTCGCGGTGCTCCCCTCCTATCGCGAGGCCCAGGGCCTGACGATCCTCGAGGCGATGGCGCTCTCGCGCCCGGTTGTGGCCTCCGCCGTGGGCGGCATCCCGGAGATGATCGAGAACGGCCGGACCGGGCTCCTGGTCCCGCCGCACGACCCCGACGCGCTGGCCGCGGCGATCATCCGCCTGCTCACCGACCACGCCTACGCTGACATGCTGGCGAAGGGCGGCCACGACCTGGTCCACGAGCGCTTCTGCGTGGAGCTCATGGTCACGGCGATCGAGGACATCTACGACGAGGGCGCCCGGGCGGTCCGCTTCGCCAAAGTCGCCGCGGCCGCGCCCCGTGCCGAGGTCGCCGCGGCCGTCTGAGGGGCGCACCGGCGCCCGTTCGTGGCATACCCTGAGGCGGATATGACGCGCGACCGACTCTGGCTCGCCCTCGCGGTCCTCCTGCCCGCCTTCGCGGCCACGATCGCCCCGTTGCCCACCGGCGATCTCGCCTACCAGGTTCGGGCGGGGGAGCTGATGCTGGCCTCGGGCGCCGTCCTGCGCACTGACCCCTTCACGTTCACAGCGTTCGGCGCGCCCTGGCTCAACCAGCAGTGGGGGACCGGCGTGGCGGTGGCCCTCGCCCACGGCGCCGGCGGGTGGGGCGGGCTTTCCCTGCTGCGGGCGCTCCTGATCACGCTCGTCGCGGGTCTCGTCCTCGTGGGCTGCAGGGCCGGCCTCGACCGCCGACCGGCGGCCTACGTGACGCTGGCCGGCTTCCTGCTCGCGATCGGCTCGCTGGCCCTCCGGGCGCAGCTGTTCGGCATCGTCTGCTTTGTCGCCGTCGTGGCGATCCTGGCGGTCCGGGAGGAGCGGCCGCGTGCCACCTGGCTGCTCCCGCTGATCGTCCTTGCCTGGGCGAACCTGCACGGCAGCTTCTTCCTTGCCCCGCTGGCAATCGGCCTCGCCGCTCTCGACGACATCCTCCGGCGCCGGCCCGGGCGACGCGCGATGGTCGTCGTCCTCGTCGCGACAGTCGCTGCCACCTGCGTGACCCCGTTCGGGCCGGAGGTGTGGCGGTACGCGGCCGGCGTCTCGACCAACGCCACGATCACCCGGCTCATCTCCGAGTGGCAGCGCACTTCGCCGCTCTCCGTCCTGGGTGTTCTCTACTACGGCTCGGTCCTCGCGGCCGCCGCCGTCGTCGTGGCGGCCCACCGTCGCGGCCGGACGATCGAGCCCGGCCGTGCGCTCTGGCTCCTGGCCCTTGCCGCGTTGGGCGCCTACGCCGAGCGCGGCGTCGTCTGGTGGGCGCTTGGAGCGCCCGTCGCCCTCGCCCCGCTCGTCGCCGCTGCGCTGCCGCGGCGCGAGCGCAGGGCACGCATGGAGCCGGCCGGGCTCCGCCGCCTCAACGTGGTGGTCGCGGCCGCGATCCTCGGCGCCGTGGTCGTCCTGCAGCCGCTGTGGCGCCCCGGGGATCCGCTCACGGGCCCGGCGGGCGCGCTGCGCGACGCGCCCGGGGGCCTGGCTCGCGCCCTGGCGGCGACCGCGGATTCGACGGACCGGGTGGTCGTCCCCCAGCCATGGGCGTCGTGGTTCGAGTGGTCCGTCCCGGGGCGGCTCGTGATGGTGGACAGCCGGATCGAGCTCTTCGACGAGGCGACGTGGAACGACTACCTCGCCATCGGCCGGGCAGGGGCCGGGGCGCTCGACACCCTCGCCCGGATCGGGGCCACGGTCGTGGTCGTCGATCCGGTCGATCCAGCCGGACCTCGCAGCCACCCTCCGCGGGGCGGCGTCCGGCTGGGTCGTCGCGTACGAGGACGCCGACGGCGCCCTGTTCGTCTCTCGCCCGTAGATGACGAAGGGACGATCGGGGGATGTGGAGCACCGCGGCCTGCTGTTACGCTCGCCGACCATGAGCGAGCCCGACCTCGACGTTGTCGTTCTCGGTGGTGGCGGCCACGTGGGCCTGCCCTTGAGCCTGGCGTTCGCGGCGAGCGGCCTGCGGGTGGGCGTCTACGACACCAATGAAGCGACGCTGGAGCGCATCGGGCGCGGCGAGATGCCGTTCCGCGAGGCCGGCGCCGACGACCTGCTCCGATCCATCCTGCCGAGCGGGCGCCTCGCGCTCTCCGCCGACCCCGCCATGGTCGGTCGCGCGCCCGCGCTGGTGGTCGTGATCGGGACGCCGGTGGACGAGTTCCTGGGCCCGTCCATGACCCTCTTCGAGCGGACCGTGGCGCAGGTCGCGCCCCACCTCCGCGATGCGGCGCTCGTCGTCCTGCGCAGCACCGTCTACCCGGGCACGACGGCCTACGTGGCCCAGGCGCTGGCGACCCGCGGCAAGCGCGCGGATGTCGCCTTCTGCCCGGAGCGGATCGCCGAGGGCCAGGCCCTGGAGGAGTTCCGCACCCTGCCCCAGATCGTTGGGGCGGACGACCCGGCGGTCGGCGATCGAGCGGCCGCGCTCTTCGCCCGGCTCGGCGGCGAGATCCTCCGCACGAGCTCGAAGGAGGCGGAGCTCGCCAAGCTGTTCACGAACGCCTGGCGCTACATGAAGTTCGCCATCGCCAACCAGTTCTTCATGGTCGCCCACCAGGCGGGGGTCGATTACGGGCACGTGCTGGACGCGATCCGCCGGGACTACCCGCGCGCAGCCGACCTGCCCGGGCCCGGCTTCGCCGCGGGGCCGTGCCTCTTCAAGGACACCATGCAGCTCGCCGCGTTCACGAGCGACCACTTCCCGATGGGGCAGTCGGCGATGCAGGTGAACGAGGGGACGCCGGCCTTCATTGTGAGCGCCCTGGAGCGCCGCCACGGGACCCTGCGCGGGCGAACCGTGGGCATCATGGGGATGGCCTTCAAGGCCGAGTCGGACGACAGCCGCGCCTCGCTGAGCTACAAGCTCCGCAAGCTGCTGGCCTGGGCCGGCGCGCGCGTCCTCTGCACGGACCCGTACGTGAAGGATGCCCGCCTCGTGCCCCTCGAGGCCGTGCTCGACCAGGCCGATGTGCTGATCCTGGGCGTCCCCCACCGCGCGTATCGCGACCTGGAGCTCGGCGACCGCGAGGTTGTCGACATCTGGGGTGCCCTGGGGCGCGGGATCGTCCTCTGAGGCGGACCTGATGCGAATCCTCGTCACCGGCGCCGCCGGCTTCATCAACGGCTACCTGGTGCCGGAGTTGCTGGAGCGCGGCCACGAGGTGGTCGGCCTGGACAACTTCAGCAAGTACGGCCCGACGCGGCGCAGCTACGACGGGCACCCGCGATACCGGCTGGTCGAGGGCGACGCCAAGGACCTGCCGCTCTTGAACGATCTCATCCGCGGCTGCGACCAGGTGGTGGCGGCGGCGGCGATGATCGGGGGGATCAGCTACTTCCACGAGTTCGCCTACGACCTGCTGGCGGAGAACGAGCGGATCCTGGCCGCCACCTTCGACGCCGCGATCGAGGCCCACCGGCGGGGCGAGCTGCAGCGGATCGTCGTGCTCAGCTCATCGATGGTCTACGAGTCGACCTCGATCTTCCCGACGCCCGAGGGCGCCCAGCTGACCTCGCCGCCTCCGGTCTCCACGTACGGCTTCCAGAAGCTGGCCTCGGAGTACTTCGCGAGGGGCGCCTGGGAGCAGCACGGGCTGCCGTACACGATCCTGCGCCCCTTCAACTGCGTGGGCATCGGGGAGCGGCGGGCGCGTGCGCGACACGGACGTGATGAGCGGCAACGTGAAGCTCGCCCTTTCCCACGTGGTGCCGGACCTCGTCCTGAAGGTGCTGCGGGGCCAGGATCCGCTTCACCTCCTGGGCGACGGGACACAGGTCCGCTGCTACACGTACGGCGGCGACCTGGCGCGGGGGATCCGCCGGGCGATGGAGTCCGGCGCGGCCGTCAACGAGGACTTCAACCTCTCGACGCCCGTGAGCACCACCGTCCTCGAGCTCGCAGAGCTGATCTGGCGGAAGGTCCACGGGCCGGCCCGGCCCTTCGCCTGGGTCCCGGACCCGCCCTTCGACCACGATGTCCAGCATCGCGTCCCCGACGTCCGCAAGGCGCGTGACGTCCTGGGCTTCGAGGCCGCCACCGCCCTGCCGGACGTCCTGGACGAGGTCATCCCGTGGATCCGCGCCGAGGACCGGGCGGGGGCGATCTGATGGGAGAGTTGGGTGCTGTCTACGCCCACCGCTTCACGGATCGGGAGGCCGCAGCCAAGAAGCGGCTCTGGCGCGAGGTCGTTCGGTACCTCCAGCGTTGGCTCCCAACCGAAGGCGCGGTGCTCGACATCGCGTGCGACCGAGGCGACTTCATCCGTCACGTGCGGGCACGGGAGCGCTGGGCGTCCGACGTACGCGACGTGTCGGCCGCCCTCCCGGCGGACGTACGGTTCGTTCAGGCTGACGGCCGCGCGCTCCTCGAGGTCCTTCCGCCGGCCGCGTTCGACGGCGTCTTCATGAGCAACTACCTGGAGCACCTCCCCTCGAGCGACGCGGTCATCGAACAGCTCCGGGTTTGCGCCGGCCTCCTGCGCTCCGGCGGCCGCGTCGTCATCCTGCAGCCGAACATCCGCCTGACTGGGCGCGGCGTACTGGGACTTCATCGACCATCGCACGCCCCTGACCGAGCGAAGCCTCGTCGAGGCGGCCGAGATCGCCGGGTTTCGCACCGTGACCGTGATCACCCGATTCCTGCCCTACACAACGAAGAGTCGCCTGCCAAGGCACCCGCTCCTCATCCGCGGCTACCTCGCGTTCCCGCCGGTCTGGCGGCTGCTGGGAAGGCAGACCCTGTACGTGGGCGAGCGAACCTGATGGCATCCCGGGTTGGCGGCCGATCGTTCGACCGACGGCGCGCCGGCATGGCGCTCGTCGGGATCGGCATCAGTGCGGTCGCGGCCTGGCTGTGCGTCAAGTCGATCGACGTGGGGGAGGTCGCCCACCAGCTGGGACACGCCCAGGCCGGCCCCCTCGTCGCCCTCCTCATGGTCCTCGCGGTACAGGCTGCGGTCCGGGCGCTCCGTTGGAGCGTCCTCCTTCCGCGGCAGGGTTCGCGCCGGATCGCCACGCGCCGGACGCTTCCCCCCATGCTCGTCGGCTACCTCGGGAACGCGACCCTCCCCGCGCGCATGGGCGAGCCCGTGCGGGCAATGCTCCTGGCGCGGCGGGAGAAGCTCGCGGTCGCCGAGACGTTCGGCTCGGTCGTGCTGGAGCGCGTCGTCGACACCGCCACGCTCGCCCTGATCGTGCTTCCTGCGGCGTGGGCGGCCGGAGCCCCGCGCTGGATCCTCGATGCCGTGACCTTTGCCGCGGTTGTTGCCGGGGCCGTCCTGGCCATCCTCTCCCTCGTCGGGCTGGCCGGCCCGGCGGAGGAGATCGATCGCCTCTCGCGCCGGCTTGGGGAGGGGCGCGCCGCCGCGCTCATCAAGGGGCTGGCCGCGAGGTTCCGGGAGTTCGCGACGGGTGTCGGCGCATCGAATCGCCGCCCGGCCATCCTGGTCGCCGCGCTCCTGAGCGTGCTGGCCTGGGCCATGGACGCGACCCTGATCTGGCTCGCCGCCCTGTCGCTGGGGATCACGTTGGAGCCCGCGCATGCCATCCTGATCGCCGGCGTGGCGGCCCTGGGGACCGCCGTCCCATCCGCGCCCGGGTACGTCGGCACCTACGAGCTGGCAGCGACGTCGACAGCGGTGGCTCTCGGCGTCCCCCCCGAATCGGCGCTGGCTACGGCGATCCTGGCTCACGCGCTGACCCTCCTGCCGATGGCCGGTGCCGGAGTCGTGGCCCTGCTCGCGATCCAGCGCGAGGGGCCGCGCGGCGCCGCGATTGACTCCCCCGCCACCACTGATGGCGATCCAACGCCTCCGGTCCGGAGTGCTGCGTGAGCCCCGAGGGAGCCGGCCCTGCGCTGACGGCGGTCATGCCCGTCTGGAACGAGGGCGAGCGGGTCGTCCCGACCATCCGCGCCTTCGCGGCCGTCGTTCGGACGCCCTTCGAACTCCTGGTGGTCCACGACATGCCCGAGGACACCACCGTCCCGGTCGTTGAGCGGCTCGCCGCGGAGATCCCGGGGCTGCGCGCCCACCTCAACACCCTGGGCCCGGGCGTGCTCAACGCCATGAAGGCGGGAATGGCCGCCGCCCGGGCGCCGTACGTTCTGGTGACGATGGCGGACGGCTCGGACGACTACCGGCACGTGGACCAGATGGTGGCCCTCGCCGACGAGGGCGCCGACGTCGTGGCTGCGAGCCGCTACATGCGAGGTGGACGCCAGGTCGGCGGGCCGCGGCTGAAGCGGCTCCTCTCGCGGGGCGCCGGCCTGTCGCTCCACTTGCTCGCCGGCGTGCCGGTCCACGACGCCACGAACAACTTCAAGCTCTACAGCCGCCGCTTTCTCGACGCCACCACGATCGAGAGCGATGCCGGGTTCGAGCTCGCCATCGAGCTCTCGGTGAAGGCGACGCTCCAGGGTCGGCGGCTGGCCGAGGTCCCCACCACCTGGCGGGACCGGACCGGCGGCGAGAGCCGCTTCCGTCTCCGCACCTGGCTGCCCCACTACCTGCGCTGGTACCTGGCTGCGTTCCGGGGGCGGTTCAGGCGACGTTCAGGCGGCGGCGTTCCGACCCCTTGACCGGCGCCGTTCCGACCCCGCAGACCCGGCATCCTGGTCCAGGAGCAGCACGAGGCACGCGCCGGCGACGGCGGTGATCGCCAGCGCGCCCGCTATTCCGACCGGACCGGCGACCGGGATCCACGAGCCCGGCAGGCCCGTGGGAGGGCGCGCTGCGACCAGGTTCACGCTCACCGCAACCGCGAGGACGATCCACGCGACCGCGGGACGGCGATCCGACACGAGGAGCGCGAGGAAGAGGACAGCTGCGAACGAGTACCGCTCGTGCATCGTCGTAAGGAGACAGAACGCAACAAGCACGGAGGCGGCAAGGCCGAGGAAGAGACCGCGCGGCGTGGGGTGGCGCAGGACGAGCAGGAACACGGCAAGCAGGCCGAGCCCCGCCGCGAGGTACCCGATGAGGCGGGGCGTCAGCGGCCCGAGAACGGGAGTTGCGTCGGAGACGAGCCCCTCGCCCGCCGCGAGGGACTGCACGATCCACCATGGGTTCCACGCGCGCAGGGAGAGGACCGCAAAGTCGCTCTCCTGGAAACCGCCGATTGTGGCCAGGTACGCCGCTGGGCCGCCGCTGGAGATGAAGGGGAGCCAAGCCACGAGTAGCGTTGCAGTGGTGACGGCGGCCGGGGTGAGGGCACGTCGCGGCCCCAGGCGTGCGAGTGCGTAGGCGGCGAAGGGCACGACCATGGGCATGGCCTGCGGCTTCGTGGCGAGGGCGAGCCCGAGGGCGATCCCGGCCGCCGCCCAGTGACCGCGCACCACGAGGATGGCCGCCAGCAGCCCGAAGAGCGCGTAGACGGCCTCGAACTGGCCCCACCAGGAGCTCACGTACCAAGTCACCGGGACGAGCGCCACGCCCAGTGCAGCGGAGATCGCGAGGCGCGGCCGGTCGCGGAGGGCCCAGGCGAGCGCGCCCGCGATCGCCAGGTCGGCGAGCGCAGCAGGGAGCTTGAGCGCCGCCGCCACACCCGGGTCCGCGGTGGTCACGGGCGCCTGGAAGGCGGGATCGACCTGGCCGATGAACCAGAAGACGTAGGCCATCACGGGGCCGAAGGTCAGCTCCAGGTCGTAGGCCCGGCTCAGCGGGACGTCGGTGGCGAGGCGGTGGACCCACCCGGCGAACAGGTTCAGGTCTCCCGTCATGCCTTCGGTCGGGAGAAGCGCGAGTCGCAGGAAGACGGCGGCCGCGATGCCCAGGCCGAAGAAGACGCCGGCAGGCGCCCAACGAACCGTCCGCGTCGCCGGCGGATCGGAGTTGACGGCCGCCGGGCTCCGTATCATGCCGCCGTGCGCCGCCGCCGGCCCCAGCGCTCGATGCTCGCCCAGCCTCCGCGGAGCGTTGGCAGGATCGCGAGGAGCAGTGCGGGGCTCAGGAAGTAGAGGCGGGGCATCGCGAGCAGCGCGGCCGCCGGGACTGTCCAGCGCCTGTTCGTGCGGGCCCCCCAGAAGACCAACGCCACCGCCAGCGCGAGCCGCGGCCAGATCGGATAGGGGAACGGCCAGCCGGGGACGGTCCCGGACACGCTCGCGAGGTACTCCGCGTACTGGCGCCAGAGCGTCGGGTCCGCGACGAACGACACGGCCACGAGGCCGGCGGTCGTCCCCATCGCGATCGCGAACGAGCGCCACTCGCGACGGAAGGCGAACCACATGACGGCGACGCCCGGCGTGATCTTGGTGAGCCACGGCAGCGCCCATAGCCACGGCCAGCGGAATGCCGCCACGATCGCCAGCCCGACCGGCAGGTTGATGTTCGCCGCATTGATCTCGGTGGCGACGGGTGGCAGGAGGAGCGCAAACGGCGTCGCCGGACCGGCCAGCAGCACGAGCGCCGCCAGATCGATCAGCCGGATCATCGCCACGAACGCGGTGAACGTCATGGCCCGGAACGGAGCGAGCGCCTGCGCTGCGATGGGCGAGTAGACGAACTGGAACTCGCCCGTCGCGTAGGGGTGGGCGAGATCGACGTGCCAGTAGTTGTACGCGTCGACCGGGTTCCCGCCGCCCTGGGTGAGGCTCATGAAGGTGATGGCCGCCATGCCGATGCCCACCATGGTCAGCAGGTGGCGCCACGGCGGCACGACGAAGCGGCGATCTCCGATCGTCAGCGAGCCGGCGGGAGGTGCCACCCCGGCGTTCCAGCCTCAGAGCTTCGAGGTCGTCCAGTACCGTTCGGCGAAGCCTGTCAGCCCTCCCAGGCTCGCCACCTTCATCCCGAAGCCGCGGACCGCGTCGCCCATCTGGTCCCTCCCGCCGAAGAGCCGCTCCAGCTGGCTCTCGTAGAGCGTCAGGCCCTTGATCTTGCGCTCGACCGTCTCGCTGATGTCGGCGTACTCGGGTGTGAGGCCGACGTCGGCGGGGAGCCCGGCGAGCGCCCTGGCCGGCAGGTCCTCCAGGCGCCGGAAGTCGTGCCACCAGGCGTAGGGGAAGTCCTCGTAGTAGGCGACGATCCCGGCGTACTCCGGGCCCGGCATGACCCAGCGCCGGCCCTGCTCCAGGAGGGCGACGCCCACCTCGCGCGTGAGCTGGTGGTCGACGTGGTTGCCCACGCCCAGGGGCAGGTAGACCTTCTGCGGTTCCAGCCGGGCGATCTCCCGCGCCAGGAGGTCGATGGGGGCGCGGTCGTCGGCGCGCGGCGGGGCGAGGAGCTGCTCGTCGCCCTCGTAGCCGCGGAAGACGGCGTCGGGGAGGTCCAGGAAGACGATCGAGGCCTCGGCGAAGTAGGCGTAGCGCTCGTCCTCGAGACGGCGGGCGGCCATGAGGTCGCCGGCCATCTTTGCCTCGACGAGCTCCAAGGTGAGGACGGCGCCCTGCTGGGGCACGTCGTCCATGAGCGGCTGCCCGGCGAGCGGTCGGTTGTGGATGTCCGCGCGCCGGTACCACGACGAGCGCTGCCAGAAGCGTTTCGCCGCCGCGTCGGCCTCGGCCTGGGTGGCGTCGAGGCGCTCCGGAACGGCACGATACGGGGCGCCGGCTCCAGCGTCGAACGGCCGGTCGGCGGCGACGTTCTCGCGGTTGAAGGACTCGGTCGACGGCCAGATCGCCTTCGACCCGAAGCCAAGCGCCTCCCGCTGGTAGGTCGTGAGGCCGGCGGCTGCCCCGTTGCCGGAGAAGACCGTCAGGATCGTCACGTTCTGGCCGAGCTCCCGCAGGCTCGCGATCAGGCCGCCACACGAGAGGGCGACGTCGTCGGGGTGAGGGGCGACGAAGACGTGGGTCATGGCCCGGCGAGTATACCGACGGCGCGGCCGGCCGAAACCGGCCCGATTCAGCGGAAGCCACCCTCGCCGACGAGGGGGACGAAGATGCACGCCCCGTGGTGCGACGTCCGCAGCACGTCGCCGTCGCGCTCGACGAGGACCAGCTCCTGCTCGTACCGGCTCCCCACCGGGATGACCAGGCGGCCGCGGTCGGCGAGCTGGTCGGTCAGGGTCGCGGGCACGCTCGGGGCCGCGGCGGCGACGACGATGGCCGGCCAGGGGGCGCCGCCTGGCTCGGCCGCGCTCCCGTCGCCCACGCGGACCTCAACGAGGTCGCCGTAGCCCAGCGCGGCCAGGCGTTCCCGGGCCGTCGCGGCCAGCTCCGGCACCCGTTCCACGCTGGTGACGCGGCAGCCCATCTCCGCCAGCACGGCGGCCTGGTAGCCCGAGCCCGTGCCGACGTCGAGGACCCGGCCGCCGCGCTCGGGCGCCAGGAGCTCAGTCATGAGGCCCACCATCAGGGGCTGGCTGATCGTCTGGCCGCGCTCGATGGGAAGGGCCTCGTCGGCGTAGGCGAGGTCGCGCAGGTCGGCGGGCACGAACGCCTCGCGGGGGACGGCGCCCATGGCGGCCAGCACGCGGGCGTCGCGGATGCCGCGGGCCCGCAGCTGCCTCTCGACCATGCGCGCGCGTGCGGCGGCGTACGTCTCGTCGTCGCCGGGGTCGCGGTGGCCGCGGAAGCCGCCCGGCCGGAACACGCCCCGAGGATACGCCGCGGGATGCTGCGGCGAGCGACGCCGGTATTCCCCGTAGACTGACCCGGACGTGATCGATCCCTCGGCGCACATCCATCCGTCCGCGGACCTCGAGCACGACGTCCGTGTCGGTGCCGGATCCAGCGTCTGGCACCGTGCCCAGGTCCGCGCCGGGGCGCGCATCGGCGCGGAGTGCATCGTCGGGCGCGATGCGTTCATCGACGAGGGTGTCGTGATCGGCGACCGCGTGAAGATCCAGAACGCCGCGCTCGTCTACCACGGGGTCACCGTCGAGGACGGTGTCTTCATCGGCCCGAACGCGATCCTTACGAACGACCGCTTCCCACGGTCGATCACGCGTGCCGGCGAGCTGGCGGGCGCGGACGACTGGACGGTCGGCCCGATCCTGCTGCGGCGGGGCTGCTCGATCGGGGCCGGCGCCGTGGTCGTCGCCGGGAGCGTGGTCGGCCGATTTGCGACGGTTGGCGCGGGCGCGGTCGTCACCCGCGATGTGCCGGATCACGCGCTCGTCGCCGGCAACCCGGCCCGACGCCTGGGCTGGGTCTGCTTCTGCGGCCAGCGTCTCCGCGACTCGGCAGGCGATCCAGTCCGCGGCGACTTCGCGGGCGATGCCGTTTGCGCGGCCTGCTCGACCCACTTCCGCCTCGACGCGGGTTCGTGCGCTGCAGTGCCGGAAACGGCCACCGCCGCGGAGTCCGACCCGTGATCCCGATCTCCAGGCCCGACATCGGCCCGGCCGATGAGGAGGCGGTCCTCGAGGTCCTCCGTTCCGGGATGCTCGCGATGGGGAAGCGGACCGCCGCCTTCGAGGAGGCGTGGGCCAGCTACTGCGACGTGCGGCACGCGATCTTCATGAGCAACGGCACGGTTGCCCTCGAGGCGATCCTCCACTCGCTCGGGATCGGGCCCGGCGACGAAGTGATCACCGTTTCGTTCACCTTCAACGCGACCGTCAGCGCGATCCTGCGAGTCGGCGCGACGCCGGTCTTCGTCGATGTTCGCGAGCACGACTTCTGCATCGATCCTGCCGGGCTGGAGGCCGCGATCACGCCCCGCACGAAGGCGATCCTGCCCGTCCACCTCTACGGTCTCATGGCGGACATGGACCCGCTGGTGGAGATCGCCCGGCGCCACGGCCTGCGGGTCGTGGAGGACGCCGCCCAGGCGCACGGCGCGACGTACCACGGGAAGCGCGCGGGCCGGTTCGGCCCGGCGATGTTCAGCCTCTACGCCACGAAGAACCTCACGACCGGCGAGGGCGGCTTCGCGACGACCGATGACGACGAGGTCGCCGATCGTCTCCGCCTCTTCCGCAATCACGGCATGAGGGCCCGATACCAGCACGAGGCGCTGGGCACAAACTTCAAGCCCACGGACCTCGCCGCCGCGCTGGGGCTTGCGCAGCTTGGCCGGCTGGATGAGCGGACGGAGCAGCGCAGCCGCAACGCCGCCTACCTGACCGAGCACCTCGCCGGCTACTGGACGCCCGGCGTTCCCCCCGGGCGCGGGCACGTCTGGCACCAGTACGTCATGCGGTTCCCGGGAGAGCGCCAGCGCGTGATCGACGGCCTGGCCGAGCGCGGGGTGGGCACGATGGTCTACTACCCGGTGCCGATCCACCGACAGGCCTACCTCCAGGCCTACCTGCCCGGTGCCGCCGAGCTTCCCCTGCCGGTGACGGACCGCCTCGCGGAGGAGGTGCTCGCGATCCCCGTCCATCCACGGCTCTCCGAGGCCGACCGCGAAGCGATCGTGGCCGCCATCCGGGCAGTGGCGACGCCCCGGGCACGATGAGCACGCCGGCCCCGCTGCGCATCGCCCTTGCCGGCCTGGGTTCCATGGGCCGAAACCACCTGCGGGTCATCGCCGCCCATCCGGGGACGCGGCTCGTCGCGGTCGGCGACCCGGACCCGGAGATGCTCAACGCGGCGACCGACCGGACTGGCGCCGCCGGCTGGAGCGACCCGCTGGCCATGGCCCGCGAGGCGGATGTCGACGCCCTCGTCGTGGCGGCGCCGACCACCGCCCACGTCCCGCTCGCGCTGGCGGCGATCGAGCGGGGGCTTCCCGTCCTCGTGGAGAAGCCGCTGGCAGCGACGCCGGTGGAGGCGCTCCGGATCGTGCGCGCGGCGCGGGCCGGGGGTGTCCCCGTCCAGGTCGGCCACGTCGAGCGCTACAACCCGGCCGTGCTGGAGCTCGGGCGGCTCCTGCGTGCCCGCTGGCTGACGACCGTCTACTCCATCGCCAGCCGGCGCGCCGGCCCGTTTCCCTCCCGCGTCCGGGATGTCGGCGTGACGGTGGACCTGGCCACGCACGATGTTGACGTGCTCTGCTGGATTGCCGGCGAGCGCCCCACCCGCGTCTACGCGGAGCTCGCGCAGCGGAAGAACGCTTCGCACGAGGACCTGCTCTTCGGCCTGCTCCATTTCCCGTCGGGGGCTGCCGGCATGCTCGACGTCAACTGGCTCACGCCGGCCAAGCGCCGCCAGCTGGTCGTCGTCGGCGAGGAGGGGATGTTCGAGCTGGACTACCTCAGCCAGCGGTTGACCTTCACCCGGTCGGACTTGGCGCACCCGGAGCTGATCGGAGGCTTTGCCCCGACGTTTGCCGGGGATGTTGCGGAGATTCCCGTCGAGACCCACGAGCCACTCGAGGCGCAGCTCGACTCGTTCATCCGGGCTGTCCGGACGGGGGAGCGCCCGTACGTCGACGGCGAGGACGGCGCCTGGGCCGTCGTGATGGCGGCTGCGCTCCTCGACGCGGCCGCTTCCCGCCGTCCGGTGGATCTGCCGTCGGATGGGGAGTTGGACCCGTGACCATCGTCCGGCGCCCGTCAGCCGGCGCTTCGATGCTCGGCGGGTCGATCCACGTCCCGCCGAACCCCTGCCGCCATGCCACGCCGAGAACCGTCCAGCCCTGGACAGGCGAGGATGGGACGGCCGGGACCGTCGCCGTGGTCGGAGCGGGCAAGATGGGTCTGCCGCTCGCCGCCCAGTTCGCCACGCACGGCTGGCGCGTCATCGCTGTGGACGTCAAGCCCGAGGTCGTGGGAGCCATCAACGCGGGCCGGTCGCACGTCGGCGACGAGCCGGGTCTTGCCGAGCTGGTCCGCCGCGCGCACGCGGCAGGCCGGCTGCGTGCCACGCTGGACGCCCCGTCGGCCGCGCGCGAGGCGGACGTGGTCGTCCTCATCGTGCCGGTCATGCTCGATCGCGAGCAGCGACCCGACTACCGATACATCGATGCCGCGGTCGCCTCGATTGCGCCCGGGGTGCACGCCAGGAGCACGGTGATCTTCGAGACGACGCTCCCGATCGGCGACACGCGGCGGCGCTTCGCCCCGGCACTCGAGGCGGCATCGGGCCTGGTCGCCGACCGTGGCTTCTTCGTGGCCTTCTCGCCCGAGCGGCTCTTCTCCGGCGCCGTCCTGGACAACCTCGCGGCCTACCCGAAGCTCGTCGGCGGGATCGGGGACCGATCGACGGACCGCGCGGCGCGCTTCTACGCGAGCGTCATCGACGCGGAGGTCGTGGCGATGAGCTCCTCAGAGGCGGCCGAGTTCAGCAAGCTCGCCGACACGACCTACCGGGACGTGAACATCGCGCTGGCGAACGAGCTCGCACGCGCCGCGGACCTGCACGGAATCGACGTGCAGGAGGCGATCGCGGCAGCGAACAGCCAGCCGTACAGTCACATTCACCAACCTGGGATCGGCGTCGGCGGGCACTGCATCCCGGTCTACCCGCACCTCCTCCTGGCCCATGCGCCCGACCTCTCGCTCGTCGAGACTGCTCGCCGCGTCAACGACGGGCAGGTCGACCGCGCGCTGGCGGTCCTCGACCCGCTGGTTGGGGGCCTGGCCGGGTCGCCGGTCCTGGTCCTGGGAATCACCTATCGCGAGGGCGTGAAGGAGCTGGCGTACAGCCGCGCGCTCGCGCTGATCGCCGCGCTGCACGCGGCCGGCGCTCGCGTCTCTGCATTCGACCCGCTGCTCAGCGACGACGAGATCCTGGCGGCCGACGCCGAGCCGTGGCGCTGGGGCGAACCCGGGCCATTCCGGGCGATCGTGGCGCAGACCGCCGACCCGGCGTTCACCCGGCTCGACGCTGCCTGGTTCCCGGAGTTGCGGGCCGTCTATGACGGACGGAACAGCCTCCGCGGGCTGACCCTTCCCGAGGGCGTCGCGTACGTGGGCGTGGGCGTGCAGGCGGCGACCCGCCTCGGTGGGGCTTCCGTCGCACCCACACGATCGTCCTGACGGCTCCGCCGCTCGGAGCAGCGACGGGGCTGACGCCGCGCTACGGGGCCGGCGTCGCGCTCGCGCTAGCCGATGCCGACGGTGCCGCCGTGGGTGCCGCCGACGGGGCCGCCGACCCGCTCGCGGCAGGGGAGGCGCTCGCGGCCGGCGATCCACTCGCCGCCGGCGACACGCTGGGCGCCGGGCTTGCCGATGGCACCGGGCTCGCGGATGGCGCCGGGCTCGCGGACGGGACGGCGGACGCCGCCGGCACCGCCGTCGGGACCGGCTTCGAGGCGAAGAGGCCGCCGGTCCCCAGGAGCAGGGCGTTGAGGAAGATGAGCCCGAAGACGGCCGCGACGCCGAGGACGAAGATCTTCGAGATCCGGTCGTCGATGTGGACCGCGCGCTCGGACGCCGTCTGCACATGCTCCGGCTCGGCGGCCGCTCGCCGCCCGACGCGCCGGCCGGCGCCCCGCGCTCCGGCGGCGACCGCCCCGGCCGTCCCCGGGACCGCAGCCGACGCCGCCTCGGCCTCGCCCTCCTCGCCCTCCTCGCCCTCGTCGCCCTCCTCGTCGGCCTCGTCTTCGTCGAAGCCGACCGCCCCGGCGTCGACCTCGTCGAGCCCCTCGTCATCGGCTTCGCCGATCGCGGCAGCCTCCGCGGCCGCGTCGGCCCCGGGCTCCGTCGTCTCCTCGGGCACGCGCCCGTCCGGGTCCGTCATCGTTGTGTCGTCACTCCCTGGTGCCGCCGTGCGGGCGGCGAGCGCGGGGGGCGGTCGTGCCCGCATGCGCGCTCCGGTCCGGAAGCATACCGGAGGGCCGGACCGCGGTGCGCGGCGGGCCGGCCCACGCGCGCGTCACGACTCGCGGAGCGGCCGGCTCAGCAGCCCGGCCAGTCCCGCCAGCAGCGTCAGGATCCCGAAGATCCCGAACACCGGCCCGGGGCCGAGCGCGTCGCTCATCAGGCCGCCGACCGCCATCGCGATCGTCATCGACCCGAAGACCGCCGAGAACCGGAAGGCGACGACCCGGCCGATCATGTCGTTCGGCGTCCGCTCCATGAACAGGGCCTGGGTTGGGATCACGAACACCATGTTCGCCACCCCCATCCCCGCGGTCAGGCCGAGGGCGACGCCCAGGTTGCCGGTGAGGGCGAGGGCCGCCACGCAGGCTCCGTAGACGACGTATCCGATGATCACGAGGCGGCCCTTGGCGAGCCGCGAGCCGAGCAGGCCGATCGCGAAGCCGCCCACCAGGTTGCCGATCCCGATCGCCATCTCGAAGAACCCGTAGCGGGCCCGGGCGTCGAGCGCTTCCGACGCGATCGCCTCCCGCGCGTAGATGGCCATGATCCCGATGGTCACGCCGATCGAGAACTGGGCGACGACCGCCTGCAGGGTGTTGGCCCGGAGGACGGGCTCGCTGCGCAGGAACCGCCAGCCGCCGAGAAGGTCGTCGACGAGGCCGCGCAGGCCCGGCACGGCTGCGGCAGCCGTCCGGACGACGACCGGGATCACCATCGTGACGACCAGCGCAGCCGAGGCGAGATAGGTGGCCGCGTCCACCCAGAACGCGACGGCGAGCGAGCTCCCGAGGAAGGCCACGAAGAGCGCCGCCAGCGGATACCCCGCGACGTCGGCCAGCGAGTCGCCGAGCCAGATCGCCGAGTTGGCGGCCACCAGCTCGTCGTCCTTGACGATCCGCGGGATCACCGCGGTCCGCGCCGGCCGGAAGAAGATCGAGACGGTCGTGAGGGCGAAGACGAGCGGGTAGACGAGAAGGACGTTCCAGGCTGCGGCCACGGGGATGGTGAGCGCGATCGCCGCCCGAAGCAGGTCCGAGATCACCATGACCCGCTTCTGGTCCCAGCGGTCTACGAGGGCGCCGGCCAGGGGCCCGAAGGCGAGGTTCGGGATCGTTGCGGCGACGAAGACCATGGCGACCGCGAAGGCTCCGTTCTGGGTCGCCTCGCCGACGAGCGCCACGAGGGCGAGCTGGTGGAGCCGGTCGCCGAAGAGGCTGACGAGCTGCCCCATCCACAGCGCCCCGAACGAGCCGTTCTGCGCGAGGCGGACGTAGGGATGGCCGAGCGCTCGGGCGATGACGCCCTGTCGTGCCTCGCGGAGGCCGCCGGGCGCCCCGGGCGTCGGCGTCGGCGCCGGCACCGCGACGCCCGCGCCCGAGCCCCCCAGGAAGACCGGCCGCTCGAGGCCGATGACCTCCGTGAGGCTCGATGCGAGGCCGGTCGCGGGCCGGATCCGTCGCCCGATCGTCGTCGCGGACGCGGTCGCCGTGGCCACCGTTCCGTCTACGGTCGGCGCCGGGCCGGGCGCGGGCCGCGGCTCGCGCTGCAGGCTGGCGAAGACGAAGAACGCCAGCCCGGCGGCCAGGAGGACGTCCCCGATGGAGAGCACGTTCGGGAAGGCCGGCAGCGGGATGGGGATGAGGTCGCCCAGGGGGCCGGCGTGGACGAGGAACTCCCGCAGCGGATCGGCGGCGAGCACGAAGTGGATCGGGGAGCCGATCTCCGCGGGGGTCAGGCCCGCGCCCGCCAGGGCCTGGTCCCAGACCGGCATGAACCCGCCGTTCACGAGGATCGCCGTCCCGTTCAGCAGGGTCCCCACGAGGGCCAGCCCGATGCCCGGGAGGCGGCGGTTGGCCCAGAGCGCGACGACGAGCAACCCGTACGCCGTTGCCAGGAGCGGCTCGCGCCACTGGTCGGCGGGCGCAATGCCCCGGAGGAGCGCGGCCTCGGTCCCCAGCCGGAGCGCCACTGCCAGGAAGATCAGCAGCGTCCAGCGGAGGCGGACCGCGAGGAGGTTGTCGAGGCGGCCGCCGGCGGCGAGCCCGGCAATCAGCCCGAGGACGATCCCGGCAAAGAGCATCCAGGGATTGTGTCAGGACGCGGGGTCGGGAGTGGGCGCCGTCCCGCCCGGGGAGCTCGTGCCAGCCGGGCCCGTGCCCGCCGCGCCCGTGCCCGCCGCGCCCGTGCCTGCGGAACTGGTGCCCGCCGCGTCGGCGTTCGGCGCCTGCGTCATGCGGCTGGCCGCCTGGGCGAGCAGCGGGACCGGAGGCCGGGGCTCCTGGGCGCGGCCCGGATCCTTGATGCCGGCGGCCCAGTGCGTCTTTGTGAACGCGTCCACGAGCGCGGGGTCGAACTGGACTCCGGCGAACTTCCGGAGCTCCGCCATCGCCTGCTCGCCGGTCAGTGGCGTCATCCGGTACGGGCGGGCCGCGGTCATGGCCTCGAAGGCATCGGCCACGTGGAGGACCCGGGCAAGCAGCGGGATCTCGTCGCCCATGAGCCGGTCGGGGTAGCCGGAGCCGTTGTACCACTCGTGGTGGTGCCGGATGATCGGCAGCTCGGGCGCCAGCTTCGTGACCGGGGCGATGATGTTCGCGCCGATCACGGGGTGGGCGTTCATGATCGCGCGCTCTTCCCGGGTCAGGCGGTCCGGCTTGTTGAGCACGCTGTCCGGCACGCCGATCTTCCCGATGTCGTGGAGCAGGCCGCCCCACTCGAGGGCCTCGAGCTCCTTCTCCGACAGCCGCATCACGCGTCCGATGTCGACCGAGATCGCCTTCACGCGGACGCTGTGGCCGGACGTGTACTTGTCCCTCGCGTCCACCGCCTGCGCCAGGCTCGCCACGGTCTGGGTGAACATCTGACGCATTTCAATGTATCGGCCCAACGAGAGCCTGATGAAGTAGACGGGTAGGATCACGAGGAGGATCGCCCACCAGCCAACGCCGGCCAGCACGTAGACCTGGCTCATGAGCCACGCAAGGGGCACGAGTGCCAGGAATGTCCCCACGAATGTCGGTGTGTCCCCGCGAATGATCTCGGTCAGGCTCTGTCCGCCGCGCAGGCTAAGCACCAGCGAGGCGATCAGGAGGTTCGAGACGAAGAAGACAGTCGCGCCAAGCGCCGTGGCTGCAAAGCTGAAGATCGGAGCTGAACCGCCAACGGTCACGGCGCTGCTGACAAGGCCCCCCAGGATCGCAGGCAGCGCCAGGCCGGCGTGATTCGCCAGGGTCCCATACCAGGGGATCTCGCGGCGCAGCTCTCGGAGATCAGTCGTCCCGATTAGCGCGACCCAACCCGCGGCGGCGGGGCCACCGAGGCTCAATGCGACCACCAGCGGAGCGATTGACGTGCTGATGATGGAACCGCGAGGCATCACGACGGGCATTGCGGACGCGAGAACGGTGATAGCCGTCCAGAAGGCGATCCCGGCTACGACATCCAACGTGACGTCGTCAAAGACTCGGAGTCGGATCAGCTGGTCCACAGGAATCACAAGACTCGTGACGGCAAGCGCAATCGCGCATACCGCCACGAGTCCGGCGATGTAGGCCTTGAGGTTCCGGTTCATGTCCCTCATTCAGCCGCAACGGACCCAGGCCCTAATGTAAGCCTCGATCGGTAGGGGCTGTATGGGACTAAAGTACCTAGAACCCGTTCAGCGATGCCCCCCCAGCAAGCATCGCTGAGGCCAGCGCTGCTAGGACTGCGGCCAAGCGAAGAAGCCGGGACTTCATCGTTCGATACCCCGGATGCCTCGCGACCTACCAGCCCTTGATGCCGTAGACCGGAACCATCATGTGCCCTCCATGGTTCCCGTGCTCCGCGGAACACAGAAACCGACCAGACTGGGGTCGGTCGGTTGCACTACTCGCTCCGCCTCGCCCTAAGTGCCCATTTCAGGCGAGGCATCTGCGCGTCCGATATTGACATTGCCTACTAGTACCTAAGTACCAGCAGACGGCGGGACTCTAGGTCTCCTGTCGAGAGACGGTCAATACGTAACGTTCCCTATCTGCACTGGACTGCACACGATCTACCGGTCGTCACATTTGGTCAAGAGGGGGCGGCTCGACGCCGAGCTCCTCGCGCACAACCGTCGTGTAGTGCTGGTACTGCTCCGCCGCCGCGGCATGCGCGCCGAGGAGGCGATACATCTTCACGAGGCTCGCCTCGACCTGGTCGAGCGACGGATCGGTCTCGAGAAGGGCCCGCGATAGCTCCATCGCCTCGGCGAATCGGCCGGTTGCTGCGCTGAACGCGATGGCCCGCTCCATGACCTCCAGGTATTGGGCGTGGAGCGAATCGCGATGCATGGAGGCCCAGTCGTCGTATGAGAAGTCGAGCGCGAACTTCCCCCGGTACTCGGCGGCGAGGGCGAGCACTGCCGGCATCGGTGGCTCGGGTCCAAGGGAGCGCATCTGCTCCTTGCAGCGCACGCTCCGGCTCGCGATGAGCTCGGAGTCGAGCCAGATGAGCTCGGTGTCCTGGCTGAGGTAGCCCGGCGAGAGGTCGTCGGAATACGAGGGCTCGATGATCCGGCGGAGGAAGTAGACGGTCTGATGGAGCGAGTTCACGGCCTGGTCGGGGTCGTTGTCAGGCCACAGCGCATCGAGGACCTGGTCGCGCGTGGCGGACATGCCGGGCTTGCTCAGGAGGAAGCAGAGCAGCGCGAGGGGTTTGCGCCGCATCTCCGCGCCGGGGATGACGCGCCCGCCGACGCGAACGATCACGCGGCCCTGGTCCTCGACCCAGACCCGGTCGGCCGTTCGACGGGCGAGGTCGCGGCCCAGCATCGGGGCTCGGTACGGCCCCTTGAGCTCCCGACTCAGGGCCCGGAGGCGCCGAACGTCGGACTTCTCGCCGACCGCGTCGAGGACCGTTCCGGCGGCCCAGCGGTCCCGTGCGGCCCCGTTCTCTATGACCGACCGGAGTCCGCGACGCCAGCGATCCGGTTGCCGTGTGGCGGCCTGCCGGACGACGTCGAGCGCGGTTTCGTCGAGCGCTCCTAGCCGCGCGAGCACAGCCTCGGCATTCGCCATGACGACCCCCGGCTCCACGGACCAGAGGGCGACGACGGCGGAAGATGCCGGACCCGAGCCGGCGTCGAGGCTGTTCAGCAGCTGGATGGCGCGGAGGGCGCCTGCCGCTCCCTGTCTTTCTGCCTGCGCCTTTGCATCCGCGAGCAGGCCCGGCGTCTCTGCGCTCCCAGCGATGAAGGCCGCGATCGCCCGGGCGAGCTTGACCCTGACGTAGAACCCGGGGTAGCCGGTGTGACGGCCATCTGCGATCGATGCGACCGCCGACCGTGCTTCGTCCGGCCGGCCCAGCCGGTTCATCGTCTCCGCCCTGAAGAGCGCGAGATACGTGCGTTCGGCGTCGGTCCTGGCGCCAACTGCCTCGGCCTCGGCGAGCAGGGCGCCGCCGCGATCAGGGTCGATGTACGTGCCCACGACGTCGGCCGCCTCGAGGAGGGTCTCGAAGCGCCCCTGCGGGAATGACGACGACAAGGCCTCGTCGATGGCCGCCAGGGCAGCGGTCGTGTCTCCGACGTGGGCGTGTGCCCAGGCTGCCGCGGTGCGCACCGTATCCATCTCGGGGCCGGCGGACGTGGAGGCAAGCGTGCTTAGGGCAATCCGCGCGCTCCGCAGCGCGGCTGGTCCATCGCCAGCTCCGCGGGCAAGCCAAGCTAGGTTCAGATGCGAGATACCCAGGTAATGGAGGTGGCCAAGGCGCTGAGCCATGGCGGCCATGGTTGAGACCACGCGCTCCGCCGTGCCTATCGGCCCTCCGACCATTGACTCGGCAAGCGTCAAGATCGATTCGGCGATATTTGAGTAGACACTGCCTGGAGCGGTCTCGCGGAGACGTGCCGCGTGACCGAGCGCCACGCGATACTCCCCCGCGTTGTACTCGACCGTGGTCAGCGTCGCGAGAGCGACCGTGAGGCTGATCGTGGGGTCGCCCTGGGTCGAGGCCACGAGCGCCCGACCCGCTGCGTCGCGTGCCCGGCCGATGTCGCCTTCGCGGAGGAACGTGCGCGCGGCCAGGGCCTGGGCCCAGCCTCCGTCGTCCGGAACGCCGCCCGCGACGATCAGGTCGACCGCGGCCTGCGCGCCACCCGCGCCGAGGATCGCCTCCAGCGAACCGGCCAGGACGCGGGCGACGTCGTCGGCTCTTCCGGCGGCCGCGTAGTGGTGGCCCGCGAGCCACCAGCTGTTTGCCTCGGCGACCGCCGCGATCCGGGCGTGGATCTCGGCGATGCCCTCGGGCCCGACCGCCTCCAGCAGGCGGCCTTCCAGGAAGCTCCGCACGAGGGGATGGAGCAGGCGGCCGGCCTGCCCCGTGCGGCCGCGGCGGGAGAGCAGCCCCGCCTCCTCGGTGGTGTCGAGCAGCCGCCTGGCATTGGGGAGCGAGACGCCGGCCGCGGTGGCGGCGAGCTGGGGCGTCGCGACGTGGAGGAGCGCACAGCGCTCCAGGAACGCCTGGAGCTCGACAGGCATCCGACCGATCACCTCCTCGGCGAGGTAGTCGTGGAGGTCACCGTGGCGCCCCGACAGGCTGCGGATCACCGCCCGGATCTCGTCCCGGGGCCGGCCGCGGACGGCGGTCTCGACAAGGCGCAGGGTGGCGGCCCACCCCTCGGTCGTCCGGGCGAGGTCCTCCAGGAGATCCGCCTCGAGCGGGTGCCGGTAGGTCTCCCGGAAGAGCCGCTCCATCTCGCCTCGGTCGAAGCGCAGGTCGGAGGTCGAGAGCTCAGCGGTCTCGCCGAGGGCACGGAGGCGGGCCAGCGGAAGCGTCGGCGCCTGCCGCGTGGAGATCACGAGCGTCAGCCGATCGGGGCCGTGGATGAGCAGCTCGCGGACGATCTCGCGGATCTCGGGCACGTCGTCCACGACCTGGTAGTCATCGAGGAGGAGTGCCGTGCCTCCGCTCACCCACGTCCGGACCTCGGTGAGCAGCGTGCGCACGATCGCGGCGCGATCGCCCATCCCGGCCGCCAGCTCCCTGAGCAACGACCTGGTGTTGGGTGCGAAATCCGGGTCGATCTCGCGCCCGGCGGCCACGATGTTGGCCACGAAGACGACCCAATCGCGATCCGTCTCGTCCAGGCGATACCAGAGCGTGCGCACCCGGGTTCGCCGGCTCCAATCGGCGAGGAGGGTCGTCTTCCCGTGACCCGCGTCCGCCACGATCAGCACGAGTCGCGCGTGGATCTTCGCGGCCATCCAGTCGAGGAGGCGCGTTCGCTCGAGCGTCTCCACGGGGAGGAGTGGTGGCTGGACCTTCCCGATCTGGACGGGGAAGGCGAAGACGTCGAGCTCGCTCACGGTGGGCGCGTCCGCGCTCGCGGGGAGGGCCGGGGCGGGTCGAGGCCCGGGGCGTCCCGGGTGCGCCCGACCGGGTCCGACGGGGACCAGGCCGTCGTGCCGGGCCGCGCCCGAGCGGCGCGCGATGGTCGCCGCGAGATCAGGGGGGAACGGTGCCATGCGGCCCATGCTGCCGCACGGCGCTCACCGGGCACTTATCTGCCGGGCTGGGGCCGGGCCGAGGAATCCTGGTCGCGTCAGCCGTCGTACTCGAAGCCGATCCTTAGCTCGACCCGGTACTCGACGATCTCGCCGTTCTCGACGACGGCGGTCGACTTCACGACCTCGACCGTGCGGATGTTGCGGACCGTCCGCGAGGCCGTGGCGACCGCCTGGCGCGCCGCGTCGCTCCACGAGCTCGGGCTCGTGCCGACCATCTCCCGGATGATGATGACGCCCATCGCGGACCGTCCTTTCTGGGCCGCGCAGGCGCGCCGGCCGTCGCCGGGAAGTCTAGGCTGCGGGCGCGGTCAGGCGAGGGGTGCCGCGCCGGCGCGGACGCGCTCGAAGCACGAGCTGCAGTAGACCGGCTTGTCCGCCCGTGGCGCGAACGGGACGACCGCCTGGCCGCCGCAGCCATGGCAGACCGCCGCGTGGTACTCGCGATGCCCGCCGGGCGTCCGGGCCTGCTTCGCGGCCACCCGACAGCGAGCGCACCGCTGCCGCGGATTGCGCGAACATACCGGACGGGAAGGGGCGGGACAACGAGCTTCCGGGGAACACTCGCGCCGCCTCGCTCGTCTGGGGGCCATGGTCATGCCGTTGGATCGCCGCCTCGTCGCGGCGGGCCTTGCGTCCGCCCTGCTCCTCGGGGCCTGCTCCGTCGCCGCGTCGCCGGCGCCGACGGCCTCGCCCACGGGCGGGCCTGGCCCGATCACCCACCCCCTCGACCCCGCTGCGCTCGTGCTGCGCTTCGACGAGAGCGGCGGCCTGGTCATGCCGACCTTCTCGATGGTCCGGCTCCCGTACTTCTCCCTCTACGGCGACGGGGCCGTCCTCTATCGGCCCGTGTCGGCGTCCTGGCCCGAGCAGCCGCCCGGCGAGCCCACGCGCGTCCCGCCGCTCCGGGTCGCGACCATGACCGAGGACCAGGTCCAGGCCCTCCTTCAGGACGCCCTCGGCGCCGGGGGGCTCGCGGTCGCGCGGGATCACTACGACAACAGCCAGGTTGCGGACGGCCAGACGGCCGTCTTCACGGTCAACGCCGACGGGCGGCAGCGCCGGGTGAGTGTCTATGCGCTCGAGGTGGCGCGCGACGGCGCAGGCAGCCCGAACCCGGACGCGGCGGTCCTCGGCGCCATGGCCGCCCTGGCCGAGCGCCTGCGCAACTTCGACCAGGACGTGGCGAAGGGCAACGCGGCCGCCGCGGGCGTCTACGCCCCCACCCGCTTCCGGGCGTCCATCCTGGAGGGCGGCCTCGGCGGTGATGGCCCCACGCGCCCCTGGCCGTGGCCGGCCTTCGGGCCGGACGGCTTCACGGCACTCCCCGACGGGAACGGGCCCGGCTTCCCGTCGCGGACGATCAGCGGCGCCGAGCTCTCGCTCCTCGGGGTCACGAGCGCGGAGGGCGGCCTCTCCGGGATCTCGCTCGTCGCGCCGAACGGCACGGTCTACAGCCTGGCGATCCGGCCGCTGTTGCCCGACGAGCTGCGCTGAGCGCCCGGGACCCATCGCCCCGGTGCGGCGTTCCGGCTGGCGCCCGCCGGTCGCCTACGGCGCGGCACCCGCGTAACGGTCGCCGGCGTAGCTGACGAACCGGGTCTGGCTCTTCTTGAACCAGAGGTCGATCTCGCCGGTCGGGCCGTTGCGGTGCTTCGCCAGCCGCAGTTTCACGACTTCGCCGTCGGCGTCGTGGTCCTCGGACGCCCGCTCCTTCTCCCGCCAGAGGAAGATCACGAGGTCGCTGTCCTGCTCCAACGCCCCAGATTCTCTGAGATCCGACAGGCGCGGCTCGGGGGTGGTGCGGGCCTCCGGCTGGCGGGAGAGCTGCGACAGGGCGATGACCGGGACCTTCAGCTCGCGCGCCAGGGCCTTCAGGCCGCGGCTGATCTCCGAGACCTCCTGGACCCGGTTGGCGTCCTTCGTCGTTGTCGACGACTGCATGAGCTGGAGGTAGTCGACGACCACGAGGTCGAGGCCGACTTCCGCCTGCAGGCGGCGCGCCTTCGTCCGGAGCTCCATGGTGCTGATGTTGGGCGTGTCGTCGATGTAGATGGGCGCCTCCGCGAGCGCCGTCATCGCCTTCGAGACGCCGACGAAGTCCATCTCGTCGAGGAAGCCGGTGCGCAGCCGCTGGCTGTCGATCCCGCCGACCGAGGAGAGAAGCCGCAGCACCAGCTGCTCCTTGCTCATCTCCAGGCTGAAGATCCCGACCGACCGGGCCGGCGCGTGCCCGATGGCGGCGTGCTCCGCGATGTTCAGGGCGAGGCTCGTCTTGCCGACCGAGGGGCGGGCCGCGAGGATGATGAGGTCCGAGGGCTGCAGGCCGGTGGTCAGCGCGTCGAGGTCCGCGAAGCCGGTCCGGACGCCGCTGATCTCGCCCCGGTGGGTGTGGAGGTCGTCGAGTCGGTCGAACGCCTCGTGGAGGAGCTGCTTGAGCGGGATGAACCCGGCGGCCAGGCGCCGCTCCGATACGGCGTACAGCTCCGCCTCGGCCCGGTCGATCGCCTCCTGGACTTCCGGCGAGTCCTCGTACCCGATGCCCGCGATCCGGCCCGCGGCCGCGATCAGGTTCCGGAGGACCGCCTTGCGCTCCACGATCCGGGCGTACTGCGCGGCGAAGACGGCAGTCGGCGTCTGCTCTGCGAGCGAGGACAGGTAGCCTCGTCCGCCGATCGCCTCGAGCTCTCCAGCCCGCTCGAGGGCCTCCGCGACGGTGATGATGTCGATGGGCTCGCGGCGTTCCCACAGGCCCACCATCACGTCGTAGATCTTGCCGTTCGCCTGGCGGTAGAAGTCGCCGGGGCGGAGGACGTCCGCGACCTCGATGATGGCGTCGCGATCGATGAGCAGCGCGCCGAGGACCGATTGCTCGGCCTCGAGGCTCTGCGGAGGAAGGCGGTCGAGGGACACGGGGGCTCCCGGTGGATATCGAGGATCACCGACATGGTGCCGCGCCGCTCGTCGCGGCGCGAGAGGGTTGTCCACGAGCACGGGGGCGGCATCCACCGCCGCCCGGAGCGTTGGGCCCGATCCTGTGGACGAGCTGTGGACGAAGCCGGCCGAGACCCTCAGTCCAGCCGGCGGATGACCCCGATCAGCTTGCCCTGGATGCGGACGTCGTCGTAGAACTGGGGCGGGTACTGCGGGTTGGCAGGTTGCAGGCGGATGCGCCCACCCTCCTTGAAGAAGCGCTTCAGCGTGACGGCGTTCTCCTCGACCTGGGCCACCACGATGTCGCCGTTGCGGGCCGTCTGCTGGGGGCGGATGACCACGTAGTCGCCGTCGGCGATGAGGGCCCCGATCATCGAGTCGCCGCGCACGCGCAGGAGGTATGCGTCGCCGGCCGGCGCGAGGAGGTCCGGGACCGCCCGGTACTCGTCGGCGGTCGCGTAGGCCTCGATGGGTCCTCCGGCCGCGATCTCGCCGATCACCGGCAGGACGTGCGCCTCCACGGGGAGCGACTGCGGGGTGAGCTCTGCCGAGAGGCCCATGTGGAGGGCGGCCTTGGGCGTGAGCCGGATCATCCGCGACTGCGCGGCACCGCGGTCGAGGTATCCGTCATCCTCGAGGCCGCGCAGGTGGTGGTGGACGGCCGACGTGGAGGCGAGCCCGACCGCGCGCATGATCTCGCGAACCGACGGCGGCACGCCGCTGGTGCGGATCATCGCGGCGATGTAGTCGAGGATCTTCCGGCGGCGCTCGGCGTCATGCCTGGTCACGGATGCTCCTTTCCCGGCCGTTGCAGCGAGAGTACCGAACACCCGTTCGATTGTCAAGCGCGGGCCGACCGCCACTCGAGCCCGGCGGCGGCCCGGGGCGAGGACGGCCCAAGCCGAGGACGTTCGGCACTGGCGCGCCGTCGGCCGCCGCGCCAACCATCGCCACTCCAAGCCCGAGGCTGAGGTAGGTCCCCATGACGCGCGTCCTCGTCGTCCACCACGACATCGACCTCTCGGACCAGGAGGTGGACAGCCTCCGTCGGCGCGGCTACGACGCCCGCCAGTGCATCGGCCCCATCGGGGCGAGCTGCCCCATCCTCTCGGGGCTCGAGTGCAGCCTCGCGGTCGGCGCCGACGTCCTCGTCTACGACGCCTTCGTGACGGGCGAGCCGGACGGGGCCCAGGCGCTCATCGAGGGGATGCGCGAGATCCACCCGGACATCCCGATCGTCCTCGTGGCCTCCGGGATGGAGCCGGCGTGGATGCAGACGGCCGGCCTCCACGGGGTGACGCCCCTCGTCGGCCGGCCCTCCGGCGACCGGCTCGCGGAGGCGATCGAGGCGGCGATCGCCGGGAAAGGCGGCCCGGCCGGACCGGGCTGATAGACTTCCCGTTCGCCCGCGCGCTTCGCGCGGGCAGGCGACGGAACGGAGCACCCCGACGAGGATGAGCGACCCCGAGAAGCGAGCGGCGGCACCGGCGCGACGCCGGCGCGGCACCCGCCGGCGGGCGATGATCGGGCGCACGATCAGCCTGCTCGCCCTGCTGCCCATCGCCGCCCGGCTCCCGCTCCACGCCCGGATCATGGCCGGGCTCCTCGGCGATCCCAGGGTGCCCGCTGCGCGGAAAGCCCTGCTCGCCGTCGCCCTGGGCTACGCCGTCTCGCCCGTCGACCTCGTCCCGGACCGGATCCCGCTGCTCGGCGCGCTCGACGACCTCGTCGTCGGGGCGCTCGCCGTCGACGCGTTCCTGGCCGGGGTGCCGGACGACGTCCTCGCGGAGCAGCTCGAGGCGGTCGGCCTCGAGCGGGCCGCGTTCGATGAGGACGTGCACCGCGTCCGGCGGCTCGTGCCGCGCCCGATCCGCCGCCTGGTCCACCGAATCCCCATCGCGCTGCAGCTCGGGGCCCGCGCGGCCCGCAAGGCCGAGCTGGGAGCGCGCGTTCGGGGCCTGCTCGACAAGGAGGGTTCTCCCGCGTGAAGGTCATCCTGACCACCGACGTCGCCACGCTCGGCAAGAGCGGCGAGCTGAAGGACGTGACCGACGGTTACGCCCGCAACTTCCTTATCCCGCACAAGCTCGCCGTGCCGGCCGCGGGTGGCGCCTACCGCGCCTGGCAGCACGACATCGCCAGCCGCGAGGAGCGGCGCCAGCGCGAGCGCGGCGAAGCCGAGATCGCGGCGACCCGGATCGCGTCGACCACCCTGACGATGGGCGTCAAGGTCGGCGAGGGCGGCAAGCTCTACGGCTCGATCACCTCGCAGGACATCGCCGACGCCCTGGGCCGGCGCGGGATCACGGTCGACAAGCACAAGGTCGACCTGGAGCAGCCGCTCAAGTCGCTGGGGACGTACAAGGTGGCCGTCAAGGTCTACGCCGGAATGACGTCCGAGGTCACGGTCATCGTCGAGCCCAAGGGGTGACGAGCAGGTCGCGGGTCGCCTGACCCGGCCGCCGACGGCCGCGGCCGCCCCGCGATGACCGCCGCGCTCGCGGTCCTCGCGCTTGCCGTCCTCGGGGGGACGGTCGCCACCTACTGGTACGACCCCGGCGCCCCCGCCGCGTCGCGCCCGTTCACCGGCGCGGCCACCGGCCTCGTCGCGCTGGCAGCGCTCGGCCTGCTCGCGGGATTCGCCGTCGGCCCCAACCCCGCGAGCGTCGTCCTGGCGACCGCCGTCGTCGCCGCCCCGGCGGCCCTCCTCGCGCGCTCCCGGTTCCGCGCGGCGGTCCGCGCGGACGCCGCCGACCTCGGTGCCCTGGCGCGGCGCGCCGCCGCCTCGTGGCCGGCCACGCTGCTGGCGCTCTTCGGAATCGTGGCCGTTGTCGCGCTGCTCTGGCGCATCGTCGACCGGGTGATGCTCGAGGGGCCCGACGGCATCGGCACCGGCTACGTCAACAACCTGGGCGACCTGCCGTTCCACCTGCAGATCGTTGCCAGCTTCGGCTGGGGGGGCAACCTGCCCCCCGAGGACCCGACCTACGCGGGCACCGCGTTCACCTACCCGTTCCTGGCCGACTACCTCTCGGGCATGCTCGTCGTGCTCGGCGCGTCGCTGCGGGAGGCGCTGCTGGCGCCGAGCCTCATCCTCGGCGCGGCGCTCACCGGCCTCCTCGTCCGGTTCGGCGCCGCGATCACCCGTGACCGGCTCGCGGGTTGGCTGACGCCCGTCCTCGTGCTGCTCGGCGGCGGGCTGGGATGGGTGGTGCTGCTGGACGACGCCCGGAAGAGCGGCGCGGGAATACTCCAGACGCTTCTCGCGCCTCCCCACGACTACACGATCGTCGGCGACGCGGTCTGGCGCTGGGGCAACGCCATCACGACGCTGCTCGTGCCCCAGCGCGGCTTGCTGCTGGGCCTTCCGCTGGCGGTCGTGGTCTTCACGCTCCTCTGGCACTCGCTGTCGGCCACGGCGACGCCGGAGACCCAGCGACTGCGGACCATCCGGCTGGGCGTGGCCGGGCTCGCGACCGGGGCCCTCGTCCTGGCCCACACGCACTCGTTCGCCGTCGTCCTCGGCACGGCCTTCTTCCTGGGCCTCCTCTTCGCCGAGTGGCGGAACGGCAGGTTGCGCGCCTGGGCGCTCTACCTCGCGGCCGCGGCCCTCGCGGCCGCGCCCTCCGCGCTCCTCCTGGCCCGGGGCTCCGCGACGAGCGCGGGCTCCTACTTCGATATCGCGATCGGCTGGGACCACGGCCAGACGGACCCGGTCACCTTCTGGCTCCTCAACACCGGGCTCTTCATCCCGCTCCTCGTGGCGGCGCTCCTCGTCGGCCGGGTCCCGGGGGGAGGCGGCCGGCCGCTGGTCGGCGGGCGGTTGCTGCGCTTCTGGCTTCCCTTCGCCGCCTGGTTCATCGTTCCCAACGTGGTCAGGCTGGCACCCTGGACGTGGGACAACATCAAGGTGCTGCTCTACTGGTGGGTGGGATCCGCGCCTCTCGTCGCCCTGGCGATCGCGGCCCTCTGGCGCGGGCGTCGGCGCGGCGCCCCGCGGGTCGTCGGCCGGCTCGCGGCGGCCGGATCGCTCGTCGTCCTGCTGCTGGCCGGGAGCCTCGACGTGTGGCGCGTCGTGAGCGGGCGAACCGACTACGGGCAGTTCGACGCCGGCGGGGTGGCGTTCGCCGAGCGGATCCGGGCGACCGTGCCCGCGCGCGCCCTCGTCCTCCACGCGCCGACGTGGAACCCGCCGGTCTACCTGACGGGACGCCGGTCGCTGCTCGGCTACCCTGGCTGGATGTGGTCGCGCGGCCTGGCGTCCGGCGATCGGGAGCGCGACATCGGCCTGATGTACGCGGGAGGCTCCGATGCGCTGCAGCTCATGCGCAACCACGGCGTCGACTACGTCGAGGTCACCCCGATCGAGCGGGGCATGCTCGAGGTGAACGACGCGCTGTTCGCCGGCTTCCCACTGATCGCCGAGGTGGGCGACTACCGCCTCTACCGGGTCCCGCGGTGAGCCGGGGGAGCAGCCGCCGCGCGGCGCGACAACGACCGACGGGCGAGGCCGCGACGCCGACGGCGCCGACTGCGCCGACGCCGGACGCGCCAGCCCCGGGCGCGTCGACCGTGGGCCCGCCCATCGCGCCGGCGCCGGCGCCGCCCGCGAACACCGCCCGGTGGTCCGGCGTGGCTGCGACCACCGGCGCGGTCGCCATCCTGTTTCTGGTCGCGGGCGCGCTTCGCCTCTGGGACCTGCCGCTCGCGCCGTTCCACAACGACGAGGGCGTGAACGGCTGGTTCACGACCCAGCTCCTGCGCTCGGGCACCTGGCACTACGACCCGGCCAACTACCACGGCCCCACGCTCTTCTACGGCGCGGCCCTGTCGGCGCTGCTGGTGGGCCTCGGCGACCTCTCGATGCGGCTGGTCCCGGCGGTGTTCGGCCTCGCGACGATCGGGCTCGCCCTGCTCGCGGGGCGCTGGATCGGGCGCGCCGGCGCGCCCGCCGCGGCAGCGCTCCTGGTCGTCTCGCCGGGGATGGTCTTCTTCTCGCGCTACGCCATCCACGAGATGCTGCTCGTCTTCTTCACCCTCGGCTTCGTCCTGGGGGCCGCGCGGTGGTGGGAGTCCGGGCGCACCCGCTTCCTGCTGGCCGCGAGCGCGGCAATGGCCGGCATGTTCACCACGAAGGAGACGGCGATCATCACGGTCGCCGTCCTCGGCCTGGCGGTGGGCTGCCTGGCGGTCTACGAGCGGGTGGCGCCGCACGTTCTCGGCCGCCCGCTGCGGTTCGCCCCGGGTCCCGGCGCGGCGCCGGCGGGAGGAGCGACCGGCGGCGGGCCCGCGGCGTGGCGGCCGGGCTCGAGCCGCGGCCGGCAGGCGGACCCGCTGGCCCGCTTCGGCGGCCGGCAGGGCCTCGTGGCCTCGCTCGCGGCCGCGGCGGCGCTCTTCGCGGCCATCTGGGTCACCCTCTTCTCGTCGCTCTTCACGAACTTCCCCGCCGGCGTCCTGGGCTCCTTCGGGAGCCTCGCGATCTGGACCCAGACCTCGGGGGCTACGCAGGTCTCCGGCCCCCTGACGTACGCCGGCTGGATGGTCGAGGAGGAGCTGGGGCTCCTCGTCCTCGGCCTCGCCGGAACCGCGTGGGTCGCCTGGGAGGGTCGCAGCCGGTTCGCCATCTTCTGCGCGGCCTGGGCGACCGGGCTCTTCCTGGCGTACTCCCTCATCGGCTACAAGACGCCGTGGCTCATGCTGAACTGGCTCCTCCCGTACGGGCTCGTCGCGGGCCATCTCCTCGGCCGCGGATGGGGGGGCCGCCGGCGGGCCGTCCGCGGGGCCGCGGCGGCCGTCCTGGGGGCCGCGCTCGTCCTGGGGGCGGTGCAGGCCGTGACGCTCGCCTTCCGCGACTACGACGTGGAGGAGAACGCGTACGTCTACGTCCAGACCCAGCGGGACGTGAAGGATCTCGTGGCCTGGCTGAGTGCCGAAGACGAGCGGCGCGGCGCTGGCGGCCAGCTCGGGATCGTCATCATGTCGCCCGACTACTGGCCGCTGCCGTGGTACCTCCGCGACGACACGAAGGCCGGCTTCTACGGCGAGGTGGTCGGCGTGGACGCGCCGGTCGAAATCGTGAAGGTCGACCAGCTCGACAAGCTCCCGGCCGGCTTCGCCGACCGCTACCGCGAGGAGGCCCGCTATACGCTCCGGCCGGGCGTGGAGCTCGTCGTCTTCGTCGAGCGCGGCCCGTGATCGGGCGCCTGCGCGGCTGGCTGGGCTCGGCCGAGTTCGCGGACGCGGTCCTCCTCACCCTCGGCATCCGGCTGGCGCTCCTCGTCGCCGCGCCGATGGCCGTCATCCTGTTCGGCGACGCGACGGCCCGGGCCCGCGTGCCCTTCGACCTGTGGAACGCGTGGGACGCTCCGCACTACCTCGAGGTCGCGACCGTGGGCTACGTGGACCCGGCCCGCGCCGTGCTGTTCCCGCTGCTGCCGGCCCTGCTCCGCATCGGCTCGCTCGCCATGCCGCCGCTCGTCGCTGGCCTGGCCATCTCGGCGGCTGCCTCCGTGGCCGCGGCGGTCGCCCTCTACCGCCTCGCTCGCCTCGACGGCGCCGACCGCCGGGTCGCCCGCGGCGTCGTCCTCGCGATGAACGCGTTCCCGACGGCCTTCGCCTTCGTCCCCCCGTACACCGAGCCGCTCTTCCTCGCCCTCGCGGCATGGACGTTCCTGCGTGCCCGCCGCGGGGACTGGGTGGGTGCCGGCGTGCTCGGCCTCCTTGCGGCGCTCACCCGGCTCCCGGGCGTCCTGCTCCTGCCGGCCCTCCTGCCGGAGCTCCGCGGGAGGCCGCGCTCCGTCCGCATGGGCGCGCTCGCGCTCATCCTCGTCGGGCCGCTCGTCTACGCCGGGATCAACTGGCTCGCCTACGGCGACCCGCTGTTCTTCCTCGGCGTCCAGCGCGACGTGTTCCGGGTCGAGACCGTCCCGCCGTGGCAGGCGATCGGGTCGCTCGTCGGCTCCGTCTCACACCCGCAGGCGGACCGCGACTGGGTCATGCTCTACCTCGCGCCGCTCCTGGCCATCTTCCTGCTCGCCGCGACCACGGCCTGGGCGGTGCTGTCGCGGCGCGGTCGCCTCGGCTACGGCGTCTACGCCGGAGCCTCGCTGCTCCTGTTCGCGAGCGTCTCCTGGCCGATCAGCGTCCCCCGCTACATCCTCGGCGCCTTCCCGATGTTCCTGATGCTCGGCGGCCTCGCCCGCAGCCGCGCCGGCGCGTCGGTGCTCGTCGCGTCGACGCTCATCCTGGCCCTCCTGACGGCCGAGTTCGCCCTCGGCCACTGGGCGTTCTGAGCCGCACGTCCGTCACCCGCGCAAGCGCCAGATCTCGACGCCTTCGAGGGCGTAGACGGTCTCGAAGCGCGGGCTCGCCGAGAAGTCGGTCGGCTTCCCGTCCGTGCAGTCGGGCAGCCCCCCGGACGAGAGCGCGAACGTCGCGCCGTAGCGGGCCATCACGGCGGCCGCCGCGTCGGGACCGTCGCAGTAGGCCGCCCTGACGTCGGCCTCACGCGGCGCCGGGTCGTAGCCGAGGTTCGCGGCGTACGGCCCGAAGGTGGTGATGCGGAGACGGCCGGCGTAGTCGACCGGGCTGTTGATGTAGGCGTCCGTGAGGAAGACCGACCGCTGCGGGGTGTTGGCCGCGATCCAGCGGGCAGCCTGCTCCTGGGCGCGGCTGAGGGCGACCGGCGTCGACACCAGGTGCCACGTCGCGACCAGGGCCGGCGAGATCGCGGCGGCCGCCAGGACCAGCCCGACCACGAGCGTTCGTCGGCGCCGGAGGAGCCAGCCGCCGAGGATCGCCAGGGCGACCCCCATGACCTGGAAGTACTTGTTCATGTCGAACTCGACGGCGCCGGCCACGATGAGGTTCGGGACCAGGAAGAGGGCGACTGCCCAGGCCGCCAGGAACGCCCGGGCGGGCGGGCGCGAGACCACCAGGGCCACCAGGCCGAGCAGGAGCGGCAGGCCCAGGTTGGTGACGTAGAAGAAGACGACCGGCCCGACACCCTCCTTGAACGGCGCCTCCGCCCAGCCGGCCACGAGGCGGATGGCGCCGCGGTCGCGCTGGAGGAGCGCGGGGCCGACGACGAAGGGGAGGGCGAGCAGGACCGGGGCGAGGAAGAGCGCGGCGTCGCGGAGCCAGCCCCGGCGCCGCCACGCCCGCCGCGCCAGGGCGTAGAGGAGGACGAGGAGGTACGTCGCCGGGAAGAAGTAGAAGTGGAAGGGGGCGAGGAGGCCGGCGACGAGACCCGCGAGCCCCATCCCCGGCCGGCTCCGGCCGAGCGAGACGCGCACCAGGAGCAGCACGGAGAGGAGCCCGGGCAACCCGAACGTCGTGGCCCGGTGGGGGAAGAGGCCGGTCCCCAGGATCGAGGCGATCTTGAACTCCGGCCGCCCGGGTTCCCAGGTGTTGTCGTAGGGAAGCTTCTGGATGAGGTCCCAGGGGGAGCCGGCCCCCGCCCGAACGTCGAGCACGAGGCGGATCCAGCCCATCCCGCCGCCGGTGAGCACGAGGAGCGTCGCGATCGTGGCCGCGCGCCGGCTGCCGGTCAGGTGCCGGGCGAGCTCCCAGGCGACGAGCGCGAGCGCCCCGGCCATGAGGGCGCTCGAGACGATGAAGGCGGGGATCACGTGGAGGCCCGCGGTCGCGGCGGCGATCGCGCCGTGGAAGTCGGCGAACCAGTGGTATGTCAGCGGCACGCCGGCGAAGTAGGGGACCTGCGGCGGGAAGTTGCCGTCCACGATGCTCTGGCCGATCGCAACGTGGACGAGGAAGTCGCTCCAGTTCCAGCCGCCGGAGACCCAGCCCAACGGGGTCTGGTGCCACGCGTTCGCGGCCAGGATGCCGCCGATCCCCAGGACGGCGAAGGCGGCCAGCACGAACGGGGCGGGCTCGCGCCGGGCCGCGGCCAGGGCGAGCCGCGGATCAAGCGTCGGCGGGGGAGCGAGGCCCGGCAGCGGGGCGCGCGCGAGGACGAGGCTGAGGGCGGCCAGGACGGCCGCCGTCGAGAGCGCGACGGGACGGTCGAAGTGCCCGGCCAGGAGCCCCCCGACGTTCGCGAGGTGGGCGGCAACGTAGACGGAGACGACGATGCCGACCCCCAGCTGGCCGGCGGGACCCAGCCGGGGAATGGCGCGGCATACCAGCAGCCAGCCGGGGAAGACGAACAGGAAGGGCCAGGCGACGACGACCGCGGTCGCGGGCACGAGCCAGGCCAGGAAGAACGCCGCCACGCCCACCCCGGCGATCGCGAGCGCGTGATCGCGCACGACGGACGGGCCGGCGTTGAGCGGGCCCGCGGCGGGGCTTTCGGTCGAGGTCACGTCCCCGCGATGATAGGCGGGTGCGCACGACCCCCACGATCCTCCACGTCGATCTCGACGCGTTCTTCGCGGCGGTGGAGCAGCGTGACCGGCCGGAGCTCCGCGGCCGGCCGGTGATCGTCGGTGGCGACCCGCGGGCGCGCGGCGTCGTCTCGGCTGCGAGCTACGAGGCCCGGGCGTTCGGGATCCGCTCGGCGATGCCGCTCCGGACGGCCTTCGCGCTCTGCCCGGCTGGCGCGTTCCTCCCGGTCGACGGGGCGAAGTACCGCCGCGAGAGTCGGCGGGTCATGGAGATCCTGGGGCGCTTCACGCCGCTCCTCGAGCAGGTCTCCATCGACGAGGCGTTCCTCGACGTGGCCGGCAGCGAACCTCTCTTCGGCCAGCCGGAGGTCATCGCCCGCCGGATCAGGGCGGCGGTGCGCGACGAGGTGGGCCTCACGGCGAGCGTCGGCGTCGCCACCACGAAGCTCGTCGCGAAGGTCGCCTCCGACCTCCGGAAGCCCGACGGGCTCGTCGTCGTACCGCCCGGCGAGGAGGCGGCGTTCCTGGCGCCACTCCCGATCGGCCGCCTGTGGGGCGTCGGGGAGCAGACGCGGATCGTCCTGGCCGAGCACGGCGTGCGCACGATCGGCGACCTAGCCGAGCTCCCGCTCGACGTCCTGGTCCGTCGCCTGGGCGCCCATGGCGCCGTGCTCCACGATCGGGCGCGCGGGATCGACCCATCGCCGGTCACCGGCGACGTCGCGGCGAAGTCGGTCAGCCACGAGCACACCTTCGATGTCGACACGGCGGACGCCGAGGTGATCGAGCGGACGCTCCTCGCCCTCGCCGAGGGGGTCGCCTCGCGGCTGCGGGCCGGGGGCGTGCGCGCCGCGACGATCCAGGTGAAGGTCCGCGACAGCGCCTTCCACACAGTGACCCGGCAGCGGACGCTGCCCGAGCCGACCGACCTTGCCGACCCCATCTTCCGGGCGGCCCTCGCCCTGGTGCGCCCGGAGGTGCGCGGCCGCCGGATCCGCCTGCTCGGGGTCGGCGCCCACGGCCTCGGCGAGCCGACCCAGATGGGCCTCTTCGCGACGGAGGATCCGCGACGACGCCGGGCGGTCGAGGCGCAGGACGAGATCCGCCGGAAGTACGGCAGCCGCGCCCTCACCCGCGCCCGCCTCCTCGGCGACCCGCTCGCCGAGCCCGGTGGCCGCGACCCGCTGCAGCCGCTCGAGGGCCGCCGGGTGGGGCGGACCCGGCCGGGCGCCGCGGGCCCCGGCCCAGGCGACGAGGGGCGCGGGGGCCCGACCGAGCCCGGACGGTAGGAGCAGCTGACCCCGGTGACCCGGCCGGCCGCCGATCGCGCCCGGAGGGTCGGGCAGTCGGCGCAGCGGCGGGAGAACGGTCGCCAGATTCGATGACCGTGGACACATCGCCCGCGCATCACTCGCGGATCGGTGTGCGGGGTCTGCGGGAGCCTGGTCGAGCGAGCGGTCCGGACGGGTCGAGCTCGGCCCGCCTTCCAGGGCCGAGACCCGATGTGCCCGTGATGCTTGCAGGGGCATCGAATCCGTCGGGTTCGGCGGCCATGACCACCCCCGCTGCCGGAGTCGCAGCACTCGAACGCCTGTGCCAATCAAGGTGGCACCGGCGACGCGGAGAGTGCGATGCAGCTTCCCCAAAGGGCTTGACATCGAACAGGTGTTCGATCTAGAGTCGGGAGGCAAGTCGAACAGGTGTTCTGTCTCCCGAGTGCCCCGGGCGACGCTGAGCCGCCGAGAAGGAGCAATGGCATGGCGATGACCCGCGTCGAGCCGGTGAAGGTCCGCGTGCGGACCGACTGGCTCTCCGGGCGCCCCCGGGAGATCCGCTGGGGCGAACGGACGATTCCCGTGACCGCGATCGCGGCCGTGCGCCGCGAGCGGTCGGCGTACCCGATCGAGACCGGCCCGCGCACCACCTTCGAGGTGGACACGCCCGAGGTCCGGCTGGCGCTCACGTTCCGGCATCGCGGCCGGTGCTGGCTCATCGAGGGCCTGGACCGGGACGTCGCCCGGGCCGCCTGAGCCGGCCGTCGGATCAGCCGGCTTCCACCGCGCCGACCATTCGGGCTGCCGGTTCGGTGGCACCCGCCTCATCGGGCCCGGGGTGAGCGCGACCGGTACCGCGCTCGCCGCGGGCCCGGCCATTCCCTCGTCACGGGTCGGGCGGCCCGGGGCAGCGGGGCGGGACGGCCCTGTCGCACCGAAACCCGACTCCTACAATCGTCCGCATGTCGGAGATGACCGCGCCTCGCTTCGGGTCCATGACCCTGGACGGCTTCATCGAGATCCTCGGGTCCGCCACGCCCAGCCCGGGCGGCGGCGCCGCCTCCGCGGTGGCCGCGTCGTGCGGTGCGGCGCTGGTGGCGATGGTCGCGGCGCTGTCCCAGGATCGCCCGAAGTACGCGGCATACACCGCGAGCCACGCCCGCCACGGGACCGCCGGGCGCGCCCTCGCCGGCCGGCTGCTGGCGCTCGCCGACGAGGACGCGGATGCCTACGCGGCGTTCGCCGCCGCGCTCAAGCTCCCCCGCGACTCGGACGCGGACAAGGCGGCCCGGACGGCCGCGATCCGCGCCTCGGCCCGGGTTGCCGCCGAGGCGCCCCTCCGCACGCTCGAGGCCTGCCGGGACGTGGTCAGGGGGTCGGAGGCCCTCGCCGGTCGCAGCAACCTGAACGCCTCGAGCGACCTCGCGGTCGCGTCGCGCCTGGTCGAGGCCGCCGCCGACGGGGCGGCCGAGAACGTCCTCGTCAACCTGCCGTCGCTGGGCGACGAGGCGCTCGCCGACCAGATGCGCGGGCGGGTCGCGGCGCTCCTCGCCGAGATCGAGGAGCTCGCCGAGGCGACCCGGGCGCACGTCGAGCGCGGAGAGCTGCGGGACCCGGAGGCCGACGGGACCCGGCCGGGCGAGGGCGGACCCGAAGCCGAGGCAAGGGCGTGACGCTTCTCGACGACGGCGGGCCGCGCCTCCTGCGCGGCGGCCCGATCGCGGCCGACGTCCGGGCCACGGTCGCCGCCGACATCGCCGCGTTCCGCGAGCGCCATGGGTACACGCCGGAGCTCGCCGTCGTCATCGTCGGCCGCGATGCCCCCTCCACCGTCTACCTCCACAAGATTCTCGACGGCTGCCGCCTGGTCGGGATCCAGGACCGCCTCGTGGAGCTCGGCGACGACTGCAGCGCCGAGACGCTCGGCCGCGAGATCCTCGCCCTGGGCGCCGAGCGCACGGTCGCCGGGATCATCGTCCAGCAGCCGCTCCCGCCCGGGATCCCGCTGCGCGTCGTCATCGACACGCTCGACCCCGCCAAGGACATCGACGGCATCCACCCGCTGAACGCCGGGCTCCTCTCTCTCGGCTACGACGGCTTCCTGCCGGCCACGGCCCACGCGGCAGTGGAGCTCCTGAAGCGCTCGGGTGTGACGTTGGAGGGCCGCCGCGCCGTCGTCGTCGGCCGCTCCAACGTCGTCGGGAAGCCCGCCGCGTTCCTCCTCCTGCGGGAGCACGCCACGGTGACGATCTGCCACTCGCGCACGCCCGACCTCGCGGCGCACCTTCGCCAGGCGGACGTGGTGATCGTCGCTGCCGGCCGGCCGGGCCTCGTCACGGGCGAGATGCTGCGGCCGGGCGCCGTTGTCGTGGACGTCGGCATCAACGTCGTCGACGGCCGCCTCGCCGGCGACGTCGACTTCGACTCGGCCGCCCGCGTCGCCTCGGCGATCACGCCGGTGCCGGGCGGCGTGGGTCCCCTCACGAACGCGATCCTCCTGACCCACCTGGTGTGGGCCGCCCGCAACCAGGCGGAAGGGCGGACCGCGCCCGGCGCCCTCTCGCTTCGCCCGTCCATCCCCACCTCGTAGCCCGCTCGCTGACCGAGCCCCGGAGGCACCCATGCCGTTCCCGTCGGACCTGGAGATCGCACGCTCCGTCACCCCGCGTCCCATCGGCGACGTCGCCGCGGAGCTCGGCCTCCGCCCCGACGAGATCGAGTACTACGGGCCGACCAAGGCTAAGGTGACCCTCGCCGGGGTCGAGCGCGCGGAGCGGGAGCGGGCGCGCGGGAAGTACGTGGTCGTCACGGCGATCACCCCGACGCCGCTCGGCGAGGGCAAGACGACGACGACGGTCGGCCTCGCGCAGGGCCTCAACCGGATCGGGCGGAAGGCGTCGGTGGCGATCCGCCAGCCGTCGCTCGGGCCGGTCTTCGGGATCAAGGGCGGGGCCGCCGGCGGCGGCTACTCCCAGATCATCCCGATGGAGGACTTCAACCTCCACCTGACCGGCGACATCCACGCCATCAGCGCGGCCCACAACCTCGCCAGCGCCTTCCTCGACAACCACCTCCACCACGGGAACGCCCTGGGCATCGACCTCCACTCGATCCGCTGGCCGCGGGTCGTCGACATCAGCGACCGGGCGATTCGCAAGGTGATCATCGGCCTCGGCGGGAAGGAGAACGGCGTCCCCCGCGAGAGCGAGTACGTGATCACCGTGGCCTCCGAGGTCATGGCGATCCTCGCCCTCTCGAAGGACCTCTTCGATCTTCGGGCGCGGCTCGGGAGAATCGTCGTGGCGACCAACCGCGGAGGGAAGGCGGTCACGACCGAAGACCTCGGCGTCGCCGGCGCGATGACCGTGCTCCTGCGCGACGCGATCAAGCCGAACCTGGTCCAGACCCTCGAGGGCGGCCCGGCCTACGTGCACTGCGGCCCGTTCGCCAACATCGCCCATGGCAACAGCTCGATCATCGCGGACCGGGTCGCCCTCGCGACCAGCGACATCGTCGTGACCGAGGCTGGCTTCGGCGCCGATATGGGGGCCGAGAAGTTCTTCGACATCAAGTGTCGGACCTCGGGCCTCGCGCCCGACGCGGCGGTCATCGTGGCCACGGTGCGCGCGCTCAAGATGCACGGCGGAGTGGGGCGCATCGTGGCTGGCAAGCCGCTCGACCCGGCCCTCACGACCAAGAACGTGGAGGCGGTTCGCCGGGGAGGCGCGAACCTGGCCGCGCAGGTCGAGATCGTCCGCTCCTACGGCGTCCCAGTCGTCGTGGCCATCAACTCCTTCCCGACGGACACCCCCGCCGAGCACGCGGCGATCCGCGAGGTCGCCCTCGCGGCGGGCGCGCGCGACGCGGTCGTGGCCACCAACTGGGCCGAGGGCGGGAAGGGTGCCGAGGCGCTGGCAGCCGCGGTCTGGGAAGCCGCCGCGTCCGACGGCGGCGCATTCCACCTCTTGTATCCCGACCAGATGCCCCTGCGCGAGAAGATCGAGACGATCGCGACGAAGGTCTACGGGGCCGACGGGGTCGACTTCGCCCCAGCCGCGACGAAGGCGCTCGCCGAGTACGAGGGGTTCGGCTACGGGCACCTCCCGGTGTGTGTCGCGAAGACCCACCTCTCGCTCTCCCACGACCCGAACCTCAAGGGCCGCCCGACCGGCTTCCGCCTCCCTGTCCGGGACGTGCGCCTGGCCGCTGGGGCCGGCTTCATCTACCCGCTCGCGGGCGACATGCGGACGATGCCGGGCCTGCCCTCGCACCCGGCCGGCGAGAAGATCGACATCGACGCCGACGGGAACGTCGTCGGGCTCTTCTAGCGATGACCGGGTCCGGTCGATCGGCCCCGGCCCACGAGGCCGAACTCTCGGGCAGCCCGGAGGCGGGGGCCGTACCCGCGCCGGGCCCGCACCACGGCCCGACCGCGACCGAGGCCCGCCTCGACGCCCTGCTCCCCTCGGAGATGGCGGCGAAGGCCGCCGAGATCGGCGTCCGCAAGGCCGCGCTCGGCATCGTCCCGACGTTCGTCCTGGCGGTCCTCGCCGGCGCCTTTATTGCCCTCGGGGCGGCCTTCGCGACGACGGTCTCGGCCGGGACGGCGGGGATGCTGCCCTACGGGCTCGTCCGCCTCCTCGCCGGCCTCTCCTTCTCGCTCGGCCTGATCCTCGTCATCGTCGGCGGGGCCGAGCTGTTCACCGGCAACAACCTCCTGGCGATGGCCTGGGCGGCGCGCCGGATCAGCACCGCAGCGGTGATGCGGAACTGGGTGGTCGTCTACGTCGGGAACCTGGTCGGGGCAAGCGTCACGGCCGTCCTCGTCGTGGCCGCGCGGCAGTACGAGTTCGGCGGCGCGTCGGTCGGCGCCGCGGCCCTCTCGACGGCGGCGGCGAAGGTCGGCTACGACCCGCTGCAGGCCTTCGTGCTCGGGATCCTGTGCAACGGTCTCGTCTGCCTCGCGGTCTGGCTCACCTACTCCGCCCGGACGACGACCGATCGGATCCTGGCGATCGTCCCGCCGATCGCCGCCTTCGTCGCGATGGGCTTCGAGCACTCCGTCGCCAACATGTACTTCATCCCGGCAGGCATGCTCATCCGGGCGATGGCCCCCGATGCCTTCTGGACCCGGATCGAGCACGCCCCTTCGGACTACGCCGCTCTCGATTGGGCCGGCCTCGCCGGCAACCTCGTTCCGGTCACCCTGGGGAACATCGTGGGCGGCACCATCCTCGTGGGCGCGATCTACTGGCTCGTCTACCTCCGTGGCAAGCACCCGGCCTGACCCGGGGCAGGTCAACGGGCGCGCGCGAGCGGCGTGGCCGGTCGCTCAGGCCGGATCCGCCGGGGACGGACCGGCGCCGGAGCCATCGTCGCCTACGTCGCCCGCTGCGCCGTGGTGTGTGTCGCCGGCCGCGTCCCTGCCGTCGAGCGGCGACCCCACGACCTCGTCCCACGGCGCCAGCAGCAGGTCCAGCTCGTCGTCGGCCAGGAGGTCCTCGAGGACGACGGCGTAGGCCGCATCGAGGACCAGCGGCACGGCGGCGAGCCGGGGGGCGATCTCCGCCGTGCTCGCGCCCGCCCCCGATACGCCCGCGGGGAACCAGTGCGCGGTGCTCGCCGCCCACGCAGCCACGTCGTCGCCGATCGCCCGGATCGCATCGAGCCGGCGTCCCCCGGCGGCGATGCCGCGCAGGCGCGCCCGCAGCTCGGCCCGGGCCGCGACGTGGGGATCGTCGCCCGCAGCCACGAAGCTGCCGCCGCCCGCCGCCGCCAGCGCCGCCAGCGCGCCGGGATCGAGCCGGTCGAGATCGCCGAGCAGGCGCTCCGCCGCGATCGTGTTCGGGCCGTACCGTGCGCGCACGACGCGCTACAGGGCCGTCGAGGCGTACAGGCAGAAGGCGACGACGAGGCCAGCCCCGACGCCGAGCAGCCCGGCGCCCCAGGCGAGCCAGTCGACGGGGCCCATGGTCGAGCCGTGCTCCCCGCGCTCGTCGTGCCCGCCGTGGCCGTGTCCGGCGTCGTCCGGCTCGTGCGCCGCCTCGTCGAGGTCCTGCGTGGGGTCGCTCATGCCGGCATTCTAGACCCGGGCGGCGGGCTCCCTCGCCCCCGCCCGGATCAGAACGGGGGGCTCGCCGCCGGATCGTCCACGGGCGCCCATTCCAGCACGACCCAGCCGTACTGGCCGGCCGCGACCAGCAGCCAGGTGTCCGGCTCGGAGCCCACGGGCCCGATCCAGTGGACCTGGAGCGCGTCCCGGTCGTCCACGAGCTGGGTGCAGTACGAGCCGGCGTCGGCGACGGGATCGGCGGTGTTGCAGGTCCCCGCAAACGAGACCCCGCGCACCTCGAGGTACGCCTCGATGGCGCCGACCGGGGTCTCCGCGGCGACGAGCGGCGGCGACGCGACAGGGCCCGACGTCGCGACGGGCGGCGCGGTCGGCCGCGCCGCCGTCGAGGACTCGGACGTCGGGCCGGGGGTCGCGGAGATCGGCGTGCCAGCCGTTGGCGCCGCGCCGGGCGCGGTTGCCGGCTGGCTCGCCGGTACACCGGGCCGGCCGACCCGGTCGAGGACGAGCGCCCCGCCGACGAGGACCGCCAGCGCCGCGACGGTCGCAAGGGCGACGATGCGGGCGAGGTGCACGGGTGGCACGGCGAGGCGGGCGCGCTGCGGGGCGGCCGGGCCCTCGGGCGGCGCCGCGAGGCGGGCCCCGCAGGTCGCGCAGAAGACCGCCGCCGGCTCGGCGACAGTCCCACAGTCCTGGCAGTAGCGCGTCGTCATCGGTCGCCCCAACCATGGAAGCACGCTGTCCGGCGCGCCCGCGAGAGCCGTTCAGCACTTCCCGCGGGAGCGCCCGCCCGGCGATCCTCGTCGCGAGAAGCGATGTCGACGGGGCGCGCGGCAGGGTTCGTCGGCCGGCTCGCGATGGCCGCCGGCCTGGCGGTGTTCGTCCTGCTCCTCGCGACCACGAGCGCCCGGGCGGCGGACCCGGAGCGGGACAACTGTCCGGATGGCTTCATCTGGATCCGGATGTCGGGCACGGCGTGCGTGCAGGAGACCGTGCCAGCCAACGGGCGGATCGGGTACGACGGCCACGCCATCTGCAATGACGGGTTCAGCGGGATCTACGAGTTCCGCAACACGCCGAACGGCAAGGGCGTGTTGGGCAACCCGGCCTCGGTGTACTCGTACCTGCTGGAGTGCGTGACGCCCGAGGAGGCGGCCCGCCGGGTGGCGGCCGGCACGGGCGGCGACCTCACGGAGCTCCTCGCCGGAAGGAAGACGGTCAAGCCGGATGCGGAGGACCTCGTCGTCATCGGCCTCACCGCGAGCGGTGGGATCCTGGTTGCCGCGAGCCGGTTCCGCCGGAGGCCGAAGCCGCCCACTCTGCCACCTGCGGAGGCTCAGGCATCGCCGCCGTCCGAGCCCGCGTCCGAGACCGCGCCGGCGATCCCCGAGCCCCTGCCATCCGATCCGGCGGAGATCGAGCGGCGCCTGAAGCAGCTGCGGGACATCGACGAGAAGCTCCGCGCCGCCGCCGACAGGATCCGCGAGGGGGCCGACGCGGGAACCCTGACCTTCGAGGACAAGGTCGCCTGGGTCGGGGGAATCATGGACATTCTCGGGCCGCTCACCGGTCCCCTGGCGCCCTATGCCGGCGCGGTGTCGATCGCGGCGAACCTCATCCAGATGTCCGCCGAGGCCATCGTCGCCGCCCAGGGGAGCATGAGCATCAAGGAGATGAACCGCGACCTGCGCGACCGGCTGGCCGACATCGCGCGCTTGCGGGGCCTGATCTCTGGCGATGTCCAGGCGCTCGAACAGGCGCTCGCCGACGCGGCCCCGCCGCCGGAGCGCACTCCAGAGCGGATCGATCTCAACCCCGCGGTGATGTCCGACGAGATGCTCCGGGAGGAGCGGGCTCGCGCCCAGCAACGCGTGAACAATTCCTTCGAGACCGACAGGAAGGCCCAGGAGGAGTCCGACCGGCTGCGCGAGGAGCAGCGGGCACAGCGATCGATGGTCGACTATTGGCGACGGGAGCTCGCGGACTTCGATGCGCAGCGACGGGCGCACGAGCTACCCTCGTCGGCCGGGCAGGCCAATACGGATCTCAACCTTGCGGCCAGCTTCGAAGGCTTCGTCCAGCAGTACGGCGAGGACGCCGCCGCCGCCGTCGCGAAGGAGGCGGCGGCCGACCTCGGCGTCGCGCGCGGAGGCGCTGTGGATTTCGTCAAGGTCGCCGCCGCGGCGCGGGCTGACGAGGCCGCCACGAGCCTCCTCGACCATGCGAAACGGGCCGGCACGGCCGCGAACGTCGTCGGACAGGGAACGGCCGCCGTTTCGCTCGTCGAGTGGATCCGCCAGTACACGGCGGAACAGCAGCGGGTCGTCATCGAGCACGAGGTCGAGCGCCTCGCGTTCCGGATGGGTGAGCTCGACGGCCAGCTCGTGCGGGCCGACCAGCAGGCCGCGGCGACCACCACGTCGTTCCGGGACGAGGTGGCTCATCGGAACGCGGTCGGCGCCGAGCAGTCCCGTCGCGCCGAGCAGCGGGGGCACGTCCTGTGGACGGAGTAGGCGCCGTCCGGCTGGCCGCCCTGGGGATCGGCGTCGTCGGGCTGCTGGCTGCAGTCGGGAGCATGGTCCGGTTCCACGGGGAGCGCCCCCTGGCCTCGCTCTCGCTCCTGCTCGGCATGGCCGGGCTGGGCGCGAGCGCGGCGATGGCCGTGCTCCTGCCGCCGATCGCGTTCCACACGCCGGTGCTCTGGGCGCTCCTGGCCGGAGGCGCGTTGGCCGGGCTCCTGGCGGACCGGGCGGTCCGGGTCCGGCACGACCCGCGCGGGGTGCTCGTCCGCGGCGGCGCCTGGCATCTTCTACCCGCAGCAGTTGCGCTCCTCAGCCTCCAGGTTGCCGGGTTCGCTGGCTCGCTGGACGGCGTCGTCGTCGCGACCGCCGCGATCGTCGCGTGCGCGGCATTCGCGGTCGCCGCGGGCGGGCTCCTCCTCGCTCGCGGCTCGATCGTGCGGCTCCGGGTCGCCCCGGCCGCGGCACCCGCGGCCGTCGGACAGCCGGGCGCGATGCCCGCGCTGGCGGCACCAGCGGCCGCGTGGTCGGCCGGGGCGCTCCCGGTCTCTCCCTCGGCCGCATCCCCGCCGGCCGCCCGCCCGGTCCGGGCAACGTGCGGCGCGTGCGGATCCCCGGTGCGCGCCGGCTGGCGCCACTGCGTGACGTGCGGGGCCGCCCTCGCCTGGGGCTGAGACGCGGGCACCGGCCGCGCCCGGCTGGCACGGTAGACTCGGCCGGCCATGCTCACCCTCGTCCTGACGCGCCACGGCCTGACCGATCGCTCCGATCCCGAGCAGCACCTCGGCCAGGGGATCGACCTCGGTCTCTCGGCCGGCGGCCGGGCCCAGGCGGTCGCGCTGGCGGCGCGGATCGCCGGCGAGCGCTTCGACCGGATCGTGAGCAGCCCTCTGCGCCGGGCGGTGGAGACCGCCGAGGCCGTGGCTCGCGGGCGGACGGTGGAGCAGGATCCGCGCCTCATGGAGATGGACTACGGCGCCTGGGAGGGGCTCACCTACGAGGCGATCGACGCCCGAGAGGCGGCGTACCGCGCCCGCTGGGTCGCCGACCCGGAGTCGATCCCGTGCCCGGGCGGCGAGTCAGGGGCCGATGTCGCGGCGCGGGCTCGATCCTTCCTCGTGGACCTCCTGGGCTGGGCCGCGGAGCGCCCGGGGGAAGACCCTGTCGTCCTCGCCGTCGCCCACAGCACCCTCAACCGGATCCTCCTGTGCGCCGCCGTGGGCGTTCCCGTCCGCGAGTACCGGCGGCGGTTCACGCAGAGCCAGGCGAACCTGACCGTTCTCCGCTGGCCAACCGGCGCGCCGCCGGAGCAGGCGCGGATCCTGACCGTGAACGACGCCTCCCATGCCGCGCCGCCCGGCCGGGCACCGTGGGAGCCGTCGCCCGGCGCCTGACCGCACCCGCGCTCTCCTCGGTCCACCGCGCCTGTCGCGCCCGAGCTCGGCTACTCCACCTCCGGATCGGGCGAGCGCCGGCGGCCGGGGCGCGGTCGCCCGAGGCGGAGCCAGAGGAAGACGAGGAGGAGAACGACCACGCCGACGGCGATCGCGAGGTCGAACGGCTGGAGGAGTGCCCGGATCTCCTCCCAGTTCGCGCCGAGCTGGACACCGGCCCAGACGAGCGCGGTCGACCAGAGGAAGGCGCCCGCGGTCGAGTAGGCGATGAACTTCCGGACGTCCATCCGGGCGACGCCCGCCGGGAAGCTGATGAAGGTCCGCACGATCGGGAGGAGCCGGCTGAAGAAGGCCGTCTGGGCGCCCCACCGGGCGAAAAAGCGGTCCGCGATCTCGATCTCGTGCTGGCGGATCAGGAGGTACTTCCCGTACCGCTCGAGGAAGGGGCGGCCGCCATAGGCCCCGATCGCGTACCCCACCAGCGAGCCGAGCGTGTTCCCGATCGTCCCGGCGATCACGACGAGCCAGAAGCTCCACGGCTGGCCGCTGATCGGCTCCAGCTGCGAGGGATCCGAGACCAGGAACCCGGCGAACGGCAGGATCAGCTCCGAGGGGAGCGGCACCATCGCCGACTCGATGGCCATCGCGAGGCCGACCCCGACGTAGCCGACCGCGCCGTAGAGGGATTCGAGGAGGGGGATGACGATCCGATCGATGAAGGCAAGCATCGCGCGGAGGATACGCGAGGCGGCCGGCGCCGACCGGTGGCCCGAACGTCCGGTCGGGCTCGATCCGGCGGGGCTATGCTCGCCGGCGTGAGTGAGCCCACCCCGCGTCCGCTCGACGACCCGAGCAGCCCCCACCTCGAGCCCGGCCGACCGGCCCCGGGCGGCATGGCCGGGGCCATCGTCCTGACGGGCGCCGACCTGACGATCGCGGACGTCGAGGCGGTCGCGCGCGGCGGCGCCCGCGCCGTCCTCGACGCGGATGCCCGGGTCCGCATGGAGGAGGCGCGCGCCGTCGTCGAGCGGCTCGTGGGCGCCGGCGAGGTCGTCTACGGGATCACCACCGGCTTCGGCGACCTGGCGACGACCTTCATCCCGCCGGCCGACGCGCGCCGGCTCCAGGAGAACCTGCTCGTGAGCCACGCGGTCGGCGTGGGGCCCGCGCTGCCGCGGGACGTCGTCCGGGCGATGCTCCTCCTCCGCTCCAACACCCTCGCCCTCGGCCACTCGGGCTGCCGTCCGGCGGTCGTGGACCGCCTGCTCCGATTCCTCGAGCTCGGGATCCACCCGGTCGTGCCCGCCCAGGGAAGCGTCGGCGCCTCGGGCGACCTGGCCCCCCTCGCCCACCTCGCGCTGCCGCTCATCGGGCGGGGCGAGGTGGAGCTGCGCGGCCAGGTCGTGCCGGCGCTCCTGGCGCTCCGGGAGGAGGGCCTCGACCCCCTCGTCCTCGAGGCGAAGGAGGGCCTCGCGCTCCTCAACGGGACGCAGCTGATGAGCGGCGTCGGGGCGCTCCTGCTGGCCGACGCAGACCGGCTCGCGCGGACGGCCTCGGTCGCGGCCGCCCTGTCCGTCGAGGCGCTCCTCGGGACCGATGTCGCCTACGCGGCCGCCTACCAGCTGGCCCGGGCCCACCCCGGCCAGGTCGCCGTCGCCGCCGAGCTGCGCCACCTCCTGCGCGATTCCGGGCTGATGGCCCACCACCACGCGTCGGCGCACAAGGTGCAGGACCCGTACTCGCTCCGCTGCGTGCCCCAGGTCCACGGAGCCGTCCGTGACGCGCTCGACTACCTCCGGCGCGTCCTGGACGTGGAGATGAACGCCGCGACCGACAACCCGCTCATCTTCCCCGAGGGCGGCGTCGCTGACGCCGATGCCGCGGCCACCGGCGGCGGGCTCGTCATCTCGGGGGGCAACTTCCACGGCGAGCCGATCGCCCTCGCCCTCGACTTCGCGAAGCTGGCCGTCGCGGAGCTCGGGGCGATCAGCGAGCGCCGGATCGCGCTGCTGCTGGACGCCCGCCTCAACGGAGGCCTGCCGGCCTTCCTCGCCCCGGCGAGCGGCCTCAACTCCGGGATGATGATCCTCCAGTACACCGCTGCGGCCCTCGCCTCCGAGAACAAGGTGCTGGCCCACCCGGCGTCGGTCGACTCGATCCCGACCTCGGCGAACCAGGAGGACCACGTCTCGATGGGCGCCACGGCGGCGCGCCACGCCCGTGACGTCCTCGACAACGTCGAGCGGATCGTGGGCATCGAGCTCCTGGTCGGGGCGCAGGCGCTGGACCTTCGGCGGGCGGCCATCGCGGCGGCCATCGGCGCTCCGGCCGGCGGCGCGCCGGCGCCGGGGGCCGGGGTGGCGGAAGCCCAGCGGCGGATCCGGGCGACCATCGCGCCGCTCGAGGCCGACCGCGAGATGGGCGCCGACATCGCCGCCGCCGCGCGGCTCGTGCGAACGGGGGCGCTCGTCGACCTCGTCGACGGCTGACGCAAGCGCGCGTGCACGGAGGCGCTCGCGGAGGCGCGCGCAGGCCCGCGCTCAGCGCCGCCGCCGGAACCCCAGCGCGCGGATGCCCACGATCGTCGCCCCGACGGCCAGCACCTGCCTCCAGGTCCAGCCGAGGCCGCCCGGGTCGTCCGGGCCGGCCGCGAGCGCCGATCCGTCCGCCGGCGCGATCCGCACCAGGGGGACCCACGAGACGCAGCCGAGGATCCGCTCGTCGGTCGAGGTGGGCGGGAAGCAGCCCGTCAGCGCGCCCGGCAGCGCCATCGAGCGACAGAGCGCCGGGATGATCCGCGCCCGGATGCTCGGGTCGCGGGCCTCGGTCGCGAGGGCGGCGATCGGCGGGCGGCCCGGGAGGAGGAGGTCGACGCGCGGGTCCTCGAGGATGTTGCGGTACCAGAGCGTGGACGGGCCGTAGCCGGCCATCACCCAGGCCGCCCCGTCGGTCACCATGTAGCCCAGCGGCGTGTAGCGCGGGCGGCCCGAGCGGCGGCCGATCGTCGTCACGAGGCACTGCCAGCCGGTCAGCGGGTTGCCGAGCCAGGCGGCCAGCCCGGCCCGGTGGAAGGGGATCATGCCGTAGCGGTTGCCGTAGCGGAAGGCGGCCCGGCTGGCGTCGGAGAGCGCCTTCAGCGGGCCCGCGAGCTCCGGCGGCGGGGTGATCGTGCCCGGCGGCGGCGTGGTCGAGTCCTCGCCGGGTGCGGCGGGAGCGCCGGCGGGGGCACCGGCGGAGGTGGTAGCGGGCTCGGCGATGGTGGTCACGGCCCGAGCGTCGCCCGTCGCGAGCCTCGCCGCCAGTGCCACGCGACCCGATCCTCCGGGCGAGCCGGCCGGGACGCGGCGCAGCCGCACGAGCGGCTCGCCCGGATCGCGGCGCGGCGCCGCCGCGCACGCGGCTGGCCCCGCGGTACGCTCTCCCCGTGAACGCGATCCGCATCGTCGACGTGACCGACGCCGCGGCCTTCGGGCTCGTTCCGCCGTGTGCGGACGCGTCGTTCGACCACCGCAGCTGCGACTACTGGGAGGACGCGGATCGGGGCTCGAAGGCCCACCGGCCGAGCTGGCTGCGGCCGGTGGACGGCGCTGCCTCCGAGCCGCCGGCCTCGCCGCGCCGGACGTCGTCGAACCCGTTCCTCGCCGACCTCGAGGGCGGCGAGGACAACCCGTTCGCCCTCAAGCGAAGCGCTCCCGTGAACCCGTTCGGCCTCGATGACGCCGACGACCCCCTGGCCGAGAATCCCTTCGCCCCGCGGCGCGCCGCCCGCCCGACCGTCGGCCCGGGCGCCGCCCCCAAGCTCGCCCTGCTGGGGCGCGGCCTGGCCGTCTTCGGCAGCTACGCCAAGGTGCTGCTGGTGCGCGACGAGGGCGGCGCGGAGCGCGCGGCGGCGTACGTCCAGTTCGGCCCGCTCTCCGCCTACCCGCGCGCCCTCCGCCTCCGCGAGCTCTACCCCCGGCTCCCCCAGTCGCCGCTCCCCGCGGTCATCACCTGCGTGGCGGTGACGGCGGTGGATCGTGGGCAGGGCCACGCGCTGGCGCTCGTCGAGGCGGTCTGCGCGGACCTTGCCGGGCGCGGCTTCGCGGCCGTCGAGGCCTACCCCGAGATCGGCCCGGCTCCCGACGCGACCCCCGCGGCGACGCCGCGCTTCTGGGAGCGAGCCGGCTTCGCCGTCGTCGTCGCCGACGACCGCTACCCGGTGGTCCGCCGCGAGCTCTGACGGCCGCGGCCTTGACGTCGGTCGTACCATGAGAGCATGAGTGGTCGTACCGTCGGTCGTACTGGAACGCACGTCGTTCGCGAGGTGCCTGCTCCGTACGGGACCGAGACCGTGGACAAGGTGTCGATCAGCCTGCCGCCCGGGCTCGTGGCGCGCGCGCGCGCGGAGGCCGACCGTGAGGCGTCGTCCCTGAGCGCGATCGTCGCGGGGGCGCTTCGCGAGCGATTCGACCGCGAGGACCAGGCCGGGCTCGACGCCGCGCTCGAGGCCGACCGCGACGAGGCCGTCCGCGCGGCGGAGGCGTTGCTCCCGTACGCCGCAGCCCTCCTCGGCGAGGCCGAGTGGTGACCATCGGGCGCGCCGGCCCACCGGCCAGTCCGCGGAAGGGGGACATCTACCTGGTGGAGCTTCCGGCCGTTGGCGGTCACGTCCAGGCTGGCCGCCGGCCGGCGGTGGTCGTGCAGGCGGACCGGTTCGGCCGGTCCGGAACCGTCGTCCTGTGCCCGATGACCAGCGTGCCCCCGGCGGACGACCTGCCGCGCCCCCACCGAGTCGCCGTGGCGCGTTCCGAGACGGGCCTCGACCGCGATGGCTGGGTCAAGGGCGACCAGCTGCTCACCGTTCCCGCCCCCGTCCTGTCAGGTCCGATCGGGCGCCTGGCCCCCAGCGCGATCGAGCGCCTCGACGTCGCCCTCCGCTTCGTTCTCGACCTGTAGCGCCGCCAGGTCACGCGATGGCCCGGGCAGCGCTCAGGCCATGCCCCGGATGCGGATCGCCGCCGCGTGCGCCGGGAAGCCCTCGTGGTCGGCCAGCGTCACCGTGGCCTGCGCCAGCGACGCCAGCCCGGCCTCCGTGAGCTTCGCGACCGACGTCGTCGTCATGAACGTCCGCGCCGTGACCCCGCCGTTGATGCGGGCGAAGCCTCCTGTCGGCAGCGTCGCCGGCACGCCGATGACGAAGTTGGCCGCGCTCACCGGCGTGTGCTGGCCGAGGAGCGCCTCGCCCGCGTAGGCGATCCGGGCGAGGTCCGCCTCCGGATCGCGTGTCGCGATCTGCAGGTGCTCCGGGGAATACGCGCCGGCGAAGTCGACGGCGGCCTCCATCGAGTCGAACAGGAACGCGCCGCCGAGGACGCTCAGGGCCGACCGCGCGTACGAGGCGCGGGGCTCGGGCAGGCGAGCGAGCTGGACCGCGATCTCCGCGTCGACGCGCTCGGCCACCTCGAGCGAGTCGGTGACCAGGAGCGCCGCCGAGTCGGCGCCGTGCTCCGCCTCGTTGAGGAGGTCGGCAGCCAGGCGGACCGGGTCGATCGAGTCGTCGGCGACGATGAGCGACTCGGAGGGCCCGCAGAGCATGTTGGTGGCCACGCCGCGGACCTGGGCCAGGACCTGGGCCGCGGTGACCGCCGGCCCGCCCGGGCCGACGATCTTGGCGACGCGGGGGATCGTCTGCGTCCCGACCACGACGGCGGCCACGCCGGCCGGGCCGTTGGCCCGCACGATGCGGGTGATCCCGAGCTCCTTCGCCGTGGCGAGCACGCCGGGATCGACCCGGTCCGTGCCCGGCAGGGGCGGCACCACGACCGTGATCTCGGGCACGCCGGCGACGATCGCCGGCACCCCGATCATCACCAGGACCGACGGGAACGAGCCCTTCCCGCAGGGCACGAACAGGCCCGCGCTGGGGATCGGCCGCATCCGCTCGCCGACCTCGACGCCCGGCCGGATCTCCGCGCGCCACTCGGGGCTCGCAGCGAGCTGAGCCTCGTTGAACATCCGGACCGAGGCGATCGCGACCCGGATCGCGTCGAGGAGCTTCGGGGCGGCCGAGGCGTGGGCCTCGTCGATCGCCCCCTGGGTCACCAGGAGGTCGTCGGGCGCGACCGTCACGCCGTCGAAGCGCGCCGTGGCGTCGGCCACGGCGTCGTCGCCGCGGGCCTCCACGTCGGCGTAGATCTCGCCGATCGCGGCGAGCAGCTTCGGGTCCAGGATGGCGCTCGTCGCCCGGCCCATGATGCGCGCCTGCTCGGCGTCGTCGAGCTCCGCCCAGCGGCGCAGCGTCAGCACCTTCATGCGGTCGCCCCGCCCTTCACGGGTCCCCTGCTCATCCCAGCGGACCCACCGCCGCCTCGACCTCCCGCAGGAGCTCGCCCGACCGGACGAGCTCCTTCATCGCGTGTGGTCGAGGTGGAGCGGGCGATCCTCGTCGAGGTGCGCGACGTGGCGGCGAACCACGCGGCGCGCGGTCTCGACGCCGCGTCCCGAAGGTGAAGTCGCGGAAGTCGAGCGCCTGCGCCGCCGCCATCGAACTCGATGCCGAGGATGCCGTACGCGTTGTCGAGGATCTGCCCGTTCTTGATCGCCGTGTTCATGCCCATCGACACGAAGTCTTCCTGGTCGGCCGCGGCCGGGATCGACTGGATGGAGGCCGGGCACCGAGAGGATGCGCTGCTCGACGATCAGGGTGTCGGCGGTGTACTGGCTGAGCATCAGCCCCGAGAACATCCCGGCGCCCTTCGTCAGGAAGGCGGGCAGGCCCACCGAGAGGGCCGGGTTCGTCAGCCGGTTGAGGCGCCGCTCGGACAGGACGCAGACCATCGTGACGGCCGCGCCGACCATGTCCATCGGGAGCGAGACCGGCGTTCCCTGGAAGTTGGCGCCGGTGAGGGTGAGCGCGGTCCTCCGGCAGGAAGATCGGGTTGTCGCCGACGCCGTTCAGCTCGGTCTCGACCTGCGCCGGCGCCCAGGCGACGGCGTCGTGGGCGGCGCCGATGACCTGCGGCGTGCAGCGCATCGAGTAGGCGTCCTGGACCTTCGTCTTCACCTTCCCGGTCAGCAGGTCGCTCCCCTCGATGCAGCGCAGGATCGCGGCCGCGCTGCGGACCGCGCCGGGGAAGCCGCGCAGCTCGGTGGAGCCGCGCGTCGTACGGCTTGAGGTTCGCGATCAGCGCCTCGAGCGTCATGGCGCACGCGATCTCGGCCTGCCGCAGCCACCGGTCGATGTCGTGCAGCTGGATCGCGCTCATCGCCGTGAGGAGGTTCGAGCCGTTGATCGTGGCCAGCCCGTCGCGGGCCTGCAGGCCGGGGACGGGGATCCCGGCGCGCTCCATCGCGGCTCGCCCCGGGAGCCGCTCGCCGTGGTACCAGGCCTCGCCCTCGCCCATCAGGAGGAGCGCCACCTGGGACATCGGGGCGAGGTCGCCGCACGCGCCGACCGAGCCCTTCTGGCAGACGACCGGCGTCACGCCCCGGTTGAGCATCTCGACGAGGGTCTGGGTGATCTCGGGCCGGCAGCCGGAGTTGCCGTGGGCGTGGACGTTGATCCGCCCGGCAAGGGCCCCGCGGACGGCCTCGATCGGGCGCCGGGTCGCCGATGCCGGCGGCGTGGTTGTAGATCAGGTAGCGCTGGAACCGGGCCACCTGGTCGTCGCTGAGGACGACCTCGGAGAACTCGCCGATCCCGGTGTTGACCCCGTACATGATCTCGCGGGCCTCGATCTTCTCCTCGAGCATCGCTCGGCAGGCGCGGATCCGCTCGACGGCCGCCGGGGCCAGCTCGACCGGCTCGCGGTCGCGGGCGATCCGGGTCAGCGTCTCCACGGAGAGCGACGAGCCATCAAGGACGATCGACATCTGAGCTCCACTGGGCGCGGGCGGGGCCACCGCCGCGCGGGCGATTCGGGTTGTGGGGCGGCCGCGTGGCGGGCGCCCGGGGCTTCCGCGGGTATTGTGACGAGCCCGGAGGATCACCGGTGTCGTCGGCGCGACGCCGGACGGGGTGGCGAGGGCCGGTCGCCCAGCGCACACTCACGATCACGACACAGGGAGGCCTCCCTCGATGACGACCACGCCCGGCGCCCACGACGCCCCGCCCCTCCCCGGCGCCCGCCCGGTCCGCGCCCCCCGCGGCACGGAGATCACCTGTCGCGGCTGGCAGCAGGAAGCGGTCCTCCGGATGCTCATGAACAACCTCGACCCCGAGGTCGCGGAGAACCCCGACGCCCTCGTCGTCTACGGCGGGACGGGCCGCGCCGCCCGCAGCTGGGCGGCCTTCGACGCGATCGTCCGCGAGCTGCGCGCGCTCGCCGACGACGAGACGCTCCTCGTCCAGTCGGGCAAGCCGGTCGGCGTCTTCCGGACCAGCACGTGGTCGCCGCGGGTGCTCATCGCCAACTCGAACCTCGTGGGGAAGTGGGCCACCTGGGAGCACTTCCGGGCCCTGGAGCAGGCCGGCCTGATGATGTATGGCCAGATGACGGCCGGCTCCTGGATCTACATCGGGACCCAGGGGATCCTGCAGGGCACCTACGAGACGTTCGCCGAGCTGGCCCGCCAGCACTTCGGCGGGACGCTGCGCGGGCGGGTCGTCCTGACGGCCGGCCTCGGGGGGATGGGCGGTGCCCAGCCGCTGGCGGTCACGATGAACGACGGGGTGGTCATCGCCATCGAGGTCGACGAGGCACGCGCCCGCCGCCGCCACGAGATCGGCTACGTCGACCGGCTCACCGAGTCGCCGGAGGCGGCGCTCGCGATGGCCCGCTTGGCCGCCTCGCATGGCGAGCCCCTCTCGATCGCCCTCGTCGGCAACGCTGCCGAGATCGAGCCCGCCTGGGCGAAGCGGGGCGAGCGGTTCGATGCCGTGACCGACCAGACGTCGGCCCACGACGCGCTGGGCGGCTACGTGCCGCCCGAGATGACCCTCGGCGACGCGCTCGTCCTGCGCCGGACCCAGCCGGAGGTCTACCAGCGTCGCTCCATGGACGGGATGGCGGCCCACGTCCGGGCGATGCTCGCCTTCGGGGAGCGCGGCGCCGTCGTCTTCGACTACGGCAACAACATCCGGGCCCAGGCCCAGCAGGCGGGCGTGGCCGACGCCTTCGACTTCGCCGGCTTCGTCCCCCTCTTCATCCGGCCCCAGTTCTGCGAGGGCCGCGGGCCGTTCCGCTGGGTAGCCCTCTCGGGCGACCCGGCGGACATCCTGCGGACCGACGCCGAGATCCTCCGCCTCTTCCCCGACGACCTCGGGCTCCGGCGCTGGATCGAGATGGCCCAGGCGAAGGTGCCGTTCCAGGGGCTTGCGGCGCGGATCTGCTGGCTCGGCTACGGGGAGCGGGCGAAGGCCGGCCTCGCGTTCAACGAGCTGGTCCGGCGCGGCGAGGTGCAGGCGCCGATCGTGATCGGGCGCGACCACCTGGACTCCGGCTCTGTCGCCTCCCCGAACCGGGAGACCGAGGCGATGGCCGACGGGAGCGACGCCGTCGCCGACTGGCCGCTCCTCAACGCCCTCGTGAACACGGCCGCTGGCGCGACGTGGGTGAGCATCCACCACGGCGGCGGCGTCGGGATCGGGTACAGCCAGCACGCCGGCATGGTCGTGGTCGCCGACGGCACGGACCTCGCCGCCCAGAAGCTGGAGCGGGTCCTCACCAGCGACCCCGGGATGGGCGTGATCCGCCACGCGGACGCGGGCTACGAGCGCGCGCTGGAAGTCGCCCGGGAGCGGGGCGTCCGGATCCCGATGCGCGACGGGGGCGCCGCGCGCGGCTAGGCTGGCTCCTCGCCCCCGGATCTCTCTTCGTCGGCAGCCGCATCGTCGGCGGCGGCCGGCAACGCCCGGACCGCCCGCACGGGGCTCACGAGCACCGGCAGGATCGCGGAGACCACGCCCGCGATCCCGATGAGGACGGCCTCGCGGACGCCGACGAGCGAGCCCAGCACGCCGCCGAGGATTGCCCCGATCGGGATCGTGCCCCACACGAACCAGCGCATGGTGGCGTTCATCCGACCCTGCATCCGGGCCGGCGTGATCGCCTGCCGCAGGCTGACCTGGGCCACGTTGTAGATGACGTTGGCGAGCCCGGCGGCGAAGCCGAAGAGGGCGAGGAGGGCGACGAGGACGGGCACCGCCGTCCCGGCGGGCGCCAGGGCGAGAGGCAGCAGGGCTGGCTCGCCGATCACGGCGAAGAGGACGATCGTCGGCCCCACGCCGAGCCGCGCCGAGATCCGGGTCGCCAGGAAGGCGCCGAGCAGCGTCCCCGTCGCGCCGATCGAGAAGGCCAGCCCGACCGCCTCCGCCGTCATGCCGAGCTCGCGGACGGCGAAGACCAGGAGAACCGCGAAGATCACGTTGCCGAAGAGGTTCGCGATTGCGGTGCAGGCGGCGATGTTCCTGAGATAGGCGTGCCCCACGACGTACCGCAGCCCTTCGGCGATCTCGCGACGCATCCCGGGGCCGGACGTCCCTTCCTCGTGGTGCGGTTCCGGAGGAGGCTCAGGGCGGCGGATCAGCACGAGGAAGAGCGCCGAGCCGAGGAACGAGAGGGCGTCGAGCACGACGGCGATCGGCGCCCGGAGGAGGCCGATGAGAATCCCGGCGAGCCCCGGCCCGATCACCTGCGCCCCTGCCCGGCCGATCTCCAGCTTGGCGTTGCCCTCCTGCAGGTGGTCGCGGGCGACGACGGACGGGAGGTAGCTCTGGTAGGCGACGTCGAAGAAGACCGTCAGCACGCCGACGGCGAAGCCCACGACATAGAGCTGCAGGACCGTCAGGAGGCCGAGAAGGAAGGCGATGGGGATCGTGGCCAGGGCGACCGCCCGGCCCAGGTCGGCGGCGATCATGACGGGACGCCGGCGCAGCCGATCGACCCAGACGCCGGCCGGCAGCCCGATGAGCAGGAAGGGAAGGAAGTCGACGACGTTGAGGAGGGCCACCTCGAACGTCGACGCCTGCAGGACCTGGATCGCGACGAGCGGGATGGCAAGGGCGCTCACCTGCGTCCCGAGCTGGCTGATCGTCTCCGCGGCCCAGAGGCGGGCGAAGTCGGGCTGTCGCAGGAGGCCGAGGCGGGACGGCGACGACGGGGGCATGCCGGGCCACGATAGATGATCGGCCCTGCCGCGGGCCGGTCTCGCCGCCGGCGCCTGTGCCACGATATGGTCATGGCGCTCGTCGAATCCGTGCCCAACGTCTCCGAGGGCCGCCGGCTCGAGGTGGTCGACCGTCTCGCCGGGGCGCTCGAATCCGTGCCCGGGGCGCATCTCCTGGACCGGACGAGCGATCCGTCGCACAACCGGAGCGTGTTCACGCTCGCCGGCGAGAGCGACGCCGTCGCCGACGCGCTGGAGCGGCTCGTCGCGATCGCCCTCCACGAGATCGACATGGAGGAGCAGTCCGGCGAGCACCCCCGCATCGGCGCGGTGGACGTCGTGCCGTTCGTGCCGCTCGGGGCGACGACGCTCGACGACTGCGTGGTCCTGGCCCGCGACTTCGGGCGCCGGATCGCGGCCCGGTTCGACCTGCCCGTCTACCTCTACGCGGCCGCCGCCACCCGGCCGGACCGGGTGAAGCTCGCCGACCTGCGCCGTGGCGAGTACGAGGGGCTCCGCGCCGAGATCGCGACTGCCGGCCGCGAGCCGGACTTCGGGCCCGCGCGCACGCACCCGCGCGGCGGCGCCACCTGCGTAGGGGCGCGCCCCTTCCTCATCGCCTGGAACATCAACCTCGCCTCAGGCGACCTCGAGCTGGCGAAGCGCATCGCCCACCGGATCCGGGAATCCTCGGGCGGGCTGCCCGCCGTCCAGGCGAAGGGCTTCCTCATCGAGGAGCTGGGGTGTGCCCAGGTGTCGATGAACCTCCTCGACTTCGGGCGGACGCCCATGTGGGCTGCCTGGGAGGCAGTGCGGGCCGAGGCGGCCGAGACCGGGGTCGACCTTGCCGAATCCGAGCTCATCGGGCTCGCGCCGCTGGCCGCCTTCCAGGCGGTCGCGGACCACGCCGGGGCGCCGCGCGAGACGCCACCGGACGAGCGGGTCCTGGCTGCCGGCCGCTTCCTGAAGCTGCGCGACGCGTCGCCGCTGATGGCCCTCGAGCTGCGCCTCGCCCGGGCCGCGGGCGGCTGATGTCGGCGTCGGGCGACCGTCCGGGCGACCCGGCCCGCGGGCTGCTCGTGGTCGGCGCGACCGAGGTGGCCACGCTGGCCGGCGGGCTGCGCCGGGGCGCCGCCCAGTCCGACCCGGCGATTGCCCCACCCGGGACCGCGATCGCCTGCCTGGACGGGCGAATCGTCGCGGTCGCCCCCGAGGCAGAGGCGTCGGAGGCGCTGGTCGCCGCCCTGGAGGGGACCCGGCGGGACCCCCGCGCGGTCGACGTCCTCGACGCGGCCGGGGCGACGGTGACGCCCGGGCTCGTCGACGCTCACACCCACCTGCTCTTCGCCGGCTCGCGCGAGGACGAGGTCGCGATGCGCGCCCGGGGCGCGACCTACCTGGAGATCCTCGCCGCCGGCGGCGGGATCCTCTCCACGGTGCGGGCGACGCGGGCGGCGTCCGAGGAGGCTCTCGTGGCCCATGGCCGGCGCTGGCTGGGCCGGATGCTGCGGACGGGGACCACGACGGCCGAGGCGAAGTCGGGCTACGGGCTGGACACCGTCACGGAGCTGCGCCTGCTGGCGGCGGCCGGCCGCCTCGCGGCCGAAGGGCCCGTCGCGATCGTGCCGACCTTCCTCGGCGCCCACGCGGTGCCGGCGGAGGTCCGGGCGGCCCACCCCGGCGACCCGGCCGCGGCGACGGAAGCCTACGTGGCCGCGGTCATCGCGGAGCAGCTCCCGGCCGTCGCGGCGCAGGGGATCGCGCGCTCCTGCGACGTGTTCTGCGAGGCGGGGGTCTTCACCGTCGACCAGGCGCGCCGGATCCTGCTGGCGGCGCGCGGGCTCGGGCTCGATCTCCGGCTCCACGCCGACGAGCTGGCCCCCTCGGGCGGCGCGGAGCTCGCCGCAGAGCTCGGCGCGCTGTCGGCGGACCACCTGGGGGCGCCGTCGCCGGCGGGGATAGCGGCCCTCGCGGCCGCTGCGGAGGCGGGCCGCCCCGTGGTCGCGGTGCTCCTCCCGACGGTGCCCTGGTTCCTGGGGCTCGAGACGCGCGAGCCGGCCCGCCAGCTGATCGAGGCGGGGATCCCGGTCGCGCTCGCCACCGACTTCAACCCGGGCACGTCGCCGGTCACCAGCCTCTCGCTCGTGATGACCGCGGCGGTCCTGACCCTGGGGCTCGCCCCCGCGGAGGCGCTGGTCGCCACGACCGTGAACGCCGCGGCGGCCCTCGGGCTCGCGGACCGGGGTGCCCTGGTCGCGGGGCTGCGGGCCGACCTCGTCGCCTGGGACGTGCCAACGCATGCCCAGGTCCCCTATTGGGCGGGGGCGCACCTCGCCCGGGCCGTCGTCGTTGGCGGGCGCGTGGTCGCCGGCGCGCAGGCCGCCGCGGGCGCCCGGCCGTGTCGCCGCTAGGCCTTCCCGCGCGACTCCAGCAGCACCGTCGTCGTCTCCTCGGGGAGGCCGCCCGGCGTGATCGAGAGACGCGGCTGCGGCTCGCCGGCCGTCGCGCCCATCTCGTGGAGGAACCGCGCCAGGAGCGGCGCGCAGGCCGCCTCGTCATCGCAGACCGGCATCGGCACCACGATCCGCGGGTCCAGCTGGGCCACCAGCTCGGCCGCCCGGGTCGGCGAGAGCTGCCCGCCGATCGGGACGCAGGCGATGTCGATCGAGCCGATCTCGCCCAGCTTCTCCTCGGTCAGGGTGTGGGCAATGTCGCCGAGGTGTACGACGTGGACGCCGTCGACCTCCACGACGAAGGCCACGTTCGGCCCGCGCTCGGCGCCGCGCTTCTCGTCGCGGAACGTGCGGACGCCGTTGACGAGCACGTGCCGCACCTCGTACTCGCCGGGGCCGTCCAGGACGAACGCGTCCTCCAGGCTCGTCGGGAGGTGCGTGGTCCCGTCACGGGTCGTGCGGCCCTTGGCCCTGGGCAGCGGCGCATCGTCGGGGTGGCTGTAGGTCACGATGTCGGCCGTGATCCCCCGTCCCGTCGGGCCGACCACCGCCTGGTAGGCATCGGCGACCACCACCGCGTCGCGTCCCTTGAGCCGGACGCACGTGCACCCGTACCATGTCAATTCCATGGCGCCGATTCTGCCACGCGCGGCCGCACGGGGACTCATCCGCCGGCAGGCCCGCCCGGGACCGGCATCGGCGTCCACGCCTGCTGCCCTGCGGGGCCCCGCACAACTCTCGACAAACGGAGAGACCGGGAGCGCCTGCCCATCGGCGCCCCCGGTCTAGGGAGGGAGGGCGGATCTGTGGGAGCCGGAGGGATCGACTCGGTCCGCAGGTCCAGGGCACAGCCTAGACGCGCGAGATTCAGGGTCAACGCGCGGGGAGGTTAAGAAACCGCCATCCGCGTCTCCCATGCCAGAATGCCAGCGATGAAGCGCCTCGCCACCGTCATGGCCGCCGCCGCCCTAGCGCTGGCGGCCTGCGGCAGCCCGGCTCCGTCGGCCGCGCCGTCGCCGGCGACGACTCCGACCCCGACTCCCTCGTCGACGCCCGCCGGAAACGCGTCGCCCTCGCCCTCGCCCTCGGCCACCCCGGCGGCCAGCGGCGACACCGCCGCGCTCTACCGCGCCATCGAGGACCAGGTCGTGGCCGAGCGGGGCCTCGCCGCGAAGCAGCGCCTGGAGCCGACGATCCTCTCGGAGGCGGAGGTCAAGGCGAGGCTCGAGGACCAGTTCCGGAAGGACAACCCGCCCGACGAGATCGCGGTCGCGGAGGAGACGATGAAGGCGCTCGGCCTCCTGCCGGCCGGCGTCTCGCTCGGCGACCTCTACGTCGACCTGCTCGGCTCCCAGGTGGCCGGCTACTACGACTCGAAGGCGAAGCAGCTGTTCGTCGTCTCGCGTTCCGGGACGATCGGGGCGACCGAGAAGGTCACCTTCGCCCACGAGTTCACCCACGCGCTCCAGGACCAGCACTTCGGCCTGGCGGAGATCGACGTCGACGCGGTGGGCCAGGGCGACCGTTCGCTGGGCCGGCTCGCGCTCGTCGAGGGCGATGCCACGCTCCTCATGACCCGCTGGCTCACCGAGCACCTCACCCTCGCGGAGATCCAGGAGCTCCTCGTGGTGGACCCGGCCTCGGAGGCCCAGCTGGCCGCGATGCCGGCGATCCTGCGCGAGACGCTCCTCTTCCCGTACCAGCAGGGGCTGGTCCTCGTGACCGGCATCTGGGCGAATGGTGGCTGGGAGGCGGTCGACCGGGCGTTCGGGCGACTCCCCGATTCCACCGAGCAGGTGCTTCACCCGGCGAAGTACGAGGCGGGCGAGAAGCCGGCGGTGGTGCCTCTCGACGGAGCGGCGCTGGCGGCCGCGATGGGTGCCGGCTGGTCGGGCACGCCCGAGGACACGCTGGGCGAGTTCCAGGTCTCGATCTGGCTCCGGGAGAACGGCCTGGCGGAACCGGCGGCGGCGGCCGCGGCGGCGGGCTGGGGCGGCGATCGGCTCGTCTACCTGCGGGGGTCGGCCGGAGGGTATGCGCTGGCCCTGCGCACCGCCTGGGACTCCGCGGCGGACGCGGACGAGTTCCGGGTGGCGGCGCGGACGGCGGCCGCGCACCTGCCCGGCGCCGCCGAGGTCGTCGAAGGCGCGGGCTCCCTGTGGGTCATCGCCGCCAGCGACGCAGCAAGCCTGGACGTCCTGCGCCGGGCCGTCCTCGCCGCGCGCCCCTGACCCTCGCGACCTCTACATCGCCTCGGGCGCCGAGATCCCCAGGAGGCCGAGCGCACCGGCCAGGGTGAGCTGCGTCGCTCGCACGAGGGCCAGCCGCGAGCGCGACCGCTCCGGCTCGCCCGGGTCTACCACGCGGGCGTCGCGGTAGAAAGCGTGGAACTGCGTCGCGAGGTCGGTCGCGAAGGCCGTCACGCCCTGCGTCTCCTCGGCGGCGGCCGCGTCCTCCACGACCTCGGGGAAGCGGGCCAGGGCACGTACGAGCGCCCCCTCGGGTGTCGAGCCGTCCCCACCGAGCGAGCCGGGGGCGACTCCGGTCGCCGGCTCGAGGCCGGCCTCGGCTGCCTTGCGCAGGATCGAGGCGATCCGGGCGTGGGCGTACTGGACGTAGTAGACCGGGTTCTCGTTCGACTGCTTCTTGGCCAGCTCGATGTCGAAGTCGATGCCCGAGGTGTAGCCGCGCGCTGCGAAGAACCAGCGGGCGGCGTCGACCCCGATCTCGGCCAGCAGCTCGTCGAGGGTGATGAACTCGCCCGCCCGCTTCGACATCGAGACCTCGACCCCGTCGCGCACGAAGCGGACCCAGGCCATGAGGATCATCTGGACGGCCTCGCGGTCGAAGCCCATCGCCGCCGCCGCGTTCCGGAGCCGAGCCACCGTCCCGTGGTGGTCCGCGCCCCAGATGTAGACGAGGCGATCGAACCCGCGGCTGAACTTCTCGACGACGTAGCCGATGTCGGAGCCGAAGTAGGTGTAGTCGCCGTTCGACTTGCGGACGACGCGGTCCTTGTCGTCGCCGTAGTCGGTGGAGCGGAACCAGAGCGCCCCGTCCAGCTGGTAGAGGTGGCCCGAGGCTCGCAGGCGCTCGACCGCCCGGTCCACCCAGCCCTCGCGATAGAGCGAGCCCTCGCTCTTCCAGACGTCGAAGCGGACGCCGAGGTGGGCCAGCGACGCCTCGATCCCGGCCCGGACCCGCTCCGAGGCCCAGTCTCCGACGATGAGCGCCGGGTCGGAGCCGGCGGCGTTCGCGGAGCCCCAGACGGCGTTCGGGATCTCGGCCGCCAGGTCCCCGACGTAGGCGCCCCGGTAGGCCTCCTCGGGCAGCGGCTCGCCCCTCCGGATCGCCACGACCGACGCCCCGAGGTTCCGCACCTGGGCTCCGAAGTCGTTGAAGTAGTACTCGCGCGTCACCTTGTGGCCGGCGGCCTCGAGCACGCGGCAGAGCAGATCCCCCACGAACGCCCCCCGGGCGTTGCCGATGTGGAGCGGCCCGGTGGGGTTCGCCGACACGAACTCCACGTTGACCCGGTGCGGCGTCGCGGCCTGCACGCGGCCCCACGCCGCGGGTCGCGCGAGGACGCCCGCGACGACGTCCGCGAGGGCCGCCTCGGCGAGCCGCAGGTTGAGGAAGCCCGGCGCGGCGATGCTCACGGCCCCCACGACCGAGCCCGGGCGGCCGGCGTCGGCGGCGAGCTCGGCGGCCAGCGCCTCGGCGATCCGGAGCGGCGCCATCCGGCACGGCCGGGCCAGCTTCATGGCGAGGTTGGAGGAGAGGTCGCCGTGCTCGGGGTGCGCCGGGCGTTCGACCTCGATCGCCGGCCGCTCCGCCGCGGGCACCTGGGGCAGCGCGCCGGCAGCCGTCGCCCGCCCCCAGGCCGCGTCGATCGCGGCCCGCGCGCGCGACCGGAGGGGCACGAACGCGGTTGGCTCGTCGGGCTGGGTCACGCTGCCTCCGGGCTGGAGCTCGGGACCGGGACGGTGCCGCGCCCGGTGGGGTGCGGCCCGGCGGCATCGTAGCCCACGCGCGGGCCCGGCCGGGGGCGCCGGTCGTTGGCCCGCGGCGCCAGCTCGGCCGCGGGCAAGAGCCCGATCGCGGCCGCCGGCCGCGGAGTGGCGCGGCGGGAGCCGCCCACCCTGCCCCCGGGACCCGCGCACCGCGGTACCCCCGGACCCGAGTACTGCAGTACCGTGACCCCTGGTACCGGTTCGGTGCCGGTGCGCACCGACGAATCGGCTGTTTGGGCGGTCGAGTGCGGTCTGGTATGCCGGAGGTACCCCATCGGTACTGGACGACCGATGGCACCTCCGCGCAGACTTCGGCGTGCGACGTGGGTCCGCCGTCATCGATTCATCTTCCTCATCTTCAGGTGGCCCCATCGCACCGGCGTAATCCGCGGCGCTATCTGCCGCAGCTATCGGGGACGAGATCGATGGACACCAGCACCGGGCGCCGAGGGCGCTCAACGACATTCCGCAGGGTGGGCTGGCTGGCCGTGGCGGCCATGGTCGCCAGCTCGCTGTTCGCCACGGGGGCCGCGCCGGGCGCCGTGCTCGCCGCGACCGACCTCAGGCTGCACCGCCCTCGGCGGCTGACGACACGGACGATGCGCTCGGGACCTGCGAGGTCTCGGCCTCGGTCACCGTGACCGGCACGATCACCGTCGGCGAGAACCTGCACCTCGTGGCGGGCGCCGTCCTCACCGTGAACCCGGCCCCTTCACCCTCAACGTGACGGGCAACCTCGAGATGGACGGCACGTCGAAGATCGACGGCTCCAACACGGGGATCGGCGACGACGTCGCGGTCACGGTCACCGGCAACATGACGATGCACGGCGGCTCGCTGATCACGAGCGCGGGCACCGGCTTCGGCGACACCGCGGGCACGATCACCATCAACGTGGGCAACTACGCCGCCATCGTCGCTAACCCGGCCATCACGCCGGTCGGCGTGTTCACCATGGAGACCGGCTCCAAGGTGGACGCCAACGGCGGCGCCAGTGGCACCGCCAACGACATCACGATCACCGTCGGCAGGGAGGCCGAGATCGACGGCGAGGTCCTCTCGCAGGTCCTGAGCGGCTCCACCGGTAGCGGCGGCCGTGACGGCGGCGCGATCTTCGTCGACACCGGCTGCGGCCTGACGGTCAGCGAGACCGGCGTCCTCTCCAGCCGCGGCATGGACCAGGGCGCCGACCTCGTCCACCTCTCCTCGTGCGAGGTGGTAATCAAGGGCCTCGTCGAATCCACGACCCCTGCCGGTCACGGCATCCCCGGATCCCCGTTCAACCACTGCGACCACGCATTCCGGCCGGACAAGAACGCCAACTCGACGGCCTGCGTCGAGGTCTGGGCCGACATCATCGCGATCACCAACACGGGCCAGGTCAATGCCGACATTGGCGGGGCCGGCGGCACCAACGGCAAATCGTGGATCGACCTCTTCGCCAACACGAGCATCTCGATCGACGGCCGGATGTCCGGTGCCTTCGCGGTCCACGCGGACAGCACCGCGGGCAACTCCGATAACTCGCCCAACACGATCACTGCCAAGGCCGTCAACGGCACGTTCAGCGGGAGCGGCCTGCTGTTCTCCGCCCAGAACCTCACGGCCGGCTCGGACGGCGGCGCGGTCGTCGTCGAGGCGGACGGCAACGTCACGATGGATGTCGGGACGGTCGCCGCGGTCGGCGACGTCGACCCGACGGGCGGCCTCGGCGACGGCGGCCAGATCTCAGTCAAGTCCTTCAACGGCGCCGTGAGTTGGAAGGACGGGGACGGCGACGTCCGGCCCGCCACCGGCGTCATCACCGTCGCCTACTGCACCACCGTCGACCTGGCCGGCACGGACTTCAATGGCGAGACCGTCGCCCCGACGCAGGGATGCGGCGGCAACCCGACGGTGCCGGGCTACGTCGATACGTTCTTCACCACGGCCGCGCCGATCTGGACTGCCTGCGCGGGTCCCGACCCGTCGACCAAGTCCGGCACGAAGTTCCTCGACGCCGACAACAACGGCTCTGGGATGACGGTGAGCACGGCCGATCCCAACTGGCCGATCAACCTCTGACGACTCCGAGCAACGCCTCCGTCGACCGGCCATCACCGCCGCCAACGGCGACCTACTCGTTCGCCGTCGCGGGCACCCGGCACATACCGGGTCTGCGAGGGCACCCTGCCCGGCGGCTAGTCCAGACCTTCCCCAACGCGCTGACCCCGAACCCAGCCGGTGAGACGGTCATCAGCACATGCCCGGCGCCGATCTCTACGGCTACCAGTTCGCCGTCACCGGCGGCCAGGCCCTGACCGAACAACGACTTCGGGAACCGCCTCGTGCCGAACCCGTCGACCAAGTCGGGCATGAAGTTCCTCGACGTCGACAACAGCGGCACCCACGACGCCGGCGACACGCCGCTCGCCAACTGGCCGATCAACCTGCTGACAGCGGCCGACAACGTCGCTGGTCCAGTCGACCACGACCGCCGCCAACGGCACCTACACTTCGGCTCGCTCGCCCCCGGCACCTACCGGGTCTGCGAGGGCACGCGGGCCGGCCGGCTACGTCCAGACCTTCCCCAACGCGGGACCCCGACCCCGGCCGGTGAGACGATCATCAGCACCTGCCCGGCGCCCATCTACGGCTACCAGTTCACCGTCACCGGCGGCCAGGACCTCACGGACAACGACTTCGGGAACCGCATCCGTGCCGAACCCGTCGACCAAGTCGGGCATGAAGTTCCTCGACGTCGACAACAGCGGCACCCACGACGCCGGCGACACGCCGATCGCCAACTGGCCGATCAACCTGCTGACAACGGCCGACAACGTCGCTGGTCCACGTCGACCACGACCGCCGCCAACGGCACCTACACGTTCGGTTCGCTCGGCACCCGGCACCTACCGGGTCTGCGAGGGCACCCGGCCAGGCGGCTATGTCCAGACCTTCCCCAACGCACTGACCCCGACCGACCCCAGCCGGTGAGACGGTCATCAGCACGTGCCCGGGCCCGAACGTCTGGGGCTACCAGTTCACCGTCACCGGCGGCCAGGCCCTGACGAACAACGACTTCGGGAACCGCAGCGTGCCGAACGAGACCCCGACCCCGACGCCGACCCCGACCCCGACGCCGACGCCGACCCCGACCCCGACGCCGACGCCGACCCCGACCCCGACCCCGACGCCGACCCCGACCGGCGAGGTCCTGGAGGCGACCAGCCAGCCGACGCCACCGCCGACGTCCACCCTCCCACCCGGCGGGACGCCGGGCGGTGACAGCTGGCGGATCGCCCTCCTGGCGATGGCCGGCCTCCTCGCCACCGTCCTGATCCTGACCCCGCCCGTGCCCGCGAAGGCGCGCCGCCGCCGCTAGGCACCCCCAAGCTCGTCGTCCCCGAGACGTTCCGAACACCGGGCCCGATCGACGGGTCCGGTGTTCGGATTCAGGGGCCGGCGTACGCGCGCGGTGCCGCGCGAGTCACGGCCCCGCCCGGGCTGCCAGCCGGCGCCGGCTCAGACGGGCCAGGTCTCTCCGTCGGCGATGAGATCCACCGGGCCGTCGAACGCGGCCCGCACCGACGCGACGGCCGCCAGGGGATCGCGCCGCATCTGAAGATGCGTCAGGAGGACTCGTCCGGGCCCGGTCGCGGCGGCCAGGGCGCCGATGGGCGGCCCGTCGAGGTGAAGGTCGCCGACCGGGACGGGGCCCGCCCCGAAGGCGATCTCGACGAGGAGCGTGTCGCCCGGGCGGACCAGCGGCGCGAGGTCCCCGGCCCGCCCGCAGTCACCCGAGAAGACGAGACCCGGCGAGCCGGGCTCGGCGGCGAGCGAGACGCGGACGGCGTAGCTCTCGTCCGTGTGCGTCACCAGGAGCGATTGGAGGAGGAACGGGCCGACGGTCGCCGTCCCCTCGCCCCGGCCCTCGATGTCGAGCGCCTGGGCGGCGAAGCCGGGCTCGGCGAGGAGCGCGTCGAGCCGCTCGCGCAGGCCCCGGGGGGCGATCACCCGCATCCGCCTCGGCGGCTCGAGCTCGTACCGCAGGTAGTGGCGCAGGGCCACGAGATCGATGAAGTGGTCCGGATGCAGGTGGCTGACCACGACCGCCTCGAGGGAGCTCGGCTCCACGCGGCCGGCGATGCCGGCGAAGCCACCCTGCCCCAGGTCGAGGCAGATTCGGCGGCCATCCTGCTCGACCAGGTAGGTGCTCGACGCGGTGCCGGGTCGGTCCGGGTAGGCTGCCCCGGATCCCGCGACGAAGAGGTCCATGGCAGCGCAGCGTAGCGGGTCGGGGTCGATTTGCGAACCGTGGACGTCGGATCGAACGGCGCAGCCTTGCCCCCTCACGCACGGCACTGCGCACCTGCGACGGCGGCGACCTCAGCGAGCGTCCACCGGCCGCGCCGGGCGAAGCCGCTGCGGGATCGGAACGCGGTCCGCCGGCCGCGGGACGCCCGGAGCCCGCCGGATGGCCAGCTGGTCGAACCCGGACGCCGCGGCGATCTCGTAGGCGCGGGCCAGCCCGTAGGCGAACGAGTGGGCGCGGTGGGCGTCGGAGCCCGCCGTGACGAGCTCACCGCCGAGCTCGCGGAAGCGGGCCACGACCCACGGCGCGGGGTAGGTCTCGCGGGGCGCCTGGCGGAGGCCGGATGCGTTCACCTCCAGGCCTGTGCCGGCGTCGACGAGGGCCCGCAGGACGGGTTCGTAGACTTCGGGGACCGCGGCGAGCGCGGCCGGGGGGACGTGCGCCGCGACGTACTTCTTCACGTAGTCGAGGTGGCCGATCGTGTCGAAGAGGCCGCTCCGGATCGCGGCCACGACCTCGGCGAAGTACGGGGCCACGATCTCGGGCACGGACTTGCCGGCGACCCAGGCCGCCACGCGGGCCCCGGTGTACGGGGAATGTCGCATGACGTGGACGGACCCGATGACGAAGTCGTACGGATGGGCCGCCAGGTGCTCGCGGATCTCGGTCTCACGGTCGGATTCATAGCTGATCTCCACCCCGAAGCGGACGGCGAGCCCACGGTCGGCCCACCGGGCGGCCGCCTCCCGGACCGTCCGCTCGCGCGCCGCGAAGTCGGCGAAGGCGTAGGCCGGTGCCCGCGGGTCGAAGTCCAGGTGGTCGGTGATGGCGAGCTCCGGGATCCCGCGCTCGATCGCGGCCGCGCAGTAGACGTCGATCGGGACGTCGCTGTCGGGCGAGAGGTCGGTGTGGAGGTGGGCGTCGAGCGGCAGGTCGCGATCGACATCGGGCCCGGGCGCCGTCGCGGACGCCGGGCCGGGCGCCCCGGGTGCCGCCGCCGGCGCTGACGTCGAAGCGCTGGCCGCGCGCGCCGCCCCCGCCGCGTGGATCACCCGGCGACGATCCCGAGCTCGCGGCCGACCCGGCCGAACGCCGCCAGGCAGGCATCCAGCTCGTCGTCCGAGTGGGCCGCGGTCACGATCGTGCGCAGCCGGGCGCCGTCGAGGGCGACCGTCGGGAAGACCACGGACGTGGCCCAGACGCCCTCGTCGAGGAGCCGGTCGGCGAAGCGGATCGCGAGCCCGGAGTCGCCGACCATGACCGGCGTGATCGGCGTCTCCGAGACGCCCGTGTCGAAGCCGAGCGAGCGGAGCCCGTCCTTGAAGCGGCGCGTGTTCGTCCAGAGCCGCTCGATCAGCTCGGGCTCCTCCTCGAGGACCCGGATGGCGGCCAGGCAGGCGGCGGCGACGGCCGGCGGGTGGGACGTCGAGAAGAGGAACGGCCGGCCGCGCTGGATCAGCATCTCGCGGAGCGCGAGGGGGCCGGCCACGTAGCCGCCCAGGACGCCCATGGCCTTGCTGAGGGTCCCGACCTGGATGGCGACCCGCCCGTGCAGGTCGAAGTGGTCGACGGAGCCGCGCCCGTTGCGGCCCAGCACGCCCGAGGCGTGGGCGTCGTCGACGAAGACGGCGGCGTCGTGCTCCTCGGCCGCGGCCACGATGGCCGGCAGCGGGGCGATGTCGCCGTCCATGCTGAAGACGCCATCGGTGACGACCAGGATCGCCCGGTAGGGCTGGCCGTCCGGTCGCCCGTCGCGGCGGGCGGAGGCGAGCAGCTCGCGCAGGTGGGCCACGTCCTTGTGGCGGTAGACCACCCGCGGCGCCTTCGCCAGTCGCATCCCGTCGATGATCGAGGCGTGGTTGAGCTGGTCGGAGACGATCAGGTCGGGCTCCCCGGCCACGACCGGGATGACCCCGGTGTTGCAGGTAAAGCCCGACTGGAAGGTGAGGACTGCCTCGACCTGCTTGAAGGCGGCGAGCGCCGCCTCGAGCTCCTCGTGGAGCGTCATCGTGCCCGAGATCGTGCGCACGGCTCCCGAGCCGGCGCCGAACCGCCGGGCGGCGTCGGCCGCGGCCTCCACGAGCCGGGGGTGCGTGTTCAGGCCGAGGTAGTTGTTCGAGGCGAGGCTGATGACCGCCCGCCCGTCGACCGTGACCCGCGTCCCGTTCGCCGTGCTCATGACCCGCAGGGGCCGGTAGAGCCGGGCCGCCTTCAGCTCGTCGAGCTCGGCCGACAGGTGGGCGAGCGGATTCGTGCCGGTGGTCATCGCCTCGGTCTCCTCGCGGATCCGGCCCCGGATCGGCGCCGGGTCCGCGTCATGCGGTCCAGTCCATGATCACCTTGCCGGCGTCCCCGGAGCGGGCGGCGGCGAAGGCTGCCTCGTGGTCGCGGAACGAGAAGCGGTGGGTGATCGCCGGCCGGATGTCGAGCCCCGACTGGAGCATGACCGTCATCTTGTACCAGGTCTCGTACATCTCCCGGCCGTAGATGCCGCGCACGGTGAGCATCTTGAAGACGATCTCGTTGACGTCGATCGAGATCTCCTCGGTCGGGATCCCGAGGATGGCGATGGCGCCCCCGTGGGCCATCGAGCCGATCGCCGCCCGCAGCGCCGCGGCGTTGCCCGACATCTCGAGGGCGACGTCGAACCCTTCGACCATGCCCAAATCGCGGGCAACGTCGCCCAGGTCGCGCTCGCGCGGGTCGACGGCCACCGTCGCCCCCATCCGCTCGGCGATGGCCCGCCGCACGGGGTTGGGCTCCGAGACGACCACGAGCCGGGCGCCGGCATGGCGCGCCACGGCAGTCGCCATCAGGCCGATCGGGCCGGCCCCGGAGACCAGGACGTCCTCGCCGAGGACGGGGAAGGCGAGCGCGGTGTGGACGGCGTTCCCGAACGGGTCGAAGATCGCCGCGACCTCCTCGTCGATGCCCGCCCAGTGGTGCCAGATGTTGGCCATCGGGAGCGCCACGTACTGGGCGAAGGCCCCGTCGCGGCCGACGCCGAGGCCGATCGTGTGGGCGCAGAGGTGGCGGCGGCCGGCCAGGCAGTGACGGCAGCGGCCGCAGACCACGTGGCCCTCACCGGAGACGAGGTCGCCGGGCGCGAAGTCGGCGACGTTCGAGCCGATCTCCACGATCTCGCCGACGAACTCGTGGCCGACCACCAGCGGCGGCACGATCGTCCTGGCCGCCCACGGGTCCCACGCGGCGATGTGGAGGTCCGTCCCGCAGATGCCCGTCTTGTGGACGCGGACGAGGACGTCGTTGATCCCGATCCGGGGCTCGGGGACCTCCCGGAGCTCCAGCCCGGGTCCCGGGGCCGTCTTCACCAGGGCGAGCATGCGCCGCCTCCCCTCTGGTCGGCCGGTCGGGCGGGAGCGCTCCGTTCGGCCGGTGCGCCGATTCTGCGCCCTTCCGCGACGATGCGGGCCGGGGTCAGGCCGGGGCCCGCGATCAGGCGCCCGCGCGCCGCGCGAGCAGGCGGGCTGCCGGCGAGCCGGCCGGGGCATCGCCCGCTGCGTCGACGACCGGGTTCGTCACCGACCCGATCCCCTCGACCTCGACGCGGACGACATCGCCGGGCTGGAGGAAGACGGGCGGCTCGCGGAAGACGCCGACGCCCGACGGCGTCCCGGTGATCACGACGTCGCCCGGCTCGAGGGTGATGCTCTCGGAGATGAAGGCGACCAGCGCCGCGACCGGGAAGACCATGTCGGAGGTCCGCCCGTCCTGGACCTGGACCTCGCGCCCGGCCACGGGACCGGCGGCCGGCGTGTGGAAGCCGCGGACCCGGAGGTCGCCGGGATCACCGAGCTCGTCGGCCGTCACCAGGCACGGTCCGAGCGGGAGGAACGTGTCCGACCCCTTGGCCCGCAGCCACTGGCCGTCGCCCCGCTCGCCGGCCCGGAGCGCGGGCGGGCTGCCCTGGAGGTCGCGGGCCGAGATGTCGTTCGCCGTGGCGTAGGCCACGACGTGGGCGAGGGCGTCGGCGGCCGTCACCCGGCGGGCGCGCCGCCCGATCACGACCGCGAGCTCGGCCTCGAGGTCGAGCGCGTGGGTTGTCGCGGGGTGGATGACCGGGTCGCCATCGCCCACCACCGCGTTCGCGAACTTCGCGAAGAGCATGGGGCGGGTCGGCAGCGGCAGGCCCTGCTCGCGGACGTGGCTCGCGTAGTTCTGGCCGACGCAGACGACCTTGCCGGGCTCCAGCGGCGGGGCCGGCCGGAGCGACGCCGCGGGGACGCCGGCAAGGCCGCTCGCGAGCGCGCGATCGAGGGCGGCCCGAGTCTCGACCAGGTCCTCGTCCTCGGCCAGCAGCCCCCGCGGGTCGAGGAAGGCCAGCTCCTCGCGCAGGCCGGCCTGCTCGGCGAGGACGTCGAGGGTCAGCACCCGGTCGCCGACGAGGATGCCGGCGACGGGCAGGTCGAGGTCATCGAGGTGGGCGACGAGGCGCACGGGAGTCCCTCTCGGCAGTCAGGGCGCGGGCGTGGCGGAGGGGGTCGCCGCCGGGCTCGCCCCCGGGATCGCATTCTGGCACTGCGGCTCGGGGCCGCGATCGGCGCTCTGCTGCGAGAAGGTGGTGATGGCCGCGACGTCGAGCGAATCGAGGAAGAGGACGCGCCCCCAGACGACGGCGGCGTACGGCGTCGGCATGTCGTCGAAGCGGGTGACGACCACCGACGACGCCGCGGGGAACGCGCACAACGGGCTCGGCGGGAGCTGCTGCTGGAGCGCCCGCAACGCCGCCTGGGCGGTCTCGTCGCAGCCCTCCGGGCAGCGGTAGAGGACGCTCATCTCGCCGTGCTCGAGGTTGTGGACCCAGCCCTCGGGCTCGGTGCGGTCGTCCGAGCCGTAGAAGCGGGTGGCGATCGGGCCGTAGCGGGCGTCGCTGTAGTGGGAGCCCGAAGTCGGCGGGCAGTACTCGTACGTGACCCGGGCCCCGGTCTCGACGTGGGCGCGGCCGAGGTCGCGCGTCACCTGGCCGAGGCGCGGCGTCGCGCCGGGAGCCGGGCTCGGGGCCGCCGCCGGCTGGAGGATCGAGCCACAGGCGTAGGCCGGGGCCGTCGCCCCGAGGAAGGCGTAGGCCCCGCCGGCGATCACGACGACCGCCACGACGAGCCCGATGATCGCGCCGCGGTAGCGCTCCAGCGGCGAGCGGGGCGCCGAGGCGGGTGCCGGCCGCGTGCGCCTCCCGGCGGCGGTGCCGGCAGCGGCAGCGGCGGTGGCGGTCGTGGCGGTCGTGGCGGGCCGCCCGGAGGCCCCGCGGGACGGCGTCGCGGGGCTGGTGGGGCGCGGGTTCCGGGATTGCTTCGACACGGGCGGACGGTCCTCGCTGGAGCACGGAGTCACTGGAGCGGACAGGGTAGCGGACGACACCGGAACCGGCCCGCGGCGCTCCGGGCGGGGCGGTCCGGGCGGGGCGGTCCGGGCGGGGCGGTGCGGCCTGCGGCGGTCGGGTCGGCCCGCCGCTCAGAGCTCGGAGAGCCAGGCCTTCACCGAGGGGCGCCCCAGGCCCAGGAAGAGGGCGGCCCCCAGGACGGCCGGGGCGATCGCGGCCGGCGGCACCGGGCCTAAGAGGAGAAGCGGCACGGCCGGGATCGTCAGCGTCGTGAGGCCCAGGGCGAGGCCGCGCGCCGCCTGCTTGCGCTGGAGGACCATCGTGATCGTGAAGATCGTGTAGGCAAGGAGGATCATCACCGCGATCCCCGGCAGGCTGACCGGTGCCGAGATCGCCATGTCGACGACCCAGCGGAGGGAGACCCCGATGGTGCCGAGGACGAGGAAGGCATAGGCGAGGAACAGGAGCAGCCCGGCCGGGGGGATCCGGCCGCCCGGGGCGGCGGTCATGCCGGGATTCTGCCACGGCGCCGGCGCCACGCAGGGCCGCCCCGCCTCGATGAGTCCTCCCGTCGCGCGTCGTGCACGGGACCCCCGCGCTGTTGGCCGCCCCGCTCCGCGCTGTTGGCCGCCCCGCGCCGCCGCCCAGTTCGCTCGCTGCCGACGTCGCCGCCGGAACCCGCGCGGCCACGATGGCCCTTGACACCGCCCCGTCCCTTCGCTACGGTCCGTAAACCGGTTTGCTAAACCGGTTTGCGCCGTGGCGGCGTGCCGGCGTCCTGCGTCCCCGCGCCCGGACGGCAGCGAGGTGGAGCAGAGGCGACGTGGAGCACCTCCGGCGACGGCCGAACATCGCCGATGTCGCCCGCGAGGCGGGCGTGTCGAAGACGGCTGTCTCCTTCGCCTTCAACAGCCCGGAGCGCCTCAGCCCCGGTACCGCCGCCCGGATCCGCGCGGTCGCCGACGGCCTCGGATATCGGCCCCATCCGGTGGCCCGCATGCTCAGCCAGCGGAGGACGTGGACGCTGGGGATCCTGACGTCGCAGGCCCTCTCCGTCGTCTTCGCCAGGCCGGCCTTCGCGACGTTCAGCGCGGGGGTGGCCGTGGCTGCCGAGGAGGCCGGGTACGGGCTCCTCTTCGTCTCGCCGGTCCACGGATCGCTGGCCCGGGCGGTCGCCCGGGCGACGGTGGACGGCTTCGTCGCGATCGGCCTCGCGGAGGAGCACCCCGAGGTCGGGCAGATCCGTGGCGCGGGCCTGCCGATCGTGCTCGCCGACACGAACGCCTTCTGGGTGGGCACGGCCGCCGACGTCGACGACGGGGCCGGGCGCGGCCTGGCCGAGCCCGATGCGCTCGCCCTCCGCCGCGAGGGGGAGGCGGCCTGCCGGCGTCTCCTCGCGGCGATCGAACGGCGGGATGCGGCATCATCCGACCACCGCCATCTCGAGGCCCGACGAATCGTCCGGCGCCCGAGCGGCGCGGCGCCTCGCACGCGCCGGCTGGCGGCGGAGAACACCGACTGACCGGAGACCGATGCCCATCGACTGCCCGGCCTGGGTCCGGGACGCCGTCTTCTACCAGGTCTTTCCCGACCGCTTCGCGCGCTCGGCGCGGCTCGCGCCGCCCGGTCCGCTCGAGCCCTGGGAGGCGCCCCCGACGGCGCACGGCTTCAAGGGGGGCGACCTGTACGGGCTGACCGAGCGGCTCCCGGAGCTCGCCGAGCTCGGGATCACGGCGCTCTACCTGAACCCCGCCGACGGCGGCCTCGTCTCTGTGGGGCCCGACGGCGCGACGACCCTCCATCTCGGCCCGCGAGCCGGGCTGGTGCTGGGGCCGTGCTGATGGCCGCGCCGGCGGTTCGGGGGACGGCGAACGTGGCCGCCCCGGCGGTACGGGCGACGGCGCCCCTGACGGTCGCGCCCGCGGCCGCGTCGCGCCTCCGGGCACGGGGCCGGGAGGCCTGCTGCCCGGCCCTATACTCCTCGGACGTGGCCGACCTTCCCTTCTCCCCCGGCCGCCCGGAGCTCTCCGAGCGGCTCATCGACGCGCTCGACGCAGAGGGCAAGATCGCGCGCGCCCTGATCGCGCTGGGAATGCGCGGCGGCGCGGACGTGGTCGTGCTGGGCGACCAACCGGCCCGGACTGCGGCGCTCCGCGAGACGCCTGCCGCGACCACCGTCGTGGCCCTGTCCGCCGAGGCGCGCCCGCCGTCCGACGCCGCCGTCGCCGACCTCCTCGGCGGCCTCCCCGCGGGCTCGGCCGACGTGCTCGTCGGGCTCTGGTCCAGCTTCGCCGGTCCCTGCCCGGCGTCGACCGCGGCCGCCGATCGCGTCCTCCGGCCCGGAGGTCGCCTGCTGGTTGTCCAGGACTACGGTCGCGACGACCTTGACGTGGTGCGGGGCGCCGAGCGGACAGCGGAGCTCGTGCGCTGGAGCCGGCGCGGGGGCTCGTACCTGGGCGCCGGCTTCAGGATCCGCGTCGTGCACGGCTTCTGCACGTTCGAAACGATCGAGGAGGCGCAGGAGCTGCTCGTCGACACCTTCGCGGAGCGCGGGGCCGCGCTCGCTGCCGTCCTCCGGCGGCCGCGCCTCTCGTGGAACGTGGCCATCTACCACCGCACCCGACCGGCGCCATGAGCGGCGGCAGCCACGTCTCGCGGCGCAATCCCGACGGGACCCGGGCGCGCGAAGGCGCCTACCTCGGGCCGGTGCGGATCACCCCCACCCGGGTCATGCTCGCCATCGCGGTCGTCGGATCCCTGGCCTACCTCGCCTACGCGTTCACGGTGCGCGACGCGACCCAGATCCCGATGCTGGCGTCCGGGGCAGCCGTCCTGGGGATCGTCTTCTCCGCCGTGGCGCTCGCCGGGGCGATTGAGACGGTGCGGGCGGCTCGGGACGACCGGCCTGGCCGATCGGTGCTCGTGGCCATCCTCGGCGGCGTCGCCGGCGTCATCGCCTTCGGCTGCTTCGCCGCCGCGGCCGTCCTGGCCCTCCTCTGGGGCGTCGGCTGAGCGCGGGACCTCGCCTCAGCGCAGCACACCGACTGACCGGCGGACTCGCCTCAACGCAGGGCCCGGCCGACCGGCCGGGGCCGACCCCCTGCTAGACTCGGCCGGCAAGGCCCCCATCGTCTAGAGGCCTAGGACGCCACCCTTTCAAGGTGGAGATCAGGGGTTCGAATCCCCTTGGGGGCACTCCCGCTGTCGTTCGACGAAGGGTCGTGCCGGCGGAGTCCAGTCGATCGTCTCGACCCGTCGATCCCG
>CAVXLA010000004.1:0-546483 GCA_963762445.1 uncultured Chloroflexia bacterium
TGTTATCGCTTCGCGACGGTGTTGTAGCCGACAAGGTCATGGAACAGATACGCCGTTTAATGCGCGAGCGCCGCAAGCTGTCCGAGAATGCAGAGGACGACTTCAACGTCATGGATACCAAACAGATCGCGGAAACACTGTCCGGTACGATCCGTACCATGACCGGGTTGCTCGGTGCGGTTGCTGCAGTCAGCCTGTTGGTGGGCGGAATCGGCATCATGAATATCATGCTGGTGTCGGTGACCGAGCGTACACGCGAAATCGGTATCCGTCTTGCCATCGGCGCCCTGGAGCAGGAGGTGCTGATGCAGTTTCTGATCGAAGCCGTGGTGCTCTCGGCGCTAGGCGGTTTGATCGGCATCGTATTGGCGCTGGTGGCCTGCCTCGGACTGTCCGCATTGTTGCACATGCCTTTCCTGTTTGGCCCTGGCATCAACCTGCTGGCTTTCCTGTTCTCTGCCGCCATCGGTATTGTTTTTGGCTATGTGCCGGCGCGGCGTGCCGCCAGTCTTGATCCCATTGTGGCCTTACGTTACGAGTAGAAAAGATGGCGACTGAATATTCAGCACGAAGTGAAGTCGCTGCGCAACTCACCCAGCATCTCTTGTCAATCATCCCTGATCCGAATCTTCGTGTCGGCGAGTCCGGCACGACTCCCGCCGCATCCGATGTAAATAGTGGTCAATGATGTTAGTCCGTGTAAAAGCGTGTATAGAAAGGTAAATAGTCATGTCTAAACCCTTCTGTTTTGCATTTGCCCGCCGATACCGATGCCTATATTGATGAACGCGCATCGCTTCTTCAATAAGACTTGATGGGCAGTTAATTAACCTATTTAGGAGGTTTTCATGTCTACAATCAGTAATGTTTCAGGCACCAGTGCACTATCCAGTTTGCAATCGATTTACAACAGCATCTCCGGCAAAAGTAACGATTCCGATGGCGACGATTCAGTGTCGGGTAGTGTAAAAAGCACCGGTTCAAAGTTTCTTAAAGCCATTGAAAAAGCGCTTGCCCAGCTTAACGTTAGCAATACAAGCTCTTCATCGTCTTCCTCGTCTGTCACTTCTTCAACCGATTCCACCAGTTCAACGCAGAGTGCCCAGTCGGCCATGCAAGCCTTCATGCTCAACCTCATGGCGGCGCTGCAACAGGCAGGCAGCAGTAACAGTACCGACTCATCGCCTTCCGATTCCGGAGGTCCGGCATTCACCAAGGATCAGTTGACTAGCATGGCGAGTTCGCTCGCGACTACCGATCCTGCTCGCGCTGCCGAGATGACAAAGATTGCGAATAATTTTTCCAAGGCAGATACCAATGGTGACGGGAAAGTAAGCGCACAGGAAGCAATGTCATTCGACAAGGCAAATTCCAGCAGCTCAAGCACATCGAATGCGTCTGCATATCAAACCACCTCGAAGATTGAAGCCGATATTCAGAACCTGATTCAGGAACTGACATCGTCCACATCCAGTTCCGGAACGACTTCAACATCGAATTCCGGTACTACAAGTTCCGCGCTCTCTGATTTGCAAACCAGCTTCCAGAATTTGATTAATGCGCTGAACGGGTCCGGTAGTACAAATTCGTCGAGCACTTCATCTCTGGAGAATTTCCTTAGTAATTTGGCAAGCAACCTTGAAGGCTCGTCCAGTACCGGTAATATCGTTGCTACTAAAGCATAGTTGCCTAAAGCGAAGTACTTCTTACCAGCTTTGCCATTGAAGCAAAGCTGGTTCTTTCCACCTGACAGGCTAGTCTCTTTACAATCCTTTACCTGCTTTTACACCAAGAGGGCTGCGATATGAATTCGCTATGCCGATAACTAAATCACGCGAATCATCGCGGGGATGCAGCCAGAATTTGGAGATGCCGGAGATGATTCCCGAAATGGCGGTCGTTGGATACGCACCACTGGCTACCGGATTAGTTGGCACAAATGAAAGGAGTAAATCATGAGCAGCATCAACAGCATCAGTGGAGGCGGATTGTCGATGATGATGTCCGGTACGAAACGTCCGGATCCATCCAAGATGGTGGACGACCTGTTTTCCAAGCTCGACACCACGGGTAAAGGTTACCTGACCAAGAGCGACCTGCAATCGGCATTAACTCGGTTGCCGGGTTCTGACAGTTCAAATAGCACCGGCAGCACAAGCAGTTCGGCTAACGTGGACGAGTTATTCAAGAAGCTGGATGCCAATGGCGACGGCAAAATCACCAAGGATGAGTTGTCCAGCGGCTTGAAGCAGCTGGCTGATGCTTTTGACGCTGGCGCTGGCGCTGGCGCACCGGCTGCCGGCGGCACGCCTCCGTCCGGCTCGGGCAATGCAAACTCGACATCCAGCACAAACGGCCCTAGTTCAACTCAGTCGGGCAGCACATCAAAAACATATGACCCAGCCGATACCAATCAGGACGGAACAGTTAGCGCGCAGGAGAGAATAGCCTACGCGCTGAAACAACTGGCAAGCCAGCTCCAATCATCGGCATCATCTACGTCCAGCAATTCCGCCTCATCGACTTCAATGAGTAGTGATGCCAAGATATTTAAACAGATCACGGATATCATGCGCGCGTACGGTAGCTCAGACAGCGGCTCTAACAACTCCGGATTGTCGGTCACTGCCTAGCATGTGTTACGGATGTTCTTGTTCACGGCGAATTGCCGCCGTGAATAACCTCATTAATCAACGAAACTGGGTTTCTGCTTCTGGCATATTTTGCTGATCACGAACGATCGAATTATTGCAGCCCGCTTCATGCCTCAACAGTCTGCAACTGGATGGAAAGCGGACGTCACCCCGACCTGCACAGATAACCTTTTCAACTTACCGATGATGTCTTCTATGGCCGACTTTGAGACGTTTAGTACCAACGGGTCGACTTACAGCATCTGGCCGAAAGCGACATTCACTCGGAAACCTAGTTTTTCTTAAGCAGCGATTTCAGATCCGCAAACGGATTATGCGTTGCCACTGCCGGACCTTCATCTTTCCTGTCCCGAATGACTTCGTCGATCATACGTGCGTGTTCGTTTTCGTGGCAGTAGATGCATAGCAACTCCCAGTTGCTGCCATCCGGCGGGTTGTTGTCGTGGTTATGGTCTTTGTGGTGGACGGTCAGTTCGCGAACGCGCGCTCCGGTAAATTCACGGCCGCAGCGCCCGCAGATCCAGGGGAATAATTTGAGCGCACGTTCGCGGTATCCGGATTCGCGCAGTTCGCTTTGCTTGCGTGCTTCGGCGACTACGCGGTCCAGGCGCGCGTGATCTGGTTTCTTTTGTATGGGCATGGTTGGGGGCCGATGGTTAGCTGGAACAACTATAGCAGGACAGGCGAGCGCTCACCAATGGCATTGTGTTACTTGCAAGGCCGGATATGGAAGGTGCTCCCCCGATCATGGGGTTCGACAGGGAAGCAAAATCCCCCTCAATCCCCCTTTGATTAAGGGGGAAGTTGGAGGGGTTTCAAGGAATATCCAGGTGAATTAGTGTCGGGAACTACTCTCCGTCAAAATTCAATACCGTCACTTCGCCGTCGATGTCGGTGATCTCCGCCTGCTTGAGCTTGCCGTTGTCGTGATACTCGTAACGGTGCATGAGTTCGACTTCGCTGTAGGCGAGTTTGTCGAAGCCGGTGAGTATGTCCTGTGCGTCGAAGTAACCGCGGAAGAAGGTGTTGCGGTTCTCCACTTCGCCGGCTTGCAGTTCGTTGACCAGCTTGAACGGTAGTTTGACGCCGGTGTAGGTGACAAAGAACCGGGGCGTTCCCCGGTTCTCGTTGTTCGTCGTACCCATTCCGATTAGGCGCGCAGCAGCGCTTTGGCCATTTTTTCGGAAAGTTGGTCGGCCGTGAACTGCGGTTCGTTGGGAGGATACATTTCATCTTCGATGAAGTTGAAACCGTTCTCTTTTGCCAGTGTGAGCAGTTCGCGTACCTTTTGGCAGGCGATGAGTTTTGCTTTCAGTTCGGCGTCAGCCTTGGCTTTGTCGGAAAAACCTTTGATATCTTTGATGGCCATGTGGGTCCCGTATATTTTGGAGTAAATGAAACAATGGACGGCGTTTTGTGCCTTCCTTGTCGGTTGAATGGAGGTTTCTTTCAACCTTGTGTGATGGTCAGCAAGTTGTGTGCCTGATGTGGGAGCGCCGACGTCTCGTCGGCAATGATGTTTGAACCCGGATAATCTATTGGGAAATAAACGCCGTTGTAGGAGCCCGACTTGTCGGGCGATCCGCAAACATCGCCCGACAAGTCGGGCTCCTACAACACACGAACGCTCTAATGGATTATTTGGGTTGAAAGATGCCGATGAGGACGTCGGCGCTCCCATAGGTCAGATCGAAGGGCTGCGGCACGAACGGAGTTTTATTAGATCTGCCGCACCTTGATGTTCAGCGTCTGGATGCGATAGGCGATCTGTCTCGGCGTCATGTCGAGCAGACGCGCGGCCTTGGCCTGCACCCAGCCCGCCTGTTCCAGCGCGGCGATGACTTTCTCGCGTTCGTCGAGATTGGGGTCGTCCAGGTTCAGTTCCTGGATCGCGCCGCGGTTCGCCGAGATCTTTTCGTCGATGCCGGTGAGCAGGATGGCATCGCGGTCGATTACGTTGCCTTCGGTCATCACCGAGGCGCGCTCCAGACAGTTCTCCAGTTCGCGCACGTTGCCCGGCCAGTCGTGATGCATGAGGATGCGCAGTGCGGCATCGGTGAGGCTGAGTTGCCTGGCCTGGCTTGTGCTGACCTTTTCAACCAGAAAACGAGCAATCTCCGGGATGTCCTCCATGCGATCGCGCAGCGGCGGCAGAAACAGCGGCATCACGTTGAGGCGGTAATACAAGTCCTCGCGGAAACGGCCTTTTTCCACTTCCGCTTCCAGATCGCGGTGGGTGGCGGCGACGACGCGCACGTCCACTTTGATGGTCTTGGTGCCGCCCACGCGTTCCAGTTCGCCTTCCTGCAGCACGCGCAGCAACTTGGCCTGGAACGAGGCGGAGATCTCGCCGATCTCGTCGAGGAACACGGTGCCGCCTTCGGCCTGTTCGAAGCGTCCTTTGCGTTGCGCCACCGCGCCGGTGAAGGCGCCTTTCTCGTGGCCGAACAATTCGGATTCCAGCAAGGTCTCCGGCAATGCCGCACAGTTGAGCTTGACGAAGCTGCCGCGTGCGCGCGGCGAGTTGTAATGGATGGCGTTGGCGATCAGTTCCTTGCCGGTGCCGGTCTCGCCGCGTATCAGCACGGTGGTGTTCCACTTCGCCACCAGCCGCACCTGTTCGAAGATGCGGCGCATCGACTGGGTGTGGCCGATGATGTTGTCGAAACCGTATTTGCCGCGCACGGTGCGCCGCAGCACATCGCGTTCTTCCGAAATTTCTTTCTTCTCTTCTGCCACATCCTGCGACAGGCGCACGCTCTGGCCGATCAGGTTGGCGACCATCTCCAGAAAGTGCTGGTATTCGCCGAGCTGCTTGTTGATGCTGGGTGCGGGTTGTGCCGCCAGCACGCCGATCACCTTCTGGCCGACGCGGATCGGTACGCCGACAAAAGCACCCTGCGGGTTGTAGATGCCCATGCGGCTCAGGAAGCGCGGTTCGTCCATGATGCATTCGACCACGATGCTCTGGCCGGTCTTGAGGATGGTGCCGACCACGCCTTCGCCCGGCAGATAGCTGACTTCTTCGGTGACGGCGTCGGATACGCCGTACACCAGCGACACTTGCAGCTCGCCGCTGGCGGCATCGATCAAGCTGACCATGCCGCGTTCCAGCGCCACGCCTTCATGCAATGCATGCAACACACCGTCCAGCGTTTCCTTGAGATTGAGCGAGCGCGACAGTACCTTGCTTACCTGATACAGCGTGTCCAGCTCGGAACGCAGCAGGTCGAGCTCGTGAGTTGATCTTCTTTCTATGCGCTCGTTAGACATGATTCGCCCCCGTCGCAAAAGGCAGTTGCACGCGCACGCGGCAGCCGGTGTGATAAGTCGGGTCGATGTCTATGGTGCCGCCGTGGCGGGTTACCACTTCCTGTGCCATGGCCAGGCCGAGGCCGAGATGTTGCCGTGCCGCGCCCTTGGTGGTGAAGAATGGCTGGAATACCTTGTAGCGCAGATCGTCGGCGATGCCCGGCCCGCTGTCTTCCACGAACACCTCGATATGGTCGGCGCGCGAGGCACAGGTGATGCGCAGTTCGCGTTGGCCTCCGCGCCTGTCGTTGACCGCCTCGACCGCATTGGTGACGAGCTGCTTGAACAGGTTGGTCAATTGCGCCGGGTTGCCGGAGACCACGGATGTCGCGCTCGATGGGGACCACTCCACCACGATGCCAGCGCCGAGCAGGCTGCCGGTGGTGAGCTTGAGCACGTCGGCCAGTACCTCGTTGAGGTTGACCGGCTGCATCGCTTCGTTGCCCTGTTCCGGGATGCAGGCACGCAACGTTTCCAGCACCTCGCGGCTTTTTTGCATGGCTTCTTCCAGCGCGCTGGCAGCAGGCAGGTCGTTGCCCTCGCGGCGGCGTTCCATCATCTTGGCCGCTGCGCTCAGCATGTTGAGCGGGCCTTCCAACTGATACACCGCTCCGGCCAGCGTTTCGCGCAGGCCCTGGATGCGTTCCTGTTCCGAGAGGAGGGCGCGCAGGCTGTTGATGCGCAATGCCTCCTGCTGGCGCTTGAGTTCGCTGATGTCCTGGATGGTGAGCAGCAGATAGTGGCGGCGTTGCGGATCGTAGAACGCATCCGCGCCGACATCGTGTTCCTCGAACCAGGATATCGCGCAGGAGAACCAGCGTGTCGGGCGGTTGGACGTTTCGATGCAGACCTCGCGCGCGGCGATGTTGCGATGCTTGTCGTAGGCCTTGGTGAACACATCGCCCATTTGCGCGCGCAAAGCGGCGAGCAGTCTTACTGCCGGTTCCTTGCCCAGATCGCCGATCAGCTTCTTGTATTCCTGGTTGTCCAGCAGCACGCGTTCCTTTTCGTCGAGCAGCACGATGGCGACCTGTGCCGCATCCACCACCGATTCAATCAGCGTCTTCTGGTTCTGTACCTGGCGTTCCAGTCGGTGCACTTCGGTCACGTCGCGGTGCATGCCGAGGTAATGCGTGGTCAAGCCTGCTTCGCCCACCACCGGCGTGATGGTGACATCCGCCAGATAACGGTTGCCGTCCTTGCGCTTGTTTACCAGCAGGCCGTTCCACGGACGCTGGCGCTGGATCTGTGCCCACAAGGTCTCGTACACCAGCTTGGGCGTGACGCGATAAGACAGGATGGATTCGTTGTGCCCGACGATCTCATCCTGCGCGTAGCCGGTGATGCGCTGGAACGCGCCATTGGCATAGAGGATGTTGGCATGCGCATCGGTTATGGAGATCGCCAGTGCGGCTTGCTCCACGGCCTGGCGGAAAAGATGCGGCGGCACATTGCTGCCGTCTTTTGCGGATGGCTGCGTTTTTGCTTCATGTGGTGCGGGTGGCTTGGCCATGGTGGTTCCATGTTCATGCAGATAGGCTATGTTCAGCAATATCTGTGCCCGCGATTTTGTGTACAGGCTCAATGTCGTCAGCGCAGGCCGGTTGTCATGTTTGCTACATCGGCGCACGACCCGACCCGACAATGACAAAGGTTTTCCGCACCGGTCTGGTGCGTTTATGCACCAAGCGCCTGATTTTGTGCGCCTCCATTTCATGCGCAAGGTCTGGCACGCGGCTTGCAAATAGGAGCGCAGGAGATTGTCGATATGAGCCAATATTTGTTGTTGTTACTAAGTACCGTGCTCGTGAATAACGTGGTGCTGGTGAAATTTCTGGGGCTGTGCCCGTTCATGGGCATCTCCAAGAAAACCGATACCGCTGTCAGCATGGGGCTGGCCACGACCTTTGTGATGACCATGGCGTCGGCATCCTGCTGGATGCTGGAACACTGGCTGCTCGTCCCATTGGGCATGGTGTACCTGCGCATCCTCGTTTACATCCTTGTCATCGCCGTCGTGGTGCAATTCACCGAGATGGTGGTGCGCAAGACCAATCCCGCGCTATACCAAGTGCTGGGTATCTATCTGCCGCTTATCACGACCAACTGTGCCGTGCTGGGTATCCCGTTGCTGACTACCCAGGAGAAATTGCCTTTTGTCGAGAGCCTGCTTTACGGCTTCGGTTCGGCTGCCGGTTTCACTTTGGTGTTGCTGCTGTTTGCCGGATTGCGCGAACGGCTGGCGTTGGCGCAGGTGTCGCCCGCGTTTGTCGGTGCACCCATCGGATTCATTACGGCCAGCTTGCTGGCATTGGCCTTCATGGGCTTTGCCGGCCTCGTTTAAAAAGTAGGGTGGGCACGTTTTTGTGCCCACGCGGTGAGCGGAGGTAATTTCCACGTGGGCACCAAATACGTGCCCACCCTACCTGGTATTGTTTAGGGAGAAAGAAATGTTCGTTGCAGTCGTCAGTCTGACTATTCTCGGTTCGGCCATGGGACTCTTCCTCGGCTATTCCGCGCGCAAGCTCGAAGTTGAAGGCAATCCGCTGATCGCCGAGATACAAGCCATCCTGCCCGGTTCGCAATGCGGGCAATGCGGGTTTCCCGGCTGTGCCGGTGCCGCGCAGGCACTGGCCGACCGCACGGCACCGGTTACCTTGTGCCCGCCCGGAGGCCGTGCCGTGGTGCAGGCGCTGGCGTTGAAGCTCGGTGTCGATGCCAACCTTTCCGACGTAAAAGACAGCGTGCCGATGATCGCCGAAGTAAAAGAAGAAATCTGCATCGGCTGCACGCGCTGTTTCAAGGTCTGTCCCACCGACGCGATCATGGGGGCGGCCCAGCAAATTCATTCGGTGTTCCGCGAGGCGTGTACTGCGTGCGGGAAGTGCGAAGAAGTCTGCCCGACCGAGTCGGTCAAGCTGCAGCCGATTCCGGTAACGCTGCACGGCTGGTACTGGCACAAGCCGATTATCCAGACGCTGCAAAACGTTTCTGCCTGAGGTCCATATGAAACTTTTCAGATTGCGCGGTGGTGTACATCCGGAAGGCCGCAAGGAGCTGGCCTCGGATCGTGCCATCCGCGTTATGCCGACACCCGAACGCCTGTACGTGCCTTTGTTGCAGCATGTGGGTGCGCCAGCTCAGCCGCTCGTGAATGTGGGCGACAAGGTATTGAAAGGCCAACTCATAGGCGCCAGCCAGGGCACTATTTCGGCTCCCGTGCATGCGCCGACATCCGGGCGCGTTATCGCCATCGGAGATTTTCAGGCGGCACATCCGTCCGGGCTGACTGCACCGACAATCACCATCGAGTCCGACGGCGAAGACCGCTGGATAGAAACTGAGATCGTCACCGATCCGTTTGCACTGACACCCGATCAAATCGCGGCGCGAGTGGGGGCTGCAGGTATCGTCGGCATGGGCGGTGCGACTTTCCCCTCGGCGGTAAAGCTGAATCTCTCGCGCAAGAACAATGTGCGCACCCTCATCATCAACGGCGGCGAGTGCGAACCTTATGTGACTTGCGACGACCGGCTCATGCGCGAACGCGCTGCGGCCATTATCGAAGGCGCACGCCTGATCTGCTACGCAGTGGGTGCGGTTGAGGTTTTGGTTGGCATCGAGGAAAACAAACCGCAGGCACTCGCTGCCATGCAGGCCGCCGCAGCCGGAACCGACGTGAAAGTGATTGCGGTTCCGGCGATGTACCCGATGGGCTGGGACAAACAAATGATACGCGCGTTGACCGGGCGTGAAGTACCGGCCGATGGGCGTACTGCCGACATCGGCGTGCTGGTGCATAACGTGGCGACGGCATATGCCGTGCGCGATGCGGTTCGTTTCGGTCGGCCCCTGGTGTCGCGGCTGGTGACGGTCAGCGGCGGCGCGGTGGCCGAGCCGGGCAATCTGGAAGTGCCGATCGGAACTTTGGTCGAGACCATGTTCCAGTTCTGCGGAGGATTTATCGGCAAACCGGCGCGTTTGGTGCTGGGCGGGCCGATGATGGGTATCCAGTTGGCAACGGCAGCCGTGCCTGTGGTGAAAGGTACCAGCGGTGTGCTGGCGCTCACCGCGAGCGAAATCGGCAGCACCCAGCCGGCCGCATGTATCCGTTGTTCCAGCTGCGTTCGCGCTTGCCCGGTCGGTTTGCTGCCGCTGGATATGGCAGCACACATCCGCGCGGGAGATTCGAACGGCGCCGTGAACCTGGGCCTGAAGGACTGCATCGCCTGCGGCTGTTGTTCTTTTGTCTGCCCTTCGCATATTCCGCTGGTGCACTACTTCAACTTCGCCAAGGGCGAGTTGATGGAACAGGAACGCATGAAACTGAAACAGGAATCCACCAAGAAACTGGCGGACGCGCGCAACGAACGCATCGCCCGTATCGAACGTGAACGCGCCGAAGCCGCAGCCAAACGCAAAGCCGCGCGCGAAGCCAAAGAACGCGCCGCAAAAGAGGCTGCAGCCAAGGTTGCAACGGAGGTTGTATGAGTCGGAAAACTAAACTGAATATTTCACCAGCTCCGTTCGCCCTGAGCTTGTCGAAGGGCATTCAGGCGGTCACTTCGACAGGTTCAGGACAGGTCTTCGACAGGCTCAGCCCGAACGGCATATTTGTTAGTTGGGCGGGAGATTTGATATGAACCCCATCGCACATTCCCCGCACGCACACGCCCCCGTCAGCATCGGCAAGGTGATGGGCACGGTACTGCTCGCACTCACCCCCGCCACGCTGTTCGGTTTCTGGTTATACGGTTGGCCGGCGATCAACTTGTGGGCGGTGTCGCTGATCGCCGCCATTGTCGGCGAAGCGTTTGCCGTGCATCTGCAGAACAGGGCAGTGCGTCCGGCATTGATGGACGGTTCCGGAATATTGACTGCCTGGCTGCTGGCAATTTCCCTGCCGCCGTTTGCTCCGTGGTGGATCGCCGTACTGGGCAGCCTTTTCGCTGTCGTCATCGGCAAGCAGGTGTTCGGCGGACTGGGGCAGAACCCGTTCAATCCCGCGATGGCCGCGCGCGTGATGCTGTTGATTTCGTTCCCGCTGGAGATGACGACCTGGGTTGCTCCAGCACCGCTGGGTTCGGCACAGGCACCCGGATGGATGGAAAGTCTGCACATCACATTCCTGAGCCAGCCCATAGACGGTATGGCTTCCGCATCATTGCTGGGGCATGTAAAAACCGAATTCACTCGCGGCGTCGGTCTGGATCAGGCGCTGGTCGGCTACTACGCGCCGTTCGACGCGCTGTGGGGCAGCCGCGCCGGCAGCCTGGGTGAGACGGCGGCTGTATTGCTGTTGCTGGGCGGTCTGTTCCTCATCGCGCGCCGCATTATTACTTGGCATGCACCGGTCGCCATGCTGCTCGGGATTGCAGTGCCCGCGCTGATCTTCAACACGATCAATGCCAACCACTATGCCGGACCGATGTATCACCTGCTCTCTGGCGGCCTCATGCTGGGCGCGTTCTTCATCGCCACCGATCCCGTGACCTCGCCCAACACGGCTACCGGACAATTCATCTTCGGACTCGGCTGCGGGCTGCTGACCTGGATCATCCGCACCTGGGGCGGCTACCCGGAAGGAGTGGCATTCGCCGTGATGCTCATGAATACCGCCACGCCGCTGATCGACCAATACGTCAAACCGCGCATCTACGGCCGCGACCGCAAGGGTGTGTCGATTACTGCGAACAAAGGAACTTGAGATGAGCCTCGAACAATTACGCGGCAAGCTGTTTTATCAGGGCGTGTTGCTCGGCGGCGTGGCGCTGCTCACCAGCGCGGCATTGGCGCTCGCGGCGCATGTAACCGAGGACGACATCAAGGCGGCGGAAGCAGCCGACCTCAAGCAATCGCTGACGCAGGTGTTGCCGGGCGCCGCGTCATCAATTCGTTCCAATAGAATTGTCCGTGCGACCACGCCATTGTATCCTCCACGAAATGGTCCGCTTCAATCGATTCTGATTTTGCCTTGTATTGTTCCCGTGACGTTCAGGCGAAGAGTTTCTCCAGCTTGTCGAGCGCGCCGGTCCAGCCCTGCTGATGGCGGTCACGGGCGTCTTCGTCGAAGAACTGCTCGTGGATCAGGGTCAGCAGCGTGCCTTCGCCGTCCGGCTTGAGCAGCACGGTAACCATCGATTCGCGCTCTGGCGTGCTTTTCCACGCCCAGGTGAAGACAAGCTTCTCGCTCGGCACGATCTCGCGATAGATGCCAATCACTTCGTGAGTGTCGCCGGGCACGCGCAACGATTTGATAACGGCCGCCAATCCGCAGGTCCGTTTCCGCGCTGATATCGGTGACGCCTTGTGGTCCGAACCAGCGCGCTATCTTTTGCGGTTGGTGAAAGCGGCGAAGACCTTGGCCGGCGGCGCTTTGAACCGGCGCTTGAGGGTGAGGCTCTGGTCGGCGGCTGCTTGGGCTGGGCACGACTCGTTCTTCTCAGAGTGCTCGAGCCCGCTGAGCCGGTCGGACCAGAACCGTTCGTATCGATGCACCACGAAGCGGTCGGCGCGCTCGAACACGTCGTCGGGAACGGACACGGCCGTCTTCATACCGGCAGTATAACCCGCCATCGGCCCATCGTCGCAGACGCGACTCATCGCGCGCTTGTCGCTGGGCGCCCGATCGCAGGTGTGCTCGGCGCGGTTGCCCCGATCGACGGGCGGCCCGGCCCGACCTACGGCTGCGCCGGCTTCTCCTGGACGGCCCAGCCATTGCCGTCGGGGTCGGAGAAGAAGATGAACGAGTTCCAGGGGCCGCCCGGCCCGTCGACCCACGCTCCGGCCTCGTCGACGTGCCGGACCGGGCTGACGTCCACGCCGCGCCCGACGAGCTCTGCCCGCGCGGCCTCGATGTCGGGGACGACGAGCTGGATGCCCGCCGCCGAGCCCGGCTCGGCCGTCGTGAGCCCCGTGCCGATCGTGACGGAGCACGCCGAGCCCGGCGGGGTCAGCTGCACGACACGCATGGTGTCGCCTGCCCGATGGTCGACGTCGACGACGAAGCCGACCTGCTCTGCGTAGAAGCGCTTCGCCCGGTCGACGTCCGACACCGGGACGACCACGACCTCGAGCTTCCAGTCCATGTCGTGTCCTCAGCCTGGCGAAGGCGGCCTCAGGCGGGCGGCTGCCCCTGCTCCTGGAGCCCGATCCGGTTGCCCTCGGTGTCGACGATGAAGGCCAGCCAGCCGATCATCTCGCCGAGGTACTGCTTCCCCTCGAGGATCCGGCCGCCGGCCTCGACCACCCGCGCGAGCATGCCGTCGATGTCGCCGTTCGCGCCGAAGTAGATCGTCGTGCCGGCCGTGGTGCTCGGCGTGATGGAGCTCGGAGCGAGGTCGACGCTGGGCGGATCGCCCATCACGAGCGAGACGCCCTCCATGCCCGGTGGCAATTCGACCGGGAGGCCGAGGACGTGGGCGTAGAACCTGCTCGCCCGGGCCAGGTCGCTGACCGGGATGTCGGCCCACACGAGGACACTGCTCACGGGATCCCCCCTTTCCGGCTGTGTTGGAGCGACAAGGGTGGCGGGTCCGCTCGACACCGTCAAACGCCGCGCCGGGGGCGAGTTCGCGTCACGCGTCGGCGGGCCGCGCGAGGCCCTCGATCACCTCCACCCCCTCGATGGTGAGCAGGATCGCGGGCGGCGCGAGCACCTTCCAGCTCCGGCTGCCACCGCCGAGGACGATCGTCTCGCGGGCCATGACGGCCGCGTCGACCCACAGGGGGAGGCCAGCCGGCAGGCCGAAGGCGGTGACGCCGCCAATCTCGTGGCCGGTGATGGTCCGGGTCTCGTCCGGCGCGGCGAAGGAGGCCTTGCGCGTGCCGAGGCGGGCCCGGACGACCCGGTTCACGTCGAGGCGGTGGGTGGCCAGGACCACGCACGCGGCATAGACGGGAGGGTCGGACTTGCCGACGACGACGATCGTGTTGGCGGAGTCGGCCGGATCGAAGCCGTAGGCGGCGCAGAACGCCGCCGTGTCCGCCAGGGCCGGGTCGCAGGCGAAGAGCTCGTGGGCGCCGCGCCCCGCGAGGGAGCGTTCGAGGGCATCGCGGTCGGGATCGGTCGTCATCGCCGCGAACGCTACCCAATTCCGCGGAGGTGGCGGTGAACGAACGCCTCCGGCGCGATCAGACCGCGCTGCCGGCGAGCTCCGGCAGCTCCGCCGGCGCTGGCGCCGGCTCCTCTTCCGCCACCACGTCGAGGGCGCCCGGCCGCTCCGCAAAGCGCCGCAGGAGGAGGTACTGGATCCCGAGGCGGTCGAGGATCCAGGCGGCCGGCGCCGCGATCTCGTTCAGCTCGCCGGCGGCCAGGAGGACCGGCTCGTCGAGGTCGTAGACCGTGTCGTGCAGCTGCATCCGGCAGTGGCCCGCCGCGAGGACGTTGCGGGCCCACTGTGATTTCGAGCCGAGCGGGACGACGATCCGGAAGCCGTCTGGCGTCGGCACCGGGTGGATCGGCGTCAGGTGACGCGTGCCCGTCCGCCGCCCGACGTGCTCCAGGGTCCCGATCTCCGAACGGCCACCGCCGGAGAGGGCCCGGCCGACGAGGAACGGGTTGACGACCTTGTTCGCGAACCTGGTCCCGATCCGGGGGTTCCGCCGCCACGCCACGAGGACTCCGACGCCCGCCGCCACGACGGCGCCGGTGATGAGCGCGACCTTCCGCATCCGTTGCGACCTCCTGCAGGGACCCGATCGTCGGACCCGGCCGTGGTCGGTGCCAGTGCCGAACCGCCGGATGCCGCGTGACGCGCGGGCCACCCGCGGGCGGCCGCTCAGCGCGCGGCGCGCTCCCCCAGGGACGCCACGAGCCGCTCGGCGATGACGTAGCTGCGCCCGCCGCCCATCACGAGCACCACATCGCCCGCCTCGACCCTGGTCGCAAGCCAGTCCGCGGATTCCTCGACGGTTCCGGGTGCCCAGGCCGGCGCCTGTCCGGTCCGGGACACCGCGTCGGCGAGCTCCTGCGCCGAGGTGATGGTCGTGTCCGGGTCGCGCCCGGCGTGGACCTTGGCGATGACGACCCGGTCCGCCCGGGCGAGGATCGCCGCGAACTCCTCGAGCATCGCCGCCGTGCGATGGTAGGTGAGGGGCTCGTAGACGGCCCACAGGCGCCGCCCGGGATAGCGCTCGCGGACGGTGGCGAAGGTGGCCGCCATCGCGGTGGGGTGGTGGCCGTAGTCGTCGAGCACGACGATGCCGCCCACGTCGCCCTTCAGCTCCAGCCTGCGTGCCACGCCAGCGAACGACCCGAGGCCGCGGACGATCGCCGCCGGGTCGGCTCCAGCCGCCATTGCGACGCCGGCCGCCACCAGCGCGTTCTCGGCGTTGTGGCGCCCCGGCAGGGCCAGGCGCGCCGCGCGGGGACCGCGGGCGTCGAGGCCCAGGATCTCCAGGCTCCCCTCCCCCGCCGCGTGCGTCCAGCGTCCGACGATCACCCCGGCGCCGCCGCCGGACGCCGCCTGCGCGCGCGCCAGCTCCGCGCGGACGGCGACGGGGTCCTCGTCATCCTCGACCACGCGGACGAGCAGCCGCCGACCCGGCCAGTCGCGGAGGTCCGCGAGCACCGCGCGCACGCCCTCGTCGCCGACGTTCGCCACGAGCGTCGGGGCCTCCCCTCCCCCGTCGAACCCGCGTACCCAGGCCGCCATGACGGCGACGACCGCAGCCCGGTCGACGAAGACGTCCGGATGGTCCCAGTCGGCGTTCGTGAGGCCGCCGATGGCGGGCCGGTAGGCGTCGAAGTTGCCCGCGTACTCGTCGGCCTCGACGACGAAATGGCGGCCCCGCCCGATCCTGGCCGTCGACGGTCGGGTGCCTCCCGCGAGGCCGGCCGGCAGCAGGGCGCCGACGAACGCCGAGGGGTCGAGGCCCGCCTCGGCCAGCAGGTGGACCGTCCAGCCGGTGGTCGTGGACTTGCCGTGCGTCCCGGCAATCCCGACGAGCACCTGGCCGCGGGTGGCGGCTGCGTCCGCGATGAGCTGCTGGACGCTGGTGGCCGGGACGTCGAAGGCGCGGGCGGCCACCAGCTCGGGGTGATCGGGCGCGATGGCGGTGAGCGCCTTCGTCACGGCGAGCCGGTCGGCACGTGGGCCCCCGGCGTCGACGACGTGGGCGGGGTCGTGCTCCCAGGCAATCTCGATGCCGGCGTCGATGAGCGGCGGCGTGTACTGGGAAGGCCCCCCGGCGTCGCAGCCCGTGACCGCGGCGCCGGCGTGGTGGGCGTGCAGGGCGGCGGCGGCCGCGGCTGCTCCCGCCGCGCCGACGACGTGGATCCGCTCCCCCTGGCGCAGCGGGCGGGCCGGGCGCGCTGGCTCCAGGCCGGCGCCGATCTCGCCCGCGCGGCGGCTCACGTCTCCGACGGGGCCTCCACGGCCTCGCCGGCGTCCGGCTGTTCGTCCGCGGTCGCGGACGTCTCTCGGCTGGCTCCGGGCTCCGGCGGCGGGCTCCGCCTTCCGCCTCGGCCGGCTCGGATTCGGCTCCACCTCGGCTGCTGGCTCCACCTCGGCTGCTGGCTCGAGGGCGGGTTCGGCCTCCGGCTCCGTCTCCGCCTCGGCCGCAGGTTCGGGGCTCGGCTCGGTGGCCTCCGCGGCCGACTCATCGGCGGCGGGCATGGCCTCCTCCGCGGGCTCGGCTTCGGCTTCCGCCTCGGCCGCCGGCTCCATCTCGGCTTCGGCTTCCGCCTCGGCCGGCTCGGATTCGGCTGCGCCCCCTGGCTCGGGCTCGGCCGCGGCCACCTCGACGGGGACCCGCGGAGTGTCGTCGAATCGATCCACGCTCACCCAGCGTCGGTCCACGACGAGGTGGAGGACCGTCGGCCGCCTCGACCCGAGCGCCGTGCGGAGCGCCGGCTCGAAGGCCTCGTCAGTCTCGACCCGGATGCCGATCGCTCCGTACCCCTCCGCCACCGCCGCCCAGTCGACGGGCCCCAGCTCCGTTGCGACCGGATCCAGGCCACGTCGGGCCTGGTGGTCGCGGATCGTCCCGTAGCCCTCGTTGTCGAAGACGAGGACGGTCGGTCGGGCTCCCTCGCGGACGGCCGTCTCGAGCTCGGCGCTGGTCATGCCCAGGCCGCCGTCGCCGACGAGCGCCACCACGGGTCGACCCGGCGAGGCGAGCGAGGCCGCGATCGCGGCGGGGAGGCCGAAGCCCATCGGGCCCGCGCTCGAGCCCAGGTAGGTGCCGGGCCGCCGCACCCAGAGGCCGCGCGCCGCCCAGCCGCCGAAGTGCCCGGCGTCGGTGGTGACGATGGCGTCCGGCGGCAGCGTGCGCTCGAGCGTCGCGATCACCCGGCCCGGATGCACGCCCGGCCCGTCCCAGGGCCTGCTGTCCACGACCCGGGCCTCCAGGTAGGCGGCGCGGTCGGCCGCGTTCGCCTCCCGGCGCCGCTCGAGCGATGCCATCTCCAGGACGTTCCCCCCGAGGAGGCGGCGCGCCTCGCGAACGAAGGTCCGGGCATCGGATCCGAGAGCGATCGTCGGGGCGCCCAGGCCCGAGCGGGCGCCGAGCAGCTCCACGTCGACGTGCGCCCAGCGGGCGCCGGGCGCGGGGACCGTCCAGCCGTGGGAGGCCACCTCGCTCAGGCGGCAGCCGAGCACCAGGAGGCCGTCGGCCTCGCGCAGGCGCTGGCCGACGGTGGGCGCCGCGAAGTAGCCGCTCATCCCGAGGTAGAGCGCGTGGTCGTTCGGGAAGACGTCCGGCCGACGCCACGCCGCTACGACAGGCACCTCGACCAGCTCGGCGAGGCGCACCAGGTCGGCCGTGGCCCGCGACCGCAGGACGCCTGCCCCGGCGAGGATCACCGGTCGCTCTGCGTCGAGCAGCAGGTGGAGGATCTGGCGGATCGTGGTCGGGTCCGGCTCGGGCGCGCGCGAAGGGCCGAGGACCGTCGCGGTCGCGACCCGCCGCCCGTCGTCCGGCGCCGGCTCCTCGAGGAGGTCCTGCGGCAGGCTGAGGAGGACCGGCCCCGGCCGCCCCGTGGTCGCCTTCCGCAGCGCCTCGTCGAGGGCGGCCGGGAGCGCGGCGACGTCGCGCACCTCGCGCGCCCAGCGGCAGAGCCCGCCGAACGTGGCGACGAGGTCGACCTCCTGGAACGCCTCGCGGCCGCGGGAGGGCCGATCCACCTGCCCGACGATCGCCACGAGCGGCGCGGAGTCGGCGTAGGCGGCGTGGAGGGCGATCGCCAGGTTCGCGGCCCCGACGGCGCGGGTCACGACCACGGCCGCTGGGCGTCCCGTCAGGGCGCCGTGGGCGGCCGCCATGAAGCCGGCGCCGCCCTCGTGGCGGGCGGCCACGACGCGGATGCCCGCAGCCGCCAGCCCGTCCAGGAGCGGGAGGAAGCTCTCTCCGGGGACCGTGTAGGCCACCCGGACCCCGGCGGCGGCGAGGGCATCGGCGACGAAGCGGGCGGCGTTGCGCGTCGACTCGCTCATCTCAGCGGGCCACGGGGGGCGCGAACGCCGTCACCAGGAGCCCCACCACCATGAAGATCACGACGAGGACGAGGATGAGCCGCACGATCGGCGACCGGGTGGACACCGCTGCCTCCGCTATCGGTAGTTCTGGAACTGGATGGGGACGATCTCGTCGAGCTCGCGCAGACGGGCGATCACCTTCTGGAGGTCATCCTTGCTCTTCGCGAAGACGCGAACGGCGTCTCCCTGGACTTGGCTCTTCACCTTGGGGAACTCGTCGCGGATGATCTTCGTGATCTTCCGGGCGAGGTCGTCGCCCAGCCCCCGACGCAGCTCCACGCGCTGGCGGACGGTCATCCCGCCGGCCTGCTCGATGGTCCCCCAGTCGAAGATCTTGAGCGACAGGCTGCGCCGGATCGCCTTCAATTCGACGAGGTCGCGGATCGCCTTCGCCCGGAGCTCGCTGTCGGTGTGGATCGCGAGGGCGTCCTTCTCCTGGCTGATCTCGGCGAGCGCGCCCTTGAAGTCGAACCGGGTCGCGATCTCGCGGCGGGCCTGGTCGAGGGCGTTGCGCAGCTCCTGCGCGTCGAACTCGGAGACCACGTCGAACGAGAACTCGCCTGCCATCCGATCCTCCGTGCGGGCCGCGCTCGGCCGTCGTCGCTCCGCCCCAGTATGCCGCTCGCCGCACGCTCGCGTTGCACGCCTGCCTCAGCCGGGGGCGCCGCCCGTCGCGCGGGCCTCCGCGCGCTCCAGCAGGAGCTCGAGCGCCGCCCGCGTGCTGGCCGCCTTGTTCGCCTCGCGATCGCCGTCCCAGGCGAAGCGGCGCACCGTCCCGCCGGCGGCGTCGGCCAGCGCCACGTAGGCCAGACCGACCGGCTTGCCGGCCGTGCCCCCGCCGGGCCCGGCGATCCCGGTGACGGCGACGGCCAGGTCCGTCGCGAACCGGGCCCGGGCGCCCTCCGCCATCGCACGGGCGACCTGGGCGCTGACCGCGCCGTGCGCCGCGAGGGTCGAGCGGGGCACGCCGAGGAGGGCCACCTTCGCCTCGTCCTCGTAGGCCACCACGCCGCCGGCGACGTAGCCGGACGACCCGGCCACGTCCGTCAGGGCGTCGCCGACGCGGCCGCCGGTGCAGGACTCGGCGAACGCCACCCGGATGCCCTTCGCGAGGCAGACGGCCTGCAGGCGCTCCGCGAGCGCCCGGAGCCCGGAGTCAGCCACGGCCGGCTCAGTTGGTCGCCTGGGGCGCCTTGCCGGGCTCCAGGCGGAACGTGCCGGGGTTGGGGGCCGTGCCGAGCGGGCCATACGCCGTCCCGTTGACGGTCACGTAGGTCGTGCTCATCTTGCCGGTCCGGAGCTCCACGACCAAATCACCGCGAAACGTGAGCGTCTTGCCCACCGCGTAGACCTTGCCGCCGGCCCCGGTCTCCGGCGAGACGACGCCGTCCACCGAGATTCGCAGCCAGGTCCGCTGCTCCTTGATCTCGATGACGACCGAGATCCCCTGGTAGACGACGGTCACGTCGCGGGTGAGGGTCGTCGACTTGCCCTCCACGCCCGCCGCGGTGACGGTCACCGTCCAGCGACCCTCGGTCAGGTCGATCGACGTGGCGAACGTCCCATCGTCGGCCAGGGCGACGGGGGCGGCCGGGACGGCGGCGGGCGTGGTCGCGGGCGTGTCCACCTGGCCCGGCGACGGCCCCAGGTAGGCCGCGGACATGCTCGCCGACGTGGCGTCGGTCGTCGTCCCGCGGACGGGGATCGCGCCGTTCTCCACGCTCAGGCCGTCCTCCGGCGAGCTGAGCTCGAGCGTCGGCGCGGCCACCTGGGCGAACGGGACCGTGATGACGATCTGGACGGGCGAGACCGCCTCCTTGCCGGTGCTGGGGTCGGTGGCGCTCACCACGAAGCGGTTCTCGCCGCGGCGCAGGTCGACGACCGTCCGCCATGCGCCGTCGCCGCCGGCCAGGACGCGCACGACCTCGCGACCGGGCGCGCCGATGCTGACCTCGCCGTTGGCGACCGTCGTGCCCCGGAGCGTGTAGGACGTGGTCTCCTCCGCGACCTCCATGACGGCGGTCGGCGGGTCGGTCACCGCGAGCGGCGGCGGCTCGGAGAAGCGGAGGAGCTGGAATCCGATGTAGGCGATGATCGCGAGGGCCGCCAGCGAGACCAGGGCGGCGACGATGATCCCGGGGCCCAGGACGATGCCGCGGCGCGGCGCGGTGATGGGGCGCGGCACCACGATCGCCGGTTCCACGGGAACCTCGCCCCTCTCGCGGCCCCAGGCGGCCAGCACCTCGTCGGCGTCGAGCCCGAGGTAGATCGCGTAGTTGCGCAGGAACCCGCGGGCGTAGACGCCGGCCGGGAGCTCCTCCCACGCCCCGCGCTCCATCGCCGCCAGGTACTGGCGGCGGATCTTCGTCTCGCGCTCCGCGCGCAGGAGGTCCAGGCCCTTGGCTTCGCGGGCGGCGACCAGGCGGTCCGCCAGGCGCTCCCCGGGCGGCGGGGTCCGCGGCTCCTCGCCGTGCCCCCCGTCTCCGCCCCGCCCGGGCAGGCCGAGCGGCCGGGCGTGCTCGCGTGTCATCAATCGCCGTCCCCGTCGACCCCGTCCGCATCGCGGGCGCGTCCGGCCCCGCCGACATCGCGCCGGAGCACCTGCCGCGCGTTCGAGCCGTCGAACGCCCCGATGTACCCCCGCTCCTCGAGCTGGTCGATGATGCGGGCCGCGCGGGCGTAGCCGACCTTGAGGCGTCGCTGGAGGAGCGACGCCGAGGCTCGATCGTACTCCTGGATCACCGCCACGGCATCCGGGAGCAGCCGGTCCAGGCCCTCCCCGGCCAGATCGTCCACCGTGCCGGTCGACTCCTCGTCATCCTCGACGATCGAGAGGTCGTAGTGCGGCTCGGCCTCGGCCCGCCAGTGCGCCGTCACCGCCCGGACCTCGCGGTCGGAGACGAAGACGCCCTGGAGGCGGATCGGCCGCGGCAGGTCGGAGGGCTGGAAGAGCATGTCGCCCCGCCCGATCAGGTCCTCGGCGCCCGGCGCGTCGATGATCGTCCGGGAGTCGATCTGGGAGGCCATGGCGAAGGCGATGCGGCTCGGGAAGTTGGCCTTGATCAGGCCGGTCACGACGTTCACTGACGGGCGCTGGGTGGCGAGGACGAGGTGGATCCCGGTGGCCCGCGCCTTCTGGGCGAGGCGGACGATGGGGTCCTCCACGGTCTTCCCGTCGCGCATCATCAGGTCGGCGAGCTCGTCGATGACGATGACGAGGTAGGGCATCCGGTCGGCGGGGTCGACCCGCGTCTCGTTGTAGCTGGTGATGTTGCGGGCCGCGGCCCCCGCGAAGCGCCGGAAGCGGCTCTCCATCTCGGCCACCGCCCACTTGAGGGCAGCCCGGGCTCGCTCCGACTCGGTGATGACCGGGACCATGAGGTGCGGGACCCCGTTGTAGTCGGCGAGCTCCACGCGCTTGGGGTCGACCAGGATCAGGCGGACCTCGTCGGGCGTCGCCCGGATCAGCAGGCTCGCGATGAGGGCGTTGACCATGACGCTCTTGCCCGAGCCGGTCGCCCCGGCGATCAGGAGGTGCGGCATCTTCGCGAGGTCGGCCGCCCGCGCGTGGCCGGCCACGTCGCGCCCGAGGGCGAAGGCGATCCGCGAGGGGATGGCGGCCACCTCGGGGTCCTCCAGGATCCGGCGGATGGCCACCACGTTGAAGTCCATGTTCGGGATCTCGATCCCGACGACCGACTTGCCCGGGATGGGGGCCTCGATCCGGATCGTGCGGGCGGCGAGCGCCATCGCCAGGTCGTCGGCGAGCCCTTCGATGCGGCTCACCTTGACCGATGGGTCCGGCTCGACCTCGTACTGGGTGACGACGGGGCCCGCGTTCCATTTCACGACGCGGCTCGGGATGCTGAAGCTGGCGAGCTTGCCCTCGATGATCGCCGCGTTCCGCTCATGGTCCATGCCGCGGTCCGTCGTCCGGGCTGCCACGTCCTCGAGGAGCGACATCGGGGGCAGGCGGTACTCGCGCGGCTCGCGCGGCGCGGGGGCGTCGGCGCGGTCGAGCACGTCGTCGACGGCGTCGCGCGCCGTGGCCGTCCGGGCGGGCTCCGGCTCGCGGGCGAGCGCGTCGACACCGGCCGGGCCGGTCGGCACGAGGAGCCCCCCGGAGACGACCGATGAGACCTGGGCAGGCCCCGGGAGCGGGGCCGGGATCTCCGGCCGGACGGTCGCCTCGCGGGCGCCCTTCCCGTTCCGGACCGACCCGCCCCTCTCGGCGGGCGCCGCCACCTCGCGGCGCGCGGCCTCGGAGACCCGGGCGGCGGCATCCGCTGCGGGCGTCGCCAGCGCGGCCCCGATCTCGCGGGCGCCCCGGCCGAACGGCGCGAGCAGCTCGCGGACCGGGCGGTCCAGGGCGACGACGGCACCCACGAGCACGAGCCCGAGCAGGACGACGAACGCCCCGGGATCGCTGACCAGCTTGGTCAGCGGGTCGGCGATCAGGCGCCCGAGGCGCCCGCCGCTCCCCTCCTTGAGGAAGCCGGCGTCGGCGAGGAGGGCCACGATCGGCAGGAGCGCGACATAGGCGATCGTTGCCCCGGCCACCGTCCTCGCCCAGCCGGCCTGCGGCCCGCGGGCCCGCTCGAGACGGACGCCGAGCCCGATCAGGACGAACGGCAGCAGCCAACGGCCGGCCCCGAACCAGGGGGCGATGACGCCGAGGATCCAGTCCGTCAGGGCGCCCTTGCCGGGCAGCAGGAGCCCGACCAGGATGATGATGCCCACCACGAGGAAGACGATCGCGACGATCGAGCGGACGACGTCCGGGTTCACCCGGGCGAGCAGCGGGCGGGAGCCCGAGCGCCGGGGCGCGCGACGGGGCCGGGCGGCGGGTGCCCGGCGCCGGGTGGCCACCTAGACCTCCACCACGACCGGGAAGACCATCGGGCGCCGCTTCGTCTGCTCGTACAGGTAGCGGGAGACGCCGTCCTTGATCTGGCTCTTGAGCAGCCCGACCTCGCTGATGTGGTCGCCGGGGTTGTCGATGGCCGACACGACGCGCCGGACGGCCTCCGCCATGATCGGGTCCGCCTCGTTGAGGTGGACGAAGCCGCGGGTGACGATCTCGGGCCGCCCGATGATCGCGCCCGTCTGCTTGTCGACCGTGACGACGACCATGAACATGCCGTCGTTGGCCAGCGCTCGCCGGTCGCGCAGGACGATCTCCCCGACGTCGCCAACCGACAGGCCGTCGACGTAGACGTAGCCGGCCGTCACGGGGGCACCGCGGCGGGCCGTCCCGTCGGCGAGGATCTCGATCACCATCCCGTTCTCGATGATGAACACGTTCTCCGGGGCGACCCCGGTCTCGATCGCGAGGCGGCCGTGCTGGACCTGCATCCGGAACTCGCCATGCATGGGGATGAAGTGGCGCGGCTTCGTCAGTCCGAGCATCAGCTTCAGCTCTTCCTGGCTGGCATGTCCTGAGACGTGGGCGCGCTTGATCGTGTGATAGAAGACGTTGGCGCCAGCCTTGAAGAGGTTGTCGATGGTGCGGGCGACGTACTCCTCGTTGCCGGGGATGGGGCTCGCCGAGACGATCACGGTGTCGCCCGGCTGGATCTCGACGAAGCGATGGTCGCGGTTGGCCATCCGGGCCAGCCCCGCCATCGGCTCGCCCTGGGCCCCGGTGGTGCAGATGACGAGCTTCGCGGCCGCGATGTCCCCGATCCGCTCCTTGGCCACGATGCGATCGGCGTCATAGGTGAGGTAGCCGAGGTCGCTCGCGATTCGGAAGTTCTGCTCCATCGAGCGGCCGATCACGGCGACCTTCCGGTCGAAGCTGGCAGCCGCGTCGAGGACCTGCTGGACGCGCGCGATGTTGCTGGCGAAGGTCGCCACGATGACCCGGCCGTCAAGCGGCTCCATGATCTCCCGGAACGCCTCGCCGACGGTCCGCTCGGAGGGGGTGTAGCCCGGGTTCTCGGCCCGCGTCGAGTCCGAGAGCAGGCAGACCACGCCCTCCGCGCCGAGCTTGGCCAGGATGTGGAAGTCCGAGAGCCTCCCGTCGACGGGCGTGTGGTCGAACTTGAAGTCGCCGGTGTGCACGACCGTGCCGACCGGCGTCCGGAGGGCGATCCCCATCGCGTCGGGGATGGAGTGCCCGATCCGGAACGGGACGACGGTAAACGGGCCGATGGTGATCTCGTCGCCCGGCTCGAGGCCGATGAGCGGGTTGTTGTGGAGCTTGTGCTCCTTGATCTTGTTGCCCAGGAGCCCGCGCGCCAGGATGGACGCGTAGACCGGGACGCCGGGGAACTCGGGCAGCACGTAGGGCAACGCGCCGACGTGATCCTCGTGGGCGTGGGTGATGAGGAACGCCCGGACGTTGGCGCGGCGTTCCTTGAGGTAGCTGATGTCCGGGATGACGAGGTCGATGCCGAACATCTCCTCGTCGGGGAACATCAGGCCGCAGTCGATGACGACGATGTCGTCCCCGTACTCGAAGACGTACATGTTCTTGCCGATCTCCCCCACCCCGCCGAGCGGGATGATGCGGAGCGGCGTGTCGTTGGTGGCGGGGCGGGTGGCGGGGCGTGGGCGTGTCATGGATTCACCGGAAGAGGGTTAGCTGGTCCAGCGCCGGCGGCTCCGGCGTCGGCTGGTCGGTGGGATCGGCCGGGGTCGGCGGGCCGGCGCTGGCGGGAGGCGGGGCGGCCACACCAGGCGCTGCCGCTGCGGCTGCGCCGGCCCGCCGGGCGCGGGCTTCGTCCAGCACGGCCGGCACGTGGCCGAAATCGGCATAGCTCGCCTGCTCCACCGCGGGCGTTCGCAGGGCGGCCGCGGGGTGGTACATCGCCAGCACGAGCGCCGCGGACGCACCCGTCGCGGGATCGGCGGGGCGGACGGTGCCGTGGGCCCGGCTGATCGTCGTGCCGGGCATGAACCGGGCCATCGAATGGCGACCCAGGGTCACGATGAGCGAAGGGTCGAGCACTTCCAGCTGGCGCCGCAGGAACGGGCCGCAGGCCGCGATCTCGTCGGGCTCCGGGTCCCGGTTCTCCGGGGGGCGGCACTTCACGACGTTGGTGATGAAGACGTCCTCCCGCCGCCAGCCGATCGAGGCGAGGAGCCGGACGAGCAGGTCGCCGGCCCGGCCGACGAAGGGCCGGCCCTCGCGATCCTCGTTCAGCCCGGGTCCTTCGCCCACGAACACCACCTCCGTGCTGGGGTGTCCCTCGCCGGGGACGGCGCGGGTCCGGCCCTCGTGGAGGCGGCAGCGGGTGCAGGCTCGAACCTCCGCCGCGATCGCCTCGAGCGCCGCGCGGCGTTCGGCCTCCGTCACGCCGGTTGAGCCTCCGCGATGCGGCGCGACGCCGCGGCGACCCACCCGCGCGCGACGAGGATCTCGGCGAGCTCCACGGCATTCGTCGCGGCGCCCTTGCGGATGTTGTCGGCGACCACCCAGAACGCCAGGCCCCGGCCGTCGGGGACGGACGGGTCGGCTCGGACCCGGCCCACGTAGATGTCGTCGCTGCCCGCCGCCTGGGTCGCGAGCGGATAGACGTGGTTGGCCGGATCGTCGCGGACGACGAGGCCCGGGACGGCGGCGAAGAGCTCGCGGGCGCGGGCCGGGCTGATCGGGTCCCGCGTCTCCACGTGGACCGCCTCGGAATGGCTCATGAAGACGGGGACGCGCACGGCGGTGCAGGAGATGCGCAGGTCGGGCAGGTGGAGGATCTTGCGGGACTCGATGACGACCTTCCACTCCTCCTTGGTGTACCCGTTGTCGAGGAAGACGTCGATCTCCGGCAGCGGGTTGAAGGCGATCGGATGCGGGTAGACCCGCGCCTCCTTGGGGTCCCCCGCGACGTGGGCCCGGATCTGCGTCTCGAGCTCGGCGATCGCCTTGCCGCCCGTTCCCGAGACCGCCTGGTAGGTGTCGACCACGACGCGCTCGATGCCCACCGCGTCGCGGAGCGCCATGAGGGGCGGCACCAGCTGCATGGTCGAGCAGTTCGGGTTGGCGATGATCCCCTGGTGCGCCTCGAGGTCGTCGGGGTTGACCTGGCTCACGACGAGCGGGATGCCCGGCTCCATCCGCCACGCGCTCGAGTTGTCGATGACGGTGCAGCCGCGGGCGGCCGCGTGCGGCGCCAGCTCGCGCGAGGTGCCCCCGCCCGCGGAGAAGAGGGCAAGGTCGATGCCGTCGAACGCCTCGGGCGTCGCCTCCTCCACCTCCACCTGGCGGCCGCCGAACGGCAGGGTCGTGCCCGCCGAGCGGGCCGAGGCGAAGAAGCGGATCTCCCCGACCGGGAAGCTGCGCTCGAGGAGGACCAGGGCCATCGTGCGGCCGACGACGCCGGTGGCGCCGACGACGGCGACAGTGAGGGGGTGGGGAGAGTGTCCGGACATGGCTCCGCTTTCAGGGCGCGGGAAGAAGAACGGGCACCGGCCGAGTATAGCAGCGCCCCCGGGGATCCCCGGGGGCGCGCTCCGAGCGAGATGCGGCCGCGGAGGCGGCCGGCCGCTCCTAGCCCTTGGCGAGGTGCCGCTGCATCGCGGCCTTGCGGGAGAGGTTGACGCGGCCCTGGCGGTCGACCTCGGTGACGACGACCATCACCTCGTCGCCGACGGAGACGACGTCCTCGACCGACGGGACGTGGTAGTCCGCCAGCTCGCCGATCCGGACGAGCCCTTCCTTGCCCGGGAGGATCTCCACGAAGGCGCCGAAGGTCATGATCCGGGTGACGGTGCCGAGGTAGAGGGCGCCGATCTCGACCTCGCGGGTCAGGCTCTCGATCCAGTGGATCGCCTTGCGGGCGTTCTCGCCCTGCACGGCCGCGATCTCGACGGTGCCGTCGTCCTCGACGTTGATCTCGGTCCCGGTCTCCTCCTGGATCTTGCGGATCATGGAGCCGCCCTTGCCGATGATGTCGCGGATCTTCTCGGGGTTGATCTTGATCTTGGTGATCCGCGGCGCGAAGTCGCTCATCGTGTCGCGGGCGGCGGGCAGGACCTCGGTCATCCGGTCGAGGATCGTCATCCGGGCGGCGTGGGCCTTGGCCAGGCCGTCGCGGATGATGGCCTCGTTGATGCCCTTGACCTTGATGTCCATCTGGAGGGCGGTGATCCCGTCCCGGGTGCCGGTGACCTTGAAGTCCATGTCGCCGAAGGCATCCTCCTTGCCGAGGATGTCGGTCAGGACGGCGAAGGTGCCGTCCGGCTCGGACATGAGGCCCATGGCCGCCCCGGCGACCGGGGCGCTGATGGGCACGCCGGCATCCATCAGGGCGAGCGTCGAGCCGCAGGTCGAGGCCATCGAGGTCGACCCGTTCGACGTCACGCACTCGGACACGAGGCGGATGACGTACGGGAAGTCGTCCTTCGAGGGGAGGACGGGGAGCAGCGCCCGCTCGGCGAGGTGGCCGTGGCCGATCTCGCGGCGGCCTGGGCCGCGCATCATCTTGTTCTCGCCGGTGGAGTACGGCGGCATGTTGTAGTGATGGAGGTAGCGCTTCTCGATCTCGGGGCTGATCGTGTCGATCCGCTGGACGTCCGAGGACGGGCCGAGCGTGGCGACCGTCAGGGCCTGGGTCTCGCCGCGGGTGAAGAGGCCGGAGCCGTGAGCGCGCGGCACGAGGCCGACCTCCACGGTGATCGGGCGGATCTCGTCGATGCCGCGGCCGTCCATCCGGATCCCTTCGCCGAGGGTGAGCTTGCGGGCGGTCTTCTTGTGGACGAGCCCGAAGAGGCTCTTGCCCACGCGAGCCTCGCGCCGGGCAGCCTCGAGCTTCGCCTTCGCCTCGTCCTTCGAGGTCCGCTGGGCGCGGATGGAGTCGGCGATGCCGTCGGCCAGCGTCGCGAGGCGCCCCGGCAGGTCGCCGGCGATGGCGAGGAGGAGCGCGGCCGTGGCTTCCGCGTCCGGCAGGGCGCGATGCGCCTGCTGGAGCTGGATGCCGAAGAAGCGCGAGAGCTCGCCGAGGGTGTAGCTCGGGAGGTCGGGGTAGCCGTCGCGGGCCAGGATCAGGGTGTCGAGGTAGCGGCCCCGCTCGATCCGCGTCCCGTCGCCGAGGGCGGCCTCGAGGAAGGCGATGTCGAAGCCGACCGAGTGGCCGACCACGGTGGCGTCGCCGACGAAGGCGAGGGCCTTCTTCGCCGCCTCGGCCGGGCTCGGGGCGCCCTTCACGTCCTTGTCGGTGATGCCGTGCATCTGGTTGCCGAAGATCGGGCGACCCGGGTTGACGAAGGTCGACCAGCGGTCGGTCACCTTGCCCCGCTTGATGCGGACCGCGGCGACCTCGACGAGGTCGGCCGTGTCGGGGTTCGTGCCAGTCGTCTCGACATCGACGATCACGAACTCGCCGCCCGCCTTGACCTGGGCCGCGAAGTCGAGGACCGACTCGGTGCCGGGGTCGAGGAAGGGCAGGCGCTTGGCCTTGCCGACGGCCTGCTGCAGCTCGAGCTGGAGGTCGACGAGCGGCTGGAGGGCGCGGTGGGCGAAGAGGATCGCCTCCGCCATCACGTCCTCGGGGAGGATCTTCGCCCCCGCCTCGACCATCATGATCGCGTCACGCGTCCCGGAGACCACGAGGTCGAGCTCGCTCTCCTCCAGCTCGGGGATCGTCGGGTTGATCACGAACGCGCCGCCGACGCGGCCGACGCGGACGGCCGCGATCGGGCCCTGGAAGGGGATCTCGCTGATCGTGAGCGCGGCCGAGGCGGCGATCGTGCCCAGGACGTCCGGGTCGTTCTCCTGGTCGGTGGAGAGGACCGTGATGACGCACTGGACGTCGTCCTTGTAGCCCTCGGGGAACAGGGGCCGGATCGGGCGGTCCGTCAGCCGGGCGGCCAGGATCGCGGCCTCCGACGGGCGCGACTCGCGCTTGATGAAGCCGCCGGGGATCTTGCCCGCGGCGTACATCCGCTCCTCGAAATCGATCGTGAGCGGGAAGAAGTCGAGGCCAGGGCGCGGCTCCGAGCGGTTGGCGGTGCCGAGCACGACGGTGTCGCCGTAGCGGACGGTGACGGCGCCGCCGGCGAGCCGGGCCATGCGGCCGGTCTCGAGCGTGAGCGTGCGACCGCCGAACTCGACGGAGAGGGAATGAGACACGAGCTACTCCTTGCTCGCGTCGGCGCGGGACCGAGGGCCGAGCGCGGGAGACGCCCGGGCCACGATGCACGAGACCCGCGGCGTTCGACCCCGGGTCGTCGCTGCGGGTGTGCTAGCGGCGCAGCCCCAGGCGGGCGATGACGGCCCGGTACCGGGAGGCGTCCTTCTTCACGAGGTACGCGAGAAGTCGCCGGCGCTGCCCGACGAGCTTGAGGAGGCCGCGGCGGGAGTGGTTGTCCTTGGGGAACTGCTTCAGGTGCCCCGTCAGGTCCTTGATCCGCTCGGTGAGGAGCGCGATCTGGACTTCCGGGGAGCCGGTGTCACCGGGCTTGACGGCGAACTCGCCGACGATCCGGTCCTTGGTATCCCGCACGAGCGGCACTCGGTCCTCCGACACGATTGACTTGTACTTCCGTTACTTCAACCCGCGGAGAGTAGCAGGGCGGCGGAATCCGCGCAAACCGCGGCGGGCGACGCCGGGCGTCAGCTCCGCGCGAGGCTCAGCCGCTCGCCTGCGGCCGCCCCGGCGACCCGTGGCCCATCCTCCCATGGTCTGGCGCGATTGCACGTCATCTCAACATCCCAGCTCGCCGGCGCACCTTCCGCGTCGTTCTCACCGGTGGGCTGCCTTCATCTGCAGGCTCGGGGGCGACGGGCCCTGCATGTTCCGTACCGGTGGCGGGAGTCGTGGGTCGGCCTGGTGGTCACGTGGCAGTCGCCGCGGGGTCGGACCGGGGGATCGTGGCCGCAGTCAGCCCTCCGGGTGTTGACTTCACGTGCGATTCCGCGCGGACGGAGCCATGGCGGCTCCCTGCAGGCGTCGCGGCCTCATGCTCTGGCCAGGTCGGCAGGAGCAGCAAGGCGTCGAACGCGCTGATGCACAGGCACGGGCCGTTTTGCACCAGCGATCCGGCGACGAGTGCCGTCGATCCCCCCTGGGTACCGCGGTGCGCGGCACGCCGGCAATCGAGGCACCTGCGCAGCCACCAACCACGAGTCCAGCTTGAGGCCGCCGCGAGTCCCATCCGAAGTCGGGACCGGTGCCCATCATTGCTAGTCTCCGCGTGTGACCAACCCCGACCCGGCGCCGCCCCGCGTCCTCGCCCTGGTCCCCGCCCACGACGAGGCCCCGCGGATCGCGGCCGTCGTCCGCGGGGCCGCGGGGCACCTGCCCGTCCTCGTCGTGGACGACGGCTCCGCGGACGACACGGCCGCGGTCGCCCGCGCCGCCGGTGCGGAGGTGCTGGAGCAGCGCCCCAACGCCGGGAAGGGAGCCGCGCTGCGGGCCGGCTTCCAGCGTGCCCTCGAGGCCGGCTGCGACGGCGTCGTGACCCTCGACGGCGACGGGCAGCACGACCCGGCCGAGATCCCGGCCTTCCTGGCCGCCTTCGGCGCGACCGGGAGCTCGCGTCCGGACCTTGTCGTCGGCCGACGCGACTTCTCGCGAATGCCGCTGACCCGGCGCCTGGCGAACACCCTGGGCGGGCTCATGTTCTCGTGGGCAGTGGGCATGCCCGTGCCCGACAACCAGTCGGGATACCGCCTGGTGGGGCGCCGGCTCATGGAGGCGTCGCTCGGCAGCGCGGAGCGCGGCTTCGAGCTCGAGGTCGAGATGCTGGCCACTTGCATCGCCCGCGGCTGGCCGGTGGCGTGGGTGCCGATCGCGACGATCTACACCGGCGGGCCGAGCCACATCCGGCCCGCAGCCCACGTGCGTCATTTCTTCCGTGCCGTCGCCGCCGCCCGGCGCACCGTGCGGAACGCCCGCCGAGCCACGCCCGGCTGACCGCTCGCCGTCGCGGCGGGGCCCGGCTCGGCTGACCGTTGCCGCCGCGGGTCGCAGCGCCCCCGGGCCGACCCGATCAGCCGACGAAGGCGACCCGCAGGCGATCGTGGCGGAGCGCGGCGGCGTGCGCGCGGACCCGGACCGAGCCGTCCGGGCCGATCACGACGGCCGCCCGGCGGGCGGGGCCGGGCCGGAGACCGGCTCCCCAGGCCGCCGAGACCGCCGCGGCGTGACTGCCGGCCGGCGGAAGCGCGACGGGGAGGGGGAACCGCAGCAGGGCCTCGCGGTCGTCGCGGCTGCGCTTCGCCACGACCCCGGTCACGGCCACCCGCCGGCCGAGCAGAGCCCGGGCCCCGGTCAGGTCGCCGGCGGCGATCGCGGCCCGGATCTCGGTGCTGCGGACCGGGCGGCCGGCCAGGTCGAACGGGGGCACCACGACCACCGCGAAGCCCTTCTCCTCGCCCAGCCGGGCGAGCGTCTCGGGCGTCCCCCGCCGCTCGTGGCCGAAGGCAGCATCCGGGGTCATCAGGAAGCCGGCCAGCCGCGTTCGGGCCCGGATGCTGGCGACGAAGGCGTCGTAGGGCGTGCGGCGGAGCGCCTCGTCGAAGTGCTCCACCACGGTGACCGCGACCCCGTCGCGCTCGAGGCGGGCCAGCCGCTCGTCCGGGTCGCACAGCAGAGGCGGCGCAGCCCCCGCCAGGATCTCGTCCGGGTGGTGGTCGAAGGTCAGCACCGCGGGTCGGGCGTGCAGGCGCCGGGCGGCCCGCCGCAGCTCGCGGAGGAGGTAGAGGTGGCCGCGGTGGAGGCCGTCGAACACGCCGACGACGACCAGGATCGGCCCGTCGGCGGGCCGCAGGGCCGCGATCCCCGGCAGCGCGTCACGCATGGGCGCCCGCGCGGGACGCCGCGCCTTCGACCGGCGCCGGGTCGCGCTCGAGGAGCACCTTGTCGGTGACCAGGCGGCCGCCGGTGGCCACCCGGGCGATCGCCGCGAGGGCTCCGCCCGGCGCCAGCAGGCGCACCGCGCGACCGGAGGCCATCCCTTCCCCCGCCGGCCCGAGGCGGCCCACGCTCCCGATCCAGCCGCCATGAGCGACGGCGCCTTCCTCGGCGTGGGCCAGCGTGAGGGCGGGCAGGTCGTCGAGGCCGGCCCCGGGGTCCAGGAGGAGGTCGGTGAGGCGCCCCGCCGCCGCGGCCGCCCGCACGTCGTCGAGGGGGCGGGCATCGGCCAGGGTGAAGGGACCCGAGGCGGTGCGTCGCAGGGCGCCCAGGTAGGCCGCGCTCCCGACGGCCTCCCCGAGGTCGCGGGCCAAGGCCCGGACGTACGTGCCCGCGGAGCAGGCGACGTCGATCACCGCGGTCGGGTGCGCGGGGTCGGCGTCGTCCCAGGCCACCACCGCCAGCTCATGGAAGGTCACCGTGCGCGGTTGCAGCTCGGGCGTCTCGCCCCTGCGGGCCAGGGCGTATGCCCGCCGGCCGCCGACCTTGCGGGCCGAGAAGACGGGCGGGCGCTGCTCGCGCGAGCCGAGGAATGTCGCGAGAGCGACAGCCACGGTGTCGCGCGTCGGCGGAATGCCCTCGATCGGCGTGATCTCCCCCTCCAGGTCGTCCGTCGTGGAGCGCCCGCCGAAGACGACGGTGGCGCGATAGGCCTTGCGGGCGCCGAGGTGGAACTCCACGACCCGGGTGCCGAGGCCCAGGTAGAGCGGCAGGACGCCCGAGGCGAAGGGGTCGAGCGTGCCGCCGTGGCCGATCTTCCGCGTGCCGGCCAGGCGCCGGACGAGGGCCACGACGTCGTGCGACGTCGGCCCGACCGGCTTGTCCACGACGAGGATCCCGTCGACGCGGGCCTCGCCACCCGCGCCCCTCCGGCTCACCGGACGACCGCCCTCGCGAGGCGCTCGGCGATGGGCAGGACGGCCGCCCTGGCCTCGGCGAGCGGCAGCGGCAGCGAGGCGCCCGCCGCGCGGGCGTGGCCGCCGCCGCCCCAGGTCCCGCAGAGGACCGTGGCGTCGACACCGCCGGGGCGCGTCCGGACGGAGAGGCGCGTCTCGGTGTCCTTCTCCTTCAGGAGGAGGGCGACCTCCGCCGTGTCCGACTGGGCGAGCAGGTCGATGATCCCCTCGGAATGCTCCGAGCGCGCGCCGGTCGCCGCCAGGTCGGCGAGCTCCATCAGCGAGGCGATGACGAGCCCGTCGGCGTGGCGCTCCAGGCGCGCGAGGACGCGCCCGAAGAGGGCCAGCTGGGCGTCGGGCTTCGTGCGGTAGAGGCGCCGGCTGATCTCGGAGAGCGGCGCCCCGGCCTCGACGAGCGCGGAGGCCACCCGGAGTGTGCGCGCCGTGGCATTCGGGTGAGCGAAGGTAGCGGTGTCCATCACGATTCCCGCCGTCAGCAGCGCGGCCAGGTCGCCGTCGCGCGCCGTCAACGGGATCCCGAGGCGGACGGCCAGGAGGGCGATCATCTCGCAGGTGGCCGCGGCGTCCGGGTCGATCCAGGCGAGGTCGCCGCGCCCGTCGTTGCTCGCGTGGTGGTCGATCGCCAGGACGGGCGTCGCGGCGAAGAAGGCGGTGTTCCGCTCGCGGATGGGGCCGGCGCGCGAGAGGTCGCCGCAGTCGCAGAGGACCACGAGGTCGCAGGCCACGCCGGGCTCGGGGTCGGTGCGCACCTTCTCGACGCCGGGGAGGAACGCGTAGAGCGCGGGGGGACCGTCGCTCATGGCGACCGTGGCCCGCCCGCCGCGGGCCTCGACGAGCAGGGCGATCGCCAGGGCGGCGCCGAGCGCGTCGGCGTCGGGGTTCTCGTGGCCGACGGCCAGGACGCTGCGGGCCGCCCGCAGCCGGCCGACCACCTCGTCCGGGACGGCCGCGGCGAGCGCGGCGAGGTCGGACCCGGACGTCATCGCTCGCCCCGGCGCGGTCGGGCCGACCGGCCCGGACGTCGCCTCGACGCAGGCGGACGCTCGCTGACGGCTTCCGGCATCGCCACGTCTTCCACCTCGGCGTCGCCCTCGCGGTGGAGGCGCGGCAGCGGCGTCGGCAGCGTCTCGGACCGCGGTGCGTCGGCCAGCGCCTCGCCGGCGGCGTCGTGGCCGCGGCCCAGCTCCTCGATGATCCGCAGGACGCGCGTCCCCCGCACGGCGGAGTCGTCGAGCGTGACGTGGAGAGCCGGGATCCGCCGGAGCCGGAGCCGGGCGCCGAGCTCGTGGCGCACGAAGCCCATGGCGCGCTCGAGGGCGGCCATCGTCTCGGCCCGTTCCGAGGCGCCGCCGATCACGCTCACCCAGACCCGGGCGTGGCGCAGGTCCGGCGTCGTCTCGACGTCGGTGACGGTCGCGAAGCCGATGTGCGGGTCCTGGACCTCCCGGGCCAGGATCGCCCCGATCTCCTGCCGGAGGAGCTCGTCGACCCGGTCGATGCGCTGGCTCATGGCCGCGGGTCAGCGGAGCGCGGCGCGGCTCACCGCCTGCTGGGTGAACGCCTCGATGACGTCGCCCTCCGCCAGGTCGTGGTAGCCGGCGAGGCCGATGCCGCATTCGTAGCCCTGGGCCACCTCGCGGACGTCGTCGCGGAAGCGTCGCAGCGAGTCGATGCGGTCGCTGGTGATCACCCGGCCGCCGCGGTAGACCCGGGCGCCGGCGTTCCGGACGATCCGGCCGTCGGTCACGAAGGACCCGGCGATGACCGTGCTCTTCCCGACCCGGAAGATCTGGCGCACCTCGGCCCGGCCCTCCACCACCTCCACGATCTCCGGCTCGAGCATCCCCTTGAGGGCGGCCTCGATGTCGTCGGTGAGCTTGTAGATGATGTCGTAGAGGCGGACGTCGACCTTCTCCGCTTCCGCCGTGCGGCGGGCCTGGGGGTCGATCTTCGTGCTGAAGCCGACGACGATCGCGTTCGACGCCGAGGCGAGCAGGATGTCGGTGTCCGTGATGTCGCCGGTTCCCTCGTGCAGGATGCTGATCCGGACCTCGTCGGACTGGATCTGGCCGAGGGCGTGGGTGATGGCCCCGAGCGATCCCGAGACGTCCGCCTTGAGGATGATCCGGAGCTCCTTCGCCTGCCCCTCCTTGAACTGCTCGAAGAGGTCCTCGAGGGTGGCCTTCTGGCTGGTTCCCGCGGCCGACGTGGCGGCGGCCCGGGCGCCCTCGGAGATCGATCGGGCGGCCTTCTCGTCGGCCACGACACGCAGGATGTCGCCGGCCTCCGGGACCTCATCGAGGCCCAGGACGACCGCGGCGGAGGAGGGGCCGATCTTCTGGGTCCGCTTGCCGGCCGCGTTCTCCAGGGCCTTCACCTTGCCGTGCGTCTTGCCCACGACGACGACGTCGCCGATCCGGAGCGTGCCGGTCTGGACCACGACCGTGGCCACGGGACCCCGACCCTTGTCCATCTCGGCCTCGATGATCGTGCCGACCGCGGGCCGCTTGGGGTTCGCGGTGAGCTCCTGCAGGTCGGCGACGAGCAGGATCATCTCGAGGAGCTCGTCGAGCCCGATCCGCGCCTTGGCGGAGACCGGCACCAGCGGCACGTCGCCGCCGTACTCCTCGACGACCACGTTGGCCTCGGCGAGGGCGGTCTTCACCCGGTCCTGGTTCGCGTCGGGCTTGTCGATCTTGTTGAGGGCGATGACGATCGGCACCTTCGCCGCCCGGGCGTGGCTGATCGCCTCGAGGGTCTGGGGCATGACCCCGTCGTCGGCCGCGACGACGATCACCGCGATATCCGTGACTCGCGCGCCGCGGGCGCGCATCGCCGTGAACGCCTCGTGGCCGGGGGTGTCGAGGAAGACGACCCTCTTGCCGTCCTTCGTGACCTCGGACGCGCCGATGTGCTGGGTGATCCCGCCGCGCTCGCCGGCCGCCACGGCCGTGCTGCGGATCGCGTCGAGGAGGCTGGTCTTGCCGTGGTCGACGTGGCCCATGACCGTCACGATCGGCGGCCGCGGCACCAGGCTGGCCGGGTCGTCGTCGCCGAGCAGGCCCGGGTCCTTTGTGGCGGGCGCGGCCGCCTCGGTCGTCGTCTCGGCGGTCTCGGCCGCTGCCTCCTCCGCCTCCGCGACCTCGTAGCCGAGCTCCGTCGCGACGAGAGACGCCGTGTCACGGTCGATGAGCTGGTTGATCGTCGCGAAGATGCCGCTCTTGATCAGCTCGCGGATGACGTCCGCGGGGTTCACGTCAAGGAGCTCCGCGAGCTCCTTGACCGTGATCGTCGGCGGCAGCGTGACGGCCGCCCGCTCGCGCGGCTCGGCGACGGAGACCGGCGCGAAGCCGCCCTCGCGTCGCGGCGGCTTGCGGGGGCCGCGGCGCCCGCGGGTCCCGCTCCTGCTCCTGGCCATCAGGACCCTCCTTCGTGGTTGGTGACGTGGTCGTCGTTGGGTGCCCCGGCTGCCGGTGGCGGCCCGAAGAGGCCGGCCGGGATCGGGGCGTCGAGGGCCCGGCGAAGGGTCCCCCGGATGATCGCGCTCTGCTGGCAGGCGGCGTCGACGCAGACGTAGGCGCCGCGGCCGGCGGCCCTGCCGGTCGGATCGACGGCGACGTCGCCCGCCGGGCTCCTGACGACCCGCAGGAGCTCGCGCTTCTGCCGGGCGGTCCGGCAGGCGACGCAGGTCCTGGTCGGGAACCGCCGCGGGGGCGGCCCGCCGGTCGCGCCGCGCGCTACGACGCCACCTCCTTCGGGGCGCCGTCATCCTTCGCCTTCGGGGCCGCGGCAACGGGAGCGGCGGCGGGCTCGTGGCCCTGGACGTCGCTGCGGATGTTGATCCGCCAGCCGGTCAGCTTCGCCGCGAGGCTGGCGTTCTGCCCGCCGCGCCCGATCGCGAGCGAGAGCATCCGCTCCGGGACCGTGACGTTGGCGACGCGGTTCTCCTCGTCGATGACCACCCCGTCAACCTGGGCCGGCGAGAGGGCCTTGGCCACGAAGACCGCCGGGTCCTCGTGCCACTCGATGACGTCGATCTTCTCCCCGGCCAGCTCGGCGACGACGGCCTGGACCCGCGCCCCGCGCTGGCCCACCGTCGCGCCCACGGGGTCGAGGCCCTCCTGGCGCGAGGCCACGGCCACCTTGCTCCGGCTCCCGGGATCCCGCGAGATCGCCTTGATCTCCACGGTGCCGGCGTGGATCTCCGGCACCTCCAGCTCGAACAGGCGGCGGAGGAACCCCTTGTGCGTCCGGCTGACCAGGACCTGGGGGCCGCGGGGCGCCCGTCGGACCTCGAGGACGAAGGCCTTGACGTTCTGGCCGATCCGATAGTGCTCCACCGGAGACTGCTCGGTGGTCGCGAGAATGGCCTCTGCCTTGCCGAGGTCCAGGATGATCGCCCGCGGCTCGACGCGGTTGACGGTCCCGGTGATGAGGTCGCCTTCGCGACTGGCGAACTGGTCGAAGACGACGTCGCGCTCGGCCTCGCGCAGGCGCTGCAGCACGACCTGCTTGGCCGTCTGGGCGCCGATGCGGCCGAAGGCGTCCTGGCCGAGCTGCTCGATGACGACGACGTCGCCCGGCGCGGCGTCGGCCTTGTACGCGGTGGCCGCGGCGACGGTGATCTGTGTCAGCTCGTCCTCGATCTCCTCGACGACCAGCCGCTCGCGGGTCACCATCATCTCGCCCCGCTCGGGGTCGATGCGGACCCGGACGTCCTCGTTGCCGGGGATCCTCCGGTAGGCGGATTCGATCGCGTCCTCGACCGTCCGGATCAAGTGCTCGCGCGGGACGCCCTTCTCCGCGTTGAGCTGGAGGAGGGCGCCGACGAAGTCTCGGCTCATGCGCGCACCTCCCTGTTCCCGGTTGTCCTGGCCCGACGCCCGCCGCACCCGCCGGACCGAAGAAAAGACGTGGCGGTCAGCCACGTCAAGGGGCGGCGCGGTCGTGTCCGGCGCAGTATACCGTGCGCCGGGCTCACCCGCGGTCGGTGTCCACCGGTCCGGGCGGATCGCGCCGGTGTGCCCGGCGCCGGGGCGGCCCTCGCCTACGGTGCGGTGCGGGCGGTCACGGGGGCCGTCGAGAGCGGCCGGGAGCGCGCATCCGGCGGCGCACTCGGCTTCCCGAAGCCGCCACTCGCATGCCCGAAGCGGACTCACATGCCCGAAGCCGCCACTCGCATGCCCGAATCGATGCCCGTGGCCGCATCACCGAGGCATCACGATCAGCCTCAGCGCGTGAGCCTGCCCGTGGCGCGCCTCCACGTTGGAGGTCGCCCGTCGCCGTGATGCCATGGCGTGCGCGCGGGCTTGGCGGACGACCGCCCTGATGCGCCGCTGATGCGGCCACGGTCATCGAATCTGGCGGGTGTGCCCGCCGCGGCGCTCGAGCCCGGCCGTGGACCCGGGCCGTCAGGATGCCGCGCCGTCGGCCAGGTGGGAAGGAACGGTCGGCGAGGGATCCGGGAAGCGGCGGGAGACGTACGCCTCGAGGATGCCGACGAAGCGCTCCACGATGTCGTCGCCGCGGAGGGTGTCGTAGAGCTTCCCGTCGACGAAGACCGGGGCCACCGGCTCCTCGAACGTGCCCGGCAGGCTGATGCCGATGTCGGCGTGCTTGCTCTCACCCGGCCCGTTGACCACGCAGCCCATGACGGCCACCGTCAGCTCCTCGACGCCGGGATGGGTCGTCCGCCAGGCGGGCATCCGCTCCTTCAGGTAGCTCCCGATGTCACGCGCCATCTCCTGGAAGAAGACCGAGGTCGTGCGGCCGCAGCCGGGGCAGGCGCTCACCTGGGGCACGAAGCTGCGCAGGCCGAGCGACTGCAGGACCTGCTGGGCGACCTCAACCTCGAGCTCGCGGCCGGCGCCGGGCTCCGGCGTAAGGGAGACCCGGATCGTGTCCCCGATCCCCTCGCCGAGGAGGATCGCGAGGCCGGCGGTGGAGGCGACGATCCCCTTCATCCCCATCCCCGCCTCCGTGAGGCCGAGGTGGAGCGCGTAGTCGCAGCGGGCGGCGAGGAGCCGGTAGACCTCCACGAGGTCGCGGACGCCGGACACCTTCGCGCTGACGATGATCCGGTCGTGGCCGAGCCCGGTCTCCTCTGCCAGCTCCGCCGACCGGACGGCCGACTGGAGCATCGCCTCGATCATCACGGCGCGCGCGTCGCGGGGCACGGCAAGGCGGGCGTTCTCCTCCATGAGCGTCGTCAGCAGGGCCGGATCGAGGGAGCCCCAGTTGACCCCGATCCGGACCGGCTTGTCGTGCTGGATCGCCGCCCGCACGATCGTCCGGAAGTTCTCGTCGTGGCGCTTCGCGCCCACGTTGCCGGGGTTGATCCGGAACTTCGCCAGGGCGCGGGCGGCCGCCGGGTGCTCCACCAGCAGCTTGTGCCCGTTGTAGTGGAAGTCGCCCACGATCGGCGTGTCGAAGCCGAGGTCTCGGACCCGGCGGACCATCTCCGGGACCGCCGCCGCGGCCGCCTCGTTGTTCACGGTCACCCGCACGAGCTGGGAGCCGGCCCGGGCGAGCCCCACCACCTGGAGGGCCGTCGCATGGGCATCCGCCGTGTCGGTGTTCGTCATCGACTGGACGACCACCGGGTGCGCGCTCCCGACGAGGACGCCCCCGACGTCCACGGTCGGCGTGGGGCGGCGGCGGGGCCGCCGGTCGTCGGCCGGGCTCACGGCGTCCCCCCGCCGACCTGGCGGACGATGTCGAAGTAGGTGATCCAGATCAGGAAGCCGAAGAGGAAGACGAACCCGACGAGGTATGTCAGCCGCTCGGCCGACAGAGTGGTCGCGGTCGACGGCCCGTTGACCCGCACGCCGGCGGCGCGGAGCAAGCGGCCCCCGGACCGGAAGAAGGCCTTGAGGAGGAGGACGAGCATCCGGCCCCCGTCGAGCGGCGGGAAGGGCAGGGCGTTGACGAGCGCCAGGTTGGCCGAGAGCAGGCCGGCCAGGTAGAGGGTGAAGATCGGCCCGAGCTGCCAGAAGACGTCGCCCACCTGCGCCGCGATCCCGACCGGCCCCGACACGGGCGGTGCCTGGCCGGGGTTCGTGGCGATCGAGGCGACGAGGTCGGCCAGGCCGGTGAGGATGAGGGTGAACGCGTCGAGCGTCCACGAGGCGCCCGCTCCGATGGCCGCCATGATGTCGCGTCCGCGGTACTCCCCGGTGAACACGAGCTGCGCCCCGCGGATGCCAAGGGCGCCCTTGTCGGCGGCCACGGCCGGGGGCCGGAGCGTCGCCTGGACCTCGCGGACGGCTCCGTCGCCGCCCTTGACGGTGAGGGTCACCGTCTCGCCCGCCCGGTCGAGCAGGGCCTGGATGGCGGCGCGGCCGGCCTCCGGGCCCGGGAAGAGGTTGAACGTCACCCCGTCGATCGCGAGGATCGTCTCGCCGGCCTCCAGGCCGGCCGCCGCCGCAGGCGAGGACGCCTGCACCTCGCCGAAGGTGAGGCCCCCCTGCGGCGCGGCGAGCCAGGCGATGCCGAAGAAGATCACGAACGCCAGGAAGAGGTTCATCAGGGCGCCGGCCAGCAGGACGGCGAGCTTCTTCCAGAGGCGCTGGACCGCGAACGACCGCGGGTCCTCGGATTCGCCGTCCTCGCCGTCGAGGCGGACGTAGCCGCCGATCGGGAGCCAGTTCAGGGTGTAGAGCGTCTCTCCCGTCGCGCGAAGCACCCTCGCCCGCGGCGGGAACCCGATGGCGAACTCCAGAACGCGGACCCCGAAGAGACGGGCGAGGAGGAAGTGCCCGACCTCGTGGATGAGCACGAGCCCGCCGAGGATGACGACGAAGAGGGCGATCGTGATCGCGCCCTGGAGGATGGCCATGGCTTCCCCTACGCTGCCGGACCGGTCGCGGTTCCCCTGCCGGACCCCGGCGCAGCGAACGCGTCCCGAACCTCGCGATCGAGGGCGACGAGATCGTCGATCCCCGGCCGCTGGTCCGTTCCCATCCCGTAGCGTGCCACGACTTGCTCGAGAAGGCGCGGGATGCCCGGAAAGTCGAGGGTCCCGGCCAGGAACCGGGCGACCGCGACCTCGTCGGCGGTGATGAGGGCGGCCGTCGCGCGCGAGCCGATCGCGCCGGCCTCGCGGGCGATCCGGAGGGCCGGGAACCGGGCCACGTCGGGCGCCCGGAACTCCAGGCGCCCCGTCGCGACGAGGTCGGGCGCCGCGGCCGGCGACGGGAGCCGGCGTGGATGGGTGATCGCGTACTGGATCGGCAGCCGCATGTCCGGGGTCCCGAGCTGGGCCTTGAGCGAACCGTCCCGGAAGACGACGGCGGAGTGGACGACCGACTGGGGGTGGATCACGACCTCGATCCGCTCGTAGGGCATGCCGTAGAGCCAGTGGGCTTCCACGATCTCGAGGCCCTTGTTCGCGAGCGTCGCGGAGTCGACCGTGATCTTGGCTCCCATCGTCCAGGTGGGATGGCGGAGCGCGCGCTCGGGCGTGATGCCGGCAAAGGCGTCGAGCGGCGTGTCGAGGAAGGGCCCGCCCGACGCGGTCAGGAGCAGGCGGGCGACGTCGGAGACCTCCTCGCCGGCGAGGCACTGCCAGATCGCGGAATGCTCCGAGTCGATCGGCCGCAGCCAGCCCAGCGGCGAGGCCAGTGGATCGCGCGGATCGACCGCGGCCCGTTCGGCGGCCCGGGCTCCCGCCTCAGCCATGACGAGGTGACCGCCCGCGACCAGCGTCTCCTTGTTGGCGGTCGCGACCACCTTCCCGGCGCGGAGCGCCGCGAGGACCGGACGCAGGCTCACGATTCCCCCGGTGCCGACGACCACGAGGTCCACGTCGTCGAGGGTGGCGAGCACCTCCAGGGCGTCGGGTCCGCGCACCTGGCTGACGCCCGAGGGCAGGTCGAGCGGCGCGTCCGTGCCAACTGCCACCAGGCGGGGCCGGAGGCGCCGGGCCTGCTCCTCCAGCAGCGCGGCCCGCGTGCCCGTGGCGAGCGCGACGACCTCCCAGTCCGGGGCGAGGGCGGCGAGGACGTCCACCGCCTGCGTCCCGATCGAGCCGCCCGAGCCGAGGAGGGCGACCCGGACCGGCAGGCGGGGGCGGCGCGGTTCAGCCATGGACCGCGGCGACCCAGGCCGCGAGCGCCGGCGCCGCGAACAGGATCGAGTCGACGCGGTCGAGGATCCCCCCGTGCCCGGGCAGGAGCATGCCGGAGTCCTTGACGCCGGCGGCGCGCTTGAGGAGCGACTCGGCGAGGTCGCCGACCTGGGCTGCCGCTCCGAGGACGGGGCCGAGGACCAGCGCCTCGAGCGGGTCGCCGCCCGTCGCGGCGAGGACCACGGCGACGGCCATCGTGCCCACGACGAGGCCACCCAGGACCCCCTCGAGCGTCTTCTTCGGCGAGATCCAGGGCAGGAACGGGTGCCGGCCGATCGTCCGCCCCACCAGGTACGCGCCCGTGTCGAAGCTCCAGACGCCCGCGACGAGGACGAGCACCCAGAGCCGTTCGGGCAGCGTGACCGGCGCGGAGGGCACGGCGCCGGATCCCAGCGTCGTCAGCAGGGCGACCGTCCCGAGGAGGCCCACGTACAGTGCCCCGAAGAGCGTGGCCGACCAGGCGGCGAACCCGTCGACCGGGTCGCGGCGCGCGAACGCCACGATCGCCAGCCCGGCAGCAACGACGCCGATCAGGGCGACGCCATCGACCGCCGAGAGGCGGGCGGCCAGGTCGAGGGCCGGCTGGGGACGGCCCAGGAGGTGGCTGCCCAGGACGGCCGGGATCGCAGCGGCCGTGACCAGCACGAGCGCCCCGCCGACGACCCCGTGACGGACGATGCGGTAGCCCGCCAGCGGCAGGAGGCGCTCCGCCTCCCGGGCGGCGAGCGCGGCCAGGAGGAGGACGAGCGTCGCGATCCCGACGCCGCCGCCCACGATCGCGGCGCCGACCACGAGCACGATGAGCAGCGCACTCAGCGTCCGCTCGCGCACGCGGGTCGGCCTACGTCCCGAAGCGGCGGGAGCGCCGGGCGAAGCCGTCGAGGGCCGCGTCGTAGGCCGCCTCGTCGAAGTCCGGCCAGAGCGCGTCGCACGACCAGAACTCGGCGTAGGCGCTCTGCCAGATCAGGAAGTTGGAGAGCCGCTGCTCGCCGCCCGTCCGGATCACCAGGTCGGGGTCGGGCAGCCCGGCCGTGTAGAGCCGGGCGGTGACGGCATCCTCGTCGATGGCGTCGGGCGCCAGGCCGTCGGCGACGATCGCCCGGACCGCGTCGACCAGCTCCGTGCGCCCGGCATAGTTGAAGGCGACGGCCAGCGTGAGGCGGTCGCCCAGCTCGGTCACCGCGAGCGCCTCGGCGATCGACCGGCGCAGGTCGTCGGGCAGCTCGTCGAGCCGCCCCAGGAGGCGGACCCGGACGCCCTGGCGCACGAGCTCGGGAGTCTCGGCCCGGATCGCCTGCTCCAGGATCCGGAAGAGCCCGATGACCTCGTCGTCCGGGCGCGCCCAGTTCTCCCGGCTGAAGGCGTAGAGGGAGAGGACGGCCACCCCGCGGCGCAGCGTGTGCTCGACGAGCCAGCGGATCTTCTCGACGCCCGCGGCGTGCCCGTCGAGCTCCGCGAGGCCGTGCTCGCGGGCCCAGCGTCGGTTGCCGTCCATGATGATGGCCACGTGCGCCGGGACGGGGCCCGGGTCTCCAGCCGGGCCGTCGTTCGCCTCGACGAGGGCGTCCGCCACCGTCCGAGCCGCGTGGGCCGCAGGCGGCGCGTCCGTGGGACGCGCGAGCGGGGCTCGCGCCACTAGACCTCCATCACCTCGCGCTCCTTGGCGCCGCCGGCCGCGTCCACGTCGGCGACGTGGCGGTCGGTCACCTTCTGGAGCTGCTCGAGCTCGCGGTGCGCCTCGTCGGTGCCGATGATGCCGTCGCGCTCCTCGCGCCTGATGGCGTCCGCCGCCTCGCGGCGAAGGTTCCGGATCTCCACCTTCGCCTCCTCCATGCGGCGGTGGATCACCTTGACCAGGTCCCTCCGCCGCTCCTCGGTGAGGGGCGGGATGTTGAGGCGGACGACGATTCCGTCGACGTTCGGCGTCAGGCCGATGTCGCTCCGCAGGATCGCCTTCTCGATGGCCCCGAGGACGCCGCGGTCCCACGGCTGGATGACGATCTGGTGCGGCTCCGGGACGCTGATCCCGGCCAGCTGGTTGAGCGCCGTGGGCGTCCCGTAGTACTCGACGTGGATGCGCTCGACGAGGGCGGTGGAGGCGCGTCCCGTCCGGACCCCCTGGAAGTCCCGTTCCATCACCTCGACCGCGCGGGCCATCTTCGGCTCGATGGTCACGAGGACCTGGCTGGTCATGCGGGCGAACCTCCGGAGATCAAGGTCCCGACCTGCTCCCCCATCGCCGCCCGCCGGACGTTGTCCGCCTCGTTGAGGTCGAAGACGATGATGGGGAGATCATTCTCCATGCACAGCGACACCGCCGTGGCGTCGAGGACGGCGAGCCGCTCGGCCAGGACGTCGGCGTAGGTCAGCTCGGTGTACCGCCTGGCTTCCGGATGGGTCAGCGGATCGGCATCGTAGACGCCGTCGACTTTCGTGGCCTTGAGGAGCACCGAGGCGCCGATCTCGACCGCCCGCAGGGCCGCGGCCGTGTCCGTGGTGAAGTAGGGGTTGCCGGTCCCGGCCACGAAGAGCGTGACGCGGCCCTTCTCCAGGTGGCGGATGGCGCGCCGCCGGATGTAGGGCTCGGCCACCTCGTTCATGGCGATCGCCGTCATGACCCGCGTGGGCACCCCGACGCGCTCGAGGGCGTCCTGGAGCGCCAGGCCGTTCATCACGGTCGCCAGCATCCCCATGTAGTCCCCCGTCGCCCGGTCCATCCCGCGGGCCGCCGCGGCCAGGCCTCGGAAGATGTTCCCGCCGCCCACCACCAGGCCCACCTGGACGCCGGCCCGATGGGCTGCCGCGACCTGGTTCGCGATGAACGTGCAGAAGGCGGGGTCGACCCCGTATTGACGGTCGCCGAGGAGCGCCTCGCCCGAGATCTTGAGGAGGATCCGGCCGTAGCGGATCGCCGGCGCCCCGCCGGTCCCGGCGCCCGGCGCGGCGGGCTCGCTCACAGCTCCTCGCCGAGCGCGTAGCGGCTGAAGCGCCGGACGCGGATGTTCTCGCCGATCTTCGCGATCGCCGCCGTGACGAGGTCGCGCACCGTCTGGTCGGTGTCCCGGAAGGGCTGCTCGAGGAGGCAGACCTCCGCCTGCCACTTCTTCAGCTGCCCCGCGATGATCTGGGGCCGGATGTGCTCCGGCTTCTTCAGGACCGTCTCGTCGGCGGCAAGGGCGGCCTTCTTCGCCTCGAGCTCCGCCGCGGGGATGCGGTCCGCCTCGACGTAGATCGGGGCCAGGCCGGCGACCTGCATCGCGAGGTCGCGGACGAGCTTCTGGAACTCGTCGGTCCGGGCGACGAAGTCCGTCTCGCAGTTGACCTCGATGAGGACGCCGACGCGGCCGCCAGGGTGGATGTAGCTGGCGACGACGCCCTCGCGAGCCTCGCGTCCCGCCTTCCGGGCGGCCGCGGCGAGGCCGCGCTCGCGCAGGAGCGCGACGGCCCGCTCGACATCGCCGTCTGCCTCCTCGAGGGCGCGCTTGCAGTCCATCATGCCCGCGCCGGTGCGCTCGCGGAGATCCTTGACGGCGCTCGCGGAGAAGTTCGCCATGGGTGGGTGCGTCTCCTGTCATCCGCCCGGCCCCTGCCGAGCGGCTCGCGGAGGGCGGCTCGCGCCGCCGTCCGAGGGCTCTACTGGGCGTCGGCTTCGCTCGGCGCGGCCTCCGGCAGGAGGTCCTCGTCGGGCTCGGGCTCGAAGGTGAGCGCGCCGCCGGCGGCGAGCTGGGCGACGAGGTCCTCGGCCGAGGCGATCTCCTCGGGCGCGAACGCCTCCACGAACTCGGGCTCCGGCTCGGGCTCGCGCTCCGACCGGGCCGCGCGCTCGCGGGCTCCCTCGATCGCCGCGTCGGCGACGACCTGGCAGAGGAGACGGATCGCCCGGATGGCGTCGTCGTTGGCCGGGATGATGAAGTCGATCTCGTCCGGGTCGACGTTCGTGTCGCCCGTGCCGATGATCGGGATCTCGAGCTTGCGCGTCTCTGTCACGGTGATCCGCTCGCGGGCCGGGTCGATGATGAAGACCGCCCCGGGCAGGCGCTTCATCTTGCGGATGCCCCCGAGGGTGAGGCGCAGCTTGCGCAGCTCCTCCATGTGGCGGGCCGCTTCCTTCTTCGGCATGCGCTCGAAGTCGCCGTTGGCCAGGCGCGCCTCGAGCTGCTCGAGGAGGCCCAGCCGCTTCTTGATGGTGACGAAGTTGGTGAGCATGCCGCCGAGCCAGCGCTGGTTGACGTACGGCTGGCCGGCTCGATCGGCTTCCTGGGCGATCGGCTCCTGGGCCTGCTTCTTCGTGCCGACGAAGAGGACGGCCTCGCCGCGGGCGGTGGTCTCGCGGACGGCGGCCAGCGCGACGTCGAGGCGCTGCACGGTCTGGGCGAGGTCGATGATGTGGATCCCGTTGCGCTCGGCGAAGATGAACGGGCGCATCTTGGGATTCCAGCGGCGGGTCTGGTGGCCGAAGTGGACGCCGGCCTCGAGAAGCTGCCGCATGGAGACGGTTGGCACGCGTGGTCCTCCTGTTCGGTTCCATCCTCCGCGGGCCCCGACCCGGACCGGGGGTGGCGCGAGCGTCGTGCCCGGCTCCCCGGCACCGCCCGGGCTCGGTGGCGGCACCGCGTGTGAGCTCGCCGCCGCTCACGCGACGACGGCGGCTGCCCGATCGGCCGGACAGCCCGGCGGAGTCTACCACAGGGGTCCCCCGCCGCCCGCCTCGCCAATTCCGCGGTGGAGGCGCACCCGCAGCCGTCCCGCCGCGGCGCCCGGCTCGACCGCCGCAAGGTCCAGCCGGAGCGGCAGGCGCGGCAGCGGGGTGCCGCTCGCCAGCGTCCCGCGCGACGCGAGGCCGGCCGCACCGGCTCGCAACCGGCCGAGCTTCCGCCGGTCGACCGTCTCCTCGGGCAGCCCGAAGGCGCGTGAGCGGCGCCAGCGCACCTCCACGACGGCCAGGCACGGCGGCGGTCCGGGGTCGACGGCGACGAGGTCGAGCTCGAGGCGGCCGATCCGCTCCCTGCGTCCGAGGATCCGCCAGCCGGCGGCCGCCAGGGCCCGCGCCACCACCTCCTCGGCGCGATCGCCCTCCCGCTGGGCTGCCGTCCGCCGCCGCTCGCTGCCGCCGCCGTCCATCGGCCGAGGCTAGCGGGGACGACCCACCGGGGCCTTATCCCGGGATCACCCCGACGGGTGGCGCGGCGTCGTCCGCCTCCCACGCCGCGAGGAGCTCCTCCCCGTCAGCGGCGAGCGCGGCGGCCCGGCCCGGGCCCACCGGCACGAGGTCGAGGCCGAGCTGCTCCACCCCCTCGATGGCCCGTCGCGTCGTGATGAAGGAGCGCCGGTGGAACGGGGTGACCCCCAGCTCGGCCATCGCCGCCCGGTGCTCGGCCGTCGCGTACCCCGCGTTGCGCTCCCAGCCGTAGCCCGGGTGGCGGGCGGCGAGGCGGGCCATCAGGCGGTCGCGGACGACCTTGGCCACGATCGAGGCGCAGGCGATCGAGTAGACGAGGGCGTCGCCATCGACGATGGCCTCGTACGGCCCCACCGCCTCCTCGAATCCCGCGATCGCCAGCCCGTCTACCAGGACGTGGTCGTGGCCGCCGAGCCGGGCGAGGGCCCGGCGCATCGCCAGGTGGGTCGCGTGGTAGATGTTCAGGCGGTCGATCTCGGCGACCGACGCGGCCCCGACGCCAACCGCGAGGGCGCGCCGGCGGACCTCCGGGGCGAGCGCCTCCCGCTGTGCGGCGGAGAGGGTCTTCGAGTCGCGGACGCCGGGGATCCGGCGGGCGTTGGGCCGGATGATCACGGCCGCCGCGACGACGGGGCCGCAGGCCGGGGCCACCCCGACCTCGTCCACGCCGGCCACGCGGGCGGCCCCGGCACGCCAGAGGGCGCGCTCGCGGCGGAGCGTCGGGACGGAGGGGGCCATCGCGTCGAAAGGGTACCGGGAATCGTCGCGGCCCCGCCGGAAGGCGGGGCCGCAGGGCAGCGAAGCGGGGCGCTCGGGGCCGGGAGCCTAGCCGCCGGTCCGTCGCTCGCGCAGGGTCGCGGCCTTGCCCACGCGCTTGCGCAGGAAGTAGAGCTTGGCCCGGCGGGCGACGCCGTGACGGACGACCTCGATCTTCTCGATGCGCGGGCTGTTGATCTTGAACGTGCGCTCCACCCCGACGCCGGAGGCGAGGCGGCGCACGGTCAGCGAGCGCGTGATCCCGCCGCCGGTCAGGCGGAGGATCGTCCCCTCGAAGACCTGGATCCGCTCCCGGTTGCCCTCGACGACCTTGGCGGCCACCTTCACGGTGTCGCCGGGCGCGAGCTCCGGGATGTCGGTGCGAAGCTGGTCCTTGACGATCTCGTCGAGCACGTTCACGGAAGTCCCCTGCGTTCTCTGGGAGCGGCCGGGTGGTTCCGCGTGCCGCGTCGAGGGCGTGGTGAGCAGGTCGCGGGGGCGCGACCGACGGCGGAGTATAGCACGGCGCCGCCGACCGTCAGGCCTCCGTCTCGGCCGTTCCCGCCTCGTGCTGCCCGCCCGCAGCCGCCACACGGTCCCCGCGCTCACGGCGGAGGTCGGCGAGGAGGCGCTCCTCCTCCGGGCTCCACGCGCGCTGCGCGAACAGGTCCGGCCGGCGCTCCATGGTCCGCTCGATCGAGGCCCGGAGCCGCCAGCGGCGTACCGCGCCGTGGTCGCCCGAGGCCAGGACGTCGGGGACGCCGCGCCCCTCGAAGACGGCCGGCCGCGTGTACTGGGGGTACTCGAGGAGCCCCCGGGCGAACGACTCGTCCTCGAGCGAGCCCGGCTCGATCGCGCCCGGGAGCAGGCGGAGCACTGCGTCGACCACGACGAGCGCGGCCAGCTCGCCGCCGGTCAGGACGTAGTCGCCGATCGAGAGCTCCAGGTCGACCAGCGAGCGGATCCGCTCGTCCACGCCCTCGTAGCGGGGGCACAGGAAGATGAGATGGCTCGCCGCGGCCAGGCGCTCGGCGCGGGTCTGGCGGAACGGCTCGCCGGCCGGGTCGAGCAGGATCACCATCGAATCCGGGCGGCGAAGCGCGGCCAGGGCGCCCGCGACGGGCTCCGGGCGGAGGACCATGCCGGCCCCGCCGCCGTACGGCGCGTCGTCGACGCTCCGGTGGCGGCCCAGGCCCCAGGTCCGCAGGTCGTGGACGCGGACGGTGGCCAGCCCCTGCTCCTGGATCCGGCCGGGGATGCTGGCCGCCAGCGGGCCCGCGACCATCTCCGGGAAGAGGGTGACGATCTCGATCTCGAGGGCCACGGGTCAGGCCTCGCCTCCGCCGGGATCGGGGGCGGCCGGCTCGGCGCGCGCGGGTGACGCGGTCGGCTCGGCGGGCGCGGATAGTGCGGGCGGCGCGGCGGCCGGCACCGCCGGGCGCCGGCGGGTGGCCCGCCGGGGCCGAGGCGGACGCGGCGGCGCCGGTGGCCGGACCTCGTCGAGCCCGGGGAGGTCGAGCGCCTCGGGATCGGCGACGATCTCGTCGCGCCGCGGCGCCAGGATCCGGACGAACGGCCGCACGATCGGGAGGTCGAAGTCGCCGCGGGGCCCGCCGGTGACCTCGAGGACGTCGGCGCCGCCGGCCCGGTAGACGTCGCGCACCGTGCCGAGCGGGGCGCCGTCGGGCGCGCGGACGGCGACACCGATCATCTCGTGCCAGTAGTAGGCCCCGCGCGGCAGCGCGTCGCCCGGCCCAGCCACGACCTCCAGGTAGGCGAGGCGCAGGCTCTCCGCCGCCTCGCGGGTGGGTACCTCGCCGAAGCGCAGGATCCAGCCCGGGTTGGCGGGTCGTGCCTCGACGACCGTCAGCGCACGCGCCGATCCCTCGGGATGGAGGCGCGCGCCCACCACGAAGCGTTCCTCGGGCCGGTCCGTCAGGACTTCGACCCGCACCGCGCCGCCGACGCCGTGGAGGCCCCGGACCAGCGCGATGACGAGCCGGTCCGACGGAGCTCCGCCGGCGTCGATCAGACGATCTCCAGCTGGAACTGCTCGCCGTCCCGGGCGGAGACGACCTTGAGCAGCGTCCGGAGGGCCTTGGCGACGCTGCCGTTCCGGCCGATGACCTTGCCCATGTCTTCCTCCGCGACGCGGAGCTCGATCACGGTGGCGCCGGCTTCCTGGCTGACGATGACCTCGACCTGCTCGGGGTGGTCGACGAGCGACTTGGCGACGTATTCGACGAGCTGGGGGGCGGCCATGGCGTTCCCCTACTTGGCGGCCGGCAGGACGCCGGCGTTCCGCAGCAGCCGGGCGACGGTGTCGCTCGGCAGGGCGCCCTTGGCGAGCCAGGCCTTCGTCTTGTCGACGTCGACCAGGAACTCGACGGGCTCCGTTCGCGGGTTGTAGTGCCCGAGGATCTCGATGGCGCGGCCGTCGCGCGGCTTGCGACTGTCGGCCACGACGACGCGGTAGGTCGGCTGCTTGGTCGCGCCGACGCGGGTAAGGCGGATGCGGGCTGCCATCTGGGTGCGTGTTCCTCCTGTGACGTGGTGGTTCGGCCGGCCGGGCACTCCCGGCTCCTGCTACCTGGTGAAGGTGATCACGGCGCGGCTCACGACCGTCGTGGTGGGCGCCCCGATGACCGCGGCGAACGCCTCGAACGGCTCGATGAACGGCTTGACGTCCGACTCGTACCGGGCCTTCTGGTCGGCGGGGAGCAGCGCCTCGATGCCGGCCCGCAGGCCGCCGATGTCGACGAAGAGATCGGCGACGCCGTCCCCGCCGGCCCCTTCGACCGCGCGCTTGTACGGCGCGGCATCCGCCAGGGAAGAGCCGGCCTTCGTGTCCACGACCGCCTTCACGAAGTCGAGGGTCCCGATGGCGACGACGCCGCCGTGGACGGTGGCGGCGATCTCCGGCACGCCGCTCCCGGACGGGAGGGTGACGACCACGAGCGTGGCCTCGCCGTGCGTCTCCTCCCGGACCTGGACGCCGGCCTGGGAGCCGCCGAGGGCCAGCAGGTTCCGCAGCTGGTCGAGCGTTCGCTGCGCGGCGGCCTCGTCGGTCGCCACGGCGGCCAGGCCGCCCCCGAAGGTCGAGCCGTCGACGGTCACGGCGAGAGTCGCGTCGCCCGCCCAGCCGACGAGCGCGTCGGGGCCGCCGAGCAGGCCGAGCGCCTGCTCGAGCTGATTGACGGTCGCGGCCGTGGACGGGTCGCAGGCGAGCTGTGCCTTGAGGGCGTCAAGCCCCGCGATGAGGCCCGTGCCGAGGTCGCGGACCTCCACGGCGGCGATGGTCGTCGCCGGCAGGTGTGCGGCCGCGCCGCTCGCCGAGCCCTTCGTCGTGGGCGGCGTGCCGACCACCGGGGCCGTCGCGCCGACCACGAACGCCCCGTCCTCGGCCCGCGCGAAGCCGGCGACCCAGCCGGGGGTCGCCGCGGCGGGATCCGGAAGGCAGGCGGCCGTCGTCCCACCCTGCTTCTTCAGCGCCTCGAGGGCGTAGTCGTAGAAGGGCTTCGCGTCGAGGTAGCCGAACCCGAGGTACGTATCCGGCGCGGACTCGCGGGCCGCGACGAACGCGTCCGACTTCGGGATCGAGCTGGCGCCACCGGTGTCGAGGGCCGCCTTCACGGTCTTCTCGGGCCCGAGGAACAGGACGTTCTTGATGACGGCGAAGGCATAGGTCGTCCCCGCGCTCTCCACCGTGGTCAGCTCGCCGCCGGCATACGGCTCGGTCGCCTGGGTGCCCTTGACTGTCTTCGCGACCCAGGCCCGGGCCGCGGCGGCGTCCTTCACCGCGACGAGGACGACGGCGCCGTCGTCGGGCCTCGTGGTCGGGGTTCCGCCGGACTGCGCCAGGTTGGCCAGGTCGAAGATGGACGACGTGATGGCGATGCCGACCTCGCCGCCGATCCAGGGCTTGAGGTCGCGGGTCCAGCTGCTGCCGCTGTCGGCGAGCAGCCGGTCGAGCGCCTCGTCGATCTTCGCGTCGTTCGACGCCTGGTCGGCGAAGCCCGGGAACTTCGCCAGGAGGTCGCCGAGCTTGGCCCGCTGATCGCCCGGCATGTCCGCCCGGGCCTCGAGATAGAAGATGGTGTCCTTCGGCAGCCAGCCCTGGACGGACGAGGAGCCCCCGCCGGCGGCGAGCATCGCCACCGCGACGGAGACGACGCCGACCATGACGGCGACGACGACCAGGGCAATCCCCCAGCGCAGCAGGCCCGTTGGTCGGGCCGCTTGCCGCGGCGCGATCGCGCCGCCCGACGCCGCGGGCCCGGCCGGCTGCGCCCCACCGTCCTCGCCGACGGCGCCCGGAACGACCTCTTGCGGTGCGGTCTCGACCGGACCCTCCGCTGGGCCGCCGACTGGCTCGATCTCCGCCATGACGATGCCTCCCGGCCTAGCGGCCGAACATCCCGGGGATCCGACGACCCCCGCGGAGCTGCTTCATGAGCTTCTGCATGTCGCCGAACTGCTTGACCAGGCGATTGACCTCGGCGATCGAGGTCCCGGAGCCCGTGGCGATTCGGCGCCGCCGGCTGGCGTTGAGGACGTCGGGATCGCGTCGCTCCCGGGGGGTCATGGAGCGGATGATCGCCTCGGTGCGCTTCAGGTCGCCGCGGTCGACCGAATCCTGGGCCTCCTTGGCCATCCCGCCCATGCCCGGGATCATCTCCATCACCTGGCCCAGGGGTCCCATCTTCTTGACCTGCTGGAGCTGCTCGAGCATGTCCTCGAGGGTGAAGCTCGCGGTCTTGAGCTTCTCCTGGAGCTTCGCCGCCTCCTTCGCGTCGAAGTGCTCCTGGGCCCGCTCCACGAGGGTGAGCACGTCGCCCATGCCGAGGATCCGGCCGGCGAGCCGGTCGGGATGGAACGGCTCCAGGGCGTCCGTCTTCTCGCCCGTGCCCAGGAACTTGACGGGCAGCCCGGTCACCGAGCTGATCGAGAGCGCGGCGCCGCCGCGTGCGTCACCGTCGATCTTGGTCAGGACGAGGCCGGTCAGCGGCACTGCGGCCGCGAACGCCTGGGCCACGCCCACGGCCTCCTGGCCGACCATCGCGTCGACCACGAGGAGCGTCTCGACGGGCCGGACCGCGCGGGCGAGGTCGCCGAGCTCGGCCATGAGGACCTCGTCCAGCGACAGCCGGCCGGCGGTGTCGAGGATGACCGTGTCGCGGACCTCGCGCCGGGCCGCCTGGACCCCGAGCAGCCCGATGTCCGGCACGGGTGTGCCAGCGGGGGCGGTGAAGACCGGGATGTCGAGGCTCCTGCCGAGGGTCACGAGCTGCTGCACCGCCGCCGGGCGGTAGGGGTCCGCCGCGACGAGGAGGGGTCGCCGGCCCAGCTTCACGACGTGGCGGGCCAGCTTGGCCGCCGAGGTCGTCTTGCCGGAGCCCTGGAGCCCGACCAGGGCGATCACGGAGGGGCTTCCCGAGAGGTGGAAGGCCCGGTCGCCGCCGGAGAGGAGCGCGGTCAGCTCCTCGTGGACGATCTTCACGACCTGCTGGCCGGCGTTGAGCGACTCCAGGACCTCCGCGCCCACCGCGCGCTCCCGGACGCGGGCGGTGAACTCCTTCACGACCTTGAAGTTGACGTCGGCCTCGAGGAGGGCCAGCCGGACCTCGCGCATCGCCGCGTCGACGTCGGCCTCGCTGACCCGGCCGCGGCCGGTCAGGGCGCCGAGGGTCCGGCGCAGGCGGTCGGAGAGGGCGTCGAACATGCGGAGGTGCGGCTCCTGGTGACCGGGATCCCGCGGGACGCGGCTGCGTCCCGGAGGTGGTGCGCGGGTTCTGGCGACACCGACGTGGCCGCAGTCTAGCGCATCGCCACCGCGGGCCCCACGGCGCAGTCGTCAGCCGAACAGGGCGGCGACGAAGGCGTCAGGATCGAACGGCAGGAGGTCGCCCACCTTCTCCCCTACCCCGACGAACCGCACGGGCACGCCCAGGGCGTGCTCGATGGCGAAGACGATCCCGCCCTTCGCGCTCGAGTCGAGCTTCGTCAGGACGATCCCGGTCAGCCCGGTCGCCTCGTGGAACGCGCGCGCCTGGGCGAGGCCGTTCTGGCCGGTGGTCGCGTCGAGCACGAAGAGGACGTCGGGGCGAGCGCCGGGCAGGCGGCGGTCGATGACCCGGCGCATCTTCGCCAGCTCGTCCATCAGGTTCGACTTCGTGTGGAGCCGCCCCGCCGTGTCGGCGATCAGGACGTCCACGCCGCGCGCGATCGCGGCGTCGAGCGCGTCGTACACGACCGCGGCCGGATCGGCGCCCGGGGCGTGGGCGACGACGGGTGCCGAGGCCCGCTCACCCCAGAGGCGCAGCTGGTCGATCGCCGCGGCCCGGAAGGTGTCGCCGGCCGCGAGCAGGACGCTCCGCCCCGCCGCGCGCTCGCGGGCGGCGATCTTCCCGATCGTCGTCGTCTTGCCGGTCCCGTTCACCCCCACGACGAGGACGACCGCCGGCCCGCCCGGCGCTGCCGGCTCGAAGGCCCAGCCCGGCGCGCGGGGCGCGAGCAGCGCGGCGAGCTCCGCGCGCACGGCGGCCTCGGGCCCCTCGGGATCCCGCCGGGCGCGGGCCCGGGCCACGACCTCGATCGCGAGCGCGGCGCCGACATCGCCCGCGATCAGGGTCTCCTCGACCTCCTCCCACGCGGCCGCGCCCGCGTCGCCCAGGCCCAGGATGCCGCGCAGGCGGGCGACGAACCCGCCCCGGCTCTTCGCCACGCCCGCGACGAGGTCGCCGTCGACGATCGGCTCCGGCTCCGCCGGTGCCGGCTCGCGCTCGGCCTCGAGCGGCGTGTCTGCGCTCGCGCCGGGGGCCGAGGCCGCGTCTGCCGGCTCCGGACCGGCCGGGGCCGGGTCCTCCCTCGGCGTTCGTCGCCAGAACATGCGTCCTCCGTTCGGTGCGGCCGGCCGTCAGCCGGCGGGTGACGTGACCGGCGCGCCGGCGCCGGCCCGGCCGGCGCGCGCCCGGTCCGCGATCGAGCGGGCCTCCTCGAGCCGGAGGCTGACGACGCGGCTCACGGCGTCGTCGTCCACCGTCACGCCGTAGAGCGCGTCGGCGGCCTCGATCGTCCCCCGGTTGTGGGTGATGACGATGAACTGGGTGGTCTCGGCGAGGCCCCGCAGCGCCTCGACGAACCGGCCGACGTTCGCCTCGTCGAGGGCCGCGTCCACCTCGTCGAGGACGCAGAAGGGGACAGGGCGCACCTCCAGCATCGCGAACAGGAGCGCGACCGCCGTCAGCGCCCGCTCGCCACCGGAGAGCATCGCGAGCGCCTGGGCCTTCTTGCCGGGCGGCCGGGCGACGATCTCGACGCCCGTCTGGGCAAGGTCGGCGGGCTCGGTGAGGCTGAGCCTGGCGTACCCGCCCCCGAAGAGCTGCTGGAACCGCCGGTCGAACGCCGTCTCGAGGGCGGCGAACGTCGCCCGGAACTGGCGGGCGATCAGGCCGTCCAGGTCCGCGATGAGGGAGCGCGTCTTGTCGATGGCACCCACGAGGTCGTGGCGCTGAGCCTCGAGGCCGTCGACGCGGGCGCGGAGCTCTGCGTGCTCCTCGCCCGCGAACGGGTTCGCCGCCCCCAGCTCGTGGAAGCGCCGGCGCAGGGCGGCCAGCCGGCCGGGCGAGGCCGGCTCGTCGGTGGCGGGAGTCGCCGTCCAGCGGGATCCGGCGGCGGCCAGGGCGGTGGCGAGCACCGCCCCCTCGTCCTCGAGCGAGGCTGCGTCGAGGGCCGGATCGAGCACGCGCAGGCCCACGATCCCGAGCCCGGCGAACTCGACGAGCGCCTGCTCGCGCACGGCGTCGAGCCCGAGACGCGCCTCCAGCTCGTGCACCTCGGCCGCACGATGGGCGTCCTCGGCCCGGCGCAGCGCGTCGCGCGCGCCGGTCACGTCCCCCTCGGCGAGGCGGAGGCGGTCGCGGCCCGCGACGTCCGCCACCCGCACCGCCTCGAGCGTCGCCCGCGCTGCCGCCTCGCGGGTCGCGCCCTCTGCCCGGGCGACGTCGCGCCCCGCCCGGGCCGCGTCCAGCCGGGCACGACGATCGGCCAGCTCGGACGCCTCCCGGTCGGCGCGGGCAATTCGCTCCTCCGTGATCTGGGCGGCCGCCTCGGCCCGCGCGCGACGCGCCTCGGCGGTCCGCCGCGCCGCCTCCCCGAGAGCACGGCTGGCGGCAAGCAAATCGCGGCGGCCCGCCAGCTCCGCCGCCCGGCTCTCCCAGGCGGCGAGCGCCTCGGCGGCAGGATCGTCCGTGGTCCCCGCGTCGTCGCCGGATGCGGGCGGAGCCTCGCTCTCGAGGGCGACGAGCCGCTGGCGCAGCGAACGCAGCTCCGCCTCGTGCGCGGCAGCCCGGGCCGCGGCCCACGCGCCCTCGCGGGCGGCGTGCTCGGCCCCCCGGCCGGCCTGGCGCTCCGCCTCGTCGGCACCGCGCCGGTGGCCGACCGCCTCCGCCTCGGCGCGCCGCGCCGCCTCCATCTCGGCCCGCGCGTCGCTCGTGGCACGCTCCGCGACCGCCAGGCGCCCCGCGAGCTCGGCGACCTCCGCCTCCGCGGCGGCCAGCGCCACGACGACGCCGTCGAGCTCGGCGTGGCGCTCGAGCGGCGCGTCGGGCATCCCGATCACCACCACGCCGTCCGCGCCGGCCAGGCCCCCACCGCGCGCCGCGACGCGCCATCCGGCCGGCAGGGCGGCGGCGAGATCGACGGCCTCCGCGAGTGACGGAGCCCAGGCCCAGCGGGCCACGAGCCGGCGGACGAGGCCCGTCGGGTCCGCGCGGACGCCGTCCGCGAGCAGGCCGCCGCCGTGGCGTCCGGCGGCGCTCCTGGCCGCGTCGAGCTCGGCGGCGCCCGGCGCCCGGGCTCCCGCCCCGGTCGCGTCGCCGAGGACGACCGTCCCCCGCTCCTCCGCGAGTCGCGCCAGCGCGTCGCGCGGGACGACGTAGCTTCTCCCCACCTCGCCGAGGGCCGCCGCCACCAGGGAGCGAAGGGCCGGGTCGAGGTCGAGGTCGCCCGCGATCGGCCGCCCGCCGGCTCGTCGTGCCGCCGGGGCGATCCCGCGCCCCTCGTCGGCGGCCAGCCGGGCACGAAGGGCCTCGGCGCGTCCCCGCAGGGCCGCGACGCGCGCCCGCGAGGCAGCCAGCGCCTCGCCGGCGGCCTGCCGTCCGGCGTCGGCGCCCACCAGGGCCAGGCGCGCCGCTTCGCGCCGGTCGCGGGCAGCCTCCTCGGCCGCTCGCGCATCCCCGGCGGCTCCGCGGGCGGTCTCGAGCGCGGCGGCCGTGACTGCCGCCTGCCGCTCGGCCCCGGCGGCAACCTCGGAGGCCTCCGCCCGCGCCTCGTCGGCGGCGACCAGCCGTCGCCGCAGGGCCGCGACCTCCTCCCCTCGCGCCGCAGCCGCGCGGTGGAGGGCGGCTCCGGCCTCGGACCGGCGGGCCGTCGTCGCGCGCAGGGCGCCAAGCTCGGCGCGCGCCTCTGCGAGGGCGTGCTCGGCCTCGAACAGCTCCCCCTCCAGCGCGGAATCGCGCGCCGGCTCCGGGAGGGCGAGCTCGCGGCGCCAGGCGGCCAGCTCGGCCTCAGCGGCCTCTCGCTCGGCCGCCAGGCGGTCGCGGTCCCGGTCGATCGCTGCGGCCTCCGCGACGGCCGTCGCCGCCTCCAGGTCGAGGGCCGACAGCGCGGCGCGGGCCGCCTCGTGCGCCCCCCTGCGCTCCGCCTCCACGGCCACGCGCGCCGCCAGCTCGCCGGCCGCGGCTGCCGCCCGGTTCTCGGCCGCCTGGAGCGTCTCCAGCGCCGCGGCTGCCGCCCGACGCGCCCCTGCCAGGCGCTCGTCCGCGGCGCGGGCGTCACGCGCCGCCGCGTGCCAGCGAACCCCGAAGGCGCCCACGAGCGCCGCCGCCAGCTCGTCGCCGGCACGCGCCCGCGAGGCCTGCTGCTCGGCCTGCGCGGCGAGACGGCGGACCTGGGGACGCAGCTCCGCCAGGATGTCCTCGACGCGGGCGAGGTTCGCCGACGCCTCGTCGAGCTGCTCCTCGGCGCGGCGCCGGCGGCGCTCGTGGCGGCGCACGCCGGCCACCTCCTCGAAGAGCGGGCGCCGCTCCTCGGGGCGGAGGGCGAGCGCCTGGTCGACCATCCCCTGCCCGATGAAGAGGAACGCGTTGTCGGCGAGGTGAGCAGCATCGAGGAGCTCGACGAGGTCCTTGAGGCGGACCCGCTGGCGGTTCACCAGGTAGTCGTTCTCGCCCGACCGGAAGAGGCGGCGGCCCACCTCGAGCACCGCGAAGTCGACCGGCACCAGGCCGTCGGCGTTGTCGAGCACGAGCGTGACGTCGGCCATGCCGAGCGCGGAGCGCCGCTCCGAGCCGGCGAAGACGACGTCCTCAGCCCGGCGCGAGCGCAGGGCGCGGCCCTGCTCGCCCAGCGCCCAGCGCAGCGCATCGGCGAGGTTGCTCTTGCCGGAGCCGTTGGGGCCGACGACCGCGTTGATGCCGGCGACGAACTCCACGGTCGTCCGCTCGGCGAAGGACTTGAAGCCGAGCAGGCGCAGCGCCAGCAGGCGGGCCGGGGCGGTCATGCGACCGGATCCGGCACGTCCGGCGGGTCGGGATCCGGCGTGCGCTCCTCCGACCCGGGCCCGTCGCGCCGCTCGCCGGCCAGGGCCTCGAGCGCCGCCGCGGCCGCTGCCGTCTCGGCGCTGCGCCGCGAGCTGCCGCTGCCGACCCCGGCAACCCGGCCGCCGATCGCGACCTCGACGGCGAACCGCCGCTGGTGGTCCGGGCCCGACACGCCGGCAAGGCGGTAATCCGGGCGCTCGCCGGACGTCCGCTGGGTCAGCTCCTGGAGGCGGCTCTTGGGGCTCTTCAGGGAGCCGGGCGGGGCGTCCGCCGCCAGCTCGGGCGCCGCGAGGTCGCAGAGCCAGCGTCGGGCCTCCGCCCAGCCGCCGTCGAGGAAGACGGCGGCGGCCACCGCCTCGAGGGCCGACGCGAGCAGGGCCGGCCGGGCGCGGCCGCCGCGCAGGGCCTCACCCTCGCCGAGGCGGAGGTACTCGCCGAGCTCGATCCGGCGGGCGAGGCGGGCGAGGCCGCCCGTGCTCACGATCGCCGCCCGGCGCGCCGACAGGACGCCCTCGTCGTCGTCGGGATGCCGGTCGTGGAGCGCCTCGGACACGACCAGGCTGACGACGGCGTCGCCCAGGAACTCCAGGCGCTCGTTGTGGCCGATCGATTCGTCCGGATGCTCGTGCTGCCACGAGCCGTGGACGAGCGCGCGGGACAGGAGCGAGGGGTCGCGGAACGTGAGCCCGAGCCGCTCAGCGAGCTCGGGCGCCTGACGCGGCGTGACGGCGTCCTCCCCCGGCCGGGACCGGGGCGCGGTCAGCCCGCGTGCTCGTCGATGTAGTCGGCGGCGTCCTGGACGGTGCGGATCTTCTCGGCTTCCTCGTCCGAGATCTCCATCTTGAACTCTTCCTCGAGGCTCATGATGAGCTCCACGAGGTCGAGCGAATCGGCGTTGAGATCATCGACGAACGAGGCCTCGGGGTTCACCTCGGCCTCATCGACGCCGAGCTGCTCGACGACGATCTTCTTCAGCCGCTCGTACGTGGTCGCCACTGGCTCCTTCCCTCCCTGGGTGTCATTCCTGCGCGTCGTGGACTGGTGCGCTGCGCGGTTCCGGATGAGGCTCCTGGGTCTCGGCGGCGACGTCCCTGGCCACGCGGCCGAGGACCCCGTTGACGAGGCGCCTGGCGGGGTCTCCGCCATAGACCCGCGCGAGCTCGACCCACTCGGCGATCGCCACCCGGGCCGGCGTCGCGGGCGAGTGTAGCACCTCGCAGATGCCCGCACGGAGGAGAACGCGGTCCATCCGGGCCAGGGTGACGACAGGGTATTGCGGCGCCGCGGCCTCGATTCGGGCGTCGATCCGGTCGCGGTGGGCGACCGCGGCTCCCACCAGGAGCCGGGCATGGCGCGCCGTCTCCGGGTCCCCCTCCGTCTCCGCCAAATGGCGCTCCAGGACGGCCGACGCCGTTCGCTGCCCGAACTCCGCCTCGAACAGCGCGGCCAGCGCCAGGCGCCGGGCGGCGCGGCGCGATCGGACCAGGTCCCCCCTCCGTCGGGTTGGCCCGCCGCCCACGCGTTCAGCCGCCGCTGCCGTCGATCCTGACCGTGACCTCGCCGATCGCGAGGCCCAGCAGGCGCTCGACGGCGACGGCGACGGCGGAGCGGACGTCGCGGGCAAGCGGCCCGAGCGGCTGGCGGGGCCGGGCGATGACGACCACTCGGGCCTCGACGACACCGTGGCGCACCCGGACCACGATGGGTCGCCCGACGATGAGGCGACGCCATGGGGGGCCGGCCCAGCCGACGCGGAGGACGCCCGGCACCTCGAAAGCCGCGACGCGGACGAGGTCGCGGACCACGGACCGGCTGACCACCAGCGCGCGGTTCACCCGGCTGCCTCCGGCGCGGTCGCGCCCTCGTCTTCGCCGGTGCCGACCTCGGCTCCGGCGGCCCCGGCGCTGAACGCGTCCCCGATCAGCTCGGGGAGCCGCACCCGGGCCGCGGCGGCGCCGACGCGGAGGGCGTGCTTCACCATGCGCCGCCTGGCGCGGCCGTGGGTGATGATGACCGTGCCCCGGACGCCGAGCAGGGGCGATCCGCCGAGCACCTCGTAGTCGAACGTTCGCCGGATCCGGCCGATCGCGGGCCGCATGAGGACGTAGGCGATCCGGCCGCGCAGCGAGCCCCGGAACTCCTTCGCCCAGAGGTCGAAGATGAAGCCGGCGAGGCCCTCGAAGAACTTGATCGTGACGTTGCCGAGGACCGCATCGCAGACCACGACGTCCGCGGGGTGGTGCACGAGGTCCTTGCCCTCGATGTTGCCGGTGAAGTTGAGGTCGGAGGCGTCGAGGAGCTCGGTCGCCCGCTGGATCCGCGCGTCGCCCTTGCCCTTCTCCTCGCCGATCGAGAGGAGCGCGACGCGCGGGCGGTCGATCCCGAGCGCGCGCTCGGCGAACAGGGAGCCCATGCGGGCGTACTGGGCGAGGTTCTCGGGCGTGGAGTCGGGGTTGGCCCCGATATCGAGCAGGACGAGGGGCCCAGTGGCAGTCGCCATCTGGATCGCGAGCGCCGGGCGATCGACGCCGCGGGTGCGGCCCAGGCGCAGGATCGCTGCGGCCATCCCGGCCCCGGTGTGGCCGGCGGTGACCACGGCGTCGGCGCGGCCGCGCTTGACGAGGCCGCAGGCGACCAGGATCGAGGCATCCCTCTTCTCGCGCAGGGCCAGCGCCGGATGCTCGTCCATCTCGATCACCTCGGCCGCGGCCTCGACCGTCACGTTCGGCGGGAGAGCGGACCCGGCGACCGCCGCGATCCGGTCCGGCACGCCGACGAGGATCACCTCGTCGTCGGGGTTCTCCGCGGCGTAGAGGAGCGCCCCGGCCACGACCTCGGCCGGGGCGTGGTCGCCGCCCATGGCATCGACCGCGAGCCGGACGCGCCGGCCGTGCTCGATGCCCCGGACGGTCGCGAGGTCCATGGGATCCGGCGAGCGGCTGCGGCGCAGGCGGCCGTCAGGGGGCCGTCTCGCCGCCCTTCTTCTTGAGCTCGACGGCCTGCCGGCCGTCGTAGTAGCCACAGCTCGGGCAGACGTGGTGCGAGCGCTTCATCGCGTGGCAGTGGCTGCACTCGACCAGGCTGGGCAGGCTCAGCGCGAGATGCGAGCGCCGGTCGCCCTGCCGGGCGTGCGAGACCTTTCGCTTCGGGAGACCCATCGGGGCTTGCTGCTCCTGTCGTGTCGTGGGCGGCGCGGCGCGGGCGCGCGGGACCGCGATGGTTCGTGTGATGAGCGTGGCGACACTCCGGCGCGCCGTCGGGCCGAAGGCCGAGTGTAGCCTGTTTCAGGCCTCGTCGTCGAGGTGAAGCTCGCGGAGAATCGCCAGCCGGGGATCCCCCGGCGCGTCGCCGTGGTCGTGCGGCCCCGCGTTGAGGTCGGCCCCGCACTCGGGGCAGAGGCCCCGGCAGTCCGGGCGGCAGACCGGGGCGATCGGCGTTGCCAGCTGGATCGCCTCGCGGGCGAGCGGCTCGAGGTCCAGCTCGTGGTGGTCGCTGAGGCGGAGGGCTTCCGGCTCGGCGGACGTGTCGAGCACGACGCCGGACTGCAGGTCGACGAGGGGGAGGACCTCCTCCTCGATCGGCTCGTCGAGCGGGATCCGCACCGGGACGAGGCAGCGGCCGCAGGTGTCCGCCAGGGCGGTCCGGACCCGGCCCGTGACGATGACGCCGCGGTTGGTCCGGGCGATCCGGGCGGCGACGCCGACGCCTGCCGCCTGGACGAGGTCGTCGCCCAGCTCGATGACGGCGACCTCGACGGCGACGTCGCGGTGCGCGCCGGGCGCTTCGGCAAGGAGCCCCGCCACGTTGAAGACGAGCGCGTCGGCGGGGACGGTCGTCATCTGGCGAACGGCGCGGCCGGCTCCTCCGTCGATGCGTCGCCCGCGCCCGGAGTCTCGTCCTTGACGCCCAGCGTGTCGATCCCGCGCTCGATCTGCCCCAGCACGCGCTGGACCTCCGCCTCGAGGCGGAGCAGGACGTCCGCCGCGTACTCGTCGGCGCCGCCGCGCGTGGCGTCGGCATCGGCCTCGGCCTCGGCGATGATGCGCCGGCTCTCGGCCTCGGCCGCCTCGGTCAGGCCCTGCTCGTCGATGAGCTGGGACGCGTGCTCGCGGCCGCGGGCGACGATCCGCTCGGCTTCCTGGTTCGCCCGCTCGAGGATCCGCTCCCCCTCGGCGTTGGTCCGCCGCGCCGACTGCACCTCCTCCGGGATGGCGTGGCGGAGCTCGTCGATGAGCTCGAGCGCCGCAGCCTGATCGATGACGACGCTGGACGTCAACGGCAGCTTCTTGCCGTTCGCGAGCATCCCCTCGAGGCGCTCGACGAAGAACATGATGTCGATGGGACGGCCCTCCTCGGCGCCCGCGGCGATGGTGCCGGGATTATAGCCGGGGGCTCTCCCCGCCCGATGCCCGCAGGCGAGCCGCGACGCCGCTGGGGACCATGGCCGACACGTCGCCGCCGAACCGCGCGATCTCCTTCACCAGGCTCGACGAGAGGTACCCGTACTCCAGCGCGGTCATGAAGAAGACCGTGTCGATCTCGGGGGCCAGGCGGCGGTTCATGTGGGCCATCTGCAGCTCCGCCTCGAAGTCGGAGACGGCCCGCAGCCCCCGCACGACGTGACGGGCCTCCACCGCCCGGCAGGCGTCGACGGTGAGCCCCTCGAAGACCCGCACCTCGATCCGCTCAACGAGGTCCGGCAGCGTCTCCGCCACGGCCTCGCGGATTGCGGCGATCCGGCCGTCCGCGTCGGCGGCGTGGGCCTTGCGCGGGTTGACGAGGATGGCCACCACGACCCGGTCGAAGACGCCGGCGGCGCGGCGCAGGATGTCGACGTGCCCGAGGGTGATCGGGTCGAACGATCCCGGGTAGACCGCGGTGCGCATCCCGCCTCCGTTCAGTCCGCGCCCGCGGCCCCGCCCGCGTCGCGGCGGTACAGGGTGATCGCCGTCTCTCCGAAGCGGCGGACCCGGGTGGATCGTAGCAGCCCCACCACCTCGGGCGGCGGCTCCCGCCAGTAGGCCGTCACGACGACGGTCGCGCCGGCGCGCAACGGCCCGTCAGGGGCGCCGAGGAGGCCCAGGATGCCGTCGCGGAGCGCCGTCTCCCGGTACGGCGGGTCGACGATGGCGAGGTCGAAGCGATCGCCGAGGCCTGCCGGGTCCCGGAGGACCGCCAGGACGTCGCGGCGGACGACCGTCGCCGCAGCGCCGAGGCCGGTCCGCCGCAGGTTCTCGCGGATCACGCCCACCGCGCCGGCGTCGCGCTCCACGAGGACCGCCCGCGCGGCGCCGCGGGAGAGCGCCTCGATGGCCGCGGCGCCAGAGCCGGCGCACAGGTCGAGGACCGCCGCCCCGGGGAGGAGCTCGTGGAGCGAGCCGAAGACCGACTGCTTGACGCGGTCCGCCAGGGGCCGGGTGCCCGGCCCGGCCCCGGCCAGCTGGATCCCGCCCGCTGTCCCGGCGATGACCCGTCCCGAGCCGGCCACCCGCGTCAGGCCCCGGACGCAAGCTCGCCCGCGAAGACGCGGGACAGCCAGCCATGGGTGAGCTCGCGCGCGAGGGGCGCGCCCGCCTGTCGGAAGCCTCCAGCGGGATCGAGCAGGGCCTCGGCGTGCCGGCGGGCGGCAACGGCGAGCTCGCGGTGGTCGGCCCGCGCCAGGGTCGCGACGCGGAGCCGCGGCAGCCCGCTCTGGGCAAGGCCGAGGACGTCGCCCTCGCGCCTCAGGGCGAAGTCGGTCTCCGCCAGGTCGAACCCGTCCGTCGTCCGGACCACGGCCTGCAGCCGTTCCATCGCGATCGACCCCGCGGGCGCATCGCTGACCAGGACGCAGAACGAGGCCGCCGCCCCCCGCCCCACCCGCCCGCGCAGCTGATGAAGCTGGGCCAGGCCGAACCGGTCGGCGCCCAGGATCACCATCACGGTTGCCTCCGGAACGTCGACCCCGACTTCAACCACCGTGGTGCCCACGAGGATGTCCGCGTCTCCGTCGCGGAACGCGGTCATGGCGGCGTCGCGCTCGTCCGGCCGCTGACCCCCGTGGACGATGGCGACTCTCCGCTCCGGGAACCGCTGCTCCAGGCGATCCTTCTCGGCTTTCGCGCCGGCCGTCTCCGCCTCCTCGTCCTCCTCGATGTGGGGCACGACGACAAACGTCCGCCGGCCCGCGCCCGCTTCCGAGTCAACCAGCCCCCAGAGCCTCTGCAGCTCCTCCGGATGGCGGATCCCCGTCGCGATCGGCACGCGCCCGGCCGGCACCGTCCGCAGGTTCGAGACGTCGAGGTCGGCGTAGACCACCTGCCCGACCGTTCGCGGGATCGGCGTGGCGGTCATCAGCAGGACATGGGCGGCGCCCCGCCGTGTCTTCGCCTCGAGGGCGCCGCGCTGCTCGACGCCGAAGCGGTGCTGCTCGTCGACGACGACGAGGCCGAGGTTGGCGTAGCGCACCCGTTCCGAGAAGAGGGCGTGGGTGCCGACGACGACCGCCGCCCGGCCGTCCGCGAGGGCTTCCAGCACGGTGGCCGCGCCGGGAGCGGAGAGGGACCCGGTCAGGAGCGCCACCGGGATCCCGAGCGGGGCCAGGAGGTCGCCGATCGTGGCCGCGTGCTGGCGGGCCAGGAGGTCCGTCGGGGCGAGGAGGGCGCCCTGCACGCCCGCCCCGGCCGCCACGGCCAGCGCATAGGCCGCCACGGCCGTCTTGCCGGACCCGACGTCGCCCTGCAGCAGCCGCAGCATCGGGTGGCGGCCGGCCATGTCGACCCGGATGTCGTGCATCGCGGCGGCCTGGTCGGGGGTGAGCTCGACCGCCCGCCCGAGCCGGGCGCCCAGAGCGTCGACGAGGGCGCCGCGGATCGCCCGGTCGTGGTCGTCGGTCGTGGCCACGCTCACCGCTGCGGCCACCACTCGCTGCCGTCGGCGGGCGACCATGCCGACCTGGAGGGCGAGGAGCTCGTCGAACGCGAGGCGCCGGAGCGCGGCATCGCGTCGCGGGAACTCGTCCGGGAAGTGGGCCTGCTCGAGGGTCGCCGCGATCCCCTCGAGCCGCTCCGCAGCCAGCAGGTCGAGCGGCAGGTACTCCGGGTACGGCGGGAAGCGGTCGAGCGCGGCCCGGATCGCGGCCCTCAGCGGCTTGAGGGCGAGCCCCGCCGTCAGGGGGTAGACGGGCACGATCCGCCCGACGTGCAGGAGCTCGCCCTCGGGGACCTGGAAGGCCGGGTTGTCGAGAAGGATCCCGAAGCCGTGCTTCTTCAGCTTGCCGGAGAAGATGTACTCCGCCCCGGGGACCAGGCGGCGCTCGACGTACTGGCGCCCGTACCACTGGGCCTCGGCCGTGCCGGTCGAGTCGGCGAGCGAGACCGTCGTGACGGGGGTCCCGCGGCGCGCCGTCCGGCCGGCGTGGATCTTGCCGACCCGCGCCCGCGTGCTGACGACGACGCCTTCGTCGAGCCAGCGCAGCTCGTCGAGCGCGTACACGATCCGCAGGTCGTCGTAGCGTCGCGGCAGCCACACGAGCAGGTCGCGCACGGTCCCCAGGCCGATCCGCCCGCCCACCCGGCCGAGCGCGGTTGCCCCCGGGAGCCGGCTGGATCGCAGCGGGGTCGCGTAGACGTCCGCCGGCCCCGGCGCGGGGTTCGGCTTCGCGCGGCCGCCCGGGGCTGCCACCGCCGGCCCCCTACTCCACGCTGACGAGGTACCGGTAGTGCGGCTGCCCCCCGTGGCGAACCTCGACCTCCTCGACGGCCGGCCAGGCGTCCTGAACGAGGTGCGCCAGCCGCTCCGCGTTCGCGAGGTCCGCCCCATCGCCGTACCAGAGGGTGACGAGGCTGAACCCGGGGTTGAGCGCCGCGAGCCCGGCCAGCACCGCCCGGCCGCAATCGTCGTCCGCGGCGACGAGCCCGTCGTCGGGATCGAGGGCCATCGTCTGGCCACGCCGCACCCTGCGACCAGAGACCACTGCATCGCGCACGGCCTCGGTGACCAGCAGCGTCTGGATCGCCCGGCCAGCCTCGAGCATCACGGCGGCGTTGCCGCTGGCGCCCGCCGCGGGGTCGGCCTCGAGGAGGGCCGCGATCCCCTCCGCGGCGTTGCGGGTGGGGACGACCCGCACGGGTCGGTCGGCCATCTCCGCTGCCTGGCCGGCGGCGAGCTTGACGTTGGGATTGTTCGGAAGGACGACGATCTCCTCGCCCGGCGAGGCCATGATCGCGGCGAGGATCTCGCCCGCGCTCGGGTTCTCGGCCTGTCCGCCGCGCACGATCGACACGTGAAGCCGCTCGTCGGCGATGCCGAATGCCGCGAGGGCCTCGGCCAGGCCGTCCCCTGCGGCGACGGCCACGATCCCGAGTGGGACGCGTGGAGCTGCCGACACCTGCCCGGGTGCCGCCGGCCCGGGCCCGGCCGCCGCGTGCCCCGCGGGGGGCTCCGCCGGCCAGGCCGGGGCCACCGTGGGCGCGACGAGCGCCATCGCCGGCGCGGGCTCCCGCGACTCGCGCATCTCCGCGGTCTGGTGGTCGAGGTCCGTGATCGTCGCGTTCACGATCCGCCCGAGCTGCAGCGCCTGGCGCAGGACGAGGTCCGGCCGCCCGTTGTGGACGTGGATCTTGGCCGCCATCGGATCGCCGGCGACGTTGACGGACTCGCCCGTCCGGACGAGGTAGGACCGGATCCGGTCGAGGTCGAGGAGCTGGCCGGGAAACGGATGGACGAGGTAGACCGTCTCGTAGCCGTGGCCGGTCTCGAGGTGGACGGACTCCGTCGACGTCGGGCTGGGGACGCGCGGCGCGCGAACGGGAGCCGGGGCCGCGACCTCGCCGCGGATGTACGCCAGCGCCCCCTCGAAAAGCCGCAGCAGGCCGGCGCCCCCGGAGTCGACGACGCCCGCCTCGCGCAGAACCGGCAGGAGGCTCGGCGTCTTGTCGAGCGCGCGGGCAGCCGCGTGGGTCGCTGCCCAGAGCACCGCCTCCAGGTCGTTCGACCGCTCGGCCGCCTCGACCGCGACCGCGGAGGCTTCCCGGATCACGGTGAGCATCGTGCCTTCGACCGGCCGCGGGACGGCGCCGTAGGCCGCCGTCGAGGCGAGAGCAAGGGCGTGGGCAAGGTCGAGCCCGTTGAAGCGCCGCTTCCCGGCGAAGCCTTCGGCCAGCCCGCGCACGATCTGGCTGAGGATCACGCCCGAGTTGCCGCGGGCGCCGAAAAGCGCGCCCTCGCGGAGACGCTCGGCGACTGCCTCGGCACTCGTCTCCTCGCGGACGTAGGCCAGCATCTCGCGGCAGGTCGCCGCCATGTTCGAGCCGGTGTCGCCGTCGGGGACCGGGAAGACGTTCAGCGCATTGATCTCGTCGACGTGCGCCTCGAGGTTGGCCACGGCGGCGCGGACCGCCTCGGCGAGGCCGGCGCCGTCGCAGGCGAGGCGGACCACCTACCGGGGTTCCTCACCGGCCCGAGCGGCATCGCTGCTGGCCGCGCCGGGACCGCCCGAGCCCGGCGTGCCGAACGGGCCCGAGGCGAGCCCGGCGACGTGGATGCGGATCGCGCCGACCTCGCGCCCGAGAGCCCGGCGGAGCGCGTAGCGAATCGCCGAATCCACCTGGCGGGCGACCTCGGCGACGGGAAGGCCGGCGGCGATCGTGAGGCGGACGTCGACCGCGACTTCCGGCCGGATGGCCACCCGGATCGCCGGCTCGCCGAGGCGCAGGCGGCGCAGGAACGGCTCCGCCAGGCCGGTCACGCCGTAGCTGCCGAGGACGGCCGTCCGCACGATCTCCGCGAGGGCGCGCTGCGTCACGAGGCCCCGTCCGGGAATGGCGGGCCGCGACGGCGCGTCAGGCATGCGAGATCAACCTCCGGGCTGGGCGGGCGGCTGCGGAACGATGTGCTAGCATACAGCCTCCCCGGAGCCGGACCGGCGGCGCCTCGGCGCGCCGGTCGCCCGATGGACGGGCGGGGCCCCCCGGTCCGCAAGCACCGCATCCAGAGGAACCCGATGGCCCGTAGCTGCGCGATCTGCGGCAAGGTCGCGATGGGCGGCTTCAACCCGCAGTCGAGCGGGATGAACCGCGTTCGCGCTCACCGACGCTACCAGCCCAACCTCCAGACGCTGGCCGTCGTGGAGGGTGGCGTGGTGATCCGCAAGCTCGTCTGCACGCGCTGCAGGCGCACCCAGGCGAAGAAGTCCCGCTGATCGCCGGTCGCCGGCGGCGCGCTATCGGTCGGCCGTGTCGAGCCAGACCGTGAACGGGCCGTCGTTGACCAGCTCGACCTCCATCGAGGCGCCGAACCGGCCCCGCTGCGTCGGCACGCCCAGCTCCTCCACCGCTGCGCAGAAGCTGTCGTAGATCGCCGCGGCATGGGCGGGCCCGGCCGCCCCCGTGAAGCCGGGGCGCCGGCCGCGGCGCGTGTCCGCGTACAGGGTGAACTGACTCACGGCCAGGACCGACCCACCGACATCGCCGAGGGCGAGGTTCGTCCGGCCGCCCGCGTCGGCGTGGATCCGCAGCTCCACCACGCGACGGGCCACGGCCCGGGCGGTCGCGGCGTCGTCGTCGGGGGCGACGCCGAGGAGGACCAGGATCCCCCGCCCGATCGACCCGACGGCCCGGCCCTCGACGCGCACCTCGGCCCGCGCCACGCGCTGGACCAGCGCCCGCACCTAGGTTCCCTCCGACGCGGTCGGCCCCGGGTCCGTCGGCTGCGCCGCGGCCGGCGCCCGCGCCGCAGCCGCCTCGGCGTCCAGGGCGTCACGTCGCTGCCCGAAGCGGGCCTCCACCCACGCGGCCGACGTGCCCGGGACCAGGAGGTCCATGTCGCGCGCGCCGTCCGGCCCCACGAGGCCGCTCCCGCGGAGCATGACGACCGGCACCCCGGCCGCCTCGATCGCGTCGCGCAGCGGTTCGCCAAGCGCGCGCGGCAGGCTCGCCAGGCGCACCATCTGCTCGCGCGGCGCGGGCGGGACGCCGTCGTTGAGCTCGATCGCGTAGCCCTCGTCGGCGAGGGCGCGCATGAGCCTGATCTCCCGGCCCGGGTTGCGACCCTTGGCGAAGATGGCCGTACCCGCCACGAGGACGTCCGCGCCGAGGCCGCCGGCCAGCTCGGCTGTCTCGCGGCTGACGCCGCCATCGACGTGGACCTCGCCGCCCCACGGCTTGTCGGCGAGGAGCCGCCGCGCCTCCGGGATCTTGCGCTGCGCCACGTCGCGCAGGAACGCCTGGCCCCCGAAGCCCGGCTCGACGGTCATCACCATCACGATGTCGAGCAGGTGCCGGTACGGCTCGAGGGCCTCCATCGGCGTCCCGGGACGCAGCGCCAGGCCCGCGGCCCGGCCGGCCGCCCTGATCCGCCGCAGGAGCGGCTCGATCGCCTCCTCCACCTCCACGTGGATCGTGATCGAGTCGCACCCGGCCGCCACGAAGGCGTCCAGCCAGCGGCCAGGCTCCGCGATCATCAGGTGGGCGTCGAACGGCGCCTCCGTCACCGGCCGGAGGTGGGCGATCGTCGTCCATCCGAAGGTGAGGTTGGGGACGAAGCGGGCGTCCATGACGTCGAGGTGGACCCGGTCGGCACCGGCCCTGACGGCCCGGCGAACCTCGCGGGCCAGGTTCCCCAGGTCCGCGTTGAGGATGCTCGCGGCGACGAGGGTCCGGCCGGCGCCCATCAGCGGGCCGCCGGAGCGGCGGGGCGGCGACGAGAGGTCCGGCCAGAAAGGCCGACCGCAGCGCTGGATCGGCGGGCCGGCCGCGGCGCGTCCCCGAGGCCCGGCGGTGCCGGCTCCGAGCTGCGCTCCCCACGGAGGGCGGCCGCGGACCCCGCCACGAGGAGCTCCCGCCGCCACGCGACCGCCGGCGCCGGGGGCTCGCCCGCCTGCTCCGCCGCGAGCTGGCCGCAGGCCGCCCCGACCTCCTGGCCGCGGTTGCGGCGGACGGTCACGCCGAGGCCGCCCGCCCGGAGCCGGTCGGCGAACGCCGCGATGCGGGCCGGCGCGCTGGCTCGCCACGGGGTGTGGGCCACGGGGTTCATCGGGATGCAGTTGACGTGGGCGCCCGAGCCCCGGAGCAGCCGCACGACGGCCTCGGCGTCGGCGGCCGTGTCGTTGATGCCGTCGATCATCACGTACTCGTAGCTGGTGCGGCGGCCGGTCGCCTGCCCGTACGCGCGCGCGGCCGCGACCACGTCCGCCACGGGCCAGCGACGGTTGAGCGGGACCAGGAGGTCGCGCAGCGGATCGCGGGCGGCGTGGAGGCTGATCGCCAGGGTCCACTGCGGCCGCAGCCGGGCGAGCCGCTCGATCCCGGGGACCACCCCGGAGGTGGAGAGCGTGACGTGGCGCGCGCCCAGCCCGAAGCGCGCGGGATCGGTCAGCGCGCCGATGGCCTCCAGCACCGCGTCGAGGTTGAGGAGCGGCTCGCCCATCCCCATGAAGACGACGTTGCCGAGGTGGCGTCCGACGGCGGCCAGCCGGCGGCGGGCGTGGCGCGCCTGGTCGACGATCTCGGCCACCTCCAGGTCGCGCTCGAAGCCGAGCTCCCCGGTCGCGCAGAACGGGCAGCCGACGGCGCAGCCCGCCTGGCTGCTGATGCAGAGCGTGGTCCGCTCCCGCCGCCCGGCCGCGCCCGGGTAGTGCATGAGGACGGACTCGACCAGCCGCCCGTCGGAGAGGCCGTGGAGCGCCTTCTCAGTCGTCTCCCCGTCGGCGACCCGGATCGTGGTGGCCGCCACGGTGTCGAAGCGGAGGCGTTTGGCCAGGGCAACCCGCAGCGGACGGGCCAGGGTCGTGACCTCGTCCCAGTCGGCCGCGGCTGACCGCCAGGCGGCATCGGCGACCTGGCGGGACCGGAACGCCGGCTCGCCGAGCTCCCCGACCAGGGCGGCCACGTCCGCCTCGGCGAGGCCCGCGATCCCGGGCCGCGGGTCGCGGGTCCCGGGCGGCGGCGGCAGCGCGCGGCTGGTGGGGATCGGGGCGAATGGATCGCTCATCGGGCCGGCCTCATCCTACCCGCGACCCGACGGCCGCGGGGTGCCCGCGGCGGTACGCCGCGCCGGTCATCGGGCGGCCGCCGGCAGGCTGCACGTCGAGGAGCAGGAGGCGGCCGCTCGCCGTCGCGAGGGCGAGGCTGTCGCCGTCGGCGACGAGCGTGCCGGGCAGGTCGTCCGCCTCCGCATCGCCGACGGCTGCGCGGAGGACGACCAGGCGACCGGTGGGCAGGGCAACGAAGGTTCCAGGCCAGGGCCGCATGGCGCGCACCAGGCGCACCAGGAACGCGGGCGCCAGTGTCGGGTCGAGGCGCCCGTCCTCGCGCCTGAGGGGACGCGTCACGGTCACCCCTGCTTCGGGCTGGGGCCGGGGCGTGATCTCGCCGCGGAGGTAAGGGCCGATCGAGCGGGCCACGAGCCCGGCAGCCAGCCCCGCCAGCCGCGCCTCGAGACGGGGCGCGTCGTCGCCGGGCTCGACGGGGGTCCGCGCCACGGCGACGACCGGGCCGGTGTCCATCCCGGGGTCCATCCGGAACAGGGAGACCCCGGTCTCCGCGTCGCCCGCGAGGATGGTCGCCGGGACCGGCGTCGCGCCGCGGTGGCGGGGCAGCAGCGACGGGTGGAGGTTCAGGATCCCCTGCGGCGGCAGGTCGAGCACCGCCGCGGGCAGGAGCCGTCCGTAGTCGGCCAGGATGCCCACGGCCGGGCGGAGGGCCGCCAGCGCGTCGCGGAAGGCCGGGTCCCGGACGCGCTCGGGGGTGAAGATGGCCAGCCCCATCGCCTCCGCGCGCGCCCCGACGGCCGTGGGAGCCGGCGTTCCGCCGCGGCCTGTCGGGCGCGGCGGCGCCGTGACGACGGCGAGGAGCGACAGCTCGGGGGCCGCGGCCACTGCCTCGAGGACGGGGACGGCGAACCGGCCGGACCCGAAGAAGACCGTCCGGGCGCCCGCCACGTCAGCCGCGGGAGGCCGCCTTCGCCTTCTCCGGATCGATCCCCCGGCGCTCGAGCTCGGCGTCGACGGCGTCGTCCTCGTCCTCGTTGCCACCGCGCCCGACCGGGATCAGCTCGTCCGGCGACGCGAGGTAGTCGATGTAGAGCTTCCCCTGCAGGTGGTCGAGCTCGTGCTGCAGCGCCCGCCCGAGCAGGCCGACGCCGGCAACCTTGTACTTCCGCCCGAGGCGGTTCTGGGAGACGATCCAGACCTGCTCGCGCCGGGTGACGTAGGCCACGAACCCGGGAATCGACAGGCACCCCTCGAGGTCCCTGTCCTCGCCCTCGGCCCGGACGATCCGCGGGTTGACGAGCTCCAGGAGCCGGTCGCCGACCTCCACCACCGCCACGTTGAGTGCCTCGCCGAGCTGCGGCGCCGCGAGGCCCACCCCCGGGGCGTGCCGCATCGTGTCGGTCAGGTCGTCGAGCAGGTGGTGGAGGAGCTTGCCGAAGCTCTCCACGGGCTCGCCCTTCAGGCGCAGCCGCGGGTCGCCGAGCGTGAGGATGGGGAGGACGCTCATGCCCCGAGTATACGAGACCGCTCCCGGCGGTCCCGCGCGGGTCTCAGGCCGGCGGCTCCTCGTCCGGTGGCGGCGTGCCCGCTTCGGCGGCGCGGTGGCGCATGTCGTCGGCGAAGCGCCGCGACCGCTCCGCCACGCGGACGCCGACGTCGCCCGTCACCTCGGCGGCGCGCTTCGCCAGCGGGCCTGCCTTCTCGCCCGCCACCGCGGCGAGCTCGGCGGCCTTCGCGGCCACGTCGCGGGCGACGGGCCCGGCCTCGGCGGCCACCCGGTCGATCATCTGCTGGAGCTGGGCGAGCCACTCGCGGCCCTGGGCGCTCCGGGTCTCCTCGCCGCCGTGAGCGGCAGGCGGGACGTCGGCGGTATCGCCCGGCCCGGGAACGGCCTCCCCTGTCGGCTTCATCTCCTCGGTCATCGATCGACTCCTCTGCGAACCTCTATTGTCGCGAGCCGGGCCGGGCTGGGCCAGAGGCGTTCGGACCATCCGCGCCCGGGCGGCGCCGGCCCGCGGCGAGTCGGCGCGACCCGCCCCTACAGGAGGCTCTCGGGGTCGACGTCGATCGACCACGGGGGGCCGGGATCCCCGTCGAGCACCGCGAGCGGGGAAGACCCGCGCAGGACGACGTTGAACCGCCACCGTCCGGCGCGTCGCGGCACGTACGCCGGTGCCGGGCCCGCCACGACGACAACGAGGCCGCGGGCCGCGGCGCGGGCGCGCAGGCGGTCGGCCATCTCGCGCCCCGCCGTCCGGGCGACCTCGCGGTCCTCGTCCCCGACCGTCAGCTTCACGGTCGATCCGAACGGCGGCGCCCCGACCCGCTCCCGTGCGGCCAGCTCGGCGTCGTAGAAGGCCGCCGCATCGCCCCCGGCGGCCGCCCGGATGGCCGGGTGCTCGGGCTGGTAGCTCTGGACGATCGCCCGGCCGGCACGCTCGCCGCGACCGGCGCGCCCGATCGCCTGCACCAGCAGCTGGAAGGTGCGCTCCGCGGCGCGCTCGTCGGGGAGCGTGAGGGCGACGTCCGCGGAGACGACGCCCACCAGGGTGACCTCGGGAATGTCCAGGCCCTTCGCGACCAGGCTCGTGCCCACCAGGACGTCGAGGCGGCCGTCCGTGAAGGCGTCCACGACGCGTGCAGCCGCCCCACGGCGCTCCACCACGTCCCGGTCGAGGCGGCCGACGCGCAGGGCCGGGAAGCGTTCCCGGACCTCGGACTCGAGGCGCTCCGTGCCGCCGCCCAGGAAGCGGATCCGCGGCGAGCCGCAGGCCGGGCAGCGCGACGCCATCGGGGCGGCCGCGCCGCAGTGATGGCAGCGGAGGGTCATCCCGGCCTGGTGGTAGACGAGCGGCCGGGTGCACTCCGGACACGCCTGCACGTGCCCGCAATCGCGGCAGAGGACCGCCGACGCCGCCCCGCGCCGGTTGATCACCAGGATCGCCCGGTCGCCCGCGACCGGGTCCAGGGCCGCCACGAGCGCCGCCAGCCGCCGGGAGACCAGACCCCGGTTCCCCGCTGCCAGCTCCTCGCGGAGATCGACGACCTCGACCTGCGGCGCCGCCCCGGCGGCCCGCTCCGGCAGGGTCAGCCGGCGATGGAGCCCGAGGCGGGCCCGCCCGACCGACTCGACCGACGGCGTGGCGCTCCCCAGGACGACCGACGCCCCGGCGAGGGCGCCGAGGCGGATCGCGAGGTCGCGGGCCTGGTACCGCGGTGTCCGGTCGCTCTTGTAGGTCGCCTCGTGCTCCTCGTCGACCACGACGACCCCGACGTCCGCGAGCGGCGCGAGGACGGCGGTCCGCGTCCCCACGACCACGTCGACGGCGCCCGCACGGATCCGGCGCCACGCGTCCGCCCGCTCGCCCTCGCCCAGCCCCGAGTGGACGACCGCGACCTCCGCCCCCAGGTCGGCGCGGAGCCGGTCGACGAGCGGCAGGGCGAGGGCGATCTCGGGCACGAGGACCAGGGCGGGGCGCCCGCTCGCGAGCGACGCCGCGATCGCCTCCGTGTAGACGGCGGTCTTCCCGGCTCCCGTCGGCCCGTCGAGGAGGAGCGGCGTCGCGTCGCGGGCGGCGATGGCGCCGACGACGGCGGCCACGGCCGCGGCCTGGGCGGGCGACAGGGTCGAGTCGCGCGGCCGCGACCCGCGCGCCCCGACCGCCCGCGCCGCCACGTGGTCCCGCGTCCGCTCGCGCGTCACGAGCTCGACGAGGCCGCGGCGGGCGAGGCCGGCGAGGCTCGCGGCGCCGTGGCGCGCCACGAGTGCCGCAGCCGGGAGATCGCCCTCGTCGAGCGCGGCCAGCTCGGCGAGCAGGGTCCGCTGACGCGGGCCGAGAGCCCGACCGTCCGCAGGCCGCGCCCCGCCCGCGACGGCGCGCCCGGCCGGTGTCGAGATCGCCCGCCGCTCGTAGCGCGGGAGGGCGCCGGCCGCCGCGAGCGTCCACTCGAGATGCACGCGACCGGCCCGCTCGAGCGCCCGCAGGCGACGCAGCACCGCGGGACGACTCTCGGCGGCCGGCAGGGCGCGGACGGGGCGCGGGCCGGCGGCGAGCGCGTCGAGGAGGGCCGCCGTGAGGGCATCGTCCGCCGGGGCGCCGGCGTGGAAAGCCGGAGCGGCGTCGACGGCGACCGTCGCGACGAGGTCGAGGCGCTCCAGGAGGCCCGGCGGGAGCATGGCCCGGATCGCGAGGGCGGGCGGGACGAGATAGTGCCCGGCGATCCAGCGCGCGAGGGCCAGCGAGAGGGGCGGGAGGAGCGGGCCGTCGGCCCGGACCAGGGCGGCCAGCGGCTTCGCTGCCACGCCCTCGGGCGGCGGGGCATCGCCGAGCACGATCCCGATCGCCCGGCGCCTCCCCCACTCCACGATGACCGCCTCGCCGGCGGCGACCTCGGCGAGAGCGTCCGGCACGGTGTAGGTCCAGGTTCGATCGCCCGCGACACCGGGCGCATCGACCGCGACTTCGACGTGGCGCGCCTCGGCCCGTGCGGGCCGGCCGGACCCCGGGGGCGCATCCGGGCCCACGGCCGTCAGACCACGACCCGCCGGTCCGGGTGGCGCGCCCGCTCGCGCCGGATGATCGCGTCGATCCGCTCGGCCGTCCGCTCCACCTGGCCGTCCTCGTTGACGACCACCTGGTCGTAGTCGCCGGCCCGGGCGAGCTCGATCGCGGCGTTTCGCTGGCGCAGCTCGAGCTGCTCGGCGGTCTCGGTGGCCCGCGCCCGCAGACGCCGGAAGAGCGCCTCCAGCGAGGGCGGGACGACGAAGACGAGGAGGGCGTCGGGAACGAGCGACTTGACCGTCGCCGCGCCCTGGACGTCGATCTTCAGGATGACGTCGTGGCCGGCCGCGAGCGCCCGGCGCACCTCCGCCCGCGGGGTGGCGTACCAGTTGCCGTGGACCCGGGCCGACTCGAGGAAGGCGCCGGCATCCCGCAGGGCGTCGAACCGCTCCCGGCCCAGGAAGTGGTAGCTGGCGCCGTCGACCTCGCCCGGCCGCGGCGAGCGCGTCGTGCAGGTGACGACGTAGTGGTAGTCGCGCTGCGCGGAGCGCGCCCGGAGGGCCTTGATGATCGTGTCCTTCCCCACCCCCGACGGGCCCGAGACGACGACGAGCAGCGCCCCCGGGGACCCTTGGCTCGGCGCCCCGGCGAGCGGGTCGTCGGGGGCCGGGGCGGCGCCCAGCGGCTGCTCGGTCACGGCTCGTCGTCCGTCGCGATCGGGCCGGGCAGTCGCGGCATCACGCCCGCGGCGCCGGCCCGCAGCCCCTCAAGCGGCTCCTCGAGGGCCGGCGGCAGGGGGGCTTCGAGGCGGACGAGGTCGCCGGTGGCCGGCGAGGCGAAGGTGAGCCGCCACGCGTGCAGGAAGAGTCGCTCCAGGCCCGCCGGCCCCCGCCGGGCGGTTCCCGTCCCGTAGACGGCGTCGCCCGCGACCGGGTGACCGAGGGCGGCCAGGTGGACGCGGATCTGGTGGGTCCGGCCGGTGACGAGGTCGACCTCGAGCAGCGTCCAGCCGGCGAACCGCTCGCGCACCCGGTAGCCCGTCACGGACGGCCGGCCGTCGGGGACGACGGCCATCCGCATCCGGTTCTTCGGGTCGCGACCGACCGGAGCTTCCACCCGGCCGACGGCCGCCTGGACGCTCCCCTGGACGAGGGCCAGGTAGGTCTTCTTCACCCGGCGGGCCTTGAGCTGGGACATCAGGCTCGCCTGGGCCGCGTCGTTCTTCGCGACGATGAGCAGGCCCGACGTGTCGCGGTCGAGGCGGTGGACGATCCCGGGCCGCTCCACGCCGGCGATCCCCCCGTAGGCCGTGTCACGGGCGAGGAGCGCGTTGACGAGCGTCCCGGACCAGTGCCCGGGGCTCGGGTGGACCACGAGCCCGGCCGGCTTGTCCACGACCAGGACGTCGCCATCCTCGTAGACGATGTCGAGCGGGATCTCCTCCGCCGCGATCCCGGCCGGCTCGGCCGGCGGAACGTCGATCACGATCAGCACCCCGGGCGGGATCACGGTGTTCGCCTTGACCGGCAGCCCGTCGATCGTCACCCGCCCCTCGGTCATCAGGCGCTGGATGCGGCTGCGCGAGAGCCCCGACAGGTCCGCGGCGAACCGGTCCGCCCGGCCGCCCCGGCCGGCCGGGACCACGAGGCGCAGCTCGGTCATCGCGCGGGGACCTCGCGGCGCCCGACCGGGAGCACCGCCATCAGGATGAGGAGCAGGATCGAGGTCGAGATCGCCGCGTCGGCCACGTTCCAGGTGTAGAAGCGCCAGCCGCCGGGGAACCCCATGTCGACGAAGTCGACGACGTGGCCCAGCCGGATCCGGTCGAGGAAGTTGCCGACGGCGCCGCCGAGGAGCAGGCCGAGCGCCAGCGTTGCCAGCCAGCCGCTGCCCACGACGGCCCGGTCGTGGTACCAGACGATCAGCGCCATCACGGCGATGCTGAGGACGGCGAAGACGACCGCCTGGTCACGGAAGAGCCCGAACAGGGCGCCCGTGTTCGCCACGTACCAGATCCGGACCCAGGCGCCGAGGAGCTCGACGGGCTCACCGAAGGGGAAGCCGGCAACGATCCAGGCCTTGGTCAGCTGGTCGGCGACGACGATCGCTGCGGCGAGGCCGAGGAAGGCGCCCCGGTGGCGGCTCACCGGCGGAGCCTCACGACGCGTCGCCGCCGCGGCGCCGGATCGCGATCGAGGCCTCGGCCCCCCCGAGGACGACCGCCGCGCGGGGCCAGCCGTCGGGCGGCAGGCCCTCGGCAACCGCGTCGGCCAGCGTCTCGGCGGCCACCCTCGGCAGGTGGGGCCGCACCCAGGCAGCCCCGGCGGGGAGCGCCACCACGACCTCGATCCGGTCGTCGAGCTCGAGGCCGGCGTCGCGGCGGAGGTCCTGGATCGCCCGCTGCAGCTCCCGGGCGTCGCCCTCTGCCCGCAGCTCGTCCGTCAGCTCCGTGTCGATCACCACGACCAGCCCGTCGTCGTGGGCCACGGCCGTGCCCGGGCGCGGCGAGGCGAGGATCTCCACCTCGTCGGCGGCGAGCACCACGCCGCCGAGGGCCACCGACCCGTCCGGGCGGATCTCGACGCGGCCGTCGCGGGCCGCGGCCATGACCGCGGGGATCGCTGGGCCGAGCTTCTTGCCGATCTTCGGGAGCAGGGGCTTGACGCGCCGCTCCACGAGCGCCGACTCGTCGCCGATCCGGATGACCTCCCGGACATTGACCTCGTCGGCGACCAGGCCGAGGAGGGCGTCGAGCTCGCCGTGCTCGCCGCCGGGGATCGCGATCCAGAGCCGCGCCAGCGGCTGGCGGGTGCGGAGGCCCGCCTGCGCCCGGAGCGTGCGGGCCAGCTCCACGGCGCGCTGGGCGGTCTCCATCGCGCCCTCCAGGGCGGCGTCGCGGAGGTCGGCGAGCTCCGCCGACGGCCAGCGGGTGAGGTGGACGCTGTCCGGCGCGTCGAGGCCTCCCTTCACCACCAGGTTCTGGTAGAGCGACTCGGACAGGAACGGCAGGAGAGGAGCGGTCACCCGGGCCAGTCCGACGAGGACGGCGTGAAGCGTGGCGAACGCGGCCGCGCGGCTCGCCTCGTCGCCGGCCCGCGAGAAGCGCCGCCGGGTCCGGCGCAGGTACCAGGTCGAGAGCTCATCGATGAAGCGGGAGACGGCCGCCGCTGCCGCGTCGGGATCGTAGTCGTGGAGGCGGTCCTCGACCCCGGCCGCGAGGCCGGCCAGGCGCGAGAGGATCCAGCGGTCAAGCACGGGGCGCCCGGCGACCGGCGGCGCCGCCTCACCGGGCCGCCAGCCGGCAAGGCGGGCGTAGGTCACGAAGAAGGCGTAGACGTTCCAGAAGACGAGCAGCTCGCGGCGCGCCTCGTCGGCCGCGTGCCAGCCGAAGAGGATGTTGTCCTCGGGCCGGGCGTTGGCGTACATCCAGCGCATGACGTCCACGCCCATCCGTTCGGCGGCCTCGTCGAACTCGATCGCGTTGCCCCAGCTCTTGTGCATCGGGCGGCCGTCCTCGCCGAAGAGGGTCGCGTACCCGAAGATCGTGCGGAAGGGCGGCTCGCGGCGCAGGACCGTGCTCATCGCCAGCATCGAGTAGAACCAGTTGCGGAACTGGCCCGGGAAGCTCTCCGTGATGAAGTCGGCCGGGAACCAGTCCGCCCAGTGGGCCGGGTCCTCGCGGTAGTGGAGGGTCGAGAAGGGGACGATCCCGGCGTCGAGCCACGGGTTGCCCACGTCGGGGATCCGCGCCACAAGCGCGCCGCAGCCGGGGCAGGCGATGCGGACCGCGTCCACGTAGGGGCGGTGGGGCGTGTGGCCCTCGAGGGCATCCCAGCCGTCGACGGCGCGCTCGCGGAGCTCCTCCCGCCCCCCGACCACGTCGAAGGTGCCGCACGCCGGGCAGTCGTAGATCGGCAGGGCCAGGCCCCAGTACCGCTTCTTGCTGATCATCCAGTCGTGCATGTTCAGGAGCCAATCGAGCTCGCGCTCGTAGCCGAACCCCGGGATCCAGCGGATCGCGCCCACGACCTCCATGATCTGGTAGCGGAGGCTGGCGTCGATCTCGGCCGCCGTCAGCTCCCCGCGCGGCCGGTCGTAGACCAGGCCCATGCTGATGTACCACTCGTCGACGAGGCGGAAGACGAGCGGGGTGCCGCACCGCCAGCAATGCGGGTAGCGGTGGACGAACGGCTCGACGCGGTAGAAGAGGCCGTGGTGGCGGAGGTGGTCCACCACCGGTTCCACGGAGTCGCGAACGTCCCGCCCCGCCAGGAACCCGAAGCCGTCGATGAAGACCCCGCCCTCGTCGAGGGGCGCCAGCGTCGGCAGGCCCAGGGCCTTGCCGAGGGCGAAGTCCTCCGCGCCGCAGCCGGGGGCGATGTGGACGATCCCTGTCCCCTCCTCCTCGCCGACCTGGTCCCAGGCCACGACGCGATGCTCGTACGGGCGCCCGTCGGGCCCGCCGGCGGCGAACGCCGCCCGGACGGCCGGGAGGTCGTCGAACGGCCCCCGGTAGCGCCAGCCCACGAGCTCGCTGCCGGCGACCTCGTCGAGCACTTCGAACGGCCCCGCCAGCGCCTGGCGGAGGGTTCCCCGGCCCAGCCAGTGGACGGCGTCGCCCTGGCGGACCTTGACGTAGCGCAGCTCCGGGCCGACGGCGGCGGCCACGTTGCTGGTGAGCGTCCACGGCGTCGTCGTCCAGACGAGGAGCGATTCGCCTGGACGATCGACCAGCGGGAGGCGGATCGTGAGGCCGGGGTCCGTCCGGTCGGCGTAGCCCTCGGTCATCTCGTGCTGGCTGATCCCGGTCCCGCAGCGGGCGCACCAGGGCATCGTGTCGTGGCCCTTGTACAGCCAGCCGCGCCGGTGGCACTCGGCGAGGAAGGCCCAGATGAGGTCGTTGTTCTCGTTGCTGAAGGTGAAGTACGACCCGCCGAGCTCGGGCATCCCCAGCCGCCCGACCAGCATCTCCACGCTGTCGGTGACCGGGCCCCGCGGGCCCTGGAGCGTCATGACGTGCGTCGGATCGGCGGCGAGCTGGTCGCGCAGGCGGCGGAGCTCGTCCGGGTCGTTCCAGTCCATCCAGTAGCCGAGGCGGATCGACTGCTCGGTCTGGCGGGCGGCGAAGGTCAGGACCCGCTGCTTGCACAGGCTCACGAACTCGGCGATGCCGTGCTCCTCGATGTCCCGCTTCGAGGTGAAGCCGAGATCGCGCTCGACGTTGACCTCCACCCAGAGGCCCTGGCAGTCGAAGCCGTTCTGCCAGCGCTGGTCCTCGCCCAGCATGGCGTGGAAGCGCTGGAAGACGTCCTTGTAGGCCCGCCCCCAGGCGTGGTGGACCCCCATCGGGTTGTTCGCCGTGATCGGGCCGTCGAGGAAGCTCCAGCGGTGCCTGCCGGCGTTCTGGGCGCGCAGGCGGGCGAACGTCCGCCGCTCGCGCCAGAGGGCGAGGATCTCGTGCTCCTGGGCGACGAGGTCGGGCTTGCTGCTGACGGGGTCGAACATCGGGCCTCGGCTGGGGATCGCGAACGGCGGGCAGCTGGCGTGCCTGCGTCGCGCGGCGGCGCGGGCAGGCGTCAGAGGGCTCCGGACACGTCTCACGGAGGTTCCTCCTATCCTACCCGCGATGACCCGCCCGCAGGAGCCGCGGCGCCGCGCCCGTTCCGCGTTCACGGCCGCCTTCCTGTCGCTCCTCTTCCCCGGCCTCGGCCACGCCTACTCCGGCGCCTGGTATCGCGCCCTCGGCTTCGCGGCCGCGCCGTTCCTCCTCGTCGCCCTCGCCCTGGGCGTCGTCGCCACGTACCGGCTGGAGCTGGTCGGCGTGCTCTTCCAGCCTTCGGTCCTCGTCGCGATCCTCGCCGGCAACGTCGTGGCGCTCCTCTACCGCGTCGTCGCGGCCGTCGACGCCTACCGCGTCGCCCTCTTCCTGAACCGCTGGGACGAGGGGGCCGGGCGCCTCGGCCCGTCGCAGTCCATCCTCGCTCCGCTCTCCATCGCCGGGTTGCTGGCCGTCGTGCTCGTCATGGGTGGCGCGCACGTCGCCGTCGCCTACTACGACCTCCAGGCGCTGGACTTGGTGCAGGGGATCTTCAACCCGATCGGCGAAGGCGACGCAACCCCTGATCCGTCGGCGACCGTCGCGCCGCCCGACGGCTCTCCGGACGCGGCCGAGTCGCCGCTCTCCACGTCGCCGCCGGGCGCGACCGCCGCCCCCGCGGATCCCACCCTGCCGCCCTGGGACGGCAAGGGGCGGCTCAACGTCCTGCTGATCGGGTCGGACCGCCGGCCCGGCGAAGGCGCCTACAACACGGACACCCTGATCGTGGCCAGCATCGACCCTGCCAGCGGCCAGGTCGCAATGTTCAGCCTGCCCCGCGACACCACCGGGATCCCGCTCGCCGGGCCGGCCCGCTCCTTCTTCGGCACCACCTGGACGCGCAAGATCAACGCCCTCTTCCAGCAGGCGCGCGCCCGGCCCGACATCTTCCCCGGCGGCGCCCTCAGCGGCTACCAGGCCCTCAAGGACACGCTCGGCGGCCTCTACGGGTTCCCGATCCAGTACTTCGTCGAGGTCGACTTCGGCGGCTTCACGCAGGTCGTCGACGCCCTCGGGGGGGTCACGATCAACGTCCAGCTCCCGGTCGTGGACGACTACTACCCCGGCGACAAGGGGGCCCTGCGCGTCTACATCCCGACCGGCGTGCAGCACATGACGGGCGCCGAGGCGCTGATCTATGCGCGGAGCCGGCACGGCTCGAGCGACTTCGACCGCGCCAGCCGTCAGCAACGCGTGATCCTGTCCCTCGGCCAGCAGGCCGACTTCGCGACCATCCTGCAGCGGCTTCCCGACCTGGTCCGGAGCACCAAGCGGGCGGTCAAGACGGACTTCCCGGTCGCCCGCCTCCCCCAGCTCATCGAGCTGGCGAGCCGGATCGACGCGGGCAACATCCGCTCGTACGTCTTCACGCCGCCGCGCTACGGCACCGAGGGCTACGTCAACGGGCTCTACGAGCTCCAGGCCAACGTGCCGGCGATCCGCGCGGCGGCCGCTAACGCGTTCACGTTCGACCCCCGCGAGGAAGCCGTCCGCCAGGAGATCGCCGCCGAAGGGGCGCGCGTCTGGGTCGTCACGAGCACGGGCGAGGCGCAGCGCGCCACCGACCTGGCCGCCTACCTTGAGTACAACGGGTTCGCGGCCTCGGCGCCGCGCGGACGCGCGCCCGACACCGTCGACCCCGCCACGACGGTGATCGCCTACAACGGGGCCGAGACGCGCTTCCCGGCCTCGGTCGCCTGGCTGGCGGCCAACTTCAAGCTCACGGTGACGCCGCGAACGGACGCCAAGGCCGGAACCGACATCCTGGTCGTGCAGGGCACTTCGACGCCGCTGCTGCACGCTCCCTGACCGGGACGGCGTCCCGGCCCCGCCCTCAGCCGGCGTGGACGGGCGTCACCCAGTGGGCGTATGCAGGGACGTTGCCGCGGACGATGTCGAAGTAGCGGTCCTTGATCCTCCGCGTGATCGGTCCCACGCTTCCACTGCCGATCGGCCGGCGATCCACCTCGATGATCGGGCTGATCTGGGCCCCGGTACCGCAGAAGAAGGCCTCGTCGGCGACGTAGATCTCGGAGCGGTCGATGGAGCGCTCCACGACCCGCAGGCCCAGCTCGTCGCAGATCTCGAAGATCCCGGCGCGGGTGATCCCCTCCAGGATGTCGTCCGTCACGGGCGGAGTGAGGAGCACGCCGTCGCGGACGACGAAGATGTTCTCGGCCGACCCCTCGGAGATGTGGCCGTCGTCGGTGAGCACGAGGGCCTCGTCGTAGCCGTTCAACATCGCCTCGGACTTGCTGAAGGCCGGGTTGACGTAGCTGCCCATGATCTTCGCCCGCGACGGGATGGCGACGTCCCCGGTCCGGCGCCAGGAGACGGTGGCGATCCGCACCCCGACCGTGGTGTCGACGTAGTCGCCGAAGGGCAGGGCGAGGATGTAGTAGCGATGCTCGAGCCCGTGGAGCTTCACGCCGATGGCCTGGGTGCTCTTGTAGAACGAGGGCCGCACGTAGGCGTCCGTGCGGAACCCGTTGCGCCGCAGGACCTCGAGGGCCTCGCCGGTGAGCTGGTCGACCGACGGCAGGTCCGGCATCAGCAGGATGGCGGCCGAGCTCCGGATGCGTTCCATGTGCTCGCGGAGCTTGAGGGCGTAGAGCTCCCCCTTCTCGGCATTCCAGTAGGCCCGGATCCCCTCGAAGACGGCGGTGCCGTACATGAAGGCGTGGGTCATGATGCTGACGTTGGCCTCGCCGAGGGGAACGTAGCGGCCCTCGAAGAGGCAGATCAGCGAGGCGGTGTCGACGGCCGCCGCGGCGGGGCGTGGCGTGCCTTCGGCGACGGGCTTCTGGGTCAGCATCCGGGCGACTCCTTCGCGTGGTCCGGGCAGGTCGGCGAACCTCGACGCCGGGCCAGCCGAGTATAGACCGCGAATCCGGGCCGGGGCCCGGGGCCCGCTCGGCGCCCGACGGCCTCAGCTCCCGCCGGCGATCGTGGCCAGGACGAGGCCCAGATAGACGACGTAGAAGCCGCCGCCCACGAGCAGGCCCAGCGCGCTGAGCCGCCCCGTCCGGAGCGCCGGCAGGACGATCACGGCGAGCGACGCGGCGGCGATCCCCGCCGAGGCGAAGGCGACGAGGGTCGCCTCGCTGATCGCCCAGGCACCCGGCGCGAAGACCAGGGCCACGCTCGGCGGGATCGCGCTCTGGAAGACCATGGCTCCCGTGATGTTGCCCAGGGCCAGGTTGTCCTTGCCCTGCCGGACCCAGATGACGCTGTTGAACTTCTCGGGGAGCTCGGTCGCGATGGGTGCGATCACGAGGGCCAGGAGCGTGCCGTCGATCCCCATGGTTCCCGCCACGTGCTCGACGGCGCCGACGAAGAACGCCGCGCCCACGATGATGCAGGCGAGGGCGACCCCGACCTGGAACACCACGACGGCCAGGTGCGGCGGCCAGTCGGGCTCGCGTCGGGCGGCCCGGCTCAGGCGGCGCAGGCGCAGCGGCCCGGGATCCTCGAGGTCCGCTTCCCGCTCGTCGCGCAGGTGGGACCGCACGTAGCGGACGTAGAGGAGCACGAGGGCGACGGCGACGAGCCAGGAGAAGGGGCGCAGGCCCGCGGGCAGGAGGGCCGCCCCGATGGCGAGGGCGTAGGCGACCCCGAAGGCCCCCGCATCGCGCGTCACGAGGCGGAGGTCGACCCGGGCCCGGGTGCCCGTCGGGCGCCGGCGCCGGAAGGCGAAGATGGCGGCGCCCGTGACGAACATGGCGAGCGTCGCGAGCATGAACGGCGCGCCGAGGATCGCCCCGATCCCCACTTCGGCTCCCGCCGCCCCGCCGGCGAAGACGATCGCGATGAGCGGGATCATCGTCTCCGGCAGCGCCGTGCCGACCGCCGCGAGCACGCTCCCGATCGCCCCTTCGCCGAGGTCGAGCCGCTTCCCGAACCACTCGACGCCGTTGGTGAAGAGCTCCGCTCCCACCAGGATGATGACGAGCGAGGCGAGCAGGATCAGGAGGTCCATGCTCAGCCTGCCAGCGATCCCGCGACGATCGCCAGGGCGACCACGACGAGGACGGCGAGGCCGAGCGCGGCCAGGCGGGGCTCGCCCGCTCGCCCGAAGCCCCACGTCGAGGCCGCCACGCGCAGGAGCGGGGTCGCGATCGTCGCCACGAGGCCGAGCCAGATGAACGCCGCGGGCCGGAGGGCGACGAGATCGGCCGGCAGCGCGGCGAAGTCGAGAGGCGGCCAGCCCGGCGCGAGCGGCGACGTGCCGCCGGCCACCAGGAGGACGCTCCCGGCCGCGAGGAGCGCCACGGCGACCCGCGTCCCGCCCGCGAGGATGGTGGCGACGCGCGCTTCGACGCCGCTCATCCGAGCGCCCGCACGGTCATCTGGACGGCCGTCAGGGCCAGCACGGCCACGAACAGGATGCGCAGGATCCGGACGTCGATCCGGGCCGCCAGGCGCGAGCCGACCATGGCCCCGGCGAAGACGCCGACGGCCGTCGGGCCGGCGACGTAGGGATCGATCCCGCCCCGGAGCAGGTAGACCACGGCCGAGGCCGCGGCGGTCACGCCGATCATCAGGTTGCTGGTTGCCGTGGCGACCTTGAGCGGCACGCCCATGACAAGATGCATGAGCGGCACCTTGACGATGCCGCCCCCCACCCCGAGCAGCGCCGACATCACCCCGGCACCGAGGCTGCCGGCCGCGCCCACGCCCAGGCGCCGCGGGCGATACCCCGGCCCCGCCACGACGTCCGCGAGGCTCCCCGCCGCCGAGGTCGCGTCCGGGCCTGAGCCCTGCGCCGCCCCGGGGCCGTCGTCGGCCATGGGCAGCGACGGCGACTCGGCCCGCGCCCGGCTCCGGCGCAGCATCGAGAAGGCCGTGTAGGCGAGGAGTGCCGCGAAGAGGCCGGCGAGGACGCGCTCCGGAAGCAGGAAGGCGACGAGCCCGCCGAGCAGGGCACCGCTCGCGGTGAACACCTCGAGGAGCATCCCGAGCCGCAGGTTCGCCATGTGGCGCTCCAGGTAGACCCCGGCCGCCGCGCTGCTCGTGACGATCACGCAGACCAGGCTGACCCCGACCGCTTCGCGGAAGGGCACGCCGAAGCCCACGGTGAGGAGCGGCACGATGAGAATCCCGCCCCCCAGGCCGAGGAGCGAGCCGAAGACGCCGGCGCCGACACCGCCGGCGGCGAGGAGCAGCCCGACGATCACCCTGCGCCCGGCAGGCCAGCGCGCCGGCGCGAGGTCAGGGCCGCAGGTGCTGCGGCGCGTACGGCAGCAGCGCCACGTGGCGAGCCCGCTTGAGGGCGACCGCCAGCTCCCGCTGGTGGGCGGCGCAGGTGCCGGTCTTGCGGCGCGGCTCGATCTTGGCTCGCTCGGAAAGGTAGCGGCGGAGGCGGCTCACCTCCTTGTAGTCGATCTGGGGCGTCTTGTCGGCGCAGAAGGCGCACACCTTGCGGCGACGCCGATCGCGGTAGTAGTCGTCGCGCTTCTTGGATCGGGCGGGTGGCATGGCTGGCAGGGCTCCTTGGAGGATTCGTCAGAAGGGCAGCTCGTCGAGGTCGGACGGAACGTCCTCGGGGGAAGCGTCTCGTCGGACCGGCGACGACGCGGGGCGCGCATCGGCGGCGAACGGCGGGGCAGCGGTGCCCTCGCCCTCGTCGCGGCCGCCCCGCTCGAGGCTGATGACGTTGTCGGCGGTGATCTCGAGGGCGGTGCGCTTCTGGCCGTCGCGGGCCTCGAACTCGCGGGTCCGGAAGCGACCCTCGACGAAGACCCGGTTCCCTTTGCGGAACTGCTCCGCGGCGCGCTCGGCGCGCTCGCCCCAGATGGTGACCCGGTACCAGTCGGTCCCCTGGTCCACCCACTCGCCGGACTGGGCGTCCTTGCCCCGGTGGGAGACGGCGACGCTGAACTCGGTGACCGGCCGCCCCGAGGGCGTGTAGCGCATCTCGGGGTCGCGCCCGAGGTTCCCGATGATCATGAGCTTGGCGAACGCCATCGGACCGTCCCCCCTCAGTCGGTCGCCGCCGGGGCGGCTTCGCTCTCGGACTCGTCGATCTGCTCGCCCTGCGGCTCCTCGTCCTCGTCGCCGGGCGCGGGGGCGAGGTCGGCGTCGTCGCCCTTGCCGCGGGCGGCCCGGACCGGGCGGTCCACGCGGACCACCAGGTGTCGGAGCACCTCCTCGGTGATGAGCAGCGTGCGCTCCAGGTCGACGATCGCCTCGGGGGGAGCGTCGAAGTGGAGGATGTGGTACGAGCCCTCGCGATACCGGTCGATCTGGTAGGCGAGGCGGCGGCGGCCCCACGGGGCCGTCTTGACGATCTGGCCGCCCGTCTCCGTGACGTGGCGGGTCGTCCGCTCCAGGACTGCCTGGATCCGGTCCTCCGGCGCGTCCGGCCGGAGGACGAGCATGAGCTCATAGCGGCGCATGGCCGTGTCCGCTCCTTCCTGTGGGGTATGCCCCGCTCGGCGCGGCCGGAGCCCGGCCCGTCCCCCGGCGGAGCAGAAAGGACCGCGCGAGCATACCACGGGGGCCCCGACCGCCCGCCGGCGGCCGCCCGGGGCGAGGCTCCGCGCGAAAGCGGCCGCCGCGTGTATCCTTCGCCCCGTTCACAGTCGGAACCGGGGGGCGCGCAGGGCAACCGTGTCGAGCACGTCGATTCTCCTCATCTCGTCGAACGCCGTGGCGGCCGACCCGCTGGCGGCCGAGCTCCGCGCGGCGGGTCACGACGTCACCGCCCTCGCGGACGCGGACGAGGCGATCCGCCGGGCCGGCGAGTTCAGCCTCGTCGCGATCGATGCCGTCGGGCCGCCGCGCAGCGGCGTCGACGTCTGCGCGGAGATCCGGCGCACGCCCGCCTTCACGGCGGTCCCGGTGCTCTGCGTCTCGGCCAAGGACGACGTGGAGGAGCGGATCCGCTATCTCGAGGCCGGCGCTGACGACGTCATCGCCCGCCCCTTCGATCCCCGCGAGCTCGAGGCCAGGGTGCAGGGCCTCCTGATCCGCTTCAGGCGCTCCCGCGACCAGGCGCCCCAGGCCGGCATCGAGGCCCCGGTCGCGGGTCGCCGGCGCCTGCTGGCCTGCTTCAGCCCGAAGGGGGGTGTGGGGACGACGACGATCGCGGTCAACGTGGCGATGGCCCTCGCGGAGAGGGCTCCCGACCAGGTCGCCGTCATCGACTTCGACGTCGACTTCGGCCAGGTGGCGACCCACCTCAACGTGAAGCCGCGCCTCACCGTCGCCGACCTCGTGGCGGACGACGGCGCGATGCGAGAGCCCGAGCTGCTCCGCTCTTATGCCGAGAGGATCGACCCGGGGCTGGACCTCTTTGCGGCCCCCGCCACGCCCGAGATGGGACCGACGGTCACCGCCGCCCGCGTGGAGCTGATCCTTGCGACCGCGTCGACGACCTACGGCGCCGTGGTCGTCGACGCCGGGTCGACGCTGGACGAGCGCTCCCTCGCGATCCTGGACCACGCCGCGGCCGTCATCGTGCCCATCGTCCCGGAGATCGCCGCCCTCAAGGCGCTCCACGGCTTCCTCGAGCACCTCGGCGAGGAGGGCGCCGTCCAGGCGAAGGCCACCTTCGTCCTCAACCACGTCTTCGCCCGCGACCAGCTGTCGATGAAGCAGATCGAGAACGCGATGGCGGCGACGATCGACGCCGAGCTGCCCTACGACGCCGGTCTCTACCTCAAGGCCGTCAACGAGGGCGTGCCCGTCGTCCGGGGCGCGCCTGCCTCCGCCCCCGGCCGCGCGCTGGCCCGCCTGGCGGCACTGGCCTCGGGGATCGACGAGGCGGCCGAGGGCGGGCGCGACGCGCGGCGCAGCGGCGGCCTCTTCGCTGGCCTGCGCCGGCGCGGCTGAGCCGTTTCGCTGGCCTGCGCCGGCGCGGCCGAGCCGTCAGCCGGTCACCTTCACCTGGCCGGCCTGCACGATCGAGATCGAGCCGCCCCAGGCACAGAGGCACGTCGAGGTGCTCGTCAGGGCTGGGACGCCGCCCGCGCTCACCTTCGTCGACCCCGGCGTCCACGGCGCCGTTGTCACGGGGATGCACGGCTGGGGCGTGAGTACTCCCATCGCGGCAGCGGTGGCGGCCGCGACCTGGGGGTTCGATAGCGTGGTGCACATGCCGAACGGGGCGATGTTGACCATGGGCGCGGAGTCGACGATTCGCGCCAGGAGCTGCCCGCCGGCCTGCAGGATGGGGCCCGCCGGGATGACCGTCAGGGTCGAGGGCGCGACCCCGAACGTGCAGGTAATCTGGGCCCCGCTCACGACGAGGTCCGGCATGGGCGCCCTCCCCTGCTCCGCCGACACGGCACGTGCCGCTGCGCCCAGTGTCGCACGAGGCGCGCTTCCCGATCGGGCAGCCGACGGCGACGTCGAGGGCTGACGCCACGGGTGGCTCGGGCTGGTGCCGAGGCAGGGATTCGAACCCTGACGCCCTTGCGGGCAGCGGAGTTTAAGTCCGCCGCGTCTGCCGGTTTCGCCACCTCGGCGCGGTGTCGCGGGGGAATCGTAACGCCCGCCTCGGCGGCGGGCGTCCGATGGGGGGAGCTGGAGGCGACGATCGGATTCGAACCGATGAATAAGGGTTTTGCAGACCCCCGCGTTAGGCCACTTCGCCACGTCGCCGTGAGATGCTGGCTGGCCCTCGAGGATTCGAACCTCGGTTCACGGATCCAAAGTCCGCTGTCCTACCACTAGACGAAGGGCCAGCGGCGCGGGTCCAGCGCAGGTCCCGGACAAGAAAATGGAGCGGAAGACGGGACTCGAACCCGCGACCCTCACCTTGGCAAGGTGATGCTCTACCAACTGAGCCACTTCCGCTCGAAGCCGCCCGGGGCTGGTGGTGCCGAGAGCCAGATTCGAACTGGCGACACCGCGATTTTCAGTCGCGTGCTCTACCAACTGAGCTATCTCGGCCCGCAGGCCCCGCCGGGCGTTCCCGCCCGTCGGCGGCCGAAACCGTACCACGAAGGGACGGGCAGCCGCAAGGAAGGCCTCCCCGGTGACGCCCTCCGGCCGACCTCGGCCGAAGGCGCTAGCTGCTGTCCCCGACCTCGGGCCCGTCGGCGTCGTCGATCGGGGCCTCGCCGGCGAGCGACCGGAGGCGGTTGATTCGGGCGAGGATCGGCGGGTGGGTCGAGAAGAGGCCCTTGGAGCGCTCCTCGGACTTGCGGATCGGGTTCCGGAAGTAGAGGTGCTGGGTGGCCCGGTTGGCTACCTCCAGGACCTCGGCGTCCCCGGCGAGGACCGCCAGCGCCCGCTGGAGCCCGTGGGGATTGCGGGTCAGCTCGACCGAGCTGGTGTCGGCGAGGTACTCGCGCTGGCGGCTGACGGCCAACTGGACGAGCCGCCCGAAGATCGGGGCCAGGACCGCGAGCACGATCGCGAGCAGGAAGACGAGGGCCTGCAGCCCGCCCCCGCCGCCCCGGTCGCTCGAGGACGAGCGCCGGCCGAACCCGCCCCAGAACGTCATCCGGAGGAAGACGTCGGCCACGAGCGCGATCGTGCCCACCAGGACGCCCACGAGCATCGCGTAGCGGATGTCCAGGTTCCGGACGTGCGAGAGCTCGTGGCCGATGACGCCCTGCAGCTCCTCGCGATCGAGGCGCTCGAGGAGGCCGGTCGTCACCGCGATCGACGCGTGCCGCGGGTCGCGCCCGGTGGCGAAGGCGTTGAGGGCCGTGTCGTCGATGAGGTAGACGCTCGGCATGGGGATCCCGGCCGAGATGGTCAGCTCGCGGACGACGTTGAAGAGCTGCGGCACCTGGGCCTCGACCGCGGGGCGCGCCTTGGAGGCCGCCAGGACCAGGCGGTCGCCGGAGGCGTAGCCGGCCAGCGACGAGACGATGGCGATCGCCCCGAAGATGCCCAGCCAGAAGAGGCCGCCCTCGGCCGCCCCCGTCGTGCCGTACCCGATGGCGAAGCCGAGCGCGGCGAGCAGGGCGACGATGACCAGCACCAGCAGGAACGAGTTCCGCCGGTTTGCCGAGGCCTGGCTGTAGAACGAGGCGGCCATCACGACCTCCGCGGCCGGGAGAGCCCGACCGCGCGGACGTCAGCGCAGGGCGACGACGGGGACCTGGTCGGCCTCGGGCTCGGCGTCGAAGAAGGCCCGCCTCGTGAAGCCCAGCGGCCCGGCGATGAGGACCGAGGGGATCGTCTGGATCGTCGTGTTGTACTCGTTGACGGTGGCGTTGTAGTGCTGGCGCGAGAAGCTGATCTGGTTCTCCGTCGTGGTGAGCTGCTCCTGCAGCGCGAGCACGTTCTCGTTCGCCTTCAGCTGGGGGTAGTTCTCCACGACCGCGAAGAGCGAGCGCAGGGCGCCGCTCAGGGCGTTCTCCGCCTGCACCTGCTGCTGGGTGATGGTCCCCTGGGCGCCAGCGGCGACGGCGTTGGCGCGGGCCTCGGTGACGCGCGTCAGGACATCCTGCTCGAAGCCCATGTAGTCCTTGACCGCGGCCACCAGGTTCGGGATGAGGTCGTGGCGCCGCTTCAGCTGGACCTCGATCTGCCCCACCGCCTCGTCGACCCGGTTGCGCTTGGTGACGAGGCCGTTGTAGAGGAGCACGCCGACCAAGACCACGACGATGACGATGACGAGGAGAACGATGAGGATCTCCACGGTCCCTCCCGGTGTCGGACCGGCGGCGGGCGCCGCCCGAGCGATGAGTGTACGCGACGGTCGTGGGCGGTGGAGGGCTCGAACCTCCGACCTCCTCGGTGTAGGCGAGGCGCTCTGACCGACTGAGCTAACCGCCCATGGAGCCGGGCACGAAGCCCGGAGACGCGAAAGGCGGCTCCCAGCGGAGCCGCCCCGTCCCGGTGCGAAGGAGTGGTGCCCAGGCCGGGACTTGAACCCGGATGAGTTGCCTCATACGCCCCTCAAACGTACGCGTATACCAATTCCGCCACCTGGGCAGGTGTCGCGGGTCCCCGCTTCCGACGCGGTGGTACCGAGGACGGGATTTGAACCCATACGCCCTTGCGGGCACTAGCTCCTGAGGCTAGCGCGTCTACCAGTTTCGCCACCTCGGCGGGGGTCAACGAAAACGGGCGGAGAGGGTCACCGCCCGACGGTTCGCCATCGTACCACGTCCCAAAAGCGGCCGCCCGGGTCGGCGATGGGCCGCCCGACCGGCCCGGCGAGCGTGCGACCGACCACCATCACGCTGTCCCGGAAGAAGAGGGCGGGCATCGGCTGGAGCGTGCCGAGCAGCTTCTGGAGGGCCGCGTACGCCTTCAACCGCGTCGCCGTCGGCCCGGGAGCCCTGGCAGCGACGAGGGCCTTGTCGAGCGCGGCGTCCTGAATCCCCGAGATGTTCGCGCCGCCCGTGCGGGCCTGGCTGGCGGCAAGGATGGGATACGGGTCCGGATCGAGGCCCATGTTGACGTCGATGACGGCGATCGCGAAGTCGGCCGTCCGGAGCCGCTCCACGAGCGCTCCGGGCGGGAGCGCCTCGACGGTCGTCGCCAGCCCGAGCGCGGTCCAGGCGGCCGCCACGCGCGTCGCGGTGGCATGCGCGATCGCGTTCGCGCCGGGCTCGGGGGCGAGGATGGTGAGAGCCAGCGGCTTCGATGCGCCCGGAGGGATCCACGCCCTGTCGACGCGGCGCCAGCCGGCATCCTTGAGGCCCTTCGACGCCGCGGCGCGGTCGTACACGATCTCGGGAGCCGCCTTCGCGTCGAAGGCCCACGACGACGGCGGGATCGGGGTCTCGGCCCGGGCGCCGGCGCCCCCGAGCAGGTCCGCCACGAGGGCTCGACGATCGATCGCCGCCACCAGGGCGCGGCGGGTCCGCGCATCGGCGAAGGGACCCTTCGTTGCCCGCAGGTTGAAGGCGAGAGCCGTCAACGTCGTCGCCGGATAGCGGATCGCCCGAGCGCCAGGTGTCGCGGCCGCGAGCTCCATCGCCGTCGCGGGCGGCAGGTCGCCGGCGCTCTCCACCTCGCCGGCCGCGAACGCGGCGGCGAGGTCGGCCGCAGTGTCGTAGAAGCGGAGCTCGAGCCGCGCGAGGCGGGGGATCCGCGTCGAGGTCTCCCCCGCCGCCGGATCGTCGAGGGGCGCCGTCGCCGCGGCCACCTGCGGCAGGACGGGCTCGAGGACGGCCCGGTCGCCGGTCATCTCGACGATGGTGAAGGCCCCGTTGCCGAGCGGCTCGCGGGCGAACGGGTCGTCGGCCAGCGTGGCCACGGGGACGCCCGCCAGGACGTGGGCGGGCAGGAGCGGCAGGGCGACGGCTTGGAGGAACCCGCCCACGGGATCGCCGAGGTCGAACTGGACGGTCCGCTCATCGAGCGCGGTGGCCTGGACCTGGGCCCACGTGGAGGCGAGCGGGCCCGTGTAGGCCGGGTCGTGGAGCACGCCCACCGTGTACACCACGTCGCGGCTCGTGACCGGGACGCCGTCGTGCCACGCCGCGTCGGGGCGAAGGCTGAACGTCCAGCGGGCGCCCTTCTCCGAGATGGTCCAGCGCTCGGCGAGGTCCGGCAGGACCGAGCCCCGGACCGAGCCGGACGAGGCCCCGGAACAGGAGCGCCACCAGGTCGCGATCCGCCTGGGTGCGGGCCGTGAGCGGGGTGATCGACGAGGGGCGGCCCAGGACGCCCTGCACGTGGCCCACCGGCGGGGCGGGCGTGGGGGCGGGGGTCGGCGTCGGCGCGGGCTGGAAGGCGGGCGCGGCGACGGCTGCCACGAGGACGGCGAGAACCGCGAGGAGGGCGAGGACGACGACGCCGTCGCGCCGGTTCACGCGTCGCCGCCCCGGGCCGTGATCGCCCCGCTCAGAGCCCCGAGGGCGCGAAGACGTAGCTCGCGAGCGAGAAGATCGAGAAGAGGACCGCGAGGACGATCGTGAACTGCCAGAGTCGCCGCTCGATGCCCCGCCGGCTGCGGTAGACCGCGGAATCGCCGCCGAAGGCGCCGGAGAGCCCCGTCCCGCGTGCCTGCAGCAGGATCGCGACGATCAGGGCGATGCTGACGATGATCTGGCCGACGGCCAGGTACGGGTTCACTCTCGGGGGATCCTCCAATGGGTGGGCCGCGCGGGATCGTAGCACATGGCGCCCGACCGACCGCCGGCCGGCGCGCGGTCAGCGCCGCGGGCGCCGGGCCACGTCAGGCAGGTGCCGTGCTCCCCTGCGCCGCAACGGCCGCCGCGGCGGCCGCGACGCGGTCCGGGTCGCCCAGGTAGCGGCGCGAGCGCGGGCGCAGGTCGTTGTCGAGGTCGTAGGCGAGCGGGGCGCCGGTCGGGATGTTGAGCTCCACGATATCGGTGTCCGTGATGTCGTCGAGGTACTTCACCAGCGCCCGAAGGCTGTTGCCGTGGGCCGCGACGAGCACGCGCCGGCCGTCCCGGAGGGCGGGAGCGATCGCCGTCTCCCAGAAGGGCAGGAAGCGGGCGACCGTGTCCTTGAGCGATTCGCAGCGCGGGATCTCGGTGTCGGCGAGGCCGCCATAGCGCGGGTCGCGGCCCGGGAAGCGCTCGTCGTCGTCGGCCAGGGCCGGCGGCGGGACGTCGTAGCTGCGGCGCCAGAGCTTCACCTGCGCCTCGCCGAATGCCGCCGCCGTCTCCGCCTTGTTGAGCCCCTGCAGGGCTCCGTAGTGGCGCTCGTTGAGGCGCCACGAGTTCACGACGGGCAGCCACATCTGGTCCATCTCGTCGAGGGCGATCCAGAGGGTCCGGATCGCGCGGCGCAGGACGGACGTGTAGGCGACATCGAAGGCGAAGCCCTCGGCGCGGAGGAGGCGCCCGGCCTCGTGGGCCTCGGCTGCGCCCGCCTCGGAGAGGTCGACGTCGGTCCAGCCGGTGAAGCGGTTCTCCTTGTTCCAGGTGCTCTCGCCGTGGCGGAGGAGGACGAGGGTGGGCATCGGGGGCTCCTGCGGGTGCGTCGCGGCGGGTCAGGCGCCGGCCGCGCGCCGGGCGGCGGCCGTGATGGCGGCCCGGCCGACCATGCCCGCCATCTCGTCGGGCTTGAGGGAGGCGCCGCCGACGAGCGCGCCGTCGATCGCCGGCTCGGCCAGGAACTCGGCGATGTTCGCGCTCGTTGCGCTGCCCCCGTAGAGGACGGGCACCTCGTCGGCCGCGCTCCCCCACCCCGCGTCCCGGAGGGCCGCCCGGATCGCGTCCGCCATCGCCGCGGCATCGGCGCCCGACGCGGTGCGCCCCGTGCCGATGGCCCAGACGGGCTCGTAGGCGATTACGAGGCCGGCGGCGCGAAGGGCGTCCGGGTCGTGGCCGGCAAGCGCGCCGGCGAGCTGTTCCCGGACCACGTCGACGGCCCGCCCCGCCTCGCGCTCGGCGAGCAGCTCGCCGACGCACAGGATCGGCCGAAGGCCGGCCTCCACCGCCCGGGCGAGCTTGCGCCCGATGAGCGCGTCGGTCTCGCCGGCGTCTCGACGACGCTCGGAGTGGCCGAGGATGACCCAGGTGACGAGCCCGGCCAGCATCGGGGCGCTCACCTCGCCGGTGTAGGCCCCGGCGAGCTCGTGGTGGACGTTCTGGGCGCCGACCCCGACCCCCACTCCGGCGACGGCGTCGCGGACAGCGGCGAGGCAGACCGACGGCGGGCAGATCACGCGGATGACGTCGGGCTCGCGCGTCCGCCCGGCGATCGCGCGGGCCAGGTCGCCGGCGTCGGCGGGCGTGGTGTTCATCTTCCAGTTGGCGGCAATGATCACGGGTCGCATGGAGCGGATCATGCCACCGCCGGCCCGCGCGACGAGGATGCGCCCGGCCCGTCGTGGCCGTGCCGTTCGGCCCGCGACGCACCGGCGCCCGGCGAGGAGGCTGCCGACAACGGGCCCGGGAGCGGGTCCGGGAGCGAGTCTGGGAACCCGTCGGGGCCGTGGAGGGCGGCCGACTCGATCCGTTCCAGGGCCCGCTGGACCCGGCCGCGCGGGATGGCCAGCTCCGCGGCCAGCTCGCCGAGCGAAGCCTCCGGGACGGCCCGTCGGAGCGCCGCCACGTCGCGCACCTGCTCCGGCATCGCGGCAAGGCGGCCGTCCGCGTCGAGCGTGGCGATGGCGTCGAGCTGCCGCGCGGCCGCGAGGGCGATCCGCTCCAGGTTGGCGGTCTCGGCGTTGAGGAGCCGGTTGAGGTCGCCGCGGACGGCGCGACCCACCTGGCGCGACTCGAGCTCGAGGAGCGAGGAGCCGGCGCCGACCCAGCGCAGGAACGTCCCGATGTCGCCGGCGCCCTTCCAGGTCACCACGCCCCGCCCGCGCCGGAGACGCACGCCGGCCGGCAGCCCGACGGATGCCAGCCGGGCGCCGAGCTCGGCGGCCTCCTCCGGCGCGACGACGAACTCCAGGTGGAGGCGGCCGCGGGCCAGCGAGAGCGAGCCCCGGGCCAGGAACCGGCCCCGGAGCCAGGCAGCCCGGCAGTGGTCGGCGGCGGCCTCCCAGGCGAAGGCACCGGCGGCCGGCGTGCCCTCGCGCAGGAGGCGGATCAGCAGCCGGCCCAGGGCGGGGCGATCGCCGCGGATCGCCCCGGTCCCGAGACCGGCCACCTCGGCCGCCCGGTCGCAGGCGCGGCCCGGCTCGATGGAGGCCAGCTCGGCCCGCATCGCCGCGACGAGCGCCCGGTCGCCGTCCGTCACGCGCTATGCGGTCCGGGCGATCCCGCCCCGCCGGCTCCCCGCCTCGCGCCCGAACAGCCGGAGCAGGGCGGAGGCCAGGAGATCCGGCTCGTGATAGTGGGGGTTGGCAGAGTCGACGACGTCGTCGAGGACGAGGCGCGGCCGCCGCGAGGCGCCCATCGGCGGCCAGCGCAGCTTGACCGGGACCCCCTGCTCGGCGTCGGGGCCCGCAGCGAGATGGCTGTTGGCGAGCACGACGTCGAGCAGGTCGGCGATGCCGTGCGCCGCCAGGGCCTCCACGTGGTCGGCGAGGTCGTAGCCCTCGGTCTCGCCCGCCTGGGTCGCCACGTTGGCCACGTAGACGCGGACCGCGGGCGTCGCGGCAAGGGCCGCCCGGAGCTCCGGCAGGAGGATGGTTGCCAGCAGGCTCGTGTAGAGGCTGCCCGGCCCGAGGACCACGAGATCCGCCTCGGCGATCGCCCGCAGCGCGTCCCGGCTGGCGCGGACGTCGGCCGGCTCCAGCCAGACGCGCTCGATCCCGCGCATCCCCATGACCCGCGACTGGCCGGCGACCTCGGACCCGTCACGCAGCCGCGCTCGCAGCGTGAGGGCCGTCCCCGAGGCGGGCACGACGCTGCCCCGGACCGCGAGGACGCGGTTCATCTCGCGGACGGCCTCCTCGAAGTCGCCGCCGCCGATGGCGTTCATGGCCGTGATCAGGAGGTTCCCGACGGCATGCCCCGAAAGGCTCCCCTCGTCGCTGCCGAAGCGGTACTGGAGCAGCTCCGCCATCGCCGGCTCGGTCTCCGCCAGGGCCACGAGGCAGTTCCGGATGTCGCCGACGGCCGGGATCCCCAGCTGCTCGCGCAGGCGCCCCGTGGAGCCCCCGTCGTCGGCGACGGAGACGATCGCCGTCAGGTTGGCCGTGTGCTTCTTGAGGCCGCGGAGGAGCGTCGAGAGGCCGGTCCCGCCGCCGAGCGCCACGACGCGGGGGCCCCGAGCGAGGAGGCGGCGCCGGTAGACCAGGTCGACGAGCGGCTCCTCGGCGCTCTCGGTGAACGGCCCAAGGAGCGCCCGGACGACGCGGTACGAGCCGTAGGCGAACAGGAAGATGCCGGCAGCGAGGAGGACGCCGGCCCGCACCCAGTACGGAAGGAACTGGAGGGTCACGATCGATATCACCGCCTGGACGGGACCCTCGACCTCGACGTCACGGTAGAGCTGGCGGAGGGCGAGGGCGCCGGCCAGGGCCAGGCCGGTGAGCCCGACGAAGGCGACGGCCAGCCAGCGCTTCACCCCGACCCCGGGGCGCAGCCAGCGCCGCAGGTTCAACGCGTCACCGCCGTTCCAGCTCCCGGTGGAAGATGCTCACTGGCCCGTACTCGTGGGCGGTGATCCAGGCGCCCAGCACTTCCGCGAGCACGATCGACCGGTGGTAGCCGCCCGTGCAGCCGATCGCGATCGTGAGGCGCGTCTTCCCTTCGCCCACGTAGGCGGGGATGGTCAGGGCGAGCAGGTCCTGGACCGCGACCAGGAAGCGCCGCGCGAGCGGCTGGTCCAGGACGTAGGCCCGGACGCCGTCGGTCAGGCCGGAGAGCCGGCGCAGCTCGGGCACGTAGTACGGGTTCTGGAGGAAGCGGACGTCGAACACGAGGTCGGCCTCCAGGGGGATCCCGAACTTGTAGCCGAAGCTGACGAGCTGGATGGAGAGCTGGTCGGGCTCCACCACGTGCCAGAGCTGGGAGAAGATCCGCTCCCGCAGCTCGCGCAGCGACAGCTCGGAGGTGTCGAGGACGACGTCCGATTCCGCCCGGACCGGCCCGAGGATCCTGCGCTCCTCCGCGATCCCCGCGGCGATCCCGTCGGACCCGGCGAGCGGGTGCCGGTGCCTGGTCTCCGAGTAACGCCGGATCAGGACCTCGTCGCGCGCCTCCAGGTAGAAGACCTGCGGCCGGATGCCACGCCCCTCCAGCGCACCCCGCATCGCGGCGAAGGCGACGGGCACCTCGCCGGCACGCACGTCCAGGACGATCGCCACGTGCTCGAAGCGCTGCGGCTCGCGGGCGATCAGGTCGGCGAGGTCCGGCAGCAGCTCGCCCGGCAGGTTGTCGACGCAGACGTAGCCCAGGTCCTCGAAGAGCTTCGTCGCCGCTGTCTTCCCGGCGCCGGAGAGCCCGGACAGGATCACGACGTGCTGGGCGTCGTCCGCGCCGGCCCTCTCGTCACCGCCGCTGGTGTGCCTGCCGTCGGGCCGCCGGGTCGCTCCCATGCGGCCAGTCTACCGCGCGCTCAGCGCCCGCCCGCCCGGACGAGGAGGATCGAGAGCTCGTACAGGCCGTACATCGTCACGCCGAGGACGAAGGGACTGATGACGTCACCGCCCGGCGTGGCGACGGCCGCCACGATCGCAAAGATGATGATCACGTAGCGCCGCGACGACCGCAGGCGGGCGCTGGTCACGATCCCCACCTTCGAGAGCAGGACGAGCACGATCGGGTACTCCATCACCAGCCCGAAGCCGAGGAACATCGTGGCCACGAAGCCGAAGTAGCCGTCGGCCGTCCAGGCGTTCTCGAGCGGGAGGTCGCCGGACCCGAAGCTGGACAGGAAGGCGATGGCGAACGGCAGGACGACGTAGGCGACGGCCACGCCGGCGACGAAGAAGACGAGCGCAAGGGGGACCCACGGCCGGGCGAGGCGGCGCTCCGCGGTGGTCAAGCCTGGCGAGACGAAGCGCCACAGCTCGAAGAGGATCACCGGCATCGCGAGCACCACCCCGACCACGATTGCCACCTTCAGGGTGATGAAGAAGCCCTCGCCTGGAGCCAGCAGGAGCAGGGGCGCGTCGCCGTAGGGCGCCTTGACGATCTCGATGATCCGCTGCCCGAACACGAAGCCGACGACCGTGCCCACAACGACCGCGACCAGGGCGACGGCAATCCGCCGCCGCAGCTCCGCGAGGTGGTCGAAGAGCGGCATGACGGCGGCATCCGGCGCAGGCGCCGGCGCCGCGGCCGTGGGCGCGGGCGCCTGGGCAGGGGCGGGCACGAGCGCGGCCCCGCCCTCGAGCGGCGCCTCGACGTCGGCCATCGCGGCGGGCCGCGCCGCGCTAGGTCCGGGTCTCGGGGCTCGCGGCGACGGGCGCGGGCTCGACGGTCGTCGGCGGCTCGGCCGCGGCGGCGACGAGGGTGTTCGGCGCGGCGGGGGCCGCCAGCGTGTTCGGGGCCGGGGCCACGGGTGCCGCCGGGGCGGCGGCGGCCGGGGCCGCGGCGGGGGCGGCCGGGGCCGGTGGGGTGTCGAGCCTCACCGAGTCCTGGACGTCGGTGGCGGCCTTGCGGAACTCGCGGATGCTCTTCCCGAGGGCGGAGCCAACGTCGGGGAGGCGACCGGGCCCGAGGATGAGCAGGGCGATCACGAGGATGATGATCAGCTCGACCGGGCCGATGTTCGGCATCAGGAATGGACCTCAGGATGCGATGACGCGGCCTTGCCGCCGGCGTCGGCGACCTCGGCAGGCCGGCCTACGATAGCACAGCGAGCCTCGCCGCCCAGTCGCGCGCGGCGGCCGCGAGGCACTCGCCCGGATCCGCCGGGCCGGCGACCCGGCCCTGCCCCGCCGCCGCCGCGGCGATGCCGCGCGAGACGTTGACGAGCAGGCCGCCGCCGGGGCTGCCACCCGCGGGCGCCCCCGTGGCGGGCCCGGCGGCCAGCACGGCCGCGGCGTCGCCGCCCTGGGCGCCGAGCCCGGGGACCAGGAAGGCGAGGCCCGGCACGAGCATTCGGATCGCGGCGAGCTCGGCCGGCGCGGTCGCCCCCACGACCAGGCCGGCCCGCTCGCCGAGGCCGGCCGCGGCCACGCGCCGCGCCACGCGCTGATGGAGCGCCTCGGCCGGCGCCCCGACCGCAGCGTCGGCGGCCACGACGAGGTCCTGGAGCTCGCCTGCGCCGGGGTTCGACGTCCGGCACAGGACGTAGGCGAAGCGGTCGAGGCGCTCGACGAACGCCGCGAGCGCGCCCAGGCCGAGATACGGGTTGACGGTGACGGCGTCCGCTCCCAGCGCGTCGAAGAGGGCGACGGCCTGGCGGGTCGCCGTCGTCTCCACGTCGGCCCGCTTCGCGTCGAGCACGACGAGCACGTCCCGTGGAGTCGCCGCGAGGACCCGCTCGAGCGCGGCAAGCCCGGCGCTGCCGAAGGCCTCGAAGAAGGCCAGATTGGGCTTCACGGCGGCCGCGTGGGGTGCCGCGGCCTCCATGATGAGACGAGCGAGGCGTTCGACCCCCGGCAGGCCCGGCGGCCAGCCCTCCGGCAGCATCTCGGGTGTCGGGTCGATGCCGACGCACAGGACGGTTCCCGCCACGCGGGAGCGGCGGGCCAGGCGGGCGAGGTACGGCTCGGTCACGGCGCCGTGGTCGGGGACGCCGCCGGCGAGGCGGTGGGCGCGGGGGTCGGGCGCGGCCCCCACCACGCGGGCCGGCTCTCGGCGTCGAGGCCGCTGAACTCGGTGAGCGCCTTCGTTTCCTTGACCGCCAGGCCGCCGCCCGTGGCGGGCTCCAGGGTGGCGACCTGCAGGTCCACCGTCACCCCTGCGAGGCGCAGGAAGGCGATCTGCGTGCCATCCGGGGACCAGGCACCGCCCCATGACCGGCCGTCCGAGGTCACCCGCAGGAGCTCGTTGCCGGTGCGCGCGTCGAGCACCACGATGTCGGTCCCGAGGCTGGTCGTCTTCGTGGCCACGATCCGGCGCCCGTCCGCGGAATACGAGGGGTGCGTGTAGCCGGGCCCGGTGAGGACGACGTTCTTCTTCGTGGCGACCTCGTACCGCCAGAGCGTCGGCAGGCCGCGGGCCGCCTCGCGGCCGTTCTTCACGTAGAGGATGTACCTCCCATCGGGGCTCCACGTGGGGTTCTGGTGGCCGAGCGGCGCCTGCTCCGGCACGCCGACCTTCGCCAGGCGTCCGGAGGCCACGTCGAACGTCTGCAGGACCACGTTCGACGCGGTCGGGTCGGGGCCGTCGGACACTAGGGCCAGCTGCGTCCCGTCGGGGCTCACGGCCGGGTCGCGCATGAAGTAGAACCACGTGCGACGGTTGGACGGCCCGCTCTTGTAGAGGCCCGACAGCAGCGCCTCGCGCCCCGAGCCGTCCGGCCGGATCCGGGTGAGCAGCGGGTAGCGGATGTCGTACCGCCGCTCGACCCCGGCCACGGCGAAGCGGCCGGTCGTCGCGCGGGTCTCGATGAAGTAGATCCAGCTCCCGTCGGCGGACCAGGCCGGCTGCGAGTCGCGACCGGTGTCCGTGAGGCGGCGGGAGTCGGTCCCCTCCTGGATCCAGAGGTTGCCGGCCTTCGCGTAGACGAGCCGGCCGTCGATCCCGACGTCCGGGTTCACGACCGGCGCTGCGCTCGGGGACGGCGTCCGTCCCGAACCGACGGCCCCGCCGGAGCCCGGGCCGCCCGACCCGGGGTTGCCGCCCCGTGCCGCGAGGAACGGCAGGTTCCCGGTCACGAAGGCGAGGGTGAGGATCGCGACCACGGCGAGCCCGACAAGGGAGAGGACCGGGGCCAGGAAGGGACGCGCCGCCGCCAGCCCGTACGGGTCGCCGGTGGACCGGCGGGCCGGTCGCCCGGCGCGGCCGGGCGAATCGCCGCGTGCCATCAGCCCGGAGTCCCGGACGCCCGCAGGTCCCGCGCCGGGGCCACGTCGAGGACCACGAGCTGGAGGGACTCGAACCCGCCGAACCGGCGGCTGCCGAGGCGGCCGGCGACGTCGACCCGGTCGCCCTCGTGGACGCTCTCGGCGAGGTCGCCGCGCTCGAAGGCGATGGCGTCGACGACGTCGATGTCGCGGCGCAGGGTCAGCTGGGCATGGCCGCCCGCGGCGGCCCGGACGCGGGTCACGGTGAGCCCGTGGACGCCGACCAGTGGCTCTGGGTTTCCCGGTCCCGTCGGGGCGAGGGCGGCGAGGATATGGAGCAGGCGGTAGTCGGCGGCGCGCGCCGGGAGGGCAAGGTCCAGGACCAGCTCGGGGCGGGGGTCGACCGGCCCGCCGGCACCCATCAGCTGGAGGAAGCGCGCCCGGAACGACTCCCAGCGATCGGCCCGCACCTCGAGGCCGGCCGCCCCGCGATGGCCGCCGTGGCGGACCAGGAGGTCCCCGCAGGCGGCCAGCGTGGCGGCCAGGTCGTAGCCGTCGGGCGCCCGGCAGGACGCGCGCAGGACGCCGTCCAGCTCCGCCGCGACGACAGCCGGGAGGCCCCGCTCCTCGGCCAGCCGGGCGGCGACGAGCCCGACGACGCCGACGGGCCAGGGCCCCCGGACCAGGGTGGCGCGCGGATCCGCGTCCTCGCCGGCGAGGATCGTGCGCGCCTCGGCGAGGGCCGAGCGGGTCACGTCGCGCCGCGTGGCGTTGGCGGTCTCGAGGGCGGCCGCGGCGATCGCGGCCTCGTCGGCCGTCTCAGCGAGGAGGAGCGCCGCAGCGTCGGCGGCGTCCCCCACCCTGCCGGCCGCGTTCAGGCGTGGGGCGATGACGAAGGCGATCGTCTCCAGGGTGACCGCCGCCGGATCGACGCGGGCCGCGGCCAGGAGGGCAGCGACGCCCGGGCGCGGCGCGGTCCGCAACCGCTCGAGGCCGATGCGGGCGATCGACCGGTTCTCGCCGAGGACCGGAGCGACGTCGGCGACCGTCCCGATGGCAGCGAGGTCGGCCAGGTCGGCGACGGTGGCCGCGGCGGGGATCCCCGCGAGCCGCTCGAGGAGGAGGGCGGCGACCTTGAGGGCTACGCCGCTGCCGGCGAGGCGCCGGTCCGGGTAGGAGGAATCCGGGCGGTGCGGGTTCACCAGGGCAAGCGCAGCCGGGGCGGTCTCGGGGACCCGGTGGTGGTCGGTCACGATCACGTCGATGCCGTCGTGCCTGGCCGCCTCCACCTCGGCCACGCTCGACGAGCCGGTGTCGACCGTGAAGAGGAGGCTGCGGCCCGCGTCGCGCGCCGCGGCGACGGCCTGCAGGGAGAGCCCGTGGCCCTCGTCCACCCGGCTCGGCACGTGGGTCGCGACGTCCAGCCCCAGCCGGCGGAGCGCGGTCACCAGGATGGCGAGCCCGGTCAGCCCGTCCGCGTCGAAGTCGCCGACCACCAGGACCCGCTCGCGGCGTTGACGGGCCAGCGCCACGCGCGCCACGACCGCCGCGGCGTCCGGGAGGAGGGCCGCGTCGTGGAGGCCCAGGGCGGGCGGCCCGAAGTAGGCGTCGACGTCGCCGGCCATGACGCCCCGCCGGGCGAGGACCGTGGCCACGAGCGACGAGGCACCGTGCGCTTCCACCGAGGCGAGGAACGCGGCGTCGAGCGGGGTTCGATCGGGGTAGCGCCACCGGTAGCGCGGAGTCAGCACCGGGGAAGCATCGCACGGGCCGCTCACCTGGGACTTGACGGTCGCCGCGGCGCCGCCAGGTCCCGCGGCCGCGGTCACGTCGAGGTGCGGCGCACCGGGCGGCCGGGCGCGTTCTGCTCCTTGCGGCGCGCCTCCCATTCCTCCCAGACCGTGAGCAGCGGCGCGGCGTTGAAGATCGAGGAGTAGGTGCCCGACGTGATCCCGATGAGGAGCGCCAGGATGAACGGCCGGATCGAATCGCCGCCGAAGAGGAAGAGCGCCGTCAGCGTGAAGACGACGGTGAGGCTGGTGTTGATCGATCGTGCGAGCGTCTGCAGGATCGAATGATTCACGATGTTCGAGAAGCGCTCGCCGGCGTGGCGCGAGCGGTTCTCGCGGATCCGGTCGTAGACGACGATCGTGTCGTGCACCGAGAAGCCGATGATCGTGAGCATCGCCGTGACGAAGAGCCCGTCGACCTCGAGGCCGAAGACCGTCCCCAGCAGCGCGAAGGCGCCGACGACGACGATCACGTCGTGGACGAGGGCGACAAGGGCCGTCGCGCCGAAGCGGAAGTCGCGGAAGCGGAAGCTCATCCAGAGCAGGATCCCGATCGAGCCGATCAGCACCAGGATGATCGCCTGCTGCGTGAGCTCGCCCGAGATGACGGGGCCGATCGTGGTGAGCTGGCGCTGCAATTCGATCGCGCCGAGCTTCGCCTCGAGCGCCGCTGCGAGGACGCCGATCTCGCCGGTCCGGGCCACCTGGCCGGGCGGCACCGGCGTGGCGGGCGCCACGGACGCCGGCGCGGCGCTGGGCGAGCTCGACGGCGCGGCCGAGGGACCGGCCGTCGCGGAGGCGGCGGGCGAGCCGCTCGGCGCAGGGGTGGCCGACGGCTCCGGGGTCGGGCTTGCGGCTGCGATGAACCCGATCGCCTCGGTCCTGATCAAGAGGTAGTCATCGGAGGTCGTCTGGACGATCGAGTCGCCGTAGCCCTGGGCACCGAGGACGGCCTTCACCTGCTCGGGGCTGACGGAGCGGTCTTCGAAGCGGATCTCCCACTTCGTGCCGCCCGTGTAGTCGATGGAGAACTGGAGGCCGGCGGAGCCGCCCGTGAGGGGGCCGAGCAGGATGAAGATGATCCCGGGGATGGTCAGGGCGAGGGAGAAGGCGAAGAACCAGTTCCGTTTGCCGATCAGGTCACGCACGCGAACGCGCCTCCCCGCGGACGAGGGCTCGTCCGCGCGCCCCGACGAACTCCTCCTCGGACAGGCCGTAGAGCTGCGGCCGCCGGGCCCAGACGTTGGGGACCACGAAGCGAAGCATCGTCCGGGTCACCGTGATCGCGGTGAACATCGAGAGGAGGACGCCGATGATGAGGACGAGGGCGAAGCCGCGGATGGTCGACGATCCGAACAGGTAGAGGATCGAGGCGGTGATCAGGCTCGACACGTTCGAGTCGAGGATCGAGTTCCAGGCCCGGTTGAAGCCGGCCTCCATCGCCGCGGGGAGCGACTTGCCGACCCGCAGCTCCTCCTTCATCCGTTCGAAGATCAGGACGTTGGCGTCGACCGCCATGCCCACCGAGAGCACGAAGCCGGCGATGCCGGCCAGGGTGAGGGTCACCGGGATGAGCCGGAAGATCGCCAGCACGACCAGGGCGTAGTAGAGGAGCCCGAGGCAGGCGATGACGCCGGGAAGCCGGTAATAGACCAGCATGAAGAGGAAGACCAGCAGGATCGCGATCAGGCCGGCGAGCAGGATCCGGTCGAGCGAGAAGCCGGCCAGGGTCGCCCCGATGTCCTGGAAGCTGACCTCCTGGAGGGGGAACGGCAGCGAGCCGTAGGCGAGGATCGTGACCAGGCTGTTCATCTCGGTCACGGAGAAGCCGCCCGTGCCGCCGGTGATGATCCCGTCGCCACCGGTGATCGCGCTCTGGATGACCGGGGCGGAGACCACCGCTCCGTCGAGCACGATGGCGAAGAAGTTGCCGACGTTCGCGCTCGTGTAGGTGCCGAAGAGCTTGGCTCCCTCGCTCTTGAGGCGGAAGCCGACCGCCCTCGCCCCGCCCTGGTCCTGGCTGGCGAAGGCCTGGTCGATCTGGTCGCCAGAGAAGAGCGCCGTCTCCTGGGTCGGCAGCGGCTGGCCGGCGACGGCCTGGTTCGGCCCGGGTGCGGAACCCGTGCCGTAGCGCTCGACAGGCAGCGGGACCCAGTCGAGGCGGCCGGTCGAGCCCAGGAGCTTGCGGATGGGGTCCGGGTCGCTGACGCCGGGGAGCTCGACCACGATCCGGTCGGTGCCCTGCGTCTGCACGACGGGCTCGGTGACGCCCTGGCTGTTGACGCGGTTCTCGACGATCTGCTTGATCGTGGCCATCGACCCCGAGTCCGGCGACTTGCCGCCGGCGGGGAGCGCCTGGTACTCGACCTGGAGGCCGCCCACGAGGTCCAGGCCGAGCTTCGTCTCGACGAGGCGGCTCGCGCCGTCGGCGCCGAGGCCAGGCAGCTTGAGGGAGGGCCAGAAGTCGATGATCAGGGCGGCCGCGATGACCACCAGGATGAGAGCAGGGGTGATTCGGCGCATCGGCGGGGGATGCTACCACCCTTGACGGAGGGGCGTTCGACCGCCCGGTCAGGTCGCCTCCAGGTGCTCCTTGATCCTGGCCGCCAGGACCGGCCCGATCCCCGGCACCGCCGCCACCTGCTCCACCGGCGCCTCGCGGACGCGCTTGGCCGACCCGAAGGTGCGCAGGAGCGCTCGGCGCCGCGCCGGGCCGACGCCCGGCAGGTCGTCGAAGGCGCTCTTCACGGCTGCCCGGCGGCGCAGGTCGCGGTGGTAGGTGATCGCGAATCGGTGCGCCTCGTCACGGATCCTCTGGACGAGATAGAGCGCCGCCGACGTCGGCGGCAGGACGACCGGCTCCGGACGACCGGGCAGGAACAGCTCCTCCCGCTCCTTGGCGAGGCCGGCGATCGGGATCTCCTCGAGCCCGAGGTCTCCCAGGACGGCCACGTCGGCTGCGAGCTGCCCCTTGCCGCCGTCCACGACGATCAGGTCCGGGAGGGCCCAGCGCTGCTCCTCGGCGCTCCCCTCCTCGCCCGTCGTGGCCCGGTGGAGGCGCCGGCGCAGCATCTCGGCGTGGCTCGCGAAGTCGTCCTGGCCGGCGACGCTCTTGATCCGGAAGCGGCGGTAGGCGCCGCTCCGCGGCCGGCCGTCCTCGAAGACGACCATGCTGCCGACGGTGCCGCTGCCCTGGATCGTGGAGATGTCGTAGCACTCGATCCGCATGGGCGGGCCCGCCAGCCCGAGGGCCGCGGCCAGCTCCTCGAGGGCGACGAGCGTCTTGCCGTCGTCGGCGAGCCAGCGCGCCTGCTCACGCCCGAGGTGGTCCGCGGCGTTGCGGCCGGCGAGGCCCACCAGGCGCCGCTTCTCGCCTCGCGCGGGGACGAGGACGTGGACGAGCCGGCCACGGCGCGCGGCGAGGAAGGCCTCCAGGTCCGCCGCCTCGGCCGGCAGATGCGGGACAAGGATCAGCGGTGGCACGGATGTCGAGCGGGCGTAGTACTGGAGCATGAACCCGGCGAGCGTCTCGTCGTCGCCCACCCCGGCGGGAGCCTCCAGCACGTAGACGTCGCGCCCGACCAGCTTTCCCGCCCGCACGGCGAACACCTGGACGGCCGCCTGGCCCCCCGAGCGGGCGAGGCCGAGGGCGTCGAGCTCCGTGCGGGCGAAGGCGGCCATCTTCTGGTCCTCCATCGTCCGCTCGATCGCCCGCACCTTGTCCCGCAGCGCCGCGGCGCGCTCGTACTCGACCCGCCCCGAGGCCGCTTCCATGTCGCGGCGGAGCTCGCGGACCACGGTCTCTTGGCGCCCCTCGAGGAAGAGCTCCACCTGGGCGATGTCGGCCCGGTAGGCGTCCGTCGCAACCGCCTCGATGCACGGGCCCTGGCAGCGCTTGATGTGGTAGAGGAGGCACGGCCGGCGAAGGGCTCGCTCTCCCTCCCGGATGTCGAGGGTGCAGGTGCGGAAGGGGAAGAGGCGGCGGATGAGGTTCATCGCCTCGTCGACGCTCGTGGCCGAGGCGTACGGGCCGAAGTAGCGGCTGCCGTCGTTCACGAGCTTGCGCGTCCGCTCGACGCGCGGGAAGTCGTCGCCGAGGGTGATCCGGATGTAGGGGTAGCTCTTGTCGTCCTTGAGGCGGACGTTGAAGCGCGGCTGGTAGCGCTTGATGAGGTTGGCCTCGAGGAGGAGCGCCTCCGAGACCGAATCGGTCAGGGTGTACTCGAGGTCGGCGACGCGGTCGATCACCTCGCGGATCCGGTGGACCTCGCCGGGCCCGGCACCCGGCGCCTGGCGCTGCCAGTAGGAGCGCACGCGCGACCGCAGGTTCTGGGCCTTGCCGACGTAGAGGACGGTCCCCGGGCGTCGCGCATGAGGTAGACGCCGGGTCGCATCGGCAGGCCGGCGAGCGTCGCCTCGAGCTGTGGGGTCACCCCTCGATGCTACACGGGCGTATGCGAAACGGGCCCGCCCGGGGCGGACGCGCCGGGGGCGTTCGTGGTACCCAGTGGCTCCTGTGCGTCGTCAGGCTATGGCAGCGTCCGGGTCCACGTGCCGATCGTCGCGAACGGGTTCCCGCCGACGAACTTCACGGTGGACGAGTCCTTGCACTTGGCGGCGGTGGCGGTCGGAGCCGCCCACCCGAGGAACCGGGTGATGACTCCGGTGCTCGGGGCGTTCACGCACGCCTTGCCGTCCGAGCGGAGATACAGGTTCGCGCTCGGATCGGTGCCGATCGTCGCGTCGAAGCGCGACGGCCGGGTGGTCGAGTCGTAGTAGAGCCGCAGGCCGGTCGCGCTGCCGGAGCCTGCGCACTTCGTGTCATTCGGGTTGGTGCCGATCCGGGTGGAGAGAACCAGGGACAACGTGTCGCCGGGTGCCACCGGCACGCCGGCGAAGGCATCCCAGTTGACGACCGCGTCCTTGGCGAGCGACGGGTTCCGGGTCACCCCGGCGAATGCACCGCTGCAGGCCGGTCGCGATCGTCACGCCGTTCTTCTTCAGCTCGGCCTTGAGGTCGAACCGGGCGCCCTGGTCGTCGCTGTTCTTCAGGCCGATCCAGGCATGGACGGGGCTCAGCGACGTCAGGCTGGGGCCGAAGCTGCCGGCGAAGTTCAGCCGGCCTTCGATTGCCGGCGAGACCGTATACGGCGGTACCGTTGCCATGTCCGTGATGTAGTCGATGACGGCGTCACGCACGTAGTACTGCGTGTCGTTGGCGATCTGGTTGAGCGGCCAGAGGCTCACCCCGCCGTCGTTGAAGTTGCAGGAGCCGGCGGCCAGGTAGTTGACGGTCGAGACCCTGTAGAACTTCGAGGCGTCCGCGAAGTCGACCTTCTGGCCGTTGATGGTCAGCGAGACGACGTAGCTCCTGGCCGGGTCGTACGCGGCCGGGTTCTCCGCGTACGTGATCTTGCCGACCGAGTTCGTGTCGATCATGCAGGTCGTGTAGTACGAGTAGCCGCCGTACCCGGGCACGTACTTGTAGTAGTAGTAGGCCCGCTCGAGGACCTTCTTGATCTGCGGCCCGTTCATGTTCAGCACCACGAGCGAGTTCTCGTAGGGCATGAGCGTGAACATGTCGGACACCTTGACCGTGGCCGGATTTGCCGGCGTCGCGGTCGGGAACATCACCCAGTAGGCGGCCGCCGGTCGCGTCATCGCCCCCGAAAGGTGGACGTCGACGTCGATGCCCTCCTTGACCTCGAGCTTCCAGACCGAGGCGTCGGCCTGGAGGTTCGCCGCGTTCGTCTCGGCGATGTACGCGTTCGTCGTGTCGATCGGGCCGTCGTCTTGCCCACGATCGTGTTGTTGTACGCGACAAGCAAGTCGGCGTACGGCTTGATGATCGTCTTGATCGCCGGGTCCTCTGGCGTGGCACTGCTGCCGGTCGGGACAACCGAGAGGTATTGCCCGGCCCGGCTGACGAGCTCGTAGCCGCCGCCTGCCTTCGGGCGGAACCCCAGGAAGACTTCGCCGAGCGTGGTGTTGTAGCGGTAAGCCTGGTTGATGAGCACCGGCTTGCCGTCCGGATCGGGGACGATCGTCGGCAGGTACTTGTAGTCCCCGAACCCGGTTGCCGGGTTCGTGTGGCTGTGGGACCCGACGATGGCGTCGAGACCGGTGACGGTCTTCGCCATGTTCGTGTCGACGTTCTTGTCGACCTCGACGCTCTTCGGGTCCTCGGTGAACCCGATGTGCGTGAGCGCGACGACGGCGTCGTTCGACGAGCGCAGCAGGTCGGACAGCTCCTGGGCCTTGTCCAGCGGGTCGCTGAATGTGAGGCCGGGGATGTTGCTGGGGAGTTCGTAGTTCGGCACCCGGTGGTTCGTGATCCCCAGGATCGCGACCTTGATCCCCTCTGGGCCGACCGTCTTCTCGACGTACGGCTGGACGCCGACCGCCGCGATGCCGTAGAGGCTGCCGCCGACGGCGGTCTCGCGCACGTTCGCCCCGAGGAGCGGGAACGTCGCCTGGCCCAGCACGGCCTTGAAGATGAGGCTCCCGAAGTTGAACTCGTGGTTGCCCAGGTCCATGGCGTCGTAGCCCATGGCGTTGAACGCCTTGATGAGCGGCTGCATGTGGAGCTCGGGGTCGAGGATGGCGGTCCCATCCGCCGTGAAGCCCGTGGGAGCCGACTTGAAGTAGTACGACATCGCGTCGCCCTGGATGTTGTCGCCGCCGCTCAGCAGGAGGGTGCGGTTCGGGTTGAGGGCCCGCTCCTGCTTGATCAGGGTCGCCAGCTGCGTGTACCCGGCGTACGGGCCCGCGGCCAGGTTCCCGTGCGAGTCGTTGTGGTGAAGGATCGTCACCGGGACGATCGGCCCACTGCTGTCGTCGCCGTCGCGGGTGATGCGCCCGTCGAGCGTTCCGGCGAACGGGGTCGCCTCCGGGTACGTCTTGCCGACCCAGTCGTTGACCAGGTTCAGCATGTCGCCGTGGTAGGTGATGTTCGTCATGTACTTGAAGCCGCTGAAGTTGTCACCGCCGGCCGGCGCGAGGAATTCGTTCGTGCCGACCGCGTACGTCTTCGCCAGGTCGAGCGGGACGCACGAGCCGTTGCTCTTGTCGATGACACAGGCGTCGTAGGCGCCCCAGGACCAGGCCCGGTAGGTTGGCGGGGGACCTGCAGCGGTGACGTTCCGGTAGTTGTAGAACGTGTACCGGATCCCGGCCACCTGGATGGCGCCCTTGTTCAGGGAGGCGGCCTGGTTGAGCACCTCGAGGATCTGGGCGCCGGTCATGGTGCCGACGACCGTCACGTTCCCGAACGGCAGGATGTTGAACATCGAGCCGTACGTCAGCTTGCACGGGTAGGCAGCGCAGCTGATGTCTGCCCGGAGGCCGCCGGAGTTGTTGAAGAACATGTCGACGTCGTTGCCCGGCGTCAAATCCGTGTTCAGGTCGTTGTAGAGCGCATCGTTGACGAACGAGCCCATCAGCGAATCGCCGTCGTAGTTGCGGGCGATCGGCACGTTCGTCCAGCCGATCTCCGTGTTGATCAGGTCCTGGTAGGCGGCGTCGCTGGAGTACGTCGCGATCAGGCTCTTGATCGCCGCGTTCTCGGGCGTTGGCGTCGAGGTATTCGACGCGTAGACAGTCAGCCTCGCCCAGGAGACGGCGACCGTGCCGTCCGGGTTCACCGTGATGTCGGCCCGGCCCACCTTGCGCCCGTTGTAATGGGCCTGGACAACCTGCGTCGTGCCGACCGTCTTCGCCGCGTCCAGGTTCGTATGGCTGTGGCCGCCGATGATGAGGTTGACCGGCTTGCCCGCGGTATTCAGCTTCGTGGCGAGCGTCTGGTCCCCGTAGACAGGCAGCCCGTAGCCGTAGCCGCCGTCCGTGTACCCGAGGTGGCTCAACACGACGATGACGTCCGCTCCCGCGGCCTTCATCTCGTCGTAGTAATAGACGATCGAATCGGCAGCGTCCTTGAAGCACAGGCCCGCTGTCGCCGATGCGATGGTGATGGTTGGCGTCTCGGGCGTGGTCACGCCGATGAAGCCGACCTGCACGTCATTCGGCGCCGTCCCCACCGTCTTGATCTCGTACGGGTTCGCCGCGAAGTCCGGCTTGGTCCAGCCGGCGGTCGCGCAGTTCCCGGTGTCGTTCTGGACGATGTTCGCGGTCACGTACGGATAGTTCGCCTGGTCGGTCCGGTCCTTCAGGACCCCCTGGCCCCAGTCGAACTCGTGGTTCCCGAACGTCGCGACGTCGTAGCCCATCGCGTTGTAGACGGCGATGGTCGGCTCGCCCTTCTGCAGGTTCGACAGGAGCGAGCCCTGCATCTCGTCACCAGCGTCCACCAGGAGCGTGGTGCGGCCAAGCCCGGCGTTGGCGTCCTCCACGCCCTTGACGACCGTCGCGACCCGGGCCATGCCGGGGTTGCTGCTCGTTGATGGGCTCGCGAGCACCTCCTCCAGCTGGCCGTGGAAGTCATTCGTGTGGAGGATCGTGAACGTCACGGGAACGGTTGGCGCGGCGGCCGCAGGAGCCGCTCCGAGCGACGCCAGCAACGCCACGACGGTCAGCAGCATGAGTGGACGGGAACGTCTCACCGGGGGCACCTCCGACGCGAGGGAACGCGCGGGGACGCTACCGGCCCGCTCCCTCTCAAGCGGACCGCACGCGGAAGTGCCCCGAACGTAACGAAATGCGGTGACGCGGTGCCACGGCCAAACGTCCCGATCGTTCGCGACCCTGGCCTCGAAAGCCGCCCTGCAGCAGTCTCTGGTGCGCGGGTGCACCGGGCCGGATGAGTGGCGGCAAAGGCGGCGCGACGACACTTCCCGGCGTGGCCCTCGACGCCCGCCCCTCTCCTACCCTGCCCCAGGCCGTCGCGGAGCGGCTCGCCCGCCTCGCGCCGGATCAGCGCGCGGCCGCCACGGCGCCGCCCGGGCCCGTGCTCTGCATCGCGCCGGCCGGGAAGCGGCAAGACGACGACGCTCGTGGCGCGCGTCGCCTGGCTCGTCGCGACCGGCATCGACCCGGCGACGATCGCGACGATCACCTTCAACACGCGGGCCGCCGAGGAGCTGCGGGAGCGGCTCGGCCCCGCGCTGGAGCCGCTCGGGCCGGCGGCGGGCACGGTTCGGGTTCGGACCTTCCACGCCCTCGGGCTCGAGATCCTCCGCGACGCCGGGCGCCCGCCCAGCCTCGTCCCCCGGGACCAGGTCCTTCGCCGGGTCCTCCCCGGCGCGGACGCCGCGGCCCGGCGCCGCCTCGACGACGCGTTCTCGCGGCTCAAGCTCGACCTCGGGGTGACGGCGGAGGAGGTCGCCGCGGACCCCGCCCCCGGCCCCGTGGCGCGCGCCTTCCTCGCCTACGAGGCGGCCCTCGCTGCGGCGGGCGCGAGCGACTTCGATGACCTCGTCGCCGGCGCGTTGCGCGCCCTGGACCGCGACGCGGGCCTGCTCGCCCGCTGGCGGACCCGATGCGCCCACCTCCTCGTCGACGAGGTCCAGGACGTCGATCGGAGCCAGCTCCGCGTCGCCCTGCTGCTGGCCGCGCCCGCCAACCGGATCTTCCTCGTCGGCGACGACGACCAGAGCATCTACGGTTGGAGGCTCGCCGACGTGCGCCGCGTCCTGGGGCTCGCGGCCGACCTGCCCGGCCTTGGGCGGGTCGACCTCGCCGTCAACTACCGCTGCCCGGCGCCGGTCCTCGCCCGCGCCGTGCGGCTGGTGGAGCGCAACCGCGAGCGCTTTGCGAAGTCGATCCGAGCGGGCCCGGGCGCGACCGGATCATTGACCCTTGCCCCGACCCCCGTCGGGACCAACCCCCTGCCGCGGCTCCTCGCCGCGTGGCCCCGGGACGGGACGAGCCGGGCAGTGCTCGCGCGGACCCGCCGCGAGCTCCTGCCGGCCGTCGCCGCCTGCCTGGGCGCCGGGATCCCGTTCCGGGCGGACGGGGTCACGCTCCCGCTCGAGGACGCACGCGTGGACGACCTTGTCCGGGCGGCCGTCTCGTCACCCTCCCTCCTCCCGGTCGCCGCGCGGGTGGTCGCCGCGGCCCGTGGCCGCAGGGCCGGCCAGGCGCCCGTGGCCCCGACCCCCGAGGAGCCCGACCCGGAGCCGGCCTGGACCGACGCCGAGCTGGCGGCCGCGGTGACCAGCTGGGCTGTGGGCCTCGCGCCCGGCGAGGACCTCGGGAGCGCGGTCGCCGACGCCCGGGCCCGTCTCGCGGCGCTGCGCCGCCCCGACGCGCAGCTGGCGCTCGCCACGGCCCACGGAACCAAGGGCCTGGAGTGGGACCATGTCGCGGTCCTCGGCCTGACGGAGGGACGCTTCCCGAGCGCCCGGAGCCTTGCGGAGGCCCCGGATCCCGCGCGGGCGCTGGAGGAGGAGCGGCGCCTCGCCTACGTCGCCTGGACGCGGGCGCGCCGCAGCCTCACGCTCGTCTACGACCCGGCCGCCCCCTCGCCGTTCATGCTCGAGGCGTTCGACGTCGACGAGCTCGGGCTCGACGCACACGGTCCGGCGCCGACGGCGTGAGGGTGTCGACGCCGGCTCCGGCGTGAGGGTGTCGACGCCGGCGCGCGAGCGACCGCCCTCAGCGCTCCGCCGCCTCGTGGCGGGCGAGGAGCTTCAGCAGCCGGTCGATGGCGTCGCGGAACGCCATGGCGTCGTCCCAGGGCAGGGCGTCGGCGATCGAGTCCTTGGCGCCGAACGCCGCCCGGCCGCGGCGCGCGGCGGCGCGCAGCTCGGCCGGGGTCCCGTCGCGCAGCCGCTCGGGGAGCGGGGCGAGGAAGGCTTCCCAGCGCGCGCTGCCGAGAGCGCGGGCGGCGACGAGGAGGCGGTCGACGCAGCGGGCGGCGGCGAGCCCGGCGTCGTCGATCTCGGGCAGCTCGTGGCGACTCGGCGGGCGCGAGGTCACGGGGCCCGGCGCGTCACGAGCGTCGCGGCGAGGTCAAGGGTCCGGCGCAGCGCGGGCAGCACGGCCCGTCAGTTGAGCGCCGCGTCGGGCTCGGCCGGCAGCCGCTCCACGACGAGCGGGAGCCGCTTGCGCTCGGAGCCGTCGACCAGGATCCGGAACGAGTGGTCGCCGGCCCGCTCGAAGCCGACGTTCCAGAGGTCGACCGCGAACGTGAGGACGCTGTCGCGGGCGTCGGGCGGCGGGCTGGCCCGCATGACGCCACCTGCGCCGGCCAGCTCGCGGCCGTCGGGGTCCAGGAGCACGAAGCGGATCTCGTGCTCCTGGTTGGTCTCCGGCGCTGTCACCGAGAGCCCGATGACGAGGGCGAGGTGGGGGTGCCGGAACGGGAACACCCGGGCGGCGAGCCGGCTGACGCCGCCGCCGAGCACGTGGAACTTCTCGCCGGGGCGGGCCTGCGCCGCGTCGGCGAGGAAGGCGAAGTCAATGTCGGGCATGGCGTGATCGTAGCGCAGCCGGGCGCGCCTCCCGCGCCGGACGGCCCGTTCGCGACGCCGGGAATCGTCGGACCCCGGGCAGCCGCGGGGCTGCCCGCGGTCCGGCCTCCTCCAGGACGGTCAGGCGGCCCGAATGCCCTCGTCGCCGGCCCGGCCGAGCCTCAGGAGGAAGCGCCCGAACAGGGCGGCCGCCGTGAGCCCGAAGAGGGCGATGCTGACCCAGAAGATCGGCCGCGCCACGTCGAGGTTCTCGACGCTGATGAGCATCTTGGGCAGGTCGCCGAGGGACGCCTGGTCGGCCGCCTCCATCCCGTAGACCTGGGGAACGATGTAGAGCACGGAGGCCACGACCAGCAGGACGCTTACGAGGCGGAAGGCGGCCGGATCGTCGTCCGCGTCGCGGACGAGCTTCACCGCCAGGGCCCAGAAGAGGACCACCGCGGCGAGGGGCGCCGTGATCGGGAGGCCGTCGCCCTTGAGGTAGAGGTTGGGCATGAAGAAGATCATGCTCAGCCCGAGGGTCACGAAGAGGAGGGCGTCGCGCATCAGGACGTACGACAGCCACCAGACGTCGCCGCCGAAGCGAAGGGTCAGGGTCCGCAGGAACCGCAGGATGTACGGCCGACCGAAGTGCATCGCCATGGCGAACGCCCACAGGATCGGCAGGACGGCCGCGAGGGACAGGACGAGCCAGGCGGAGGCCCCGTTCGTCAGTCCGGCCGCGAGATCGTCGGCGGTCATCGGTTACTCCTCGCTTCCGGGCTTGGGCCGGCGCACGCTGGTGAGCCGGAGGTTGTAGCCGACGGCGACCAGGCCGAGGATCCCGGCGAGCGCCGCGGAGAGGTAGCAGAGCGGGAGGGCCACGTCCGGGTTGAGCGAGCTCACGAGGGCCTTCGCGAGCGGCTCCACGTGCTGGCCCGTCAGGAGCGTCGCCTGGACGCCGAAGAAGTAGGGCCCGATGTAGAGGACCGCGCCGAGGGCGATCAGAAGCACCTGGACCCGGAACCAGCGGAGGTCGGCGTCGCCCCTGGTGGTGAGCTTGATCAGCAGCGCCGCGAAGGCGCAGACCGCCGCCAGCCCGCCCGTGATCGGAAGGGCCTGCCCGGCCACGACGTCCGGGTAGAAGAAGATGAAGCTGCCCAGGAAGGCCTGCAGGAGGAAGATGTCGCGCAGGGCGACGTAGATGATCCACCACAGGTCGGCGCCCAGGCGCAGGGTGAACTTGCCGGTCGTGGCCGCCATGTAGGGGCGGGCGAGGTGGAGGCCGAGGGCCACCAGCCACAGCACCACGAGCGCGGCGCCGATGGTCCCCTCGACGAAGGACTCCCCCGCGTCGAAGAAACCCGATACCTGGTCCGGTGTCATGCCTGGTCTCCTCCGAGTGCGATGGGCCCGGGCGCCCCGGGCTGGCCGATCGGTGGCCGGGCGATCACGTCGAGGCTGGGGCGGTCGGCGGGTCCGCGCCCGGCCCGCACCGCCACGGTCGAGCAGCCGTAGACCGCGTCGCAGCGGAAGCAGCGGGACGCCTCGCCGCGGGCCGCGGCCTCGTCGAAGCCCTGCTGGGTGGCCCGGAACGATCCGGGCTGGAAGACCGGGAGCGGCGGGTGCACCCGGGGCCGCAGCGCGATGTCCAGCGAGAGGGAGGGCTCCGGCGGGGTCGTGTAGCGGACCGTCCGCATGATCTCCGCCTCGCCGTCGCGGACGCCCGCGAGGAACTCGTGGACCGACGCCGCTGCCCGGCGACCCGAGGCCACCGCGTCGATGATCGTCTTGGGACCCGACACGACGTCGCCGCCGGCGAAGATCCCGGCGCGGCCGGTCGCGAGCGTGCGCGGATCGGCGACGATGCCGGCCCAGCCGCTCACCTCGATGCCCGCGCCCTCGGGGAGGATCGACGGATCGGGCTCCTCGCCCACCGCCACCAGGATCGTGGCGGCCGGCAGCTCCACCATCGAGTCGGGCACCGGTGACCAGACGGCCCGGCCGTGCTCGACCTCGCCGGTCGGACGCTGCTCGGCGCAGCGCACCGCCACGACGGCCCCATCGCGCCCGACGACCTCGACCGGGGCGAGCGCCGGCCGGATCGTGATCCCCTCGCGCTCGGCCGCCTCGATCTCCTCCGCCTGGGCCGGCATGTCGGGCCGGCCGCGGCGGTAGGCGATCGTGACCGAGGAGGCGCCGCTGCGGAGGGCCGAGCGCGCGGCGTCGATAGCCGTGCTCCCGCCGCCGACGACGACGACGGACCCGGTGAGGCGCGGATGCTCGCCGAGGTTGACCTGCTTGAGGAAGACAGTCGCCGGGACGACACCCGGCAGCCCGTCGCCCGACACGCCCAGGCGGCGACTCTTGGAGGCGCCGGTGGCGAGGAAGACGGCCTGGAAGCCCTCGCGCTCCAAGTCGCCCAGCGTGAAGTCGCGGCCCATCGCGGTGTCGAGCCGGAGCTCGACCCCGAGGCCGACGATGCGCCGGATCTCTTCCTGGAGGACCTCGCGGGGCAGCCGGTACTCGGGGATCCCGATCGCCATCATGCCGCCGGGGATGGGCATCGCCTCGAGGACCGTCACCGGGTAGCCGAGGCGGGCGAGGTAGTAGGCGGCCGACATCCCGGCCGGGCCGCCGCCGACGATCGCGACGCGCTCCGTCCGGCGCTTCTTCGGCGGGTCGATCGGCGGCAGGTGGCCATGCTCGGCGGCGAACCGCTTGATGGTCCGGATCGAGATCGGCTCGTCGAGGACGCCGCGCCGGCATGCGGCCTCGCAGGGCGCCGTGCAGATCCAGCCGCAGACCGAGGGGAACGGGTTCACCTCGGCGGCGACCGCATAGGCGTCGTCGTAGCGGCCCTCGGCGACGAGGCCGACGTAGCGCCCGGCGTCGGTGCCGGCCGGGCAGGCCACCTGGCAGGGGGCCAGCGGCGAGGACGGGGCATCCTCGACCATCGTGCGCCAGACCTGCCACGGCTTCGGGCGCTCGGCCGTCCGCCAGGCGAAGAGCTTCCCCCACGGAGACGGATGGTCGGGCTTGAGGGCCTCGCGAGTGACGGCCGACAGGGGCACCCAGCCGCCTTCGTCCGCAGGCGGACGGTGGATGGGGCCCTGGCGCGCCGCCAGCGGCGTCGGCCCGGCCGTGGTGGCGAGGCTCATGACGACTGTCGGGCACTCGCGGATGCAGATCCCGCAGCCGATGCATTCGCCGACCTGGACGGGGCGTTCCATCATCCAGGGCAGGGGCGTGCCCCGGCCGGCGGTCTCGATCCCCGGTCCTGCCGGCCGGGTCATGTCGAGCGCCTCCACCGGGCAGACGTCCATGCAGACGGCGCAGTTGAGGCAGTTGTCATGGTCGATGTCGATGCGATAGCCCATCGAGCGTCTCCTTACGGGCGCGTCCCTGGACAGCATCGGGGCCCCGGACCCGCGGCGACACCCTCGACGGGGTGGTTCCTGCCCTGCTCGACCGGGTAGGTCGAACGGGGGCCGAACGGCCCTCGGCGATCAGGCGGGCGGGACCAGCCCCTCGCGCACGGCCCGCGCGGCGACCTCGGTGCGGCTCTCCGCGTGCAGCTTCTCCAGGATGTTGCGGAGGTGGAACTTCACCGTGTTCTCCGAGATGCCGAGCCGGGCGGCGATCTCCTTGTTGCGCTGCCCGGCCACCACGAGGCCGAGGACCGCGACCTCCCGCTCGGTGAGCCGGTCCGGCGTCACGTTGGGGGCCGGTCGCGCGAACTCGGCGATGATCCGGGCGGCCGTGGCCGGCGAGATGGCGGCCTCGCCGCGCTCCGCGGCGTCGATCATCGCCCGCAGCTGGCCCGCCTCCAGGTTCTTGAGGAGGTAGCCGCGGGCGCCGCTCTTCACGGCAGCGAACAGATCGTCCTCGTCCTCGCTCGCGGTGAGCATGACGATCGATGTCTCCGGCCGGCTGGCGGCGAGGCGGCGCGTCGCCTCGAGGCCGGTCAGGCCGGGCATGGCGACATCCATGAGGACGAGATCCGGCCGGAGCCGTTCGACGAGCGCGACGGCCTCGGTGCCGTCGCCGGCCATGCCGACCACCTCGTGGCCCCACGCGACCAGCAGCGACGCGACGCCGTCCCGGAAGAGCGGGTGATCGTCGGCGAGGACGATCCTCATGCCGGTGCCCCCTGCCCGGCCGGAGCGGCGACGGAAGCGTCGGCGGGCGCGTCCCCCGCCGCCACGCCAGGCGCCGGAGCCGGCGCCACGGGCACGGCCAGCCGCACGGCGGCCCCCTCGCCGGCCGCCGATGACCACTCGATGGTCCCGCCGATCGACGCCGCCCGCTCGCGCATCGCCTCGAGCCCGTAGTGCGGCCAGCCCGCCGCGGGAGGTGCCGACGGCAGGAATCCCCGCCCGTCGTCGAGGACCCGGATGACGAGCGTGCTGCCGTCCACGTCGAGCGCGAGAACGGCCCGATGAGCATCGGCGTGCTTGCGGATGTTGGTGAGGCACTCCTGGACGATGCGGAAGACCTGGGCCTCCGCCTCGGGCGAGAGCGCTGCGGCCCGGGCCTCAGGCGTCGCCTCGACGACGACCGCGAGCTTCGAGGCATCGGCGAAGCGGCGGGCGTACTCCTCCACCGCCCCGACGAGCCCGGCGCCGGGCTCGATCGGGCTCCGCAGCCCGAGGATCGCCTCGCGCACGTCGACGTAGACCGACCGCGCGGCGCCGGCCAGCTCGGCGAGCTGGGCCCGGGCCTCGTCGACCCGGCCACTGGCAAGGTACGCGTCCACGGCCTGCGACTTGGTGTTCACGTAGCCCAGCACCTGGGCGAGGCCGTCGTGCATCTCGCGGGCGATCCGCTCGCGCTCGGCGATCACGGCGAGCTCCCGCAGGCGTCCCTGGAGGTGGGCGTTCTCGATCGCGATCGCCGCCTGGTTGGCGAGCGTGGCCAGGGCCTCCACGTCGTCGACGCCGAAGGCCCGCGGGACGCGGCTGCCAATCGCGAGGAGCCCGATCGTCCCGCCGCCGCGCTGGAGCGGCGCAGCGAGGCGGCCCACGACCCAGGCCGGCTCGACGAACCGGAGCATGTCGTCGTCGTCGTCGCGACCCCCCGGCCGGATCGCGTCCGCGGGTCCGCTCGCCGCCCGCAGGCCCAGGCGGCCGTCCGCACCCGCGAGCAGGAGCACGGCGACGTCGGCGCCCAGCAGCTCCCGGGCGCTGCCGACCACCGCCTCGAGGATCCCGTCGAGCTCGGCGAGCGCGGTGATGGCGACGCTCACGCGATGGAGGGCGCGGGCGCTGGTGTTCCGCGTCTCGAGGGCCCGGTTCCGGGCGGCCAGCTCGGCTGCCAGCGCATCGATCCGCCCCACCGTCAGCCACGAATATGCGGCGGACAGGGCAAGCACGAAGGCGACGATGAGGACGGTGTCAAGGGGGAGTGGGAAGGCGACGTCGAGCAGGCTGTCGCTGAGGAGCTCGATCGCCCCCACGGCGAGGGCGGGGACGATGATCGTGAGCCAGCGCAGTCGCCGCGACATCACACCACCCGGAGCGGCGCCGGCGTCATCGCCGGCGGAAGGCAGCCGAAGGATAGTCCGTCGCCGGCCGCCGGCCCGCGCCGGGCGCGACGCGCGTGCCCGGGTCAGGCCCCGCGCGTCGCGGTGGCGGCGGCCCGCTTCGGTGCCGGCGCGGCGACGACCGCCGCGACCGTCTCGCCGGTGCTGGCGGCGGTCCGGGCGACCTCGCGCCCAAGCTCCTCGGCGAACGTCACGTCCGAGAGCGGCACCAGGGGCTCGCCGCGGAGGACGCGGGCCAGGTACTCCCCGGTCGCCGAGCCCGCGACGGTCGCGATCTCCTCCGGCGTCCCCTCCGCGACGATCGCGCCGCCCCGGATCCCTCCCTCGGGCCCGAGGTCCACGATCCAGTCGGCGGTCTTGATGACATCGAGGTTGTGCTCGATGACGACGACCGTGTTGCCGGCGTCGACGAGGCGGTGGAGGACCTGGAGCAGCTTCTCCACGTCGGCGAAATGGAGGCCGGTGGTCGGCTCGTCCAGGACGTAGAGGGTCTTGCCGGTGGCCCGCCGCGAGAGCTCGGTCGAGAGCTTCACCCGCTGCGCCTCGCCGCCCGACAGCGTCGTCGCCGGCTGGCCGAGGTGGACGTAGCCGAGGCCCACATCAACCATCGTCCGCAGCTTCGAGGCCACCTTCGGGACCGCGCCGAACACGTCGAGCGCCTCGTCGATCGTCATGTCGAGGATGTCGGCGATCGAGTGACCGCGGAAGTGGATCTCGAGCGCCTCGCGGTTGTAGCGCTTGCCCTTGCAGACCTCGCACGGGACGTAGACGTCGGGGAGGAACTGCATCTCGATCTTGAGGATCCCGTCGCCCTTGCAGTTCTCGCAGCGGCCGCCCTTCACGTTGAAACTGAAGCGCCCCGGGCCGTAGCCGCGGACGCGCGCCTCGGGGACCCCGGCGAACAGCTCCCGGATCGTGCCGAAGAGGCCCGTGTAGGTGGCCGGGTTGGAGCGCGGCGTCCTGCCGATCGGGCTCTGGTCGATCTCGATGATCTTGTCCACGTGGTGGGCGCCCTCGAGCGCGTCGTGGGCACCCGGCGTCTCGCGGGCGCCGCTGAGCTCGCGGGCGAGGGCCCGGTAGAGGATCTCCGTGACGAGGGTGCTCTTGCCGGAGCCCGAGACACCCGTGACGGCCACGAACCGCCCGAGCGGGAAGGCCACGTCGATCCCCCGCAGGTTGTGCTCGCGGGCGCCGCGGACGGTGATCGCGTGCCCGTTCCCGGCCCGCCGCCGGGCCGGGATCGGCACCTCCCGCTCGCCACGCAGGAAGGCGCCCGTGATGGAGCGCGGCGCGGCCAGGACGGCCTCGAGCGGTCCCGAGGCGATGATCTCGCCGCCGTGCTCGCCGGCCCCGGGGCCGATGTCGACGACCCAGTCGGCCGTCCGGATCGTCTCCTCGTCGTGCTCCACCACGAGGAGCGTGTTGCCGAGGTCGCGCAGGCGCGTGAGCGTCGCGATGAGCTTGGCGTTGTCCCGCTGGTGCAGGCCGATCGAGGGCTCGTCGAGGATGTAGAGGACGCCGACGAGGGAGCTCCCGATCTGCGTCGCGAGGCGGATCCGCTGGGCCTCGCCGCCGGATAGCGTGGAGCTGGTCCGGTCGATCGTGAGGTAGTCGAGGCCGACGTCGGCGAGGAACCCCAGGCGGGCGACGATCTCCTTGAGGACCATCCGGGCGATCGCCCGTTCCCGCTCCGTGAGGACGCCCGGCAGCGCGTCCACCCAGGCGAGGGCGTCGGTCACGCTCATCGTCGAGACGTCGTGGATGCTGCGGCCGTCCACGGTGACCGCGAGCGCCTCCGGCCGCAGCCGGCGGCCGTCGCAGGCCGGGCAGGGCCGGGCGACCATGTACTTCTCGATCTCGCTCTTGATGTACTCCGATTCCGTCTCGCGGAAGCGACGCTCGAGGTTGGTGACGAGCCCCTCGAAGGTCGCCCAGTAGGTGTTCTCGCCGCGCTCGTGGCGGTAGCGGACGAGGACCTTCTCCTCCTTGGCCGAATGGAGGAGGTGGTCCACGGCCTCGGCGGGGAGGTCGCGGACGGGAGCCCGGATCTCCCAGCCGTGGTCGGCGAAGATCGCCTCGAGGATCTTCATCCGCCAGGAGGCCTCCGTCGGCATCCTGGCCCACGGGACCAGGGCGCCGCCGGCGACGCTCTTCGAGCGGTCCGGGATCACCAGGTCGGGATCGATGACGAGCTGCGTCCCGATCCCCGTGCACGTCGGGCAGGCCCCGTGGGGCGAGTTGAAGGAGAAGCTCCGCGGCTCCAGCTCATCGATCGTCGTCCCGTCGTAGGGGCAGCTGTAGCGCTCGCTGTAGCGGCGCTCCTCGAACGAGGGCGCCTCGCCGTCCCGCGGCGCGGGCGCAACCACGACCACGCCCTCGCCGAGACGGAGGGCCGTCTCGATGGAATCCGCAAGCCGGGCGGCGTCGGGCGGCGGCTCGCCCTCGCGCTCGGGCGCCCGGACGACGAAACGGTCGACCACGACCTCGATCGTGTGGCGCTTGTACTTGTCGAGGCTCGTCGTCTCGGCCAGGTCCATCTGCACGCCGTCGACGCGGACGCGGACGAAGCCCTGCTTGCGCGCCGCCTCGAAGATCCGGTCGCCCTCGGTCTTGCGGTCCTTCACGAGGGGGCCCAGGACGAGGAGCCGCGTCTCCTCCGGCAGGCGGAAGACCTGGTCGACGATCTGCTGGACGGTCTGGCGCTCGATCTCCCGGCCGCAGGCCGGGCAATGGGGGTGGCCGATGCGGGCGAAGAGGAGCCGCAGGTGGTCGTAGATCTCGGTGACCGTCCCGACGGTCGATCGCGGGTTGCGGCTGGCACCCTTCTGGTCGATGGAGATGGCCGGCGAGAGCCCGTCGATCTGGTCGACGTCGGGCTTCTCCATCTGGCCCAGGAACTGGCGAGCGTAGGCCGAGAGGCTCTCGACGTAGCGCCGCTGCCCCTCGGCGTAGATCGTGTCGAAGGCCAGGCTGCTCTTCCCCGAGCCGGACAGCCCGGTGATCACGACGAAGCGGTCGCGCGGGATGGCGACCGTGACGTTCTTGAGGTTGTGCTCGCGCGCGCCGCGCACGATCAGCTGGTCGGAGGGCACGTCCCTAGTCTACGACGGCGACACCATTTCGTACAGGCGTTCTAGACGGTGCTGCCCCGGTGCCACCGGCGCCGCGGCCCTGCCCGGGCCGTGCCCCCCGGAATCGGGCGACCCCGGCGGGGAACCCGCCGGGGTCGCCTGGAGCTCAGCGCCGAGGGGACGCTAGTCGCAGATGAGCCACGTGCCGCCCTCGTTCTTGAGGGTCAGGTCGTCGTTCAGCTCCTGCTCGCCCCCGAGGCCGGACATCATCGCCAGGGCCGCCTCGATCTGGGCATCGTCGAACGGCATGCCGGAAGCCTCGGCCGCCTTCTTGACGAGCGCCTTCAGCTTGTCCTTGTCGAACGTCATCTTCATCGTGCCCGCCATGGTCACCGTGGCGGTGTCGCCTTCGCGGCTCTTCTCGGTGACCTTGAGGTTCGCGATGTTGATCTTGATGGCGTCGCCGATGTCGCCGACGTCCATACCGCCCAGGGCCTCGCCCGCGAGGCCGGAGAAGTCGAACTGCTGCTTCACCTGCTCCTTCTGCGCGGCGCAGGCGAAGTCGGGGACCTTCTCGAGCTGGCCCGCGTTGATGGCGGCGGCGAGAGCCTTCACCGTGCCGGCCGGGTCGTTGCCCGGACCCGAGCTGCCTCCGCACGCGGCCACGACCGTGGCGAGGAGGAGGCCGGCGGCGAGCCGGCCGAGGCGCGAGAACCGCATCCCGATGATTCCTTCCTGCGACGCGCTCCCGGCCGGCTGTGCCCGCCGGCCGCGGGATGGCGCACCAGGGCAGTATCGCGACCGGGCGGTACTGCCGTCCCTCCCTCGATGGGACCATGCTCGCCCGGGGAGGTTCAGCCGCGGCGCGGCGACCGCCGTCCCGTTCGCCGCCGCACGTTGGGGGTCACCGTCCGGTCCCACGTCGGCCGGTCGAGCCAGCGGGCCTGCCAGCCGTCGTCGTCGTCGTCGTGCTCGTCGCGGAGGCCCGGCAGCCAGTCGGCCGCCGTCCCCTCGCCGACCGCCGGCTCCTCGCCGGCCGGGACGACGGTCACCTCGGTGACCTCGACCACCGTCGCCGCGTCGCGCTCGCGGACCCCCGGGCGTCGGCCCCGGGTGGCCGCTGGCGCGCCTCCCCGCCCGGCCGCTTCCGCCGCCCGCCCCACGATCACGGACACGTCCTCCGAGAGCACGCGGAGCCGGATCTGCTGGATCTCGTCGCGCATCGCGGCCGCCCGCTCGAACTCGAGCTCCCGGGCCGCCGCCCGCATCTCGGCCTCCAGGCGCGCCACGAGCTGCTCCACCTGGACCTTCGAGGCCCCGGCGAGGTCGCGACCGCCGCCGCCAGCGCCACTGCCGTACGGCGCGCCCACCTCCGCCGCAACCCGCAGGCGGTCGTTGATGTCGTGGATCTCCTTGACGATCGTGAGCGGGGTGATCCCCTTCTCCGCGTTGTGGCGCTCCTGGATCCCGCGCCGGCGATCCGTCTCGCCGATCGCCGCCCGCATCGACTCGGTCATGACGTCGGCGTACATCACGACCTCGCCGCCGATGTTGCGGGCCGCCCGCCCGATCATCTGGATCAGCGACCAGGCGCTGCGCAGGAAGCCCTCCTTGTCGGCGTCGAGGATCGCCACGAGGGTGACCTCGGGGAGGTCGATCCCCTCCCGGAGGAGGTTGATGCCGACGAGGACGTCGAAGACGCCGAGGCGGAGGTCGCGCAGGATCTGGACCCGCTCGAGCGTGTCGACCTCGCTGTGGAGGTACTGGACCTTCACGCCGAGCTCGCGCAGGTAGTCGGTCAGGTCCTCCGCCATCCGCTTCGTCAGCGTCGTGACCAGGACCCGCTCGCCGCGATCAGCCCGCTCGCGGACGCGCTCCAGGAGGTCGTCGATCTGGCCCTCGGTGGGACGGACGGTGATCCGGGGGTCCACGATCCCGGTCGGGCGGATCAGCTGCTCGGCGATCCTCTGGGTTCGCTCCAGCTCGTAGGGGCCCGGCGTCGCGCTCATGTAGACCGCCTGGTTGACGGTCGCCTCGAACTCCTCGAACGTCAGGGGCCGGTTGTCGAGCGCCGAGGGGAGGCGGAACCCGAAGTCCACGAGGATCTCCTTGCGGGTCCGGTCGTTCTTGTACATGCCGACGACCTGGGGGATCGTCATGTGCGACTCGTCGACCACCAGCAGCCAGTCCGGCGGGAAGTAGTCGAGGAGCGTCCACGGGCGTGACCCGGGCTCCCGCCCCGAGAGGTGGCGCGAGTAGTTCTCGATGCCGGAGCAGAAGCCCAGCTCGCGGATCATCTCCAGGTCGAAGGTGGTGCGCTGGCGAAGGCGCGCCGCCTCCAGGGCCCGCCCCTGCTCCTCCAGCCAGGCGACACGCTCGTCCATCTCGGCGCCGATCGTCTCCACGGCCGCCCGCAGCTTGTCGGCCGGCGTCACGAAGTGGCTCGCCGGGAAGACGTTCACCTCCGCCCGCTCGGCGAGCAGCTCGCCGGTGAGCGAGTCCAGCTCGGTGATCCGCTCCACCTCGTCGCCGAAGAACTCGACCCGGACGAGGCGGTCCTCGGACGACGGGACCAGCTCCAGGGTGTCGCCGCGGACGCGGAACCGCGACCGCTGCAGGGCCTGGTCGTTGCGCTGGTACTGGAGGTCGACAAGGTGGCGCAGGACGGTATCCCGCCGGTAGGCCCCGCCGCGCTTGAGGCGGAGCACGGTGGCGCCGTAGTCGACCGGCGCGCCCAGGCCGTAGATGCAGCTCACCGAGGCCACGATGATCACGTCGCGCCGCTCGAAGAGCGCCTTCGTGGCCGCGTGGCGGAGCTTGTCGATCTCCTCGTTGCGGCTGGAGTCCTTCTCGATGTAGGTGTCCGACCGGGGCAGGTAGGCCTCCGGCTGGTAGTAGTCGAAGTAGCTGACGAAGTACTCGACGGCGTTGTTCGGGAAGAAGTCGCGGAACTCCGCGTAGAGCTGGGCGGCCAGGGTCTTGTTGTGGGCGAGGACAAGGGTCGGCCGGTTCGCTTTCTCGATCACCCGGGCGAGGGTGAAGGTCTTGCCGGTCCCCGTCGCGCCCAGGAGCACCTGGTGGCGCAGGCCGCGGGCCAGGCCGTCCGCCAGCCGCTCGATCGCCTCCGGCTGGTCGCCGGTGGGCTGGAACGGGGCGACGAGCTCGAAGTCGGGCATGGTCCAAGTCTAGCAGACGAGCCGGCAGGAACAGCACGGACGTTCTATTGCCGGCCCGGCTTCCCGGGGGCGGGGAACGGCGCGCCCCGGCCGGGTGACCACTTGGCTGGTGCGGGCAGGACGAAGGTGCCATGGAGTCGCACCGGCGGCGGGGCGATGCTCGTCCGGTCCCAGGATCACGGGTCCGCCATGCCGCGCACGAGGAACCGACTCGACCCGATGCGGATCGCCGCTCTTCGCCGACCCATCCCCGCTCCCGACCGCGCCCGCGGCCAGGCCCTGGTCGAGTTCGCCCTCGTGATTCCCATCTTCCTGGCGCTCCTCATGGGCGTCATCGAGTTCGGGTTCCTCTACAACAGCCTGCTCACAGTGCAGTTCGCCGCCCGCCAGGGCGTGAGCGCGGCCGCCCAAGCCGGCGGCGTCGACGGGGCCGACTGCTCCATCCTGGCGGCCGTCGAACAGGCGCTCACCCTCCCGGTCGACCATCGCGCCGTGGAGTTCGTCGAGATCTTCCGGTCGGACGCCGCGGGCGACGTGGTGCCGGGCGCCGTGAACCGCTACCTGCGACAAGGCACCCTCGACTGCCCGGGCACGGGCACCCAGCCCTACACCCTCGTCGCCGCGGAAGGCTATCCGCAGATCGAGCGTCATGACGCGCTCGTCGAGGGGCTCGACGTGATCGGCGTGCGGATCGGCTACCAGTATGTCGGCAGGACACCTGTGGCCTTCGGTCGCAGCTGGGACCTGGCCGACGGGGCGACGCTGCGCATGGAGCCCAAGCAGTGACCGGTCGAACCCGGCGCGCCGGCGACCGGGGCCAGGCGATCGTCGAGTTCGCGCTCATCCTGCCGGTCTTCCTCATCCTCCTCATGGGGATGCTTGAGTTCGGCATCGTCTTCGACCACCGCAACGCGATGGCCTACGCCGTGCGCGAGGGCGCGCGCGTGGGGGCGAGCCTGGGAAACGGCGGGTCGCAGCCGTCGGCCGTCGATCCGGCGATCCTGGCGGCCGTCCAGCGCGGCCTGACGGACCCGATCCTTATCGAGAACATCACCTCGATCGAGATCTTCCAGGCGGACACGGCGGGCCAGCCGGTCGCGGGCAAGATCGACAAATATGACCGCGCCGGCAACCTCGTCGGCACCGCGGGCTGGCCAGCGACCAGCCGCGTGCCCGGCCTGAACGGCGACTCGATCGGGGTGCGCGTCGTCTACGACTTCCGCCCGCAGACCCCCCTGGGCACCCTCCTCGGTCTCTTCGGCAACGGGAACCCCCCGTACACGACGCTCCGGATGACCGACAAGACGGTCATGAAGCTGGAACCCGTGCCGTGACCGGGCGCCGCTCCCTCCCCGCAGCAATCGTCGAGCCCCCGCCGGGCGGCGACCGGCGGCCTCGTCTCCGGGCCCGCGGCCAGGTGCTGGTCATCTTCGTCTTCGCCCTGGGCGCCCTGTTCGCGATCGTCGCCCTCGTGGTCGACATCGGGAACATCTGGAACAACTCGCTCCACGTCCAGCAGGCCGCCGAGGCCGCGGCCCTGGCTGGCGTCCCTTCCATGCCTGGCGACTTCACCACGGCCTCCACGAAGGCAACCGCCGAGGCCCAGCGGAACGGCTTCTCGGCCGCCAGTGGCGCAACCGTGACGCCGGCGCCCAATCTCGAGTCGAACCGCCGCCTCGACGTGACGATCTCCCGCTCGTATGACACGTACTTCCTGGGGATCCTCGGCCTCAAGACGGTGCGGATCACCCGAACGGCGACCGCCGAGTACACCCTGCCGGTGCCGATGGGCAGCCCGCTCAGCGCCTACGGCGACAACTCGGGGAAATTCTGGGCAGCGGCCATGAGCCAGGGCGCGGACCGAACGTACGGCGATGCCTACGACACCTACTACAACCCGAACCCGACGCTCAACAACCAGTACGACTCCCGGGGCTACCAGTACGCGATCGAGGTCCCGGTCGGTGCCGGCGCCACGACGATCGACCTCTACGACCCGACGTTCTGCGCCGTGGACGCCAACAAAGGCACAGGCGACCACTGGATCCCGTGGAACCAGGCAACCTGGCCGGCGGTGTCGACCTACTACATCCTGTGGTCCGACCCCGCCGAGACGCCGCTCGACTACTCGGACGACGTCCAGGTCGCGTCGTCGGGCAACCTGTTCGCCAGCAAGCGTCAGGTCGACAAGAGCGCCGCCTATCGCGACACGAACGCGAGCTGGTCGATGCCGTACAGCGGCCTTGCCGCCCTGCCGGACTGCACCGCCGACACCTATCACAATGCGTGGTGGACGCTCGCCACGGTGGTGTCGCCGGGCACCTACCGGCTGCAGGTGACGACAACCGACCAGCTCAACCTCAACGACCAGAAGGGCACGAGCTCCGAGAACATGTGGGGCCTCCGTGCGGTCGCCACGAATCCGGCGTACGGGCCACACGTCTACGGCCTCGGCAAGATGGTCATCTATGCCAACGTGACCAGCGGGACGACCCTCTTCTACCTCGGACGGATCGAGGCCGTCCACGCCGGCAAGACGATGGTCATCCAGCTCTTCGATCCCGGTGACGCGGCGGGCAACTCGAGCATCGAGATCCTGCAGCCGACCGCCACGGGCTACACTCCCGTGAAGTTCAGCTACACCGCCGACTCCAACGCCGCCGGCTCGAAGTCCGGGACCAACGTGTCCAGCCTGAAGACCACGATCAGCGGGACGCCCCAGTACAACAACTCCTGGCTCACCTTGACCGTTCCGCTTCCGAAAACCTACACGGCTCCACTCCCGCCGGGCGAGCCGGCGGGAGTCCTCGGGGGCTGGTGGAAGATCCGCTTCACGTACGACAGCACGACGTCGGACACTACGACCTGGCAGGTCTCCGTCCGCGGCAACCCGGTCCACCTCGTCCTGCCCTGAACCCGGACGGCGGCCGTAGCCCGCGCCCACCACCCCCGCCGGGGCCGACCGGCGTCGCACGTCCGATCGGATGATCGCGCCGGTACTTCGGGCGGATGGAGCCGCCGGCCGCCGCCCGCGACGATGCCGTCAGTCGCGGTGGCCGTCGCGACGTCCCCGGAAGCCGGACCGCACCGTTGGAGGCTCCGCCCAGGATGGAAATCGAGTATCACGACTCGTCGCGGCGAGGGAAGTTCATCGTCGCTATCGGGCTGGTGCTGGCCCTGGTCGCCGGCGGCGGGGCGTATCTCGTCATCAGCCAGGCGCAGCAGCAGGCGGGTCAGGCCGGCCTCCAGACCTCCGCGGTCGTGGTGGCTGCCCGGGAGATCCCCAGCCGCAAAGTGATCGACGCCGAGGATCTCGAGGTCCGCCAGCTGCCGATGAACGACACGACCGCCCAGGGCGTGTTCACGGAGCCGTCGAAGCTCGTCGGGCTGATGACCGGGACGACCATCCTCAAGGGCCAGCCGGTCTACGCGAACATGCTCGCCGGCCAGACACAGGGGTTGCCGTTCGCGATCCTGGGGCCGACGGAGACGGTCAGCCCGGACTCCCCGGCCTGGCGCGCCATCTCGATCACCGTGCCCGACGACCGCGGGGTCGGCGGTCTGCTGCAGCCCGGCGCGTCGGTCGACGTCTTCGTGACCGCGACGATCCTCCTTCCCGAGGACGTCGCGGCTGTAGGCAGATACTTCTCCGACAAGTCGACAAAGATCGTCTACCAGGACATGCTGATCCTGGCCAGGACTCCGACCGCGTACGTCCTCAAGGCCTCGATCCCGGTCGCGGAGGAGATCTCGCATCTCCAGGCGAGCGGCGCGGCGGCCTTCAGCTTCGCCCTGCGGCCTGAACAGGACCTCCGCCAGGTGGACACCTCGACGCTCGGCACTACGACGACCAAGATCGTCGCCCGCTACGGCCTGCCGCTGCCGGAGTGGTACGGGCCGGGCAGGGCCGTCGCACCCAGCCCCTTCCCCGCGCCGAGTCCGAGCGCCTCGCCGGCCCCAAGCCCGAGCCCGTCTCCCTAGGAGCGCCGGCCGCGGCGGGCGAGCCCGGCCGCGTACGCCGCGGCGACCAGATCCTCCGTCGGGCCCCGATCGCCCGAAGCGTCGACGACCACGACGCTCGGGAGCGGCCGGAGCCGCCCGGCGAGGTCGCCCTGGGCCGCGATGCGCTGCTCCGCGTCCGCCCGCGCCATTCCGCGGCCGGCCAGCCGCGCCCGCTGCACCGCCGGATCGCAGGTCACGAGCCAGACCTCGTCGCAGAGCGCCGCGAGACCGCCCTCGACCAGCTTGATCGCCTCGATGACCACGGCCGGCGCCTCGGCCCGGTCGGCGGCCTCGAGCGCGGCGAGGATCCGCGGCCGGACGTGCGGGTGGACGATGGCCTCGAGATCCGCGAGCGCCGCCGCGTCGGCGAAGACGAGGCGCGCCAGGGCCGCCCGGTCGAGCGCGCCGTCGGCGCCGCGGACGGCATCGCCGAAGCGATCCAGGACGGCCGCGTGGGCGGGCGTCCCGGGCTCCGTCACCGCGCGAGCGACCTCGTCGGCGTCGACCGCGATGGCACCCCGGGATGCGAGCCAGCCGGCGACGGTCGACTTGCCGCAGCCGATCGGGCCCGTCAGCCCGATCCGCAGCGCCCGCGGCGGCGATCCGGCGCGCCCCACGCCGCGCGTCCCTCCGCGGCTCACGGCGCCCGCTCCTCGACCAGCAGCCAGGCCTCCTCGGCCGCCCCGAGGGCCTGCTCGACGTCGGCGAGCTCGCTCGTCACGCGTCGCAGCTCGACGAAGTTGGCGGCGATCGACGGGTCGAACAGGGCCAGCTCCAGGTGGCTCTTGCGCAGGCCCAGGCGCGTCAGGTCCTCGTCGATGACGGACTTCTGGCGGCGGTAGGCGTCCTTGGAGAGCTTCGGCTGCCGGGACACGGCGCGGGCCTGCCCGGCGGCGGGCGGAGGGGCCAGCGCAGCGGCGGGGACGGCAGTCGCCTCCGCACGGTCGCGCCCGCGGGCCGCGACGCCGCGGACCACGGTCTGCGGTCGCCCGTGGAACCGCGCCTCCTCGCGGGCGTAGGCCTCCTCGATGCGCCAGCCCTCGCCGACCGCGGCGCGCCAGGCGCGGTAGCCGCCGTCGAAGGGCACCACGCGCCCGCCATCGACGACCCACAGCCGGTCGCAGGTCTTCTCCAGGAGTCGCCGGTCATGGCTGACGACCAGCAGGGTGGCCGGCGTCTCCCGCATGAACGCCTCCAGCGCCTCGCGGGCCGGGATGTCGAGGTGGTTCGTGGGCTCGTCGAGCAGCAGCAGGTTGGCCGACGTGATGCCGAGGATCGCCAGCTCCAGCCGGGACCGCTCGCCACCCGACAGGGCGCGCACCTCCTTGAAGGCGTCGTCGCCCCGGAAGAGGAAGCGGGCAAGGTAGCCGCGGGCCTCGCCCGCCGTCATCGGGATCTCGCCGAGGATGGCCTCGAGGACGGTCTCGCCGACGACGGGGTTGCTGCGCACCTGGGCGAGGTAGGCGATCTGGACGTTCGCCCCGAAGGCGAGGCGGCCGTCGCGCGGCGAGAGCTCGCCGGCGATGACCCGCAGGAGCGTCGTCTTGCCGGCCCCGTTCGGGCCGACGATCCCGATCCGCTCCCCTCGGCCGGCCTCCAGGCGCACGGCCCGCGCCACGTCGGGGCCGCCCGGGTGGCCCACGACCAGGTCCTCCATGCGCAGGACGACCTCGCCGGAGCGTGGCGCCGGCGACCCCAGGGCGCGGTCCAGGCGGAGCTCCGGCCTCTTCCGCGGCACATCGATCCGGTCGAGTCGCCCGAGCCGGGCCTCGTGCTCGTGCATCTTGCCATGCTTGCGCTGGCTGCGGTACGTCTGGACGAGGGCCTGCTCCTTCGCGATCTCGGTCTCGCGGGCTTCGGCGTCGCGACGCAGGCGCGCGTCCCGCTCCTCGCGCTGGCGGGCGTAGGCCGAGTAGTCGCCGCGGAACGCGACGAGGCGGCGGTCGCGCAGCTCCCAGACGCGCGTGACCGTGGCGTCGAGGAAGGCCCGGTCGTGCGAGGCGACCAGCAGGGCACCGCGCCGCCGGCGGACGGCCTGCTCCAGCCACTCGAGCGCGGCGAGGTCGAGGTGGTTCGTCGGCTCGTCGAGGAGGAGCAGGTCGGGGTCGGCAACCAACAGGCGCGCGAGCGCGGCCCGGGTCTGCTGGCCGCCGGAGAGCTCCTCCGGCGAGCGGGCGATCTCGTTGGCCGTGAACCCGAGCCCGGACAGCGCTTCGGCGACGCGCTGATCGAGCGTCCAGCCGTCGATCGCTGCGAAGCGCGCCGCGAGGTCCGCGTAGGCGGGCGTGCCGGCCGCGTGGGCCTCCTCGAGAGCCCGCAGCCCTGCCTCCATCGCCTCCACGGCCGCCGCTCCCCTGCGGACGGCGGTGCGAAGGTCGGGCGCGGACGCGAACGCCTCGTCGAAATGGGCTTCCTGGGCCAGGAGGCCCACGGAGAGCCCGCGCCGTCGCTGGACCTCGCCCCGGTCGGGCTCGTCCGCGCCGGCGGCGATCCGGAGGAGCGTCGTCTTGCCGGCCCCGTTGGGGCCGACGACGCCCACCCGCTCCCCGACCGCGATCGCGCAGTTGACGGCGTCGAGGATCACGAACGTCCCGATCTCGCGGGTGACGTTCGAGAGGCGGAGGAGGGACACGGTCAGGACGCCCCGGCTCCGGCGCGCGCCCGGGCACGGCGCGCCGCGGCGGCCCGGCGCGTGCGCTCGGCGCGCGCGGCCGGGTCGGCTTCCGAGGCGCGCGGCGGCTCGGCGCGGGCTGCCTCGTCCCGCATGCGGCCCAGCGCCCCCTGGCCGGGCAGATCCACCCAGCGACGGCCCCGCGACCGCGGAGCCCGGGCGGCCGCCAGGATCGCGGTGGCCGCCGCCCGGTCGGCGGCGGGGAGCCGCTGGCACCACGAGCAGAAGTGGGTGGCGCGACCGCCGACCACGATGCGGCGGATCGGCCGCCCGCAGCGGGGGCACGGCTGGCCGGCGCGCTGGTAGACCTCGAGCCGCTCCTGCATCGAGCCGTCACCGTCCGGCGCGGTGTAGTCGTCGATCGAGGAGCCGCGCCGCTCCACCGCCTCGGCCAGGATCGCCCGCAGCTCGCGGTGCAGACGAGCCTGGTCGCGGGGGCGCAGGGTCGCCGCGCCGCGCAGCGGGTGCAGCCGGGCGCGCCAGAGCGCCTCGTCGGCGTAGATGTTCCCCACCCCGGCCACGAAGCCCTGGTCCAGGAGGAGCGGCTTCAGGCGCTGGCGGCGACCAGCGAGCCGCGCCCGGAACGCGCGCGGGGTGAAGGCGTCGTCGAGGGGCTCCGGGCCGGTAGCCGCGAAGAGCCCGGCACCCACGCGGGGGTCGAGCGGCTCGCCCGTGGCCGGGTCGAGCGGCCAGGCCCCGATCCGCCCGAACTTGCGGATGTCCCGGAAGCGCAGCTCGCGGCCGTCGGTGAGCGCGAGGCGGAGGTGGACATGGCGGTCCGCGGGCGCGCCCGCGGGCACCACGAAGAGCTGGCCCGTCAACTTCAGGTGGATGGTGAGGGCGGCATCGCCCGACAGGCGGACGACGACGAGCTTCGCGCGCCGCCCGACCGCCTCCACCCGGCGGCCGGCCACGGCGTCGGCGAACCCCTCGACCGTCGGGTGAGAGGCGATCGCCCGCGGCCAGTCGCCGTCGGCGCCGCTGATCGTGGCGCCGACGATGAGCCCGCGGAGGTCGCGGGCGACGGTCTCGACCTCGGGCAGCTCGGGCACGCCGCTAGCCCCGCGGCACGGGGGTCATCGCTTCCCAGTCGTCGCCGATCTTGACGTCGACCGTGAGCGGGACGTCGAGGGTCAGCGCGCCCTCCATGGTCTCGCGAACAGCGGGGACCAGGCGCGCCACCTCGTCGAGCGGGACCTCGAGGAGCAGCTCGTCGTGGACCTGCAGGAGGAGCCGGGCCCGGAAGCCCTCCGTCCGGAGGCGGGCGGCGACGCGGATCATGGCGATCTTCATGATGTCGGCGGCCGTGCCCTGGATCGGCATGTTGATCGCCATCCGCTCGCCCGCCGCGACCAGGCTGCGGTTCGTGGAGCGCAGCTCCGGGATCTCCCGGCGGCGCCCCAGCAGCGTCGTGACGAACCCCTGGGCGCGCGCCGTCTCCTTGACGTGGAGCATGTAGTAGCTGATCCCGGAGTAGGTCGCGAAGTAGCGGTCGATGAAGGCGCGCGCCTCCTCGCGCGGGATTCCAGCCCGGCTCGCCAGGCCGAAATCGCTCATCCCGTAGGCGATCCCGAAGTTGACCATCTTGGCCATCGAGCGCTCGTCGGGCGTCACCTCGGCGGGCTCCTTGCGGAGCACCAGCGCAGCGCTCTCGCGGTGGATGTCCTTCCCCTCGGCGAAGGCCTGCTTGAGGTGGGCGTCGCCCGCCACGTGGGCGAGGATCCGCAGCTCGATCTGGCTGTAGTCTGCGGAGAGGAGGACGACGCCGGGCGCCCCGGCCACGAACGCCCGCCGGATCCGCCGGCCGAGGTCCGTCCGGATCGGGATGTTCTGCAGGTTCGGGTCCGACGACGAGAGGCGGCCCGTGGCGGCCACCGCCTGGTGGAAGGTGGTGTGGAGGCGGCCGTCGGTGGCGAGGAGCCCCGGAAGCGCCTGGACGTAGGTGCTCCGGAGCTTGGCGTAGAGCCGCCAGTCGAGGAGCTTGCCGACCGCCGGATGGGCCGGGCGCAGCTCCTCGAGGACGGTGGCGTCGGTGGAGTAGCCGGTCTTCGTCCGCTTCCCGGTGGGCAGGTTCAGCTCGTGGAACAGCACCTGCTCCAGCTGCTTCGGGCTCCCCAGGTTGAACTCGTGGCCGACGTCGGCGTAGATCTCCGCCTCCAGGCGGGCCAGCTCGGCCGCGAACTCGCGGTCGAGGGACGCCAGGGCGTCGAGGTCGAGGGCGACGCCCGTCGCCTCCATGCGGGCCAGGACCGGGATGAGCGGAAGCTCCAGCTCGGCGAAGAGCCGGCCCAGGCCGCTCTCCTCGAGGGCAGTCGCGAGGGGGCCCCGGACGGCCAGGGCGCCGAGCGCTTCCAGGGCGGCCCGCTCGCCTGGGGCGAGGCCGGCCGCGGCCGGCGGCAGGTCCAGCTCGAGCCGCTCGTGCACGACGTCCGCGATCCCCTGGCTGCGCAGCGCGGCGTTGAGGAGATAGGCGGCGACCTGCGTGTCGAAGGCGACGGGCGTCGGGGCGGCGTCGAGGTCGTCGGCGAAGCGGGCCACGAGGACCGGCTTCACTTCGTGGCCGACGAGGGGCGTCCCGGCCGCCTCGAGCGCGCGCCGGGCGGCCGTCGCGGCCTCCTCCCCCTCGAACGCGACCACCCGCCCGTCCTCGCCGGCGAGCGCGAGCGCGAGCGGCGTTCCGGACCGCGGACGCGGGTCGTCGAGGACGAGGGCCACGCCGACGGCGGGCAGCGTCGCCAGCCACGCGCCCAGGTCGCCGGCCATCGCTGTGTCGCCCCGCTCCACGCGTCCGGGCTGGGCGAGGAGGGCCGAGAGGGCCGCCCGCAGGTCGCCCCCGGGCAGCGGGGTCGCCGGCCCCGCATCGATCGCGGGCGCCGGGCCCACGGCGTCGAAGTCGAGCGAAAGCTGCAGGCCGTCAGACCGCGGCGACCGAACCCGGGGCGCCGTCCCGGGTGCCCGTGCGGCAGCGACGTCGCCGGCCGCGTCGCGCACGCGCATGGCCGCCTCGTTCGCCGTCTCGCCCTGGAGCGGCGGCAGCCGGTCGATCAGGCTCCGGAACTCGTACTCGCGGAAGAGGCCCACGACCGCGTCGCGATCGTAGACGCCGATCCGGGCCGCCTCGAGGTCGAGCTCGACGGGGACGTCGCGGATGAGCCGCTGGAGGTCGCGGCTCTCGAGCACGCGCTCGTGGGCCTCGGCCAGGAGCGGACGGAGCCGCTCGGGCACGACCTCGTCGAGGCGCTCGTACAGCGCGTCCAGGGTGCCGAACGTCCCGACCAGCTTCGCCGCCGTCTTCTCGCCCACCCCGGCGACGCCCGGGATGTTGTCGGTCGGATCACCCTTGAGGGCCTTGTAGTCGAGCATCTGGTCGGGCCGCAGCCCCCACCGCTCATCCATCCGGCCCAGGTCGTAGACGACGGTGTTCGAGACGCCGCCGCGCAGCGACACCATGAGCCGCGTGCGCTCCGTGACGAGCTGGAGCATGTCGAGGTCGCCGGTCACGATCGTCGTCTCGAGGCCGCGGTCCTCCGCCTGGCCGGCGAGGGTGGCGATGACGTCGTCGGCCTCGAAGCCCTCCCGCTCGTAGACCGGGATCGCAAGCGCCGCCACGACCTCGCGCACCTTCGGGAACTGGTCGCGCAGCTCGTCTGGCATCCGCTGCCGGGTCGCCTTGTACTCGACGTAGCGGTCGTGGCGGAAGGTCGGCCTGCCGAGGTCGAAGGCGATCGCCACGGCGTCCGGCTTCACGTCCTGGATCGCGCGCAGGACGATGTTCGTGAAGCCGAAGACGGCGTTCACGAGCTCGCCCTTCGAGGTCGTGAGGGGCGTCTCGATGAGCGCGTAGTAGCCGCGGTAGATGAGCCCGTTGCCGTCGAGCAGCATCAGGCGGGTCATGGCGGGCGGGACCCTCCGGCCAGGCGCACCGGGTTGAGGCGCGTCCTGCCCCGAGTGTACCGGCCCCGACCCCGCCCGGCCGTGACGCTGGAACCACGGACGGCCGTCGGGCGTCCCGAAGGCCGTGCTAGACTCGCGCCGCCTCGCCGCCCCGCCGTTCCCGGGCGTCCGCGCCGGAAGGAGCCGAGTCCCGTTGGACGATCCGCGCTCGACCACGACCGGCGAGCGCACCGCAGCCGAGCGCCCGTTCGTGCGCCCCGGCGACGAGGCCGCGGCGCGCCGCGACGAGATCCTCGTGGCCCGCGCTCTCGATGGCGACCTGGCGGCGTTCAACCAGCTCGTCGAGGCCTACCAGGACCTCTGCCATTCGCTCGTGGCGCGCCTGGTCCCGGACCCCGACCAGGCAGCCGATGCGGTCCAGGAGGCCTTCTTCTCCGCCTATCGCAACCTCGGCTCCTACCGCGGGCCGTCGTTCCGGGGCTGGCTCACCCGGATCGCCGTCAACGCGGCGATGGACCTCCAGCGGGCCCGCCGGCGGCGGCCGGTCTCGCCCTACCCGGAGCTGGAGGACGACTCGTGGCAGCCGCCGGCCGGCCCCGAGACGGATCCCGAGACCGTGACCGCGGCGGCCGAGCGCGGGCGCGCCCTGGCCGCCGCGCTGGCGGCGATCGGGAGCGAGCAGCGGGTGGCGATCGTCCTCTTCGACGTCGAGGGCTACGACTACGCCGAGATCGCCCGGATGACAGGGGTCGCCGTCGGCACCGTCAAGTCCCGCATCCACCGCGGCCGGCTGGCGCTGCGCGCCCTCCTCGCCGAGCGGATGGAACTCTTCCGCAGCTGAGGCCGTCAGAGGACCATGCCGCCCGTCCCCCACTCCCCCGCCGCCGAGGCCCAGGCGCACGCCGCGCTGATCGTCGCCCTCGACGCCGGCGACCTGGCAGGCGCCGATCTCGTGGCTGCGGAGGCCCTGGCGGTGGCCTGTGACGGGTGCTGCGCGCTCGCCGCCGACCTCGTCGCGATCCGCGGCGCCATGGCCGCTCTCCCGGTCGTGCCTCGCCGGCGCGACTACCGGCTGACCGCCGAGGATGCGGCCCGCCTGCGCCCCTCCGGCTGGCGCCGCCTCCTCGAGTGGCTGGCGGCCCCCGGCTCCACGGTCCGGCCCCTCGCCACCGGCCTCGCGACGCTCGGGGTCGTCGGGCTCCTCCTGACCTCCGGCCTGCCGGGGCTGCTGCCCGGGTTCGGCGGGGCTGCCTCGAGCCCGGTCATGGCCCCGGCGGGCCCTGTCGACGACGCCGCCGCGGGCGGGACCGGCCCGACGGAGCTCCAGGGAAGCTATGCCCCCGCCGCCGCGCCCTCCGCGGCGCCCGCGAACGTCGCCGCTCCCGCGCCAACTGCCGCGCCCGCCCCGCTGGCGACCGGCGCGTTCACGGCGCCCCTGTCGACCGACGCGGGCACCAGCGAACGGACCGGCGCGGCCGGCGAGGCCGCCACGGCGGAGCCGATGGTCGGCGCAGCCCCTCCCGGCTCGTCCGACGGCGCCGGGGAGGCGGGCAAGGCGCTGGGGCGCGGCACCACCTCCGCGCTGCCGCTCCCGGCGCTCGCCTCCCTGGCGCTGCTCGCGGCCGGGCTCGCGCTCCTCGCCGGCCGGATGCTCGCCCGGCGCCGACTCTCCTAGGCCCCGGACGCGGCGAGCGCCTCCTCCAGCGCGCGCAGGAGCAGCGCGGCGTCCTCGCCGTCGATCACGAGCGGCGGGCGGATCTTGAGAACGTTGCCGGCACGGCCCGTTGTCCCGACCAGGACGCCGCGCTCCCGCATCGCGTCCTGCACGGCTGTGGCGAGGGGTCCGTCCGGCTCGCGCGTCGCAGGGTCGCGCACCAGCTCCGCGCCGATCATCAGGCCCCGCCCCCGGAGGTCGCCGATCGCGGGATGGCGCGCGCCCGCCGCGGCCTGGATCCCCGCCCGGATCCCGTCGCCCACCGCGGCGGCGTTCGCAGTGAGCCCCTCGTCGTCGATGACGTCCAGCACGGCCATGGCCGCCGCGCAGGCGACGGGGTTGCCGCCGAACGTGCTGAAGAACTCGGCCTCGGCCGCGAAGCGGTCCACGATCTCCGCGCGCGTGACGACGGCGGCCACGGGGTGGCCGTTCCCCATCGGCTTCCCGAGGGTCACCACGTCGGGCACGATCCCGGCCGCCTCGAAGCTCCACAGCCCGTCGCCCATCCGGCCGTAGCCAGCCTGGACCTCGTCGGCCACGAAGAGCGCCCCCGCGCCACGGGTCCGGGCGACCAGCTCGCGCAGGTAGGCCGGGGGCGGCGCGAAGATGCCGTCGCTCGTGAAGCCGCCGTCGACGAAGAGCGCGGCCGGCCGGAACCCACGCGATGCGAGGTCGGCGAGGGCACGGTCGAGGCCGGCGGCTGCTTCGCCGGCCCAGCCGGCGCCGGCATCCCGGCCAGGAGTGCCGTCCCCCGCGAGCCGGTACGTGTCGGGCGGCGGGATGGTCGCGACGTGCGGCGGCTGCCTGCCGTGGGGCCACTCCTCCGGTGAGAGGTCGGCGATGGCGGCCGAGACGCCGTGATACGCCCACTCGGTGACGATCCCGCCCCGGCCGCCGGTGGCGGTCGTGGCGAGGCGCCAGGCCAGGTCGTTCGCCTCGCTGCCCGAGTTCACGAACATCACCGTGTCGAGCCCGGGCGGCATCGTCGCGACCAGCCGCTCGGCGAGCCGGACGACGGTCTCGTGGAGATAGCGCGTGTTGGTGTTCAGCGTTGCCGCCTGGCGCGCGATCGCCGCGACGACCCGGGGATGGGCGTGCCCGACCACGGGCACGTTGTTGTAGCAGTCCAGGTAGGCGCGGCCGTCGGGGTCGTACATCCGGGCGCCCTCGCCGCGGACGAGGTGAAGCGGACGGCTGTAGGTGAGCCGCGAGAGGGCCGATCCGAGCACCCGCCGACGCCGGCCGAGCAGGTCCGCGTCGTCGACGATCCCGCCAGGTGCGCTCGCGCCGGCGCTTCCGGCTCGCCCGCCGGGCGTCGCGGGAACCGGCCAGGCCGGGACGCGGCGGCCGGCGGCGGCGAAGCGGCGGCGAACCACGGGCAGGCCGATCCCCTCGAAGAGCGCCAGCATCGGCCGGGCCTCAACGTTCCAGCTCGAGAGGTAGGCGGCGTTCTCCGGGTAGAGCCCGATCCGCCACGCGGAGATGAGCGTCGTCTGCGCCAGGCGGGCCGCGACGAGGTCGCCCAGGAAGGCCGCCTCCTCGTCCTCGAGCGGCGTCACGGCCGCGTAGCCGCCGATCGCCGCCTCGGCCGCGGCGAAGAGGTCGGCCGGGTCGTCCCGCCCGCCGAGGAGGGCGACCAGCGCCGCGACCAGGTCGAGGACGAGCGCCGTGTGCGCCATGTCGCCGAAGTCGACGATGCCGCTCACGCGGTCCGTCGCGTCCAGCAGCGTGTTGTCGAACGTCAGGTCGTTGTGGATGACCTGGGCGCGGAAGCCTCGGAGCGCCGGCGTCACGTCGCTCTCGAACCTGTCGAGGATCGTCTCCACGAGCGCCCGGCGGCGATCGTCGGCCACGAGGGGGAGGTGCGGGCGCAGGTCGGGCAGGTGCTTGACGTCCCACAGGATCGGGCGGCCGGCCAGCGGGTGGAAGTAGCCGCGGGTCGCCCGGCCCAGGCGCGCCGAGACGCCGCCGAAGTCGCGGATCGCTTCCCGGGACAGGTCGGTCGCCGAGCCGTTCCGCCCGGGCATGAGGGGCAGGAGCCGGACGAAGTGGCGGGCGCCGTCCGCGCCGGTCGCGGCGCCCCAGAGCGCGCCGTCGCGAGTCTCCAGGGGCACCGCGACCGGGAGGGTGGGGTCGACGGCGGCGATGTGGCGGACCACGCCCGTCTCCATCTCGACGACGCCCTCGCGCTCGCCGGGGTTCGAGACCTTGAGGACCCAGCCCCGCCCGTCGGCGGCGGCGATCCGGAAGTTCTGGTCCCGCTCGCTGACGAGGGGAGCCGCGGCCCCGTGAACATCGAAGAGGTCGGCTGCGACGGCGGCCGCCTCCTCGGGCGTGAAGCGCGGCGGGGGCGCCCGGAGGACGTCGCCCTCGTCTGCCGCGGCACGGGTCTCCATCGGCCGCGATGGTACAGGCGTGCCGTGCCGGCCGGGTCCCGTCCCGGCGCCCGGACCCGCGGGAGCCTCGGCTAGACTTTGACCGGGCCCGGGATGGCGGAATGGCAGACGCACCCGACTCAAAATCGGGCGACCGCAAGGTCATGGGAGTTCGAATCTCCCTCCCGGGACCAGACCCACGCCCGGCGAAGGGGTGACAGGCCGATGACGAGGCGCCGGCTGCGCTGGTCTCTCGCCGTGACGGCGGTCGTCGTCGAGGTGCTGCTGTTCGTCGCCTGGCGCTGGAGGGTTCGCCGCTCGGCCGCCCGGTGACCTCTACGGCTCGATCGTGCCGACGACCACGACCGCGTGCCACGGACCCGGGAGGCTGCCCGAGCCGACGATCACGCCCGGGCCGAGCGCCACGGCCGGCGGGGTATAGCCGCCGCGCACGCCCGGCCAGCCGCGGAGCGGCTCCCAGCTGCGCCCGTCGGTCGACGTCCAGGCAGCGCCGTCCCAGGCAACGATCATCCAGCCGGACGCAGGCGCGACCACGTCTGCCATCAGGTTGAACAGGCACGTGGACGCCCCATCGATCGTCTCGCACGGCTCGGGCCGCTCGAGCGTGGGGAGTCGCTCCCACGCGAGTCCGTCGTCGGAGATCCAGACGGCCCAGGTCGTCGCGCCCGGGTCGGAGGGCGATCTGGTCCCCACCTCACCCACCGCCACGTGGAGCCCGTTCCGGCTCGCGACGTCCTGGACGATGGCCCCCTCGCCGAACGGTGAGCTCGACGAGACGAGCGTCCAGGTGGAGCCGTCGGCCGGAGGGCAGTCTGCAGCCCGTCCTGGCATTGCGCGCAGTGCCAGTGGTCGCGAAGGCCGGCGGCACAGGGAGAGACGACCGCCGGCGGGCCGCCCGTCGGCCGGCCGAACCCGATACGCTCGTCGGGTGACCGCCTGGCCCCGCCGCGCCAAGATCGCCTTCGTCGGCTCCCACGGGATCCGCAAGACGACGGCCGCCTACGCGTTCGCCCACACGATCCAGCGCGCCGGCCGCGCCGTCGAGTTCGGCCGCGAGGTCGTCCGCGACAACCCGCTCGGGATCAACGAGACGGCGACCGGCGAGGCCCAGCTGTGGGTGCTCGTCAGCCAGATCCGGCAGGAGCTGGAGCTGGCCCCGAAAGCCGAGGTGCTCGTGACTGACCGGGGTGTGGTCGACAACTACGCCTACTACCTGCGGGCGTGCGGGGGCACCGACCGGTTCTCCGTGGAGCCCCTCGTCCGGGCCTGGGGGGGGACGTACGACCTCGTCGTGCGCCTGACGCCTGACATCGCGCTGCGGGCGGACGGCATCCGGAGCACGAGCGACGCCTTCCGCGACGAGATCGAGGCGATCCTCGACGAGGTCCTCCCGCGCTTCGTCCGCGCCGAGCGGCTGATCACCATTCCCGCCTCGCAGATCACCAATTCGTTCGAGTGGTGGCCGCTGGCCGAGCGGCTCGCGGCCGTCATCGGCGCACCCCTGCTGGCCGAGGGCGTGGAGGCGACGCGGCGCCCGAGGGCGCGGCACCGCGGCGCAGTCCCCCGCCGGGGGACCGGCGAGGTACAGCTGGGCCTGGAGCTCCCGCCGACGCCGACCCCCGACTGACCGACGCGGGCGGACCGGGTCGCCGGCGTGACCTCCGGCACTGTCGGCCGGATGGATGCCCGCGCACGATCCGGCCGGGCAACAGGCGCGTCGCAGGAGGTGACGATCCGATGAGCGGCCGGCGCATGGCGGCGGTGTTGCTGAGCATCGCCCTCGTCGGCGGAGCACTGGCGTACGCCGGGATGAGCTGGCTCCTGTTCGACAAGGTGTCGCGCGTCGATCCCCACTGCGGCTTCTTCGCCGATGGCTCCCCGCGGTTCGGCGAATTCACCCCCGCGTCGTTCGGGACGGCCGGGATCTCCAGCGATTTCGTCGCCGATGACTTCGACACCGGACCGTACCTCATGCCCGAGTACCAGGAGGTCCGCTTCCAGAGCCGAGACGGCGTCGGTCTGGTCGCCTGGTTGATCCCTGCGGACCGACCCGACGCCGCGACCGTGATCCTGGTGCACGGCATGGGCTCCTGCCGGAAGGACCCAGTGCTCCTCCTCCCTGCCGGCATGCTCCACCGCAACGGGTTCGCCGTCCTCCTCGTCGATCTGCGCGACATGGGCGATTCGGAGATCCTCGACGGGCGCTACTCGGGCGGCACCCAGGAGTACATGGACGTTCTGGGTGCCTGGGACTGGCTGCGGGCGCGTGGTCTTCCGGCTGATCGCATCGGGCTCCTCGGCGAGTCGAACGGCGCCGCGACCGTGGTCATCGCGGCGGGAGAGGAGCCGGGCATCGCGGCCACGTGGGAGGACAGCGGCTACGCGGACACCGCGACCGCGATCGCGGAAGAGGTCCGGCACGCGGGCTATCCCGAGATCCTGATCGTGGGCGGGACGCTCTGGGCACGCCTCTTCGGGATCGACATGGATGCCCACCGCCCCATCGATGCCGTGGCCAAGATCGGGACCCGGCCGCTGGCGGTGGTCCACGGGCTCGCCGACACCCGCGTCCAGCCGCACCACGGGCTCGACTTCGCCGTTGCCCAGGAAAGGGCGGTGGGGTTGGAGGCGCACCTGGCGCCGTGGTTCGTGCCCCACGCCGCGCATGTCCAAGCCGCGTTCGTCGCCCCGGTTGAATACGAGAGCCGCTTGGTGGCCTTCTTCACGAACGCGCTCGGAGACCCGCGAACGCCCTGACGTCCGGGTCGCGGCCAGCGGTCGCTGTCGGCCGGGCGCGACCCGCGAACGCGGTTTCGGGGACGGGGTCTCGGGGCGGGATCCCCTCGGCTCGCCCCACCGGCCGGTCGTCCTGCGCTACGCTCCGCGCGATCCGGTCAGGCCGGACGCCAACGGAGCCTTCGAACATGTCCTTCCTGCGCCGCCTCTTCGGTGGAGCCGAGGCGCCGACCGACGGAGCGCCGGCAGCCGCCACTGCCGCTGCGGCCGGTCCTGCGGCGGCCGTCTCCGAGACCGCCACCGTCCGCCGGATCGTGGAGCGCCTCGAGGCGCTTCCCCCCGACCGCGCCAGGCTCCTCGCCGGCGCCGCGTACGTCCTGAGCCGGGCGGCCAACGCCGACCTGTCGATCACGCCCGAGGAGACGGCGCTCATGGAGCGGGCGCTCGTGGAGCGCAACGGCGTCACCGAGGCGGAGGCGGTGATCGTCGTGGAGATCGCGCGCCAGCAGGCCCTTCTCTTCGGCTCGACCGAGGACTACCTCGTGACCCGCGAGTTCAAGAGGGTCTCGTCGCCGCATGAGCGTCTTGCCGTCATGCGGGCCTGCTTCCTCGTCGCCGCCGCGAACGACGAGATCTCCTCGCCGGAGGTCGCCGTCCTCGACCAGATCGCCGCCGAGCTGCAGATCGAGCCGGCCGACTTCGACACCATCCGGACGGAGCACCGCGACCAGCTGTCGGCCGTCCGTGCGGCGCGGGCCGTCCGCGGGAGCTGAGGGCGCGTCGGTATCCTCGCCGGCCGGCACACGAGGCGCCGGCCGTTCACGCCGGGGCGGCTGAGCCTCCGGCGTCGGAGGCCAGCGCCAGGTGCACCAGGCCGGGGCGCAGCCGGCGCGCCACCTCGGCGGCCAGCTCCGCGTCATAGGCCACGCCCGCACGCAGCTCCATGGGGAGGGCCGCGCGTCCCGGGCCCTGCGGCAGGTGGATCGTGACGCGCGTCGCGCCGGGGCGGCCGCGCAGGACGTCGCGGACGGCCGCCATCGCCGCCTGGAGGTCGTCGGCCGGGATGCCGGCCGCGAAGCGGACGTGGAGGCGGCCGTCCGGGCCCGCCTCCCGCGGCACGGTCGGGGCGGCGGCGGCACCAAGCTCCGCTGCGCGCGCCTCCTCGGGCAGGGGCGGCTCTTCGCCGTCGGGCGCCCCGGCTTCCGGTACACGCCCGCCCGGCGCCGCGCCCTCGAGATCGGCCGGCCCCGGCCCCGGGATCGCGTCCGGAGCCGCGCGGAGCGGGCTGACGGTCGCCGCCTCCGCGCGAAGCGGGCTGACCCCCGGCGCTGCCTCTCCGCGGAGGCGGCCGGGTGTCGGGGCCGGGGCCGCGCGAGGCATGCCCGCCCCGGGACCGGGGCCCGCGCCATGCCCGTTGCCGTTGCCGTTGCCGTTCGGGCCCGGCCGGCCGCGCGGCCGGCCCCGGTCCGCCCCCGCGACCTCGGCCGCGAAGGCCTCCTCGCCGGCGGCCGCGGCGGCATCGAAGTCGCGCACGAGGTCGGCCAGCACCGAGACCTCCTCGCCGCGGTGGTCGACGCGGCCCGCGACGAGGAGGATCGCGCCCTCCTGCCAGGTCGGCCCCGTCTGCTCGTGGAGCCTCGGGAAGATGACGATCTCGACGGCGCCCTGGAGGTCCTCGAGCGTCGCCACGGCCATCGTCGAGCGCGTCTTGGTGATCACCGTCCGGACGGCGGTCACGACCCCGCCGACCACCACCCGCTGGCCGTCGAGCGACTCGTCCTTGAGATCGCCCGAATAGGCGGTGACGAACCTGCCGATCCGCTCGGCGACCTCGCCCAGGGGGTGGTCCGAGAGGTAGAGGCCCAGGAGCTCCTTCTCCCAGCGGAGCCGCTCGCGCACGGGGACCTCGGTCGCGGCCGGGAGCGGCGCCTCGAGCGAGGCGGTCTCCGGGGCGAGGTCGAAGAAGCTGATCTGGCCCGAGGCGCGCTCGCGCTGGTCCGCCTGGGCCGCGGCCAGCACGTCGTCGAGGGCGACGAGGAGCTGCGCCGGGTGCCCGAAGGCGTTGAGGGCCCCGACCCTGGCGAGCGACTCCAGGACCCGCTTGTTCACGAGCCGGAGGTCGATCCGGTTGCAGAAGTCGGGGAGCGACCGGAAGGGCCCCCCGCTCTCCCGGGCGGCGATGATCGATTCGATCGCGCCCTGCCCGACGTTCTTGACGGCCAGCAGCCCGAAGCGGATAGCCGGCCCCTCCACGGTGAACTCCAGGTGGCTGGCGTGGACGTCGGGCTGGAGGACGGCGATGCCCAGGCGGCGGCACTCGGCCACGGCCGCGGCGACCTTCTCGGCGGTGTCGCGGAACGCCGTCAGGACGCTTGCCATGTACTCGACGGTGTAGTTCGCCTTGAGGTACGCCGTCTGGTAGGCCACGAGGCCGTACGTGGTGGCGTGAGCCTTGTTGAAGCCGTAGCGCTCGAAGGGCTCGAAGGCCTTGAAGACGGCGTCGATCGTGGCCGGGCGGACGCCGCGCTCCCCCGCCTGCTTCACGAACTGGTCCTTCATCGAGCGCAGGACGCTCGACTTCTTCTTGCGGATCGCGTAGCCGAGGGTGTCCGCTTCCGGGCCGCTGAAGCCGCCGAGGGCGACCGCGGCGGCCATGATGTCCTCCTGGTAGACGAAGATCCCGTGGGTCCGCTCGAGGAACGGCTCCAGGAGGGGGTGGAGGTAGGTGACCTTCTCCTGGCCGTGCTTGCGCCGGATGTAGGCCGGGATGTTGTCCATGGGCCCCGGGCGGTAGAGGGCGACCATGGCGGCGAGGTCGTAGACCGAGGTGGGCCGCAGCTCGCGGATGTAGCGCCGCATCCCGGCCGACTCCAGCTGGAAGACGCCGGTCGTCTCACCCGAGGCGAGGAGGGCGAAGGTCTTCGGGTCGTCGAGCGGGATCCTCTCGAGGTCGACCTCCACGCCGCGCTGCTCCCGGATGCGGTCAACGGCGGCCCGCAGGATCGTCAGGTTGGAGAGGCCCAGGAAGTCGAACTTGAGCAGTCCCAGCGCCTCGATCCCGTGCATCTCGTACTGGGTCATCGTGGCGTCGGAGTTCGTCGCTTTCTGTAGCGGCATCAGCTCGGCCAGGGGCTCGCGGCTGATGACGACCCCGGCCGCGTGGGTCGAGGCGTTGCGGGCCACCCCCTCCAGCTGCTTCGCGAAGTCGATGATCCGGCGGACCGACGGGTCGCCGTCGTGCATCTCCCGGAGGCCGGGGCTCAGCTGGAGGGCCTCGTCCAGCCGGATTCCGAGCTGGTTCGGGACCGCCTTGGCGATCCGGTCGACGTCGCCGTAGGGATGCCCGAGGACGCGGCCGACGTCGCGGATGGCCGCCCGGGCCAGCATCGTGCCGAAGGTGATGATCTGGGCGACGTGGTCGGCCCCGTACTTGCGGGTGACGTAGTTGATGACCTCGTCGCGCCGGCCGTCCTCGAAGTCGACGTCGATGTCCGGCATCGTGACCCGGTCCGGGTTGAGGAAGCGCTCGAACGGCAGCTGGTAATGGATCGGGTCGACCGGGGTGATGCCCAGCGTGTAGGTCACGATCGATCCCGGCGCGCTGCCGCGGCAGGTCGTCTGGATCCCCTGTTCGCGGGCGAAGCGGACGAAGTCGGCCACGATGAGGAAGTAGCCCGCGTAGCCCATCCGGGTGATCGTCCCGAGCTCGTAGTCCAGGCGGGCCTGGAGCTCCGGCGTGACGGCACCGTAGCGGCGGGCGAGGCCGCGCTCGCACTCGGCCCGCAGCCAGCTCTCGACGGTCTCCCCCTCCGGCACCGGGAAGTGCGGGATCCGGAGCTGGCCGAGCGGCAGCTCCAGGTCGACCATCTCGGCGATCCGCCGCGTGTTGCGGTGAGCCTCGCGCTGGTCCGGGAAGAGGGCGGCCATCTCGGCGGCGGACTTCAGGTAGAACTCCGCGCCCTCGAACTTGAGCCGGTTCGGCGTGTCGAGGTTGCTGCCGGTTCCCACGCAGAGGAGGACGTCGTGGGCCTCGGCCTGCGCCTTGTGCACGTAGTGGAGGTCGTTGGTCACCACGAGCGGGAGTCCGGCCTCAGGGGCGAGGCGCAGGAGCTGCTCGTTGAGGCGGGCCTGCTCGGGGATGCCGTGGTCCTGCAGCTCCAGGAAGAAGCTGTCCTTGCCGAAGATGTCGCCGTACTCGCCGGCCAGGGTCCGGGCCAGCTCCCAGTCGCCCGTCTCGAGGGCCTTGGGGATCTCGCCGCCGAGGCAGGCGGAGAGGCCGACCAGGCCCTCGGCATGCCGGGCGAGGTGCTCGCGATCGATCCGCGGCTTGTAGTAATAGCCGTCGAGGTGGGCGTCGGTGAGGAGGCGGCAGAGGTTCTGGTAGCCGACCAGGTCCTTCGCAAGGAGGACGAGGTGGAACGGCTGGGCGTCGGCCTTGCCGTCGCGGTCGCGCATGGACCGCCGGGCGACGTACGTCTCGACGCCGATGATCGGCTTGATCCCCTTGGCCCGGGCGGCCTGGTAGAAGGCGACGGCGCCGTAGAGGGCGCCGTGGTCGGTCAGGGCGAGGGAATCGAAGCCGAGCCGCTCGGCCTCGTCGACGAGGTCGCTGATCCGGCCGAGGCCGTCGAGGAGAGAGAACTCCGAGTGGACGTGGAGGTGCGTGAAGTCGTTGGGGGCGAGGGTCGTCACGGAGCGTCAATGGTACCGGCGCGGGCGCCGCGACGCGGTCAGGGGGCCTGTGTCCATCGGTCCCCTCCCACGCTCGACTCCGGTTCGCATCGTAGAGACTCGCCGAACGGGAGGGAAGGGACGGACCTTGGCCTCGGGACGAGCCGCCAGCCGTGTCTCGTGGTCGGAGTGGCCGTGGGACAGGTCCGCGCTCGTGGCGCGGCGGGCGTCGTGCCCGCCGCCTCGCCCCTAGAATTGGCCGACCGACGCTCGCGCCGCTGCGATCGCTTCGGGCGCTCGCGAGGACTGCTGGGAGATGGACGTATGAGCCTGACGCTGCGCCGCGCCACGGCAGACGACAAGCCGGAGTGCGGGCGCATCCTCTACGAGGCCTTTGCGACCCTCGCCGATCGCCACGGCTTCCCGCGCGACTTCCCCTCGGTCGAGGCCGCGACGAAGAGCATGGGCGCCCTGCTCGCCAACCCGGGGTTCTACGGCGTCGTCGCGGAGGCCGACGGCCGCGTCGTCGGCAGCACGTTCCTCGATGAGCGCTCCACGATCTTCGCGATCGGGCCCGTGAGCGTCGACCCCGCGGCCCAGGATCACCACGTCGGCCGCGCGCTCATGGTGGCGATGCTCGACCGGGCGAAGGAGACCGGCACCCCCGGCGTGCGGCTCGTGCAGATCTCGTACCACAACCGGTCGCTGAGCCTCTACGCGAAGCTCGGGATGGACGTCCGAGAGACCCTCGCCGCGATGTACGGCGAGCCGATCCACGTCTCGTTCCCGGGCTACACGGTGCGCCCCGCGACGGAGGCCGACGAGGCGGCCTGCAACGCGCTCTGCATGCGCGTGCATGGCCACACCCGGGCGGGCGAGCTGCGCGGGCAGATCGCCGACGGCAGCGCAACGGTCGTCGAGCGCCTGGGCCGGATCACTGCCTACACGACGGGCATCCACTACTTCGGCCACTCGGTGGCGGAGACGAACGACGACCTCCAGGCGCTCATCGGCGCGGCGGACAGCTTCGGGACACCGGGGGTCATCGTCCCCCTCGCAAACGCCGAACTCTTCCGCTGGTGCCTCGCCCACGGGCTGCGGATCTTCTTCGTGTTGAACATGATGACCCTCGGCCTCTACCAGGAGCCCCGGGGCGCGTACCTCCCCTCGATCGGCTACTGACGGAGGTGCCCACCCTGGCCGATCCGAACCCGCCGGGAGATGCCCGGGTCGCGACTCGCCTGGCCTTCTGGAGCGCATCGCTCGTCGCCCTGATCGGGCTCGTGTACGCGGCGCTCCTTGGCGCGGCGGCAGCCGTCGGGTCGCTCGCGCTCCCACCACCCGAGCCCATCGGATCGTTCGCCGCGGTCGATACCATCGCCACGGCGGTCCTCCTGGTCGTCCTCGTGGTCGCGATCGACGCGCTCACGCCCCTCGAGCGACGCCCCTTCAGCCGGCTGAGCGTCGTCTTCACGGCCCTGTTCGCCTGCGTCGTCACGATCAACCGCTTCGTCCAGCTCACGATCGTCCGCCAGAGCGTCGCCGCGGGCGATGTCGCCGACCTCCGCCGCTTCCTGCCCTACGACCCTCGCTCGGCGATGTTCGCCCTCGAGATCCTGGGCTGGGGCCTCTTCCTCGGCCTCGCGGCGCTCTGCCTCGTCCCCGCCCTCCGAGGGCCGGGGGCGCGCGCCTGGATCGCGCGGCTGCTCGGCCTGTACGGCGTGCTCGGCCTTGCCTGCGCGCTCGGGCTCGTCCTGGACAGCCCCCTGGTCGTGGTCGGCTTCGTGGCCTGGGGCGGCGTGCTTCCGCTGGCTGCCGGCCTGATCGCCTTCTCGTTTCGTCCGGGCGCCCGGGAGCGCGGCTGGAGTCGATCGCGGCCATGAGCGCGCTCGGCGACCGGGGCGCACCGGATTCGCCCGACCCGTTCGAGGCCGCCCTGGCCGCCGCGATCGACCGCCTTCCCGCCGAGTACCGGGCCCAGCTGGCCACGGTGGCGATCGTCGTGGCCGACGAGGCGTCGCCGGAGGAGCTGGCCGCGACCGGCGCCCCCGGCCTCTTCGGCCTCTACCAGGGCGTGCCGCGGACCGTGCCGGGCGCCAGCCACGCCGCCGTCCCCAGCGTCATCACGCTCTACCGCGGTCCCCTGGAGCGCTCTCACCGGGGCCCCGCCGCGCTCGTGGCCGGCGTCGAGGAGACCTTGCGCCACGAGCTCGCCCACCACCTGGGGATCTCGGATGCGCGGCTCGGCGAGCTGAAGCGCGGCGAACGCTGAGGGGACGCGGGAGCAGAGGGCGGCTCCGCGGACGGGAGGCGGCCCGGACGCACCCGGACGCGACGGGACGGCAACGGGCCGGCCCCTCAGCCGCCCGACACCGCCGGGATCACGTGCACCACGGCGTCCGGCCCCACCGGCGTCCCGAGGCCGGCGCGTTCGCCGTCGACGAAGACGTTCAGGTGCTCGCGGATCGCCGGCCCCGGCGCGAGGAGCCGGTCGGCCATGCCGGGAATCCGCGCCTCCAGCCCGGCGATGACCTCGGCGACCGTCGCCCCGGGGACGACGCAGCGGCGCTCGGCGCCCGGGAAGAGGGCGACGAGCGAGCGCGGCAGGATGGCGGTGGCCACCGGGTGCCTCAGCCGCCGACGACGTGGGCCTCGACGGACCAGATGCCGGGCAGGTGCGCCGCCACGAGGCTCCAGCTAGCTCCCGCGTCGCCGCTCGCCCAGAGCTCGCCGTTGCTCGTCCCGAAGAAGACTCCGACCGGGTCCAGGCGGTCGACCGCCATCGCCTCGCGGAGGACGCCGACATAGGCGTTCTCCTGAGGAAGCCCGGCGGCCAGCCGCTCCCAGGTGGCCCCGCGGTCCCGCGTCCGCCAGACCGCCGCGGCGCCGTCCGGCACGTGGCGGCCGCGGTCGGCGCCGTTGAGGGGGATCACCCAGGCCGTCGCCGGGTCGCGGGGGTGGGCCACCATCGGGAACCCGAACTCCGAGGGCAGCCCGGCGGTGATCTCCGTCCAGCTCGCGCCGCCGTCCCCGGACCGGTAGACGCCGCAGTGGTTCTGCTGGTACAGGGTCTCGGGCTCGCCGGCCGCCGCCACGAGCTTGTGGACGCACTGGCCGAACTCCGGCGGGGGGCCCGGCACGAAGTCGGCACGGACGCCGCGGTTGCGCGTCTCCCACGTCGCCCCGCCGTCGCGGGTCTCGAAGGTCCCCACGGCCGAGATGCCGACCCACATGCGGCGCGCGTCGGCGACGTGGGGCACGATCGTGTGGAGGATCAGGCCGCCGTTGCCCGGTTGCCACTCCGGCCGGGACGGGTGATCGCGGAGGCCGGCCACGTGCGACCACGTGGCCCCGCCGTCGTCGCTCCGGAAGAGCCCGGCCGGCTCCACCCCGGCAAAGACCGCGCCGTGGGCGGCGGTCACGTTCCAGGCGGTCGGGATCGCCGGGCCGCCGTCGCCGTACGTCAGGCCGGCCGAGGAGTGCGTCCAGGTGTGCCCGAGATCGTCGGACCGCCAGATCGCGGGCCCGTACCACGGGCTGCCGGCAGCCGCGTAGATGGCGCCGGAGGCAGCATCCACGCTCATGTCGTGGACCGGCCATCCCTCGCAGGCGGGCCCCCGCAGCGTCCAGGCCGCGCGCGCGGCGTCGGACTCGGCGATGAAGGCCCCCTTGCGCGTCCCCACCAGGAGCAGCACGCGCGTCGCCATCGTGGTTCCCTCCCTCTCGCCGCGTCCCCGGCCTGGCCGCCATGGTGCCACACCCGGGCCCGAGCGGGCGTCAGCCGTACGAGGCGATCGCCGCCACGAGCAGGTCCACGAAGCGTCCCCGGTCGATGTCCAGGCCGGCCTCCACGTTCGCGGGCAGCCCCCGCAACCCCTCGGGGTCCGCCACGGTCCTGCCCCGCGTCAGCTCGCCCGCGGTCTCCACGTCGACGCGGAGGAGGCGCGTCGTCACGAGGCCGGGGACCGCCAGGTGGGCCACCGCGACGGCGTCGTGGATCGGCGAGCCGTCCCAGCCGTAGCGGCGCCGGTGGTAGACGGCGAAGAAGCGGAGCAGGTCGACCCAGACGCGGGCGATCCGCGTCCCGAGCGCCTCGAGGCGAGCCACGTCGGGCTCCAGGAACAGGGCCCGATGGGTGACGTCGAGGCCCATCATCGAGACCGGGATCCCGCTCCCATAGACGATCGCGGCAGCCTCCGGGTCCTGCCAGATGTTGAACTCCGCGGCCGCCGTGGTGTTCCCCTCCCCGAGCGAGCCGCCCATCAGGCAGATGCGCTCGATCCCGTCACGGATGCGCGGGCGCGCGCGCAGGAGGAGCGCGACATTGGTGAGGGGGCCCGTCGCCACGATCGTCACGGGGCGTCCGGCGCCCGCCACGAGGGCCTCCGTCAGCGCGAGCGCCCCCTCCGGCCGGGGGGCGGCCACGGGCTCCGGGAGCTCCGCCCCGTCGAGGCCGCTCTCGCCATGGAAATCGACCGGGACCCAGCCCTCGCGGACGAGCGCCCGCTCGGCGCCCGCGGCGACCGGGACGTCGCTCCGGCCCAGCAGCGCCAGCACGCGCAGGGCGTTCCGCGTCGTGTTGGCCAGTGGCGAGTTGCCGCCGACCGTCGTGATCCCCAGCACGCGCAGCTCGGGGCGCGCCAGGGCCAAGGTGATCGCGAGCGCGTCGTCGTGGCCGGGATCGCAATCCAGGACGATCGGGCGCGGCCCACGGGCCCCCGCGTCCTCGACCGCCGGCCGGACGCCGGCCGGCACGGCCGAACTCAACGAAGCCGTCATGGCGAGGCCGGGCCGGGGGCGGCCGCGATCCCCTTCCCGCTCACTCCTTGACGTACGGCGTCCCGTCGGCGGCAGGCATCCGGACCCGCCCCACCAGCCCCGCCACGACCACGATCGTGGTGATGTACGGGACCATGAGCAGGAACTCGGAGGGAACCTGGGAGCCGAGGATCGAGAGGCGACTCTGCAGGGCGTCGGCGAAGCCGAACACCAGGCTGGCGAGGAACGCCCCGATTGGCGTCCAGCCGCCGAAGATCATCGCGGCCAGGCCGATGAACCCTCGGCCGGCGGTCATCTCGCGCTCGAAGTTGCCGGTGGACCCGACGGTGAAGTAGGCCCCGCCGAGCCCGGCGACCATGCCGCCCAGGATCACGTTGCGGTAGCGGGTGAACACCACGTTGATGCCCACCGTGTCGGCCGCCCGTGGATGCTCGCCAACCGAGCGCACCCGGAGGCCATAGCGCGTGTAGAACAGGGCGAAGTGGATGACGACGATCAGGACGAACACCGAGTAGGTGAAGAAGTTGCCGGAGAAGAAGACCGGTCCGACGATCGGGATGTCGGAGAGGACCGGGACGACGATCGGATCGAACCGGGGGGGCGTGTTGAGGTCCTGGTTCTGTTGCAGGACGCGTGTCGAGAGGAAGCTCGTGATGCCGACGGCGAAGATGTTGATCACCGTGCCGGCGATGATCTGGTTGACCCGGTAGCGGATCGAGAGCACGGCCAGGACCGTCGCCAGAAGCGCGCCGGCGATCACCGCCCCGATCACGCCCAGCCAGTTGTTGCCGGTGGCGCTACCGACGACGGCCGCGACGAACGCCCCCGAGAGGAGCATCCCCTCGATCGCGATGTTCACGACCCCCGACCGCTCGCAGAGGACGCCGGAGAGGGCCCCGAAGGTGATCGGCACGGCCCGGTAGACGGTCGTCTGGAGGACGCCGACCAGGCTCATCGACGAGCCGGCCGCCGCCCAGGTCAGGAACCCGAAGATGAAGGCCACCAGGGCCAGCGAGATGAGGACCGCCCATCGGGCGCCGATCGCCCGGGTGAGCTGGAGGGCCCCGCAGAAGGCGCATACGGCCGCCATGAGGTAGATCATCGGGCTGGAGGGCACGACCAGGTCCGGCAGCTTGACCGCCGGCTCCGCACCCAGGTTGAGCCCGAAGCTCGTCTCCGTCCCGGGCGCGATGTCGCGGCCGAGCACGAGGACGAGGATCGCCGCCAGGCCGAAGTAGAACGTCGCCAGCGCGATCGTCCGGCGACTGATCCGGCGGGGCGCCGCCTCCGCCATGGCCGCGGCGCTCATGCCCGCCACCCCGCGGCCATGATCTCGGTCCCCGTCGTGCGTCGCACCTTGATCCGGTACAGCTCGCGGATGAGCGCCGGTGCGGCCACGAACATGATCACGAGCGCCTGGATCACGACGACGAGGTCGATGGGGATCCCCGTCGCGGCCTGCATGGGCGTCGCCCCCGCCCGGAGCACGCCGAAGAGCAGGGCGGCGAGGACCACGCCGAGCGGCGTCGAACCGCCAAGGAGGGCGATGGCGATCCCGTCGAAGCCGTAGCCGGGCGAGAAGCCCGGCGTCAGGGACTTGGTCACCCCGATGATCTCCGTCGCGCCGGCGAGGCCGGCGAGCCCGCCGCAGATCGCCATCGTGAGGATCAGGGTCCTCGAGATGCTCATGCCGGCATAGCGCGCCGCCGAGGGGTTGAGCCCGACGGCCCGGAACTCGAAGCCAAGCGTCGAGCGGAAGAGCAGCCAGGAGACGACCGCGGCGGCGAGCAGGGCGAGGACGAACCCCCAGTTGAGGCGGAGTCCGTCGATGATCTGGGGCAGCATCGCGGCCGGGTCGACCATCGGCGAGACGGGGTCGCTCCGGCCCGGTCGCTGGTACCAGCTCTGGGAAAGCACCCAGATCACGAGCTGGTACGAGATGTAGTTCATCATGATCGTGACGATGACCTCGTGGGCCCCCGTCCGGGCCTTCAGGAGCCCCGGGACGAAGCCCCACAGGGCGCCACCGAGGAAGCCGGCCGCCACCGTCAGCGGGAGGTGGACGAACATCGGCAGCCCGTGCAGGGAGAACCCGACGAAGGTGGCGACGATCGCCCCGAGGTACAGCTGCCCCTCGGCGCCGATGTTGAAGAGGCCGCTCCGGAAGCCGAGGGCGACCGCCAGGCCCGTGAAGATGAGCGGGGTGGCGGCCAGGAGCGACTCGCTGATCGGGTTGAAGGCCTTGATGATCTGGTCGATGTTGCCCGAGGCGAAGGCCTCCGCGTACGTCTCCGGGTTGCCGAGGGCCCCCGCGAACAGCGCCCCGTAGCCGTCCCCGACGGCCTTGAGGGAATCCCCCAGCGCCTTGAGCGGGTCGCTCGTCCACAGGGTCAGGAGGGCCGCGTCCGAGAGGACGATCACGAGCGCCCCGATGACGAGCGCCGTGAAGACGGCCAGGAAGGGCACGAGCAACCGCCGCGCCAGGCGTCTCACCCGCCCGGGCTCCGCGGCCGGGCCGGCCGCCGGCTCGACCGGGGTTTCGGCCATCGGTGTCTCGCCGCTCATGCCGCGGGCCCTCCTGCCTCGATGCCCGGTGGCGGCGAGGCCGCCGGGGGCCGCGTCGCGGGCTCGGCGCCTCCCCCCGCGGTGGGCGGGACCAGGGCGCCGCCCATGTACAGGCCGAGCAGCTCCGGCGTCGCCTCGGCGGGATCGAGGATCGCCACGATCTGGCCCCGGTACATGACCGCGATCCGGTCGCCGAGGGCGAGGACCTCGTCGAGCTCGGTCGAGACGATGAGGACCGCTGCTCCCTCGTCGCGCTTCTCGACGACGCGGCGGTGGATGTACTCGATCGAGCCCACGTCGAGGCCGCGCGTCGGCTGGGCGGCGACGAGCAGCTTGATCGGGCGGGAGAACTCGCGGGCCACGATCACTTTCTGCTGGTTGCCCCCCGACAGGTTCGCGGCCTCGTTGAACACGCTCGGCGTCCGGACGTCGAACTGGGCGACCAGCTCGACCGCGGTGGCCATGATGGCGTCGCGATGGAGGCGCACGCCGTCCGCGAAGGGCGGCAGGTAGTACGTGTTCAGGCAGAGGTTCTCGGCGACCGTGAACGCCGGCACCAGCCCTTCTTCGAGGCGGTCCTCCGGCACGTGCGCGACGCCGGCTTCGAAGATGCGGCGCGGGCTCGGGCGGATCTCGCTCCCCGCGATCCGGATGGATCCGGCCGCCGTGCGGCGCAGGCCCGTGATCGCCTCGACGAGCTCCGTCTGCCCGTTCCCCTGCACGCCGGCCACGGCCACGATCTCGCCGGCGTGGACGACGAGGTCCAGGTCGCGCACGGCCAGGTGGCCCCGGTCGTCGCGGACGGCGAGGCCGGCGATCTCGAGGACGGGCCCGGCCGGCCTCGCCGTCCCCTTCTCCACCTCGAGCTCGACGGGGCGCCCGACCATCATCTGGGCCAGCGACTGCTGGGTGGCCTCCGCCGGGATCGCCGACCCGACGACCTTGCCGCGCCGCAGCACGGTGATCCGGTCCGAGATCGCGAGAACCTCGTTGAGCTTGTGGGTGATGAAGATGATCGAGGTGCCGCCGGCCTGGAGCGACCGCATGATCTCGAAGAGCTCCTCCGTCTCCTGCGGCGTCAGGACGGCCGAGGGCTCGTCGAGGATCAGCAGGTTGGAGCGCCGGTAGAGGGTCTTGATGATCTCGACCCGCTGGCGGACGCCGACCGGGAGATCCTCGATCAGCGCGTCGGGGTCGACGTGGAGGTTGTGGCGGTCCGAGATCTCCACGATCCGCGCCCGGGCGGTCGCCTTGTCGAGCACCCTGAGGGGGCCGCGCGTCGATTCCACTCCGAGCATGACGTTCTCGGTGACGGTGAAGACGGGGACGAGCATGAAGTGCTGGTGGACCATGCCGATCCCGGCCTTGATCGCGTCGCCCGGGTCCCGGAAGACCACCCGCGAGCCGTCGACCAGGATCTCGCCCTCGTCCTGCTTGTAGAGGCCGTAGAGCACGTTCATCAAGGTGGTCTTGCCGGCGCCGTTCTCGCCCAGGAGCGCGTGGATCTGGCCCGGCTCCACGGTGAGGTCAACGTTCTCGTTGGCGATGACGCCGGGGAAGCGCTTGGTGATCCCGCGCAGCTCGAGCTTCACGATTCGTCCACCCCGCGGTACACGGAGAGGCGGCGCCTCGTAAGACGCCGCCTATCCGTCGTTGCGAACGCTTGACGGGCTACGGGGCGAAGTAGTCCGCGACCTTCACCTCGCCGGAGATGATCTTGGCCTTCAGGGCGGCCGCGCCGTCCTTGAGCTCCTGCGGGACCTTCGACTCGAAGGCGTTGAAGGGGCCCATGTCCACGCCGTTGTTGGCGAGCGTGCTCACGAAGACCGGGGCCGCGGGCACCTTGTTGAAGGCGCGCTCGACCGCCCCTTCGACCGAGACGTCGATCTTCTTGAGGATGCTGGTGAGCAGGACATCGGTGTACTGCGGGGCCGTCTGCGTCCAGTCGACGTCGACGCCGATGCCGTAGTCCACGGCCTTCGACTCCTGCAGCGCGGCGTAGGCACCGCCGCCGATCGGGCCGCCGACCGGCAGGATCACGTCCGCGCCTTCCTGGAGCATGGGAACCGTCAGGGCCTTGGCGTCGTCCAGCGACTCGAAGTTGCCCGTGAACGAGCCCTTCTTCGTGACCGGGTTCCAGCCCAGGACCTTGACCTTGGCGCCCTTCTCCTTGTTGTAGTAGTTGGCGCCGGCGACGAAGCCGTCCATGAAGTCGGTCACCGGACCGCCGATGTTGATGCCGCCGAAGGTGCCCATGATGCCGGACTTCGACATGCCGGCGGACACGTAGCCGGCGAGCATCGCCGCTTCGTTGGTGGTGTAGACCAGGCCCTCGACGTTCGGGATGGCCGGGTCGTAGGCGAAGTCGACGATCGCGAAGCGGATGCCCGGGTTCGCCTCAGCGGCGACCTTCGTGGCATCGCCGAGCAGGAACCCGACGGTCACGATCATGTCGCACTTCTCAGCGACGAACTGGTTGATGTTCTTCTCGTAGTCGGCGGCCGTCCGCGACTCGAGGAACTTGACCTCGATCCCGAGCTTCGCGCCAGCGTCCTGCATGCCCTTCCAGGCGTTCTGGTTGAAGCTCTTGTCGTCGATGCCGCCGGTGTCGCTGACCTGGCAGGCCTTCCACGCGATCGGGGTCGGGGTCGGGGCGGCCGTCGGAGCCGCCGTCGGGGCGGCCGTCGGAGCCGCCGTCGGGGCGGCCGTCGGAGCCGCCGTCGGGGCCGGGGTGGGCGTGGCGGCGCTGCCACAGGCAGCGACGAGGATGGAGGCTGCTGCGATCGTGACGAGCAGCCCACGAGGCGTGCGCAAGGACTCTCCTCCTTTTGCGCGGCCCGCGCGTCGCGGCCGGGAGCCGGCCGGTTCCGCGGGGCATCACTGGGGATCGCTCCCCGCTTCCCGCAGGGGCGATCAAGGGGCCGGAGATCCGGTTCGAGTGGAGTATGCACGTCGCGATGGGGCGCGTGCAATGATCCCGCAATGGACGCCGCCGACCGTGTCGCGCGCCAGCGGGCGCGGACCCTGCTCGACCTGCAGGAGGGGCGCGGACCCGTCCCGGTGCTCGACGATGAGGCCGTCGCGGTGCTCCTCAGCGCCCTGCCGCGGGTGGCCGTCGTGGGCGCCTCGGACCGCCCGGGCCGACCCTCCCGCGACGTCCTCCTGGACCTCCTTCGGGCGGGCATCGACGCCGTCCCGGTCACACCGCGGCACGCCTCCGTGGGCGGCGTGCCAGCCTTCCCGAACCTCGCGGCGGCCGTCGCCGCGACCGGCGCGTTCGCGATCGTCGACGTCTTCCGGCGCCCGGAGGACTGCCCGCAGCACGCCGAGGAGGCGGTGGCCGCGGGGGTGGCCGTCCTCTGGCTTCAGCTGGGCATCGTGAGCTGGGAGGCGGCGGCGATCGCCCATGCCGGCGGGCTGGGCGTGGTCATGGACCGCTGCCTTTCGGTGGAGCTCGCGCGGCAGCGGCCCTGACGCGCCTCAGGCCGCGGCGACGATGAACCCGACGACGACCAAGCCGGCCCCGACCGTCGCGACGGCTGCCCAGGTGCGGGCTTCGCGACGGAGGATCGCCATCGCGACCGAGGCCCCGGTCCTGCCCTCCGCGGCCGAGGACGGCCCGCCGCGCCACGCCCGGTAGCGCTCGGCGTTCTGGTCCTGCGCGCGCAGTGCCTGGTAGCGGCGCCACGGGTCGCGGGCGCGGGCGTAGCCGAGGGCGAAGAGGACGACGCCGGCGACGACGAGCGCGAGACCGGGCAGGCTCATTCGGTTCCCTCCCGCGCTCCGCCCGGCGGTCCCAGCCGCTCCAGGAGGGCCACCTGGACGAGCGCCGCGTTCGCCTGGCCGCGCGACGACTTCATGACCTGGCCCACCAGGAAGCCGACGGCCTGGGCCTTGCCGGCGCGGTAGTCGGCGACGGCGGCCGGGCTCGCCGCGATCGCCTCGTCCACGAGACGATCAACGGCGCCGGCGTCGGAGATCTGGGCAAACCCCCGGGCGGCGATGATCGCGGCCGCCTGGTCGCCGCTCGCGATGTGCTCGGCCACGACCTCCCGGGCGTTGGGCCGCGAGAGCCGCCCGGCGAGCACCTCGCCGAGCACGTGGGCGAGCGAGGCGGCGTCGGCCCGGCCGGCCAGCCCGGCGGGCGTGCGGGCCGCGGTCTCCTTCAGGGCCCGGCCGTAGTCGCCGGCGACGAGATTCGCGACCTCCTTTGGCGGCAGGGCGGGACCGGCCGCGCGGATCGCCTCGAAGGCGCGATACATCGCCTCGTCGTTGACGAGGACCGCGGCGTCGTAGGGCGGGAGGCCCAGCTCGCCCACGTAGCGGGCCCGGCGGGCGGCCGGAAGCTCCGGGAGCGATGCCCGCAGCGTGTCCAGCCAGGCCGGGTCCAGGTGGAGCGGGGGCAGGTCCGGCTCGGGGAAGTAGCGGTAATCGTCCGAGGACTCCTTCACCCGCATGACGTACGTCGCGCCGGCAGCGTCGTCCCAGCCGCGGGTCTCCTGGCGGAGGGTCTCGCCGGCGTCGAGGGCCGCCGCCTGGCGCTCGATCTCGAACGAGACGGCCCGCTCCACCGCCCGCAGCGAGTTCATGTTCTTCACCTCGGTCCGCGTTCCGAAGGCCTCCGTCCCGCGCGGCCGGAGCGACACGTTCGCCTCCACCCGCATCTGGCCGTTCTCCATCTCGGCGTCGGAGACGTCGATCGTCCGCAGGAGGAGGCGCAGCTCCTCGGCGTAGCGCCGGGCCTGCTCGGCGGTCCGGACGTCGGGCTCGGTGACGATCTCCATGAGCGGCACGCCGGCCCGGTTGAAGTCGACCAGGCTCGCCCGGCGCCCGTCGGGGCCGGCGGCGTGGACGAGCTTGGCCGTGTCCTCCTCGAGGTGGGCGCGCGTGGATCCTGATCGCGACGGGCCCCTCCGACGTGTCCACGGTCAGGGATCCGTTCGACGCGAGCGGCAGGTCGTACTGGCTGATCTGGTAGCCCTTCGGGAGGTCGGGGTAGAAGTAGTTCTTGCGGTCCCATCGGGTCGCGGCCGGCACGCTGGCGCCGATCGCGAGCCCGGTCGTCAGGACGTGCTCCACCGCGGCGCGGTTGATGGTCGGAAGGACGCCCGGGAGGGCGAGGCAGACCGGGCAGGTGTAGGTGTTGGGGGCCGCGTCGGGCGGGGGCACGGCGCAGGCGCAGAACATCTTGCTGGCCGTCCGGACCTGGCAGTGGACCTCGATGCCGATGATCGCCTCGTAGCGCTCCAGGGCAGCGGTCACGGGAGTCGCCGGAGTCGCGGCGGCGGTTGCCGCGGTCGCGGCCGTCGCGTCGCTCATGCGAGGCTTCCGACGAGCGGGCCGGTGGACGCCAGGAACAGCCCGTAGAGCGCCAGCACCAGCAAGCCGACGGCGAACGCGGCGGAGCGTGCGAAGCGGCGCACGGCGATCCGGGCGCGAAGCGGTTGGGCGGCGTCGATCGCCGAGCGCGTCGGGTCGCTCTGCCGGCCCGTCGGCGAGATCACGTCGCGTGCGTTGCGGTATCCCGACCAGGTGCCGATCCCGGCCAGGATCACGCCGCAGGTCGTGAGCAGGAAACCCATGCCCAAGAGTCTCTCACACGATCCGTCGGCCGTGGCACGCATGGATCTGACGTGGACGAGCTCCCCGCCGAAGCTCCCCCGCTGAAGCGGCAACTCACGTCCACCGTCCGGCAGAGCGCGGGCCCTTGCATCGGCGACCGACGGCTCGGCCGCCCAACTGACCCCGTATGCGACATCCGGGCAGCGGCGCAGACTACCATCGGTGAGTCGCCCCGAACACGGCATCAGTCGCCGAGGGCACGCGTCGAGCGAGGGTCTGCGAGGTCTCCGATGGCGATTCCAGGGTCAGCATCCGCCGCCGACCTGGACGCAGCCAGTCGATCGTGGCTGGACGGCGTCGTCTACCAGGTGTACCCACGGAGCTTCGCCGACTCGAACGGCGATGGGGTCGGCGACCTCCCGGGGCTCATCGACCGCCTGGACCATCTCGCCGGCGGAGCAGATTCGCTCGGCGTCGACGCCATCTGGCTCTCACCAGTCTACCCGTCGCCGATGCTCGACGGCGGCTACGACGTCATGGATCACACGGCGGTCGATCCCGTCTTCGGGACGCTGGCCGATCTCGATCGGTTGATCGAGGAATGTCATCGACGACGCATCCGCGTCATCCTCGACCTCGTGATGAACCACACCAGCAGCCTGCATCCGTGGTTCGTGCAGTCGCGCCAGTCGAGGACCGGACCATTCGCCGATTTCTTTCTCTGGCGGGATCCGTCCGGGTGGGATCGCGATGGTCGACCGGAGCCGCCGAACAACTGGCTCTCGTGGTTCGGCGGGTCGGCCTGGGAGTGGGAGCCCCGGCGAAAGCAGTTCTACCTCCACACGTTCCTGCCCGAGCAGCCCGACGTGAACTGGCGCTGCACCGCTCTTCGCGGGGAGATGTGGTCGATGGTCAGGGGCTGGCTCGACCGCGGCGTCGATGGGTTCCGGCTCGACGTCTTCAATGCGTTCCTCAAGGCGGCCGAGATGCCATCGAACCCGGAGATCGCCGCGGGCGGTTCGATCCCCTGGGACAGCCAGGAGCACCGCCACGACAAGGACCAGCCCGAGCTGCACGATCTCCTGGCCGAGTTCCGACGCATCGTCGACTCCCGGCCGGGGACCGCCACGGTCGGCGAGCTGTTCACGAGCGGTATCGAGGACGCTGCAGCGCACTGGGCGCCGCGCCACCTCGTGTTCGACTGGGTCCTCCTCGAGACGGCGTGGACGGCGGCGTCCTTCCGCGCGGCGATCGCTGCCCGGGAGGCCGCCTGGTCCGGTCGCTGGCCGACGATCGTGCTGTCCAACCACGATCACTCGCGACACGTCTCGCGGTACATGCACACGCTCGGTCGTCGCGATCGGGCGACGGCCGATGCCGTGGCGAAGGCCGCCGCGACGATCGAGCTGACGCTGCGAGGGACGCCCTTCCTCTACTACGGGGAGGAGATCGGCGCACAGGACATCGCGGTCCCGCGCAGCCGCGCCCGGGATCGCGCGGCCGTGGCGATGGCGGGATGGTGGAACCGTGATGGGTGCCGGGCGCCGATGGCGTGGTCCGGCGACGGGAAGGCCGGCTTCACGAGTGGCAGGCCGTGGTTGCCGGTTCCGCCGGACGCGGCGTGGCGGAACGTCGAGCGCCAGCGGGCGTCGGAGAGCTCGGTCCTGGCCCACTACCGGCGGCTCCTCGCGCTTCGGCGAGGGTCGGCGGCGCTTCGGACCGGTGAGCTCGCCCTCGTCGACGTGGGCGACCCCGACGTCCTCGCGTATCTCCGGCGGGCAGGCGACGAGGCCGCGCTGGTGGTGGTGCGGTTTGGTCTTCGAGGTGGCGAGATCGAGCTACCCCCAGCCGCCGGACCGTGGCGGGTCGTGCTCTCGAGCCACGACCTGGCCACGCCCACCGTCGGGTCGCGCATCGCGCTGCGACCGATCGAGGCGATCGTCCTCCAGGCCGGAGCCCGACCCCGCTTCACGCGTCGCCGCGGCGGCCAGCTGCTCCAGGATCTCGTCTCTCAGCCCAATGCCATGAGCCCGTGACCGCGTGGATACAGACCGGCTATGTCAACGGGCAACCGGCCGACGAACGGCGCCTCGCCCAGCAGCGCGGCCGCCAGCGCCTCCATCGACGGCGGCAGGATGCCGTAGCTGCAGATGTGGGTTCGGGCGAACGTGTACGCGAGCAGGTCCCACGGCGTGCGCAGGGCGACGGTGACGGTCGGCGTGCCGGACGCCAGGGCCGCCGCGGCCAGCACCGCCTGCACCGGCTGGAGGTGCGCGGAGAACGTCCCGAGGACGACGAGGTCGAAGGCTCCCAGCCGCTCGCCGAGACCTGCGATGTCGGCCTCGGCGAGCGCCGCCGGCAGGAGGATCTCCTCCACGCCCGCGAGCCGGCGGCGCAGCGCCGATGCAAGCGTCGGCGGCACCGTCGAAGACGTGTCCGCCGGCGTCAGGTCGGCGGGCATCGACTGGACGACCGCAATCCGCGCGTCGGCGGCCAACTTCAACGGCAACAGCCGATCGTCGTTGCGGACGAGGGTGATCGACCGTTGGGCCAGCTCGGCGGCGAGTGCCTGATGTTCGCCGCACCCGACGACGTCAAGCGGCGGCTGGTCGTGGCGTCCCAGCCAGCGGCGCAGCTCGCCAAGCCGGTGTTTCGCCGACGCGTCGTCGTCGGCATCGATCAGGCCTCGCCGCTGCGCCTGCGCGAGGCCTTCCCGCAGCCGTTCCAGCGCTGGTTCGTCGGCCGTTCCGAGCAGCACGTCTTCGCCGGCCCGGAGCGCGGCGATGGCATCGACGATCTGCGCCGATCCCTGGGCCAGGGCGCGCATGTCCAGGGCATCGCTGACGCTCACGCCGTCGAAATGCAGCTGCCCGCGCAGCAGGTCGCGCAGAACCGCGGCGGACAGGCTGGTCGGCAGGTCGTCGTTCTGGCCGGATAGCGCGAAGTGGCCGGTCATGACCATCCGCGCGCCCGCTTCCAATGCCGCTCGAAACGGGACCAGCTCCCGACCGGCCAGCTCGGCGCTCGTCCGGGGCACCAGCGGCAGCTCGTGGTGCGGATCCGCTGCCGTGTCGCCCGCGCCCGGGAAGTGCTTGGCCGTCGCGGCCACGCCGCCGACCTGCAGGCCACGGACGGTCGCCGCCGCGAGCCTTCCGACGGCCCCAGGATCGTCGCCAAAGCTGCGGATTCCGAGCGCCGGATTGGCCGGATTGTTGGCCACGTCGCACACGGGCGCGTAGTTCACGTTGACGCCGAGGGCGCGCATCTCGCGCGCCGTCGCGCCGGCGACGCGCTCGGCCAGCTCTTCGTTGGCGGTCGCGCCGAGCGCCATCGCGCCCGCGAACTGTGTCGTCCCCTCGCCCAGGCCGACCAGCTGGCCACCCTCCTGGTCGGCGGCGACCAGCAAGGGTGGTGCGCCGGCGGGACGTGCCCCCTGGATCGCGGCGGTCAGCCTGCGGATCCGGGGCGGATCGACGACGTTGTGGACGCGGAAGAGCGTCACGCCGGCGACGCCATGCTCGCTGATCTGCCTCGCCGCCGATGGCGGCAGCTCGGTCCCGACGAAGGCGATCATGAGTCGCGCCAGCGTCACGACTTCACCGAGCCGGCCAGGATCCCTCTCACGAATGCCCGCTGGAGAAGCAGGAAGACGAGCAGCGGCACGACCATGGTGATGAACGCGCCGGCGGTGAGGAGATGCCATGAGCCGCCGCGGCTTCCGATCAGCTGGAAGAGGGCGGTCGGCAGGACGCGAACTTCGGCACCCGGTCCCAGGAAGACGAGTGCCACCAACAGGTCATTCCAGACCCACAGGAACTGGAAGATGGCGATCGCACCGAGGGCCGGGATCGACAGCGGCAGGACGAGCCGGATGAACGTCTGGAGATGCGTCGCGCCATCGATGGCGGCGGACTCGAAGAGGTCGCGCGGCAGCTGCGAGATGAAGTTGTAGAGCAGGAAGATCGCGAGCGGCAGGCCGAAGCCCGTGTGCGCCAGCCAGATGCCAAGGAACGAGCCGTACAGGTTCCCGGCGGCGTAGATCTGCAGGATCGGGATCAGGGACATCTGGATCGGCACGACCAGCAGTGCCACCACGATCGTGAACAGGATGCCACGGCCGCGGAACGGGATCCACGCGAACGCATATGCGGCAAAAGCGGCGATGGTGATCGGAATGGCCACCGATGGGATGGTCACGATCAGGCTGTTGATGAACGCGTTGCCCATGCCGTCGCTCGCGAGGACCGTCGCGTAATTCGACAGCGTCCACTGATTGGCTTCGAATGGATGGAGCAGTGCCGTCCACCAACCGGATGTCGTGATGAACCTCGGATCGCGCACCGAGGTGACGAGCAGGCCGAGCGTTGGCAGCGTCCACAGGAAACAGATGGCAAGGACCGACAGGCGGAGCGGCACGCTCCGCATGAAGGCTGGCCGCCACGCGGCCACGGGTGCCCGTCGCGGCTCGATCGGCCGGGCTGGCGCCGTCATCCTTGCGCCTGCTGTCGCCTGAAGTTGCGCAGGTTGATGTACATCACGGGCAGCACGGCAACGAAGAGCAGTGTCGCGAGCGCGGCGCCGCGACCGTCGTCGAAGAACTGAAAGATCTCGTGGAACATGCGGTTGGCCACGACGTCGTCGTTGAACCGTCCGCCGGTCGTCACGTAGACAATGTCGAAGATCTTGAGGGTGACGATGGCGATGGTCGTCGCGACCGTGATGATCGAGCCGCGGATCATCGGCACGATCACCCGGATGAAGAGCTGGCGCTCGGAGGCGCCATCCAGCCGGGCCGCCTCGATGACCTCGCCGGACACTCCCTTGATCGCTGCCGAGAAGACGACCATGGCGAAACCGGTCTGGAGCCAGACCATGATCACGATCTCGCAGAAGACGTTGATCGGGCTCGTCGTCAGCCACGGGATCGGCTTGCCACCGAGGCCGACCACGATCTCGTTCAACAGTCCGATCTGCGGCTGGCCGGCGGGCTGCCAGGCGTAGACGAAGCCCCAGATGACCGCTGCGCCGACAAGCGAGATCGCCAGCGGCAGGAACACGAGGGTCTTGGCCAGCGCCTCGCGTCGGACGCGATCGAACAGCGCGGCGAAGATGAGCCCCAGCAGCACGCTGCCACCGGTACCAACGATCAGCCAGATGGCGTTGTTGCGCAGGATCTGCGTGAATTCGGGCTCGATCATGACCGCGAAGTTCGCGATCGTGAACTGGCCGTGGTTGTCGGTGAAGCTGCGATAGATCGTTCCCGCCGCGGGGTAGACCAGGAAGACCGCCAACAGCGCCAGGGCGGGGCCGGCAAAGACCCACGGCAGGATCCGGTCGCGCCACTTTGGCTGCAGCAGGCTGACCAGCCCGGCCACGCCGATGAACAGCAGCCAGATGCCGCCGACGCCGACCGCCAGGGCGATCGCCGCCAGCAGGAGCTTGGCGATCACTTGATCGCCAGAGCCGTTGCGCAGGTCGGTCGCGCCCCGAGTGTTGCCCAGCGCCTCGTAGATCGAGGCAAGAAGGTTCGCCCCGCCCTGGGGGTCGAGCAGGACGAGGAGGCCGCCGACGCACAGGCCGAGACCGATCAGCCCCGCGATGGGCAGGACGAAGCGCGATCGTCCGGGGCTCTCAGCTCGAGCTACGGCCATCCGCCCTCCTCGCAGAAAGAGTAGCGGGGCGCGCCACCGTGAGGTGACGCGCCCCGCAAGCCATCAGACGTTACTGGGTGGGCCAGCTGTCGTCGATCGCCTTCAGAACGGCATCAGTGTTGGTGCCACCCGCGTTGGCCCATTTGTCCGACTCTGTCCAGAAGGTTCCGGCACCGACCCTGCCGGGCATGAGGTCGGAAGCGTCGAAGCCGATCCCTGCGGCGCTGTTCGCGATGTCCGCAGCGACCTTGAGCTTGTAGGCGCCGGCATACCAGTCGGCAGGGGTGGACGTATTGGTCGAGATCGCGCTGCCGGCGCGGATCCAGTTCTGGATCCCCTCCGGCGTGGCAAGGAACTCGGCAACGGCGCGGACTTCGGGCCTGTCGACGAGCACCATGAGCGTGTCGGCCGAGCCCTCGACATTCTTCTGGGCCGGATCGATCGTCGGGAACGCGAAGATCCCGACGTCCGTGCCGAGCACGTACTTCGACGGCTGTCCACTGACCCGCTGATCCGGGAAGAAGTCCGGGCCGTACCAGGTCGGGATCTTCTGCATCCAGCACTTCGGATTCGCCAGATCGTCGGTGAACATCGGATCCATGACCGTCTTCATGTCGCTGGCGACGATCGCAGTGTTGCCGCCGAAGACGTAGTTGGGCGTGAAGAAGATCTTGCCAACGTACTTGTCGAAGGCGTCCTTGATGCCCGGGTCCTGGAACGTGACCTCGTGGCTGATCCATTTGTTGTAGTAGTCGAGGCCCTTGGTCTTGAGGACCACTTCCTCGATCCAGTCGGTGATCTGCCAGCCGGTCGCGTCGCCGGGGCCGCCCGCGCTGACGCACCACGGGTTGGAGCCGTCGGCGACGATCTTGTCGGACAGGGCGATCAGCTCGTCCCACGTCGTGGGGACCTTGTACCCCTTGGCTTCGAAGGCCTTGATCGGGTACCAGACGGTCGACTTCACGTCGGCCTTGTAGGGGATGCCCCAGATCTGCGCGCCCTGAGTGACCAGGCCGATGGTGGCCGGATGCTCCGAGCTGAGCTTGTTGGCATCCATGAACGTCGCGACGTCGATGACCTTGCCTGCGGCCGCGTAGCTCAGGATCGGCGTCGGCTGGGCGAGCATCGCCAGGTCCGGCGGCTTTCCGCCCTCGATGCGCGTCTTCAGCACGGTCTCGTGGCTCGAGCCGATGCTGTCGATCTGGACCTTGATGCCGGTCGCGGCCGCGAAGTCGGCGACGGCGGCAGCGAAGTTGATGCCTTCGCCGCCGATCCACTGGGTCTGGATCGAAACGGTCTTGCCGCTGAACGGCTTGTCCGCGCCCAGTGCCGTGTCCAGCTCGGTGTAGCCGGTCGGGACTGTCGGCACGGCTGCCGCCGGCGGGGCAGTCGGAGCCGGCGTGCTCGGCGCGGTCGGCTCGGCAGACGCGCTCGGCGCAGCCGAAGGCACTGCGGTCGGCGCGGCTGTCGCGCTTGGTGTCGGCGTGGCGCTGCTCCCGCATGCGGCGACCAGCATCATGACGACGACCGCCAGGGCGGACGTTGTTCGTAGTCTCTGGGCCATCAATTGCTCCTCCTGCGAACTGCCATGACTGTGGGTGACGAGTGGCCCGCAGGGTCCAAGTATCCCACTCCAGCAAAAGCCACCGTTCGGTTATCGCTCGCCCACCCCCTCTCGCTCAGCCAAGCCGATGCGCGGGCGAGCGATCGCTGTCGCCCCCCACGCGCCGGGCGCCTCGATTGGCGACAGCAGCTCGACGGTCGCATCGCCCAGGGCGGCCTGGGCCGGTGGCGAGGCCGCGCGTTCGCGGGCGATGCGCGATTGGATAGGTTCGAGATGGGCAGGTCCGGCGGCCGTGACGCCACCGCCGATCAGGGCCGCAGCACACCTCCCACCGTCGACTGTCGAATGACGAGCTCGGTGGGCAGGATCACGCGGCGGGGGGGCCCGTCACGATCCGCGATGAGCTCGAACAACGCGCGCGCCGCCTCGGCGCCCTGCTCCCGGACGCCCTGGCGGACGGTCGTGAGCGGAGGGTCGAGGTGGGCAGCAAACTCGAGATCGTCGAAGCCGGCCAGGGCGACGTCGTCGGGGACGGCCAGGCCGCGTGCCCGGATCGTCTCAAGGGCGCCGGCCGCCATGGAATCGTTGGCGCAGAAGATGGCGTCGCAGCCGCGGTCGAGCAGCGTCTCGGCGCCGGCCACGCCAGAGGACTCCTCGAAGTCGCCGTCGACCACGAAGTCGTCCGGCGGCAGACCCGCCCGCGCCATGGCCCGGCGGTAGCCGACGATGCGGTCCTCGGCCGCAACCGTGCCCCGGATCCCCGTGATGTGCCCGACGCGGGTGCGGCCGAGCCGGATCAGGTGCGACGTGACCGCGTCTGCGGCATGCACATGGTCGACGTCGACGTAGCTCGCTCTGCGGTCGCCGCGGCGATGCCCGACCAGCACCGTCGGCAGGTCCGACGTGAGGAGCCCGTCGACGAGCGGGTCCTCGATGTTGTGGGCGGTCACGACGATGCCGTCCACGAGGCCCGCGGAGAGTATCCCCTCGAGGGTCTCCTCCTTGGTCCGGTTTCCCAGCCAGAGCATCATCCCGGCTGCCAGGTCCGCCAGCTCGTCGCTGATCCCCTGCAGGAGCTGGCCGAAGTAGGCATCCCGGAAGAGGCGGTGCGAGTCCACGTGCATCACCACGCCGACCACCCCGGATCGACCGGTTGCGAGGGTGCGCGCGGCGCGGTTGGGCCGGTATCCGGTCTCGCCCAGCACGTGCTCCACCCGGCGCCGCGTCTGGTCCGAGACCGAGCCGCCGTTGATCACGCGCGAGACCGTGGCCCGGGAAACGCCGCTCAGACGCGCCAGCTCGTCGATGGTGGGTGCCACGCGGTCGCCGACCTCCGGGGGAATGGAAGCGCTTCCAAAAGTACCCTACCGCAACCCCGAAGTCAAGGTCGTGCTGTACAATTCGGCGAGTCAGGTTGCGATCCGAACACCTGATCTGGATGTGCGCGCTTCCATCGAGGGACACCAGTGGACGCTCGAATCTTCCCGGCAACGTTCGCCTGGGGCGCCGCGACGGCCTCCTACCAGATCGAGGGCGCCGTCCATGAGGACGGTCGCGGCGAATCGATCTGGGACCGCTTCTCCCACACTCCGGGCCGTGTCCGCAACGGCGACACGGGCGACGTCGCCTGCGACCACTATCACCGCTACCGCGACGACGTGGCCCTGCTCGCCGGGCTCGGGTTCAACGCATACCGGTTCTCGGTGGCATGGCCCCGCGTGCTCCCCACGGGGACGGGCGCCGTGAACCAGGCGGGGCTCGACTTCTACGATCGGCTCGTCGACGAGCTGCTGGCCCGCGACATCGCCCCGTTCGCAACCCTCTACCACTGGGACCTCCCCCAGGCCCTCGAGGACGCGGGCGGGTGGCCCGTCCGGGGCACGGCCGAGGCCTTCGCGGACTACGCCGCGATCATCGCGGCGCGCCTGGGCGACCGGGTCCGCAGCATCGCCACGATCAACGAGCCCTGGGTGGCCGCCGACCACGGCTACCGGAACGGCGTGCATGCTCCCGGGCGGAGAGACCCGGCCGCAGCGATCGCCGCCGCTCATCACCTGCTCGTCGCCCATGGGCTGGCGATGCAGGCGATCCGCGCCGCCGCACCCGCGGCCCTGGCGGGGATCGTCCTGAACCTCGGGCCGATCTACCCCGCGACCCTGCACCCGCTCGACCTCGAGGAGGCCGACGCCGAGCACAGGTGGCTCAATCGGTGGTTCCTCGACCCGCTGGTCGGGCTGGGATACCCGGCGCTTCCGGGGTGGCCCGCCGGACCCGGCGATGGCCTGGTCCGGGGCGGCGACCTGGAGGTGATCGCCGAACCGCTCGACTTCCTCGGGGTGAACTACTACAGCCGGAACCGGGTCCGCTCGCCGCTCCTGCCGCCGCTCGATCCGGCCGGCGATCGCACCGAACGGACCGGGATGGGCTGGGAGGTCTATCCGGCCGGGCTTGGCCAGGTGCTGGAGTTCGTGGCGTCGCGGACGGGCGCCGTCCCGCTGTACATCACCGAGAACGGCGCCGCGTATCCCGTGGACGACGCCCAGCCCGCGCGGGACCCGGCGCGCGTCAGCTACCTCCGCCGGCACCTCGATGCCGCGCTCGACGCCCTCGAGCGCGGCGTTCCGTTGCGCGGGTATTTCGTGTGGTCCCTGCTCGACAACTTCGAGTGGGCCCACGGGTACGGCCCGCGGTTCGGGATCATCCACGTGGACTACCAGACGCTGGAGCGGCGCGTCCGCGACAGCGCCAGGTTCATGGCCGCCGTCGCGCGTTCCGGACGGCTCCCGCTCGACGACGTGGCGTCGACCGGCGGTCCTCCGGCCTGAGCGCGCCCCCGCCGCGGTGCCGTCCACCCCATCCCACGCGGAAAGGAAGATCCGATGGTCACATCCCGACCCACGCCGGATCCGGCTCCCCCGTCGGATGCCGCGCCCCCGATTCCATGGGAGGACCGGCCGGCGGGCTCCGGCAGCGTGATCTGGCGGTCGTCGCGCAACCCGATCATCGCGCGCGACCACCTCCCCCGCTCGAACAGCATCTTCAACTCGGCCGTCGTCCGGTTCCGCGACGGCTTTGCGGGGGTCTTCCGGGTTGACGACACCACGCGCGCGATGAACATCCACGCCGGGCGGAGCCGCGACGGGGTGGCCTGGCGGATCGCGCCGGAGCCGATCGCGTTCGCGCCGGCGGACGACCGGGTCCCGGAGATCCAGGGAGGCTTCGAGCACGCCTACGACCCTCGCGTGACCTGGCTGGAGGATCGCTTCTACGTCACCTGGTGCAACGGCTACCACGGCCCCACGATCGGCGTGGGGTACACCCACGACTTCGAGACGTTCTACCAGCTCGACAACGCGTTCCTGCCGTTCAACCGCAACGGCGTCCTGTTCCCGCGTCGCATCGGCGGCTGCCTACGCGATGCTCAGCCGTCCCAGCGACAACGGGCACACGCCGTTCGGCGACATCTTCTATTCGGAGAGCCCCGACCTGGTCCACTGGGGCCGCCATCGCCACGTCATGGCGCCCGTCCCGTGGACGTGGCAGTCCACCAAGGTCGGCGCAGGCCCCACGCCGATCGAGACCCGGGAGGGCTGGCTGCTCATCTACCACGGCGTCCTGACGTCCTGCAACGGGTTCGTCTACTCGATGGGCGCGGCTTTGCTCGACCTCGACCAGCCCTGGAAGGTGATCGCCCGCAGCCGGGACTACCTCATGTCGCCACAGGCCTCGTACGAGCAGGCGGGCGACGTCCCGAACGTCTTCTTCCCCTGCGCCGCCCTCGTGGACGAGGCCCGCGACCGGCTGACGGTCTACTACGGGGGGGCCGACACCGTCACCTGCATGGCCCACGGATTCCTGTCCGAGGTCGTGGAGTTCGTCCGCTCGCGGTCCTGACCGCCACCAGGCGGAGGAGGTCGTCATGCGCTACGGGCACTTCGATGACGAGCGGCGCGAGTACGTCATCACGCGCCCCGACACGCCGCTCCCGTGGATCAACTACCTCGGCAGCGAGGAGTACTTCGGGATCATCTCGAACACCGCGGGCGGGTACTCCTTCTATCGCGACGCCCGGCTCCGCCGGCTCACGCGCTACCGCTACAACAACGCGCCGCTCGACCTGGGCGGCCGGTACGTCTACCTGCGCGACGACGATTCGGGCGACTACTGGAGCCCCGGCTGGCAGCCGACCCAGCGCGCGCTGGAGGACTACGCCTGCCGGCACGGCCTCGGCTACTCGATCATCTCCTCGCGGCACGCCGGCATCCGCGCCGAGACGCTCTACTTCGTTCCGGGCGGCGAGACCCTCGAGATCTGGCGGGTCCGCGTGACGAACGAGCGGGCCGCGCCAGCGAGGCTCTCCATCTTCAGCTCGATCGAGTTCTGCCTCTGGGACGCCCAGGACGATGCCACCAACTTCCAGCGCAACTACTCCGTCGGCGAGGTGGAGGTCGAGGACGGCGTCATCTACCACAAGACGGAGTACCGCGAGCGGCGCGACCACTTCGCGTTCTTCGCCTGCTCCGAGCCGCTGGCCGGCTTCGACACGCAGCGCGACGCCTTCCTGGGACCCTACCGCGGCTGGGACCGCCCGATCGCCGTCGAACGGGGCGCGTCGTCCAATTCGATCGCCCACGGTTGGCAGCCGTCCGGCTCGCACCACGTCCGCCTCGGGATCGGGCCCGGGGAGACGAGGGAGGTCGTCTTCCTTCTCGGCTACGCGGAGAACCCCCGGGACGCGAAGTTCGATCCGCCGGACTCGCAGACGATCGACAAGCGCCTCGTTCGACCGACCATCGCGAAGTACCTGCAGCCCGCCGTGGTGGCCGAGGCCTTCGAGGCGCTGCGGTCGGGATGGACCGACCTCCTCGGGATCTACCGGGCGCAGACCGGCCACGAGCACGTCGACCGGATGGTCAACATCTGGAACCCCTACCAGTGCATGGTGACGTTCAACATGTCGCGCTCGGCCTCGCTCTTCGAGTCGGGCATCGGCCGGGGGTTGGGGTTCCGCGACTCGAGCCAGGACCTGCTGGGCTTCGTCCACATGGTCCCGGCGCGCGCGCGCGAGCGGCTCCTGGACATCGCCTCCACGCAGCTGCCGACGGGCGGCGCGTACCACCAGTACCAGCCGCTCACGAAGCGGGGCAACAACGACATCGGCTCGGGGTTCAACGACGACCCCGCCTGGCTCGTCCTGGCCGTGGCGGCGTATCTCAAGGAGACCGGCGACGCCTCGATCCTCGACGCAGCGGTGCCGTTCGACAACCAGCCGGGGACCGAGCGCCCGCTCTACGAGCACCTCCAGCGGTCGGTCGCCTACACCCTCGAGCGGCTCGGCCCGCACGGCCTGCCGCTCATCGGCCGGGCCGACTGGAACGACTGCCTGAACCTGAACTGCTTCTCGGAGACGCCCGGCGAGTCTTTCCAGGTGACCGAGAGCAAGAGCGGAGGGGTCGCCGAGTCCGTCTTCATCGCCGGCCTCTTCGTGCTGGCAGCGAACGAGCTCGCCGAGATCGCCGTCCTCCGCGGCGACGGCGCCACGGAGGCGCGCTGCCGATCCGGCGCGGACGAGATGCGCGACGCGGTCGCCCGGCACGGCTGGGACGGCGCCTGGTTCCGGCGGGCCTACGACTTCTTCGGTCGGCCCGTCGGCTCGAGTGAGAACGAGGAGGGCCAGGTCTTCGTCGAGCCCCAGGGAATGTGCGTCATGGCCGGCATCGGGCTCGGCGACGGCCGGGCCCGGATCGCGCTCGACTCCGTCCGCGAGCGCCTGGCGACGCCCCACGGGATCGTCGTGCTCCAGCCGGCATTCACGCGCTACCACCTGCACCTCGGCGAGATCTCGACCTATCCCGGCGGCTACAAGGAGAACGCCGGCGTCTTCTGCCACACCAACCCCTGGGTGATGATCGCCGAGACCATGGTCGGCGACGGCGATGGCGCCATGGACTACTACCTCCGGATCAACCCGTCGGCGCGGGAGGAGATCTCGGAGGTCCACCGCGGCGAGCCCTACGTCTACGCCCAGATGCTCGCCGGCAGGGACGCCGCCAACCCGGGCGAGGCGAAGAACACCTGGCTGACGGGAACCGCCGCCTGGAACTACACGGCGATCAGCCAGTGGATCCTCGGCATCCGGCCCGAGCACGGCGGCCTGCGGATCGACCCGTGCCTGCCGGTCGGGTGGGGCGGCTTCACCGCCACGCGGCGCTTCCGAGGCGCGACCTACAAGATCATCGTCCGGAAGCAGCCGGGCACGCAGGGCCGCGTGACACGGCTGCGGGTCGACGGTCGGCCCGTGGAAGGCAGCCTCGCTCCCCTGCCCGCCTCCCCGGGGGCGGAGATCGAGGTCGACGCTGTCGTCGAGGCGACGTCGTGACCTCGGTCGAGAGCGACCCGGCACGACCACGGTCAGGGTCGAGGTCGTCCTGCGCTAGACCCGCCCGCGCGCCTGCTGCCCGGCGACGAATCGCCCGATGCGGATGAGCGCCTCCTCGAGCTTCTCGTAACTCGTCGCGTAGCACATCCGGACGTGGCCGGCCCCCGACGGGCCGAAGGCGCTGCCGGGGACCGCGGCCACGTGCTCCTCCTCGAGGAGCCGCTCGACGAAGGCGTTGTCGTCCAGGCCGGTGGACGTGATCCGGGGGAAGGCGTAGAAGGCGCCCCGGGGCTCGAAGGTCGCGAGGCCGAGGGCGTTGAGGCCATCGACGACCAGGCGTCGGCGGCGGTCGTACTCGGCCCGCATCGCCTCCACGTCCGCCTCGGCGGTCGTCAGCGCGGCCAGGGCCGCGTCCTGGGCCGTCGTGGGCGCCGACATGATGCCGTACTGGTGGACCTTCACGATCCCCTCGAGGATCCCGGCGGGCGCGCAGAGGTAGCCGACCCGCCAGCCGGTCATGGCGTACGCCTTCGAGAAGCCGCCCATGAGGATCGTCCGCTCGCGCATGCCCGGCAGGGAGCTCATCGCCCGGTGGCGGTAGTCGCCGTAGGCCAGACGGTCGTAGATCTCGTCCGAGTACACGAGGAGGTCGTGGCGGACGGCGATCGTGGCCAGCTCGTCCTGGACGGCGACCGGCAGGACGGCGCCCGTCGGGTTGCAGGGGAAGCCACAGAAGAGGGCCTTCGTGGCCGGCGTGATGGCGGCCTCGACTGCCGCCGGGTCGAGCGCGAAGTCGTCCTCGAAGCGGGTGGCGACGTGGCGGACGATCCCGCCGGCGAAGACGACCGCGGGAACGTAGGCGACGTAGGACGGCTCGTGGAGGACCACCTCGTCGCCCGGGTCGATCGTGGCCCGCAGGGCCAGGTCGACGGCCTCGGACGCGCCGACCGTCACGAGGATCTCGGTGGCCGGGTCGTAGGCGACGCCGTACCGCCGCTCGAGGTGGGCGGCGATCGCCCGGCGCAGCTCGACCGTGCCGTAGTTGCTCGTGTAGTGGGTCCGCTCGGCGCGCAGGCTGGCGATCCCGGCCTCGATCACCCGGGCGGGCGTGGCGAAGTCCGGCTCCCCCACCCCGAGGCTGATGACGTCGTCCATCGTCGCCGCGATGTCGAAGAAGCGGCGGATCCCCGACGGCGGGACGGCCCGCACGCGGGCGGCGAGGGCCCGCTCCGCGAGCGGGCGGCGGACGAGGCTCATCGGGCGACCTCCCTGCTGCCGGCCAGCCCCGGCGGCTCCAGGCCGCGCCAGGCGGCCGTTGCGGTGACCCCTTCGTAGGCGCGCCCGAGCGCGAAGAGGCGGGCGTCGCTCCAGGCCGGCCCGATGAGCTGGAGCCCCACGGGCAGGCCGTCGGAGAGGCCGCAGGGGACCGAGATCCCGGGCAGCCCGGCCATGTTCACCGGCAGGGTGCACGCGTCGGACAGGTACATGGCGACCGGGTCGTCCATCTTCGCCCCGAAGGGCCAGGCGACCGAGGGGCTCGTCGGCGCCACCAGGGCGTCGATCCCGCGCTCGAAGACGGCGTCGTAGTCGCCCTTGATGAGCGTCCGCACCTTCTGGGCCTTCACGTAGTAGGCGTCGTAGTAGCCCGCCGAGAGGGCGTAGGTCCCGAGCATGATCCGGCGCTTCACCTCGGCCCCGAAGCCCGTGCCGCGGGTGGCCAGGTAGTTCGCGAGGACGTCGCCGTCGCGCACGGAACGGCCGTAGCGGATCCCATCGTAGCGAGCGAGGTTCGCCGACGCCTCGGCCGGGGCGACGATGTAGTAGGCGGCCAGGGCGCAGTCGGTGTGCGGCAGGCTCACGTCGACGACCTCGGCCCCGGCGGCCTCCAGGACGGCGACCGCTGCGCGGACGCGGGCTTCGACGCCCGGCTCCATGCCGGCCACGAAGTACTCGCGGGGCAGGCCCAGGCGGACGCCCCGCAGCACCGCGGCCGCCTCGTCGTCTGACGCCGGCAGCTCGAGGAGCTCGCCGGGGACCGGGACGGGCGCGGACGTGGAGTCGCGCTCGTCGCGCCCGGCGACGGCGTGGAGGAGGAGCGCCGCGTCCCGGACATCGCGCCCGAGCGTCCCGACCTGGTCGAGCGAGCTGGCGTAGGCGACGATCCCGTACCGGCTGACCCGGCCGTACGTCGGCTTGTGGCCGACGATCCCGCACAGCGCGGCGGGCTGGCGGATCGAGCCGCCCGTGTCGGTGCCGATGGCGAGCGGGACGTGGTACGCGGCGACCGAGGCGGCCGAGCCGCCGGAGCTCCCGCCGGGCACCCGCCCGAGGTCCCACGGGTTCGCCGTCGGCCCGAAGGCCGAGTGCTCGGTCGACGAGCCCATCGCGAACTCGTCCATGTTGAGCTTGCCCAGGATCACGGCGCCCGCGTCGCGGAGGCGCTCGGTGATATGGGCGTCGAAGGGCGCGACGTAGCCCTCCAGGATGCGGGAGCCGGCCGTGCAGGGGCCGCCGCGGACCGTGACGAGGTCCTTGAGACCGACCGGCACGCCGCACAGCGGGTGCAGCGCGGCGAGGGCGGCCGGGCCGGCGGCGCGCGCCGCGCCGAGACGGGCGTCGGCCGCGTCGGCCGCGGCGAGGGCGCCGGATCGGTCGATGACGAGCCACGCGTGGAGGACGACATTGCCGGCCTCGGCTTCGTCGAGGTGGGCGACGGCCAGCTCGCGGGCCGAGACCTCTCCCGCCCGGAGGTGCCCGGCCATCTCGTGGGCGGCGAGCCGGGTCAGCGGGCGGTCGACCACGCTCAGGCGCTCCCCCGCTCGCCGCCGATGATCGCGGGCACGAGGACGAGGTCGCCCTCGCGGGCGGGCGCGTTGGCCAGCGCCTCGTCGACGGTCAGCGACGGGCCGGCCACGTCCTCGCGGAGGATGTTCTCCAGCTCGATCGTCTGGGCGGTCGGCGGGATCGCGGCGGTGTCGAGCCGGGCGAGGATCGCGTACTGGTCGAGGATGTGGTTCAGCTCGCCCTCGAGGCGCGCCAGCTCGTCGTCGGCCAGGCCGAGGCGGGCCAGGTGGGCCACGTGCTCGACGTCGGCCCGGCTGAGGGTCCCCATGGCTCGCGATGATACCGGAGCGCCGTGGCCGGGCTCACCCGGCCGGCCCTGGCCCGGCCGGCTCCGCGTCGCCCGCCAGCAGCGCCCGGAAGCCGTCCGCATCGAGGACCGGGATGCCCAGCTGCTGCGCCTTCGCGAGCTTGCTGCCGGCGCCCGGCCCGGCGACGAGGTAGTCCGTCTTCCGCGACACGGATCCGGCCGCTGTGCCGCCCGCCGCCCGGATCGCCTCCTCTGCCCCCTCGCGGCTGAAGCCGGCGATCGTGCCCGTCACCACGACCGTCGTCCCCGCCAGCCGGCCGCCCACGCCCGCCGGGCCGGCACTCGGGGCCGCCGGCCGCTCGGGCACGACGCCGGCGTCGACCACCTCGCGGAGCCCGTCGCGCGTGGCCTCGTCCGTGAACCAGCGGGCGATCGCCGCGGCCACGGTCGGGCCGATCCCCATCACCTCGGTGAGGGCGTCCGGCTGTTCGGCGGCGACCCGTCGCAGCTCGGCCTCGGCGGCCGAGAACCAGGGGTCCGGAACGACGTCCGCGGCCGCGGCCGGGTAGTCGTCCGGGCGCACCCGGCCCGCGAGCCAGCGGGCGAGGTCGATCGCGGTCGCCTCGCCGACCTGGGGGATCCCCAGGCTGTTGAGGACACGGGCGAACGGACGGCCGACACGGGCCCGCTCGATCGCCGCCGCCAGATTCTCGGCGCTCCTGCGGGCGAACCGGTCGAGCGTCTCGAGGTCCTCGACCTGCAGCCGGAAGACGTCGCCGCGGGCGTGCACCATCCCCCGCTCGAGGAGCTGCTCGAGGACCGCCCAGCCGGCGCCCTCGACGTCCATCCCGCCGCGGCCGAGGAAGTGGGCGAACTCCTGGGCTCGCCGCGCCGGGCAGGCGAGGTTCGGGCAGTAGTGGCGCACAGCGCCCTCGTCGCGGACGATCGCCGTCCCGCAGACCGGGCAGGCCTCGGGCATCTCGAAGGTGCGCTCGGCCCCCGTGCGTCGCTCCGGGAAGGGCCGGACGACCTCCGGGATCACGTCGCCTGCCTTCTGCAGGACGACGTGGTCGCCGATCCGGATGTCCTTGCGCCGCACCTCGTCGAGGTTGTGCAGCGTCGCCCGGGCCACCGTGGAGCCCGCCACCTTCGCCGGGCGCAGGTGCGCCACCGGCGTGAGGGTGCCCGTCCGCCCGACGTACGGGACGATGTCCTCCACGACGGTCTCGACCTGCTCGGGCGGGTACTTGAGGGCGATGGCCCAGCGCGGGGCCCGGGCCACCATCCCGAGGCGCTCCTGCTGGTCGAAGGCGTCGACCTTCACGACGACGCCATCGGTCTCGTACTCGAGGGCGTGCCGCGGCTCGCGCCAGCGCTCGACGAAGGCGAGGACGCCCTCGATGTCGAGCCCGGCCTCGCGGTGGGGGTTCACCGGGAAGCCCAGGGAGGCGAGGCGGTCGAGGGCTCCCGACTGGGCGGCAACCGCCGGCGCCGCGGGCGACTCGGGCCCAGGAGGCGCCGTCGCGCCGAAGAGGGTCTCCTGCGCCGGCGCCGCCTCCTCGAGGAGCTGGTACGCCCAGAAGGCGAGCCGCCGGCCGGCAGTCACCGCCGGGTCGAGCTGGCGGAGCGAGCCGGCGCCGGAGTTGCGGGGGTTCGCGTAGAGCGGCAGCCCCGCCTCCTCGCGCTCGGCGTTGATCCGGGCGAACTCGGCCTTGGGCATGTAGACCTCGCCCCGGACCTCGACCGTTGACGGCTCGCGCAGGCGGGCGGGGATGACCGCGATCGTCCGCAGGTTGGCCGTCACGTCTTCGCCGGTGGAGCCGTCGCCGCGGGTGGCGCCGCGCACGAACCGGCCGTCGCGGTAGCGGAGGCTGACGGCCAGGCCGTCGATCTTGAGCTCGACGACGTAGCGAAGCTCCGCGGCCGCCTCGGGCGCGGGCGGCAGGCCCAGCCCGCGCCGCACGCGGGCGTCGAAGGCGCGCAGCTCGTCCTCGCCGAAGGCGTTACCGAGGCTGAGCATCGGGCGCTCGTGGCGGACCTCGGCGAAGGGGCTCGCCTCCTCGACCTCCGCGGCGCCGACGCGCTGGGTCGGCGAGTCCGGCGTCCGCAGGCCGGGGAAGGCCGCCTCGAGCGCCACCAGCTCGCGGAGCTTCGCGTCGTACTCCGCGTCCGACATGATCGGCGCGTCGTCGAGGTAGTAGGCGCGGTTGGCTGCCGCCACCTCGGCCGCGAGGGAGGCGTGGCGGGCGGCCGCCTCCGCGGGCTCGATGGTGGCCGCGGCCGCGACGAGGCCGGGATCAACGGGCAGGTCGGGCGTGGTCATCGACCGCCGCTCACCCGCCGGGCTCCAGCTTCGCCATGCTGGCGAGGAGCGTCTTCACGCCGCCGGACCGGAAGGCGACGGTGACCTCCTCGTCGTCGCGGGTGAGCTTGCTGGTCACTACCACGCCGTCGCCGAAGCGGGCGTGGGCGACGCGGTCGCCATCGCGGAACAGGCGCTCCCCGGGGACGCGGACGCGGGGCGCGGCGGCTGGGCGCGTGGGCCCGGCGGCGGCCGCTGCGGGCGCGATCCGGCGCACGGGCAGGTCGTCGGCGAAGGCGGCGTCGGGGTGGTCCTCTCCGGCGTCCGCTCGATCGCCGAAGCGGCGCCGCCCCGGCACGGCGAGCGACCCCGAGGGGGCCCCCGCGTCGAAGGCGGCGCGGCGCGCTGCGAGGTCGCGACTCGGCACGAAGGGCTCGCCGTCCGCGGGCGCGCCCGGACGGCCGCTCCCGCTGCGGTAGGCGCCGCCGCCCGCCCGGATCGGCGCGCCGAAGCGGCTGCTCCGCCGGGCGCCGAAGGCGAGGTCGAGGTCGTAGGCGGCGTCGCTCCCCTCCCCCGGCTGGAGGCGCGGGCCCTCCATCAGGTCGGCGGGAATCTCGAAGAGGAAGCGCGACGGGACCGACGGCCCGCCGCCGCCCGGCCCCCAGGTGGCCCGCTGCCAGGCGTGGGAGAGGAAGAGCCGCTCCTTCGCCCGGGTGATGCCGACGTAGGCGAGCCGGCGCTCCTCCTCCAGCTGGGTCTCGTCGTCGAGCGCCCGGCTGTGGGGGAAGACGCCCTCCTCCATCCCGGAGATGAAGACCGCCCCGAACTCGAGGCCCTTCGCGGCGTGCAGGGTGATCAGCGTGACCGCATCGGCGCCCGCTTCGTAGGCATCCTGGTCGGCGACGAGAGCCGTCTCCTCGAGGAGGCGGTCGAGCGCGTCATCGGGGGCCAGGTCGTCGTACCGCGTGGTGACCGAGCGCAGCTCCAGGAGGTTCCGCCAGCGCTCCTCGTTCTCCTCGGTCCCGTCGGCGAGCATGGCCCGGTAGCCCGAGACCTCGAGAACGTCGTCGAGGAGCTCCGGCAGGTCCAGGACCCCGACCCGGCTGCGAAGCCGGCGCACGAGATCCGCGAAGCCAGCGAGGGCCGACCGCGCCCGCGCACCCAGGACCAGCAGCTCGCCCGCCGCTGCCCGCTCGAGGCCGCTCCAGTAGGTCTGGTCCGGCTCGGCCGCGGCCATCCGCAGGATCTCCAGGGTCTTGTCCCCGATCCCCCGCGCCGGGAGGTTGATGATGCGCTCGTAGCCGACGATGTCGGTGTCGCTGCGCAGGATCCGCAGGTAGGCCAGGGCGTCCTTGACCTCGCGGCGCTGGTAGAACCGGGTGCCGCCGATCAGCTGGTAGCGGAGCCCGTAGCGCAGGAAGGCCTCCTCGATCGCCCGTGACTGGGCGTTCGTCCGGTAGAGGACGGCGATCTCCTTCGGGCGCATCTGGTCGGCCTCGTCGGCCCGCCGGGTCAGCGCGCCGGCGCTCCCGCCAAGGAGGGACTCGACCTGGCGGGCGATCCACTCCGCCTCCTCCTCCTCGTTGTAAGCCTCGAAGCGGGCGATCGGCCGGCCGCCGGCCCGCTCCGTCCAGAGCTCCTTCTCCTTGCGGCCCTCGTTGTTGCTGACCACCGCGTGAGCCGCCCGCAGGATCAGCTGGGTGCTCCGGTAGTTCTGCTCGAGCTTCACCACCGTCGCGCTGGGCTCGTCGCGCTCGAAGTCGAGGATGTTGCGTAAGTCGGCGCCCCGCCAGGCGTAGATCGACTGGTCGTCGTCGCCCACGACGCACAGGTTGCGATGGGCCGCCGCGAGGGCGTGGACGATCCGGTACTGGGCGGCGTTCGTGTCCTGGTACTCGTCGACGTGGAGGTAGCGCCAGCGGGCCTGGTAGCGGGCGAGCACCTCCGGCTGGGTCTCGAGGAGCCGCATGGTCGCGACGAGGAGATCGTCGAAGTCGAGGGCGCCGGCAGCCCGGAGCCGCTCGCTGTAGCGGGTGGCGATCCGGCCGACCTCGCGCTCGAAGTGCGTGGTCGCGCCCTCGACGAGGTCCTCGACCGACTCCAGGTTGTTCTTGGCCCGGCTGATCGCCTCGAGCACCGTGCGCGGCCGCAGGGCCCCTCCCTGGATGGGAAGGTCGAGGTCCCGGAAGGCCTGTTTCATGAGGCCCTGCTGGTCGTCCGTGTCGTAGATCACGAAGCGCGGCGAGATGCCGATGGCCGCCCCGTCGCGGCGCAGGATCCGGGCACAGAGGGCGTGGAAGGTGCCCATCTCGACGCGGCGCCCGTCGTCGGCGCCCACGAGGCCGATGATCCGCTCGCGCATCTCGCCGGCCGCCTTGTTCGTGAAGGTGACGGCGAGGATGCGCCACGGGGCGACGCCCTTGACACCGATGAGGTAGGCCACGCGGTGGGCCACGACGCGCGTCTTGCCGGAGCCCGCTCCGGCAAGGATGAGCAGGGGGCCCTCGGTGGTGGTGACGGCCCGGGCCTGCTCCGGGTTGAGGCGGTCGGTGATCCTCGCCGCCAGCTCCTCGCGCGAGGCGGCCCCCGTCGCGAGGCCGCGATCGCGCGGCGCCGACGCCGGCTCCGCGCCCGGCTCCGGGGCGCCACCGTGGAAGGCGCCCTCGTCCGGGTCGTCCTCGGGCGGCGCGTCGGGAAGCGGCAGCGGCTCGTCGAGCCAGGCGGGGACGGGATCCACGCTCGAATTGTACCGGCGGCGACTGGCCGGCCCCTTACCGGGCGTCGGCCCCGGGCGCCGTGCACCCCGTCGGCCGGCCGCCGCCGCGAAGGTCAGCCGCCGGGCGCGGCATCCACCTCGTCGGCCGGCGGCGGGGTGATCGTCACCGGCTCGTTCACCTTGCTGAGCTCGAGGGCGATCGCGAGCGGCGTGGCCCCGCCGGCCGGGATCTCCATGCCAAGCGTGGCGAGGCGGAGGTCGTCCTTCCGGACGCCCACGGTCACCGTGATGTCTCCCACCGCCTCGCCCGCCAGCCCGGGAATGGCGCTGCCGAGCGAGCCGAGCGCGTCGCGCACCTCGCCCGCCGGGACGGTGAGCTGGACGTCGTAGCAGTCGGCGCCGCCGCAGCGGGTGTCAGCCAGCTTCGCGGGGCGCAGCTCCGGGCGAGCCAGGAAGCCGGCCAGCCCGGTGAGGGCGGCTCCGGGATCGCCGCCGATCCCGCCCCCGGCCGGCTGGCGGATCCAGCGCCGTCCCGTGAGGAAGGGCGCCTTCAGGTAGGCCGACCCGCCGACGACGATGATGTCGACGCGGAAGTTGAGGAGCCTCGGCGCGAGCACCTCGACGGTCATCTCGCCCGCGGTCACGTCGACGTCGCCGTCGATGGTCGTGCCGTCGAGCGACAGCGGGGCGCCCGGGGCGCCAGCCCCGCCCAGGTCCAGGGGCACCTCGCCGTCGACGGTCCCGCGCAGGTGGAACGTCTTCATCTCGCCGAGCGACGCGGCCCCGGCCCGGAGGATCTCGGCCGGGTCGGCCAGGGCGGGCGTCGTCGGGCCGCAGGCCGCGCCGGCGAGGGCGAGCAGCGCGACGAGGGCGATCACCGGCGGCGGTGCGAAGCGGCGTGGTCGGGCGGGCATCGGGACCTCGGACGGCAGCCGGATGGCCGCGTGAACGCTCGCCGACAGCGTGCCCGACCCCGAGGTGCCCGTCAAACGCGCCGACGTCCGATCCAGCCGCACCACGGCCCCGGTGGCACATCCGTCGGGCTGCCAACAATTCTTCACCGACCCTTACCTGCAGGTACAGGGTCGCGTTGTACGGTCCTTGTCGAACGCTCGCCATCGCTCGAGATACCGAGAAGGAGGCGGGCCCACATGTGGGAGAACCCCATGCATCCCACCGCACCGTCGCTGCAGGTGCTGGCAGCCACCCTCGAGAAGGATCGCCACCTCGGCGAGGAACGGCGCCACGCGCTCCATCGTGGGCTCCTCGAGGCGAAGGGTCCCCACCCGTCGTGGCGCGCCCGACTCGCCGCTGCCCTGGTCGACACCGGGCGGCGCGACGACGAGGCCCTGACCGGCTACGCATGCCGGCTCCCCAACGGGCGAATCGGCCGGGTCGTGGTCGTCCAGCGCGGGGGCGACTGGACGCTCGTCTGTCGCGTCGCGTAGACCGGCCCCTGGGCGAGCGGGCCACCGGGGCCGCCCATGGGACGGGCGCCGACCCCGGGTGGCGGCCCGCCGCGCCGCCACCCGGGAATCCGAAGGGGCCCCGGCCGTTCCCGGCCGGGGCCCCTTCGCGCGTGGTACGACTCGGCTAGAAGTCCATGTCGCCGCCGCCGTGGCCGTGGCCACCGCCGCCGCTGTTGTCCTTCTTCTCGGGAAGATCGGTGACCAGCGTCTCGGTCGTCAGCACCATCGCCGCGATCGAGGCCGCGTTCTGGAGCGCGGAGCGGGTCACCTTGGCGGCGTCCACGATCCCGCGCTCGAACATGTCGCCGTACTCGCCCTTGAGGGCGTCGAAGCCATGGCCCTTCGGCATCGTCCGGATCTGATCGATGACGACCTCGCCGCGGGCGCCGGCGTTGTCGGCGATCTGGCGGGCCGGTGCCTCGAGGGCGCGCCGGACGATGTCGACGCCGACCGCCTCGTCACCCTCGAGGGTGAGGCTGTCGAGCGCCGGGATGGCCTGCAGGAGGGTGACGCCGCCGCCGGCGACGATGCCCTCCTCGACCGCCGCGCGGGTGGTGGAGAGGGCGTCTTCGATGCGGTGCTTCTTCTCCTTGAGCTCGACCTCGGTCGCCGCACCCACCTTGATGACGGCCACGCCGCCGGCAAGCTTGGCGAGGCGCTCCTGGAGCTTCTCGCGGTCGTAATCCGAGGTGGTCTCCTCGATCTGCGCCTTGATCTGGTTCATGCGGGCCTTGATGTCGGGCTCGCGGCCGGCGCCGTCGACGACCGTCGTGTCGTCCTTGGTGGCGACGACGCGACGGGCTTCGCCGAGGTCCTCGGCGGTGACGGAGTCGAGCTTGCGGCCGACCTCCTCGGAGATGACTGTCGCGCCCGTGAGGATCGCGATGTCGCGGAGCATCTCCTTGCGGCGGTCACCGAAGCCCGGCGCCTTGACGGCGAGGACCTGGATCGTGCCCCGGAGCTTGTTGACGACGAGCGTGGCGAGGGCCTCGCCGTCGACGTCCTCGGCGATGATCAGCATCGGCCGGCTCACCTGGACGGCCTTCTCGAGCCCGGGGAGGATGTCGGCAACGGCCGAGATCTTCTTGTCGGTGACCAGGATCTTGGCGTTCTCGAGGACCGCCTCCATCCGGTCGGGGTTGGTGACGAAGTACGCCGAGATGTAGCCCCGGTCGAACTGCATCCCCTCCGTGTATTCCTTCTCGAGACCGAGGGACTGGCCTTCCTCGACGGTGATGACGCCGTCCTTGCCGACCTTGTCCATCACCTCGGCGATGATCTCGCCGACCTCGGGATCGGCCGCGGAGATCGCGGCGACCGCCGCGATCTGCTCGCGCGTCTCGACCGGCCGGGCGCTGGCCTTGATCTCCTCGACGATCACCTCGACGGCGCGCTCGATGCCGTGCTTGAGGACCATCGGGTTGGCCCCGGCGGTGACGTTGCGGAGCCCTTCGCTGACGATCGCCTGGCCCAGGACAACCGCGGTGGTCGTTCCGTCGCCGGCGACGTCGTCGGTCTTGGTCGCGACCTCCTTGAGGAGCTGCGCGCCCATGTTCTCGAACGGGTCGTCGAGCTCGATGTCGCGAGCGATCGTGACGCCGTCGTTGGTGATGGTCGGCGAGCCGAACTTCTTGTCGAGGACGACGTTGCGGCCCTTCGGCCCGATCGTCACCTTGACCGCGTCGGCGAGGCGGTCGATGCCGCGCTTGAGGGAGCGCCGGGCGGCGTCCTCGAAGATGACCTGCTTAGCCACGGATTCGGGTTCCTCCTGGAGTGTCTGGTGCGACGGAGGCTGGCGGTGGGTGGCGCGCCGGATGCCCGGCGGCCGGCCGGGTCAGGCCTCGACGATCGCGAGGATGTCCTTCTGGCTCACGATGAGGAGGTCGTCGCCCTCGACCTTGAACTCGGTCCCGGCGTACTTGGCGTACAGGACCCTGTCGCCGACCTTGACGTCCATTGCCTCGCGCGTGCCGTCCTCGAGGATCTTGCCCGGCCCGGCGGCGAGGACCTCGCCCTCCTGGGGCTTCTCCTTGACGGTGTCCGGCAGGACGATGCCGCTCTTCGTCATCTCGTCCCGCGGCAGCGGCTTCACGAGGACGCGGTCGCCGAGCGGGCGGAGCTTGCTGGAAGTGACCAACGCGCGATCCCTCCTTCGAGACCTGGTTCCGGGCGACCGCGCGGTCGCGGTCTCCCCCATCGACTGGCCGGCTGCCCCGGCTGGTGCCCGCCGCGGGATCCCCCCGGTGCTTCCGCCCCGGTTCCATCGCGGCCGGGCGGCCCGCCCCATCGCGAGGCCCATCTTCTGGCACTCATCACTTGAGAGTGCTAATGAATGTAGCCCATGCGGCCGGGAGATGTCAACCGGCCGCGGAGGGGCAGTGACCGGGCGGAGCGGGGGGTCGGCGCGGCGGCGCCCACCAACGGTCTCGACGCCCGCGTACGATGCTCGCGTGACCGGTCGAATCACCCTGCGTGCGGCGACCGCCGAGGCCGTCCTCGACCCCGCGGCCGGCGGCCGGGTCGCATCGCTCCGCGTCGACGGCCTGGAGCTGCTCGTCACCGAGGGCTGGGGCCCGGTCGCTTGGGGCTGCTACCCGATGGTCCCCTGGGCAGGCCGGATCCGGAACGGGGTCCTCCGCTGGCGTGGCGAGCAGCACCGGCTTCCAGTGGACCTGCTCCCGCCGCACGCGATCCATGGAACACTCCTCGAAGCCGCATGGGAGGTCGTCTCGACGGGCCGGGACGCGGCGACGCTGGCTGCAGACCTCGGGCCGCCGTGGCCGTTCGGGGGTCGCGCCGTCCATCGCGTGCGGCTGACGCGGGCCGGCCTCCACGCGGACTTGGACGTCCAGGCTGGCGACCGGCCGATGCCGGCCGTCGTCGGCTGGCACCCGTGGTTCCCGCGGGTCCTGCGCGACGCGGCGGGAGCCGCGGTCGGCGGATCGGTGGTCGTCGACCTCGTCGCCGGGGGGATGCTGCGTCGCGGCGCCGACGGGCTGCCCGATGGCACGGTGGTGCGGCCGATCCCGCCCGAGCCGTGGGACGACTGCTTCGTGGACGTGACCGGCGCGCCGGGCGTCCACTGGCCGGGCGCCCTGGAGGTTCGGATCGACAGCGACGCCCGGTTCTGGGTCGTCTACACCGAGCGCGAGGAGGGGGTCTGCGTCGAGCCCCAGACCGGGCCGCCGAACGGCCTCAACACCGGCGAGCACGCGGTCGTGGAGCCGGGCTCGCCGCTGCTAGCCTCGATGACGATGCGCTGGCACCGGCTGGGCTGACGCGCTCGCTGCCCCCGCCGCCCATCTTCCCGGCCGCGGCCGGGAAGATGCGGTCGAAGTTCTCGACGAGCTGCGCCCCGAGCGCCTCGGGGCTCTCGCCGCGCTGCTCCGCGGCCCAGGCGGCCGTGATCCGGACCCAGGCCGGCTCGTTGCGGCGTCGCGGCGCTCCCGGGGCCGAGAGGTACGGCGCGTCCGTCTCCACGAGGAGCCGCTCGGCCGGCACGAGGCGGACGCTGGCGGCCGTGGCCTCTTCGCCCGCCCGGAAGCAGAGGCCCGAGAGCGAGACGGCGCAGCCGAGCTCCAGCGCCGCCGCCACGTAGTCGACCGGGCCCGAGACCGAGTGGAGGATCGCCGGCGGACGGTCGCCGAACGCCGCCCGGGCCGTCGAGCCGCCGAAGCCGGCCGCCCGCATCTCCGCGAGGAGCGCGTCGTGGGCGTCGCGATGGCCCGCCGCGCTCCGGCAGTGGAGGATGGCCGGCTTGCCGGTGGCGAGGGCGAGGTCGAGGTTGCGCCGCAGGTTGACGAGCTGGTCCTCGACCGGCGAGAAGCGCCGGTCGTAGTCGAGCCCGGTCTCCCCGACGGCCACGACGGCCGGGTGGGCGGCAAGCGCGACGGTGCGCTCCCATGCGGCATCGTCTGTCTCGGCGGCGGCGTGCGGATGGATCCCCGCGGCGGCGACCAGGCGCGGGAAGCGGGTGACCAGCTCGATCGCCCGCGCGCTTGAGCTCGCGTCCCAGCCGGGCACGAGGATCCGCTCCACCCCGGCGACCTCGGCCGCGGCTAGCACGTCGGCGAGATCGTCCGCGAACTGCGGCGACTGGAGGTGGGCGTGGGAGTCGACCAGGCGCATCGCTGCCGGGGGTTCAGGCGGGGGTCGGGCCGGGCCCGGCCTCGGGATCGACCTCCAGCCGCGGGAAGAGCGGCGTCGGCGCGGCCAGCGTCCCGGGGTCGGCCGCGTGAGCACCCCAGGCCAGCTCGTCGAGGAGCGGCGGCCCGCCCGACCCGTCCGGCGACCACGGGTAGCCGTGGCCGAGCTGGGCGAGGATGCGCGGCGCCGCGCCGGGCATCACCGGGGCGGCGGCGAGCCCGACCAGGCGACAGGCCTCCAGGAGGTCACCCAGGACGTCGCGCAGCCGCGCGGCCGCGACCTCGTCACCCGTCCTGGCCGCCTTCGCCAGCGCCCACGGCGCCTCCGCGTCGACCGTCTTGTTCGCTCCGCCCACGAACTCCCAGAGCTCGGCCAGCGCCTCGTGGACCAGGCAGCCGTCCAGCTTCTCGACGACGAGGCGGAGCGTGTCGGCCCAGCCCTCCGCGAGCGGCGTAGCCCCGTCTGGCCGCGGGGCCGGGCGCTCGCTACCTAGGTAGCGGACCGCCATGGACACCGTCCGGTTCACGAGGTTGCCGAAGTCGTTGGCAAGGTCGGCGTTGTAGCGGCGGAGGAAGCCGTCCCAGGAGACGTCGCTGTCGCGGTCGAAGGCCACCTCGCGCAGGGCGACGTAGCGGGCGCCGTCCGCGCCGAAGGCTGCCACGAAGTCGAGGGGGTCGAGGAAGTTGCCCCGGCTCTTGCTCATCCGCTCGCCCTGGGCCAGGAGCCAGCCGTGGACCCAGACCCGCCGCGGCGCCTCCAGGCCCGCCGACCAGAGCATGGCCGGCCAGAAGATCGTGTGGAAGCGGGCGATGTCCTTGCCGATGACGTGGAGGTCGGCCGGCCACCACCGCGCGAAGAGCTCGGGGTCGTCGGGGAAGCCGGCGCCGGTGATGTAGTTGATGAGGGCGTCGTACCAGACGTAGATCGTGCCCGCCTCGGGGTCCCAGGAGAGGTCGGGCAGGTGGGCGTCGGAGCCGTCCGGCAGGAGCGGGAAGGGGATCCCCCACCCCGCGCCCGCCCGGCTGATCGAGAAGTCCTCCAGGCCGCCCCGGATGAAGCCGAGCATCTCGTTGCGCCGGTAGTCGGGCTGGACGAAGGCCGGGTTCTCCTCGAACCAGCGCTCCAGGCGCTCCTGGTAGGCCGAGAGGCGGAAGAACCAGTTCTTCTCGGTCAGCCACTGCAGGGGGACCTCGGGGTGGTTCGGGCAGATCGTGCCGGCCGCCGTCTCGGTCACGTCCGTCGCGTTGCGGAAGCCCTCATTCGGGCAGTACCAGCCCTCGTACGTGCCGACGTAGATGTCGTCGCGCTCGTACGCCCGGCGGACCATCTCCTGGGCCGCCCGCGCGTGATCCGGATCGCTCGTCCGGATGAAGCGGTCCGGGCTGATGAGGAGGGCGTCCTCCGCGGCCCGGAAGAGGGCGACTTTCTCGTCCACGAAGTCGCGCGGTGCGCGGCCCTCCTCGGCCGCCTTCATTGCGATGTTGACGCTGTGCTCGTCGGTCCCGGTCAGGAAGCGCGTCGGGATGCCCCGCATCCGGTGCCAGCGGGCGAGCGCGTCGGCCGCGATGACCTCGTGGAGCGTGTGGAGGCCGGGCCGGTTGTTCGCGTAGGCGATGGCGGTCGTGATGTAGAAGCGGTCGGGCATGGCCGCCGGATCGTAGCAGGGGCGCCGCCGGAGGCGGGCGCCCGCGAGGTCGTCGCGCCGTCGGCTGGGCGCTGCCCGTGCTCAGTGGCGAAAGTGGCGGACCCCGGTGAGCAGCATCGTCGCGCCGGCGGCGTCGGCGGCGGCGATCGCCTCGCCGTCGCGGAGCGAGCCGCCCGGCTGGGCGAAGGCGGTCACGCCGGCCGCGAGGCAGACGTCCACCGCGTCGGGGAACGGGTAGAAGGCGTCCGAGGCGCAGGCCGCGCCGATGAGCCGCTCGGGACCGAGGAGCGCCGTGGCCTTGGCCACGGCCTGGCGCGCCGCGTCGACGCGGCTCGTCTGGCCCGAGCCGATCCCGATGAGCATCCCATCGCGGACGAGCACGATCGCATTGGAGGTGACGCCGCGGACGAGGCGCCAGGCGAAGTCGAGGTCGCGGCGCTCCGCGTCGGACGGTGCGCGCCTGCTCGCGACCGACCAGGTCGCGGGATCGTCGGGGGCCGTGTCTGGCGCGCCCACCAGAACGGCCCCGCCGGCGGTCCGCAGCGAGCCGGTCGGGCTCGGCGGTGGGAGCGGGATGCCCGCGCCCAGGGCGGCGTCGAGCACCAGGCGCAGGTTCGGCTTGGCCGCCAGCACCTCGAGGGCGGCCGCCTCGAAGGCCGGCGCGACCACGACCTCGAGGAAGATGCTGGCCAGCCGCTCGGCCACCGGTCGGTCGACCGGCCCCGTGAGGGCGACGACCCCGCCGAAGGCCGACACCGGGTCGGCGGCCAGGGCGTCGTCCCATGCCGCGGCCAGGGTGTCGCGCTCGGCGGCGCCGCAGGGGTTCGTGTGCTTGACGATCACGCAGGCCGGCCCCCGCAGGAGGCGGGCGATGCCGGCCGCGGCCGCGGCGTCGAGGACGTTGTTGTACGAGAGCGGCTTGCCCTGGAGCGGCGGCGCGCCGGTCGCGAAGGGACCGTCGGCGAGCGTCGCGCCGGGACGCCGGTAGCGGGCCGCAGGCTGGTGCGGGTTCTCGCCGTAGCGCAGCGTCCCGACCTTCTCGAGGGTGACCGTGAGGCGGGCCGGGAATGGGTCGGCCGCGCCCGGCAGGCCCGGCGCGTCGGGCAGCGCCACGCCCTCGGCCGTCATCCGCTCCGGCAGCACCTCGGCGATGCGCGCGTCGTAAGCGGCCGTGTGCCCAAAGGCCTCGACGGCGAGCGCGGCGCGGAGGCCGGCCGGGATCGCGCCCTCGGCGTCGAGGGCCGCCAGGACGGCCGGGTAGCGCCGGGGGTCGGTCACGACGGCAACCGAGGCGTGGTTCTTGGCGGCCGCCCGGACCATCGACGGCCCGCCGATGTCGATCTCTTCGACCAGCCCGTCCAGGTCCAGCTCCCCGCGCTGGGCTCGCTCAGCGGCGGCGGCGAAGGGGTAGAGGTTGACGACGACCAACTCGAAGGGCTCGATGCCGGCCGCGGCGAGCTGCCCGCGATGGGCGGCGAGGCGCCGGTCGGCCAGGATCCCGCCGTGCACGCGGGGGTGGAGCGTCTTCACCCGGCCGTCGAGCATCTCCGGGAAGCCCGTGACCGCGGCGACGTCGGTGACGGGGAGCCCGGCCTCGCGCAGGGTGCGGGCGGTGCCGCCGGTGCTGACCAGCTCGAAGCCGCGGGCCACGAGGGCGGCCGCGAAGGGCGCCAGGCCGGCTTTGTCGGAGACTGACAGGAGGGCTCGCCGCGGCACGGGAGTCCCGGCCGCGCGGCGGGCGTCGATCGTCACCCGACGTCCGTCCAGGTGGAGGGCGCCGGCCAGGAGCAGCCCGGCCGCGCGCGGCAGGAGGCGGTGCTCGACCGCGTGCAGGCGCTCGAGGAGCGCCCCCTCGGTATCGTCGCCGAGGACCGGGACCGCCTCGGCCAGCACGATCGGCCCCCCGTCGAGCGAGGCATCGACGAGGTGGATCGTGACGCCCGTGACGGCGGCGCCGGCCGCCAGGGCGTCGCGGACCGCGTGCGCCCCGGGGAACGCCGGCAGCAGCGAGGGGTGGACGTTGAGGACGCGGCCCGGGAACGCCGCGAGGAGCAGCGGCCCCACCAGGCGCATGAACCCCGCCAGGACGACGGCCTCGGCGCCGGCGGCCGCGACGGAATCGGCGAGCACGGCGTCGGCCGCGGCGCGGACGGCGGGCTCCCCCGCGCCGAGATCGGGAATGAGGGCGGTCTCGAGGCCGGCCTCCTCCGCCCACGCGAGCGCGGCGCAGGGGCGGTCGGCGAAGACGAGGGCGATCCGGGCGTCGAGCGCGCCACGATCGATGCGCACCGCGAGGGCCCGCAGGTTGCTGCCGCTCCCCGAGACGCCGACCGCGATCCGACTGCCCATCAGGGCATCTCCACGTAGCGCCGCCCGCCGGTCGCATCGGCCGGCACGACCTCGCCGACCACCGCGGCCGCGATCCCCTCCCCCGCCGCGGCCGCGAGCGCGGCCTCGACGGCCGCCGCCGCCTGCGGCACCGCGAGCACCATCCCCAGCCCGCCGTTGAACGTCGCCCGCAGCTCGGGCCCGGCGAGCCCGCCGAGCGCCCCGAGCAGCCGCATCACCGAGGGCATCGCCCACAGGGCCGGGTCGAGGCGGACCGCGAGCCCGTCGGGCAGGATCCGCGGAACGTTGCCGGGCAGCCCGCCGCCGGTCACGTGGGCGATCCCGTGGACGTCGGCGCCGGCCGCCCGAACGGCCGCCCGGATCGCGAGCAGGGCACGGGCATAGACCCGCGTGGGGGCGAGCAGCACGTCGGCGAGCGCCGCGCCGGCGAGCGCCTCCTCCGCGGGCACGCCCGGCGCGTGCCGCGCCAGGACCGCGGCATACGGCGTCTCGAGATCGAGCCCGGCCTCGTCGACAAGCCGGCGCACGAGCGAGAAGCCGTTGCTGTGGAGGCCAGACGAGAACAGCCCGAGGAGGAGGTCGCCGGACGCCACGGCCCGCCCGTCGATGAGGTCGTCGCGCTCCACGACGCCGACGCAGGTCGCGGCCAGGTCAAGGTCGCCGGGGCGCATCACCCCCGGGTGCTCCGCGGTCTCCCCGCCGAGGAGGGCGCAGCCGGCGAGCCGGCATCCGTCCGCGACTCCGGCCACGAGCGTGGCGACCTCTGCGGGCACCAGCCGGCCCACGGCCACGTAGTCGAGGAGGAAGAGCGGCTCGGCGCCCGCGCAGGCGACGTCGTCCGCGCACATCGCGACCAGGTCGACGCCGAGCCCCGCGAGGCGCCCCGCTCGCCGGGCGAGGGCGACCTTCGTCCCCACCCCGTCCGTCGAGGCCACCAGGAGCGGTCGCCGGTAGCCCGCGGGGATCTCGATGGCGCCCGCGAAGCCGCCGAGAGCGCCGACGACCTCCGGTCGGCGGGTCGAGGCGACCGCCTCGCGCATGAGGGCGACGGCGGCCTCGCCGGCCTCGACGTCGACGCCGGCGGCGCGATACGCCGCGCGCGGGCCGACCCCCTTCGCCCCCGACGGCTCAACCACGGCCTGCCGGCGCCTCCTCGAGGACGAGCTTGCGGCTCGCCGCGTCGTAGGGGACGGGCTCCGGGTAGCGGCCGTCGAAGCAGGCGAAGCAGAAGCCGTCGTACGGGAGGTCGAGGGCCCGGAGCAGCCCTTCGATCGAGAGGAAGCCGAGCGAGTCGGCGTCGATGAACGCCCGGATCTCCTCAACGGTGTGACTGGCCGCGATGAGCTCCGTCTCGACCTGCGTGTCGATCCCGTAGAAGCAGGGGTGGTAGATCGGCGGCGCGCTGATCCGGACGTGGACCTCGGCCGCCCCAGCCTTCCGCAGGAGCCCCACGATCGAGCGCGTGGTCGTGCCCCGCACGATCGAGTCGTCGACGACGACGAGGCGCTGGCCCCGGACGACGTCACGGAGCGGGTTCAGCTTCACGGTGACGCCCCGGTGGCGCATCGCCTGGGACGGCTGGATGAAGGTCCGACCGGCGTAGCGGTTGCGGTACATCCCCTCCCGGAACGGGACGCCGGACCCCTCCGCGTAGCCGGCCGCGGCCGGCCCCCCCGTATCCGGCACCGGCATCACGAGGTCGGCAGCAACATGGTGCTCGCGGGCGAGCTCCAGCCCCATCCGGCGCCGGACCTCGTACAAGTTCCGCCCCTCCATCACCGAGTCGGGCCGGGCGAAGTAGATGAGCTCGAAGACGCACAGTGCGGGCCGCGCCTCGGCAAAGCGGACCGAGCGGGGGGCGGCCCCCGGCTCGAGGATCACCAGCTCGCCCGGCTCGACGTCGCGGACGAAGTCGGCGCCCACCACGTCGAGGCCGGCGGTCTCGGACGAGAGGACCCAGCCGCCGCCGGCGTCGGGATCGTCCCAGGGGCCGGGTGTCTCCGGCGTCACCGGCAGCCGGCCGAGGACGAGGGGCCGGAACCCGTGCGGGTCGCGGACCCCGATGAGCCGGCGCTCGTCGAGGACCACGAGGCTGTACGCCCCCCGCACGCGCGGGAGGACGCGGACCAGGGCCTCGACGGTGTCGCGCGCGGGCTCGTCGGCCAGGAGGGCCGTCAGGAGCTCCGTGTCGGTGCTCGCCGGGAGCCGGGCCCGCCCACCGGGCAGGCGCTCCAGGAGCTCCCGGGTGTTGACCAGGTTCCCGTTGTGGCCGATCGCCAGCGCCCGCCGCGGGCCCAGGCGCAGCGTCGGCTGGGCGTTCTCCCAGACCGTCGAGCCGGTCGTGGAGTACCGGCAATGCGAGATCGCGAGCCGGCCGGGCAGGCTCGGCAGCCGCCGGTCGTCGAGGACCTGGGCGATGAGGCCGAGATCCTTGTAGAGCATGATCTGGTCGCCGTCCGAGGCGGCGATGCCGGCCGACTCCTGGCCCCGGTGCTGGAGCGCGAAGAGCCCGAGCGCGGCCAGCCGGGCCGCGTCGCCGCCCGGCGCGACGACCCCGAACACCCCGCACACGGTCAGGCCTCCACGCCGAGCGCGCGCGGGAGCCCGTGCTCCCAGGCGTGCCACACGTCGGCCAGGGCGACATCGAGGGCGTCGGCCACGCGGGCGCCGCGCCCCTCGGCGGCGCCGGTCGCGCCCTCGCCCGCGAGCTCGATCACGAGCCGCTCGCCGCCGCTGACGCCGAGCTCGACGAGCGGGACCCGGTGCTCCGCGGCAAGGGCGACGAGGGCCGCGACCGCGTCCGCCCGGGCCGTGATGACGGCCCGCGACGGGCTCTCGCCGAAGAGGGCGACGGCCGGGGCACCGGCGACCGCCACCCGGAAGTGGCCGCCGCGCCGGCCCCAGGTCGCCATCTCGGCGAGGGCGACGGCGAGCCCGCCGCGAGAGACGTCCTGGGCCGCGGTCACGAAGCCGGCGCCGATGGCGTCCCGCAGGAACGCCTGGAGGGCCGCCTCGCGGCGCAGGTCGAGCGCGGGCGGGTCGTCGTCCCCTCCCCCGGCGAGGGCGGCGTAGGCTGAGCCGCCGAGGCCGGGGCCGGCGGCCCCCGCCAGCAGGACGACGTCGCCGTCGGCGACGAAGGCCGGGCCAACGAGCGCCTCGACCTCGTCGGCGAGGCCCACCACGCCGATCTCGGGCGTCGGGGCGATCGCGCTCCCGGGCGCCTCGTTGTAGAGCGAGACGTTCCCCCCGGTGACCGGAATCCCCAGGGCCCGGCAGGCGTCGCCGAGGCCGCGCACGGCCTCGCGCAGCTGCCAGAACGCCTCGGGGCGGGTCGGGTCGCCGAAGTTGAGGCAGTTGGTGACCCCCAGCGGGCGGGCCCCGGTCACGCTCACGTTCCGCGTCGCCTCGGCGACGGAGAGCGCGGCGCCGAGATACGGGTCCAGGGCGGTGACCGCCTGGTCGCAGTCCGTGCTGGCGACGAGTGCCCGCCGCGTCCCCTTGACCCGCAGGACGGCGGCGCCGCGCCCGGGGCCGGCGACCGTGTTCGTGCCGACATGGTGGTCGTACTGCTCGTAGACCCAGCGGCGCGACGAGAGGTTCGGGCTGCCGAGGAGCCCCAGGAGGACGGCGCCGGGGTCCATGCCGCGCTCGGGCAGGAGCTCGGACGGCGCCGGGGGGAGCCCGGGTGCGGGGGCCGCCCGGCGCCGGGCCGGCGGCGCCGCAAGGCGCTCGACGACGATCGCCTCCGAGGCGACAAGGCGCGCCGGCAGCCGGGCCAGCTCGCGGGAGCCAGGCCTCGGCCGGCCCTCGTCGTCGAGGCCGCCCTCGACGACGGCGACGTCGCCGTCGGCGGTCACCCGCCCGACGACCGCGCAGGGCAGGCCCCAGCGGGCGCAGACCTCGGTGATCGCCGGGTAGCGCTCCGGCCGGACGATGGCGACCATCCGCTCCTGCGACTCGCTGATCATGACCTCGAAGGGGGCCATGCAGGGCTCGCGCCGGGGGACGGCATCGAGGTCGACGAGGATCCCCGTGCCGGCCCGGTCGGCCGTCTCGGAGACGCCGCAGGTGAGGCCCGCCGCCCCCAGGTCCTGGACGCCCTCGGCCAGGCCGCCGTCGATGATCTCGAGGGTCGCCTCGATGAGGAGCTTCTCGGCGAACGGGTCGCCCACCTGGACGGCGGGCCGCTTGGAGGGGTCCTGGTCACCGAAGGTCGCGCTGGCGAGGACCGAGGCGCCGCCGATCCCGTCGCGGCCGGTCGTGCTGCCGTAGAGCACGACGAGGTTCCCGGGACCGGGTGCCGCGGCGCGCATGATCCGGTCCTCGCGGACGAGCCCGATCGCCATGACGTTGACGAGCGGGTTGCCCTGGTACGACGGGTCGAAGACGAGCTCGCCGCCGACGGTCGGCACGCCGACGCAGTTGCCGTAGCCGCCGACGCCCTCCACCACGCCGCTCACGAGGTGGCGCGTGCGGGCGTCGGCCGGGTCGCCGAAGCGGAGCGCGTCGAGAACGGCGATCGGCCGGGCGCCCATCGCCACGATGTCGCGCAGGATCCCGCCGACGCCGGTGGCGGCCCCCTGGTAAGGCTCCACGGCGCTCGGGTGGTTGTGCGACTCGATCTTGAAGGCGACCGCAAGGCCGTCGCCGATCCGCTGCACCCCGGCGTTCTCGCCCGGGCCCGCGACCACGTCGTCGCCGGCGGTCGGGAGCGTCCGCAGGAGGGGCCGGCTGCTCTTGTACGAGCAGTGCTCGCTCCACATGACGGAGAGCATCGCGAGCTCGAGGTCGTTCGGGGAGCGGCCGAGCCTCGCCTCGATGGCGGCGAGCTCCTCGTCCTCCAGGCCCAGGGCCCGGTGGAGCGGGACGGTCGGGATGCTCACGCCCGGCCTCCGGCCTCGCCGGCCGCCCCGCCTCCGGCGGTGACGAGAGCCGGGGAACCGGCGCCCGCCCGCTCGGCCGCGGCGGCGACGAGCGAGCGCAGGATCGGCAGCCCGTCCGCGGACCCCAGGAGTGCCTCCGCGGCGCGCTCCGGGTGGGGCATGAGGCCGGCCACGTTCCCGGCCGCGTTCGTCACGCCGGCGATCCCGTGCAGCGAGCCGTTCGGGTTGGCCGGGTCGTCGGGGCCGGCGGCCGGCGCCCCGTCGGGGCCGGCGTAGCGGAACAGGACCTGGCCGTCGCGCTCGAGGACGGCGAGGGTCGCCGGGTCGGCGTAGTAGCAGCCCTCACCGTGAGCGACGGGCATCCGGAGCGGGCGCCGCTCGCCGACGAGCCGCGTGAACGGCGTGTCGAGGCGCTCGGGCAGGATCGCCACCTCGCGGCAGACGAAGCGCAGGCCCCGGTTGCGGAGGAGGGCGCCGGGGACGAGGCCGGCCTCCGCCAGGACCTGGAACCCGTTGCAGATCCCGAGCACGATTCCGCCGGCCGCCGCGAAGGCGGCAACGGACCGCATCACCGGGCTGAAGCGGGCGATGACGCCAGCCCGCAGGTAGTCGCCGTAGGCGAAGCCGCCCGGCAGGACCACGGCGGACACCCCGCCGAGGTCCGGCGACTCGTGCCACAGCTCGACCGGCTCGGCGCCGGCGAGGCGGAGGCCCCAGGTCGTGTCCCGGTCGCAGTTCGAGCCCGGGAAGACGACCACGCCGACGCGGACGGCCATCAGGCCCCGGCCCCCCGCGTCGACGAGGCGCCGCCGAGCGCCTCCACCGTGAACTGCTCGATGAGCGGGTTGGCGAGCAGCTCGCCGGCCAGCCGCTCGACGAGCGCCCGCGCGGCCGCCTCGTCGGGCGCCTCGACGGTCATCTCCACGCGGCGCCCCACCCGCACGTGGCCGATCCCGGACACGCCGAGGTGCGGCAGGCTCTGCTCCACGGCCCGACCCTGCGGGTCCAGGATCCCCTCCTTCGGGGTCACGTTGACGGCAAAGCGGAAGCTGGCGGACGGTCCCGCGGCGGGCGTGCTCATGGGGCGACGACGTCCTCCTCGAGATAGCGGGCGAACGACGCCCCGGTGATCCGCTCGAAGGCGGCGACGTAGCGGGCGCGCGTCCCGGCCACGACGTCCGGCGGGAGCTCCGGGCCGGGGGCCGTCTTGCCCCAGGGCTGCGCCTCGAGCCAGTCCCGGACGAACTGCTTGTCGTAGCTCGGCTGGGCGCCGCCCGGCTCCCAGGCCGCGGCATCCCAGAAGCGCGACGAATCCGGTGTCAGGACCTCGTCAGCCAGGACGAGCTCGCCGGTGGCAGGGTCCACTCCCATCTCGAGCTTCGTGTCGGCGAGGAGGATCCCGGCCCGCGCGCAGACGGCCGCCCCCCGCTCGTAGACGCGCAGGGCCGTGTCGCGGACGGCCTCCGCCCGCTCGCCGCCCACGAGGGCGACGACCGCGTCGAAGTCGATGGGCTCGTCGTGCCCGGCCGCGGCCTTGGTGGACGGCGTGAAGATGGGCCCGGGGAGCCGGTCACCCTCTCGCAGGCCGGCCGGGAGCGCGATCCCGGAGACGCGACCCGTGGCCCGGTAGTCCCGCCAGCCCGAGCCCGCCACGTAGCCGCGGACGACGCACTCCACCGGGATGATCTCGAGGCGGCGGCAGATCATGGTCCGGCCCCGCAGCTCTGCCGCGGCCGGAGCATAGGCCGGCGGGAGCAGGTCCGGGTCGGTCGCGAGGAGGTGGTTCGGCACGAGGTCGGCGGTCGCCGCGAACCAGGAGCGCGACAGCCCCGTCAGGACCCGGCCCTTGTCGGGAATCGGGGTCGGCAGCACGACGTCGAACGCGGACAGCCGGTCGGAGGCGACGAGGAGCAGGCGGCCGCCCCCCAGGTCGTAGATGTCCCGGACCTTGCCGGCGCGCACGAACCCGGGGGCGAGCGTCACGGCCGGCCCGCCGGGTCGATCGCGTCGAGGCGCGCGATCACGGTCGGGACGTGCTGCAGGAAGCCGGCGTCGTCGAAGCAGGCGTCGAGGCGGGCCAGGGAGAGACGGCTGGCCACCGCAGGGTCGGTGGCGAGCAGGCCGTGGAGCTGGACCCGGTCGTCGGCGGCGCGCAGGGCGTTGCGCTGGACGATCGCGTAGGCGTCCTCGCGCGCCAGCCCGCCGTCCTCGACTAGGGCGACCAGGACGCGGCTGCTGGCGTGCAACCCCAGGCCCCGCTCGATGTTCTCGCGCATCCGGTCGGCGCGGACGACGAGCCCCTCGACCAGGCCCGTCAGCTTCGCCAGCATGTAGTCGAGCAGGATCGTGGCGTCGGGGAAGATGACGCGCTCGGCCGACGAGTGGCTGATGTCCCGCTCGTGCCAGAGGGGCTGGTTCTCCAGGGCCGCCCCGGCGTAGCCGCGCAGCAGGCGGGCCAGGCCGGCGATCCGCTCGGCGACGATCGGGTTCCGCTTCTGGGGCATCGCCGAGCTCCCCTTCTGGCCGTTCCGGAAGGGCTCCATCAGCTCGCCGATCTCGGTGTGCTGGAGGTTGCGGACCTCGGTGGCGAAGCGCTCCAGCGAGCCGCCGGTGATCGCGATCGCGGCCAGGACGGCGGCGTGGCGATCGCGCTGGACGATCTGCGTGCTCACCGGGTCCGCGGCGAGGCGGAGGTCGGCGAGGACCTCCGCCTCGAGGTCGGGGGGCAGGTGGCTGTACGTGCCGACGGGCCCGGAAACCTTCCCGACCGCCGCGTCGGCGAAGGCGCGGGCGAGGCGCAGGCGGTCGCGGTCGAGCTCGAAGGCCCACCCGGCCAACTTGTGGCCGAGCGTGGTCGGCTCGGCGTGGACGGAGTGGGTGCGGCCCATCATCACCGTGCCGGCCTCCGCGCGAGCCCTCGCGATCAGGGCGGCGAGGAGCCCGTCCACGCCCCGCAGGAGCAGGTCGCCCGCGGCCCGCAGCTGGAGGGCCAGCCCGGTGTCGACGACGTCGCTGCTCGTGAGGCCGAGGTGGAGGTAGCGGCCATCGGGGCCGATCGATTCCGCGACCTGGCTGACAAAGGCGATGACGTCGTGGTCGACCGTCCGCTCGATCTCCGCGACCCGGGCGGCGTCGACCCGGGCGCGTTCGGCGATGACCGCGAAGGCCTCCGCCGGGATCATCCCGCGGCGGGCCTGGGCCTTCGCGACCGCCAGCTCGACGCGCAGCATGGCGGCGAGGCGGGCCTCGTCGGACCAGGCCGCGCCCATCTCCGGGCGGGTGTAGCGGCGGATCACCGGACCGCTCCGGCCGCGGCGATCGCCAGCGTGGCGGCCCCGATGTCGTGGCGGCGCCGGAGGCCGGCGAAATGCACGGAGTCGGCGGCCCGGTCGGCGGCCGCCCGCGCGGCCGCGAGGTCGGCACCCTGGCCCACGACGGCGAGGACGCGCCCGCCGTCCGTCTCCCAGCCGCCGCCGGGCGCCGGCCGCGTGCCCGCGTGGAAGACGAGGGCGCCGGTCGCGGCCGCGGCGTCGAGCCCGCTGATCGCGTCGCCGGCGGACGGCGCCGCCGGGTAGTCCCGGGTGGCGAGGACGATCGCCACGGCCGCCCCGGACGTCGCCGGCAGCACGTCGCCGGCGAACCGCGGCGCCCCGGCCGCCGGGTCGAGCGTGCCGCGGGCGGCAGCCAGCAGGAGCGGCGCGAGCGGGACCGCCACCCGCGGCAGGATCGCCTGCGCCTCGGGGTCGCCGAGCCGGGCGTTGAACTCCAGCAGGACCGGGCCCCGGTCGGCCGTGAGGATCAAGCCGGCGTAGAGGGCGCCGCGGAACGGCGTGCCGCGCCGGGCGAGCTCGGCGAGGGCGGGGCGGTGGAAACGGGCGACGACCTCCGCGACCACGCCATCGTCGAGGTCCGGCAGCGGCGAGCAGGCGCCCATACCGCCCGTGTTGGGGCCCGTGTCGCCGTCACCGAGCCGCTTGTGGTCGCGGGCCGCGGGCAGGGCCAGCGCCAGGTGGCCGTCGCAGAGCGCGATCACGCTCGCCTCGGGGCCGCGCAGGCGCTCCTCGACGACGACCCGCGGGGCGCCGCCGAAGTCATCGCCCGCGGCGAAGATCGCCGCCAGCGCCTCGTCTGCCTCGGGCGCGCCGTCGCAGACGGCGACGCCCTTGCCCGCCGCCAGGCCGTCGGCCTTGATCACGACGCCATCGCCGGATGCCACGAGCGCGGCCGCATAGGCCCGGGCCGGCGCGAGCGCGGCGAAGGCGCGGGCGCGGGCCATCGGGATGCCGGCGGCCTCGCCGACCTGGTGGCAGAAGGCCTTGCTCGCCTCGATCCGGGCGGCCGCGGCGGTCGGCCCGAAGACCGGGATCCCGGCCCGGGCCACGGCGTCGGTGACGCCGGCCGCGAGCGGCGCCTCGGGCCCCACGACCACGAGGTCCGCCCCGTACGCGCGGGCCGCGGCCGCCACGGCGGCCGGGTCGGTGGCCCCGATCGCGGGATCGACGCGCACCCCCGGGACGGTCGCCAGCGCCGCGCTCCCCGGGACGCCCAGCACCTGCTCCACGCCGTCCTCCCTGGCGAGCCGCCAGGCCAGGGCGTGCTCGCGACCGCCGCCTCCGACGAGGAGGATCCGCCGCGGGACGGGGAGCGCGGCGCTCATCCGGCCGGGATCCCCGCCGGGCCCCCGGGCGGCCGGCCGGGGGCGAGGGGCCCCTCGCGGAGGACGACCGTCTGGCTCCGCTCGGGGCCGACGGAGACGAGCCGGATCGGCACGCCGGCCAGCGCCTCGAGCGCGCCGACGTATGCGCGCGCGTTCGGGGGCAGGTCGTCGGGCGTCCGCGCCTCGTGGATCTCCTGCGGCCAGCCGGGGAAGCGCTCGTAGACCGGCCTCGCCCGGCCGACCTCTTCGGCCGACGCCGGCCAGCGCTCGACGCGGGCCCCGTCGATCTCGTAGGCGACGCACAGCCTGACCTCGTCGAGCCCCGACAGGATGTCCAGCTTGTTGAGGACGATGCTGCTCGCGCTGTTCACGTCCACGGCGTAGCGGAGCGGCACCGCGTCGAACCAGCCGACGCGGCGGCGGCGGCCGGTCGTGGTCCCGAACTCGTGCCCGCGCGTCGCGATCCCCTCGCCGACCGCGTCGTGCAGCTCCGTCGGGTACGGCCCGGCGCCGACCCGGGTCGAGTAGGCCTTCATGACCCCGATCACCTCGGAGACCTGGAGGGGGCCGATGCCGCCGCCGGTGCAGGCGCCGCCGGCAACAGGGTTCGACGAGGTGACGAAGGGGTACGACCCGTGGTCGAGGTCGAGGAGCGTCCCCTGGGCGCCCTCGAGGAGGACGTGCTCGCCGGCGCGCAGGGCGTCCTGGACCAGCGTGGTCGTGTCGGCGATGATCGGGCGGAGGCGCTCGCCCCAGCCCAGCGCGGCCTCGACGATCGCGTCGACGACGAAGGGCTCCCCGGGATCGCCGAGGTGCGCGAGGCGGGCATTGGCATCGGGGACCACGCGGTCCAGCTTGTGGCGAAGCGCCGCGGCGTCGAGGAGGTCCTCCATCCGCACCCCGACCCGGGCGGCCCGATCCGCGTACGCCGGCCCGATCCCGCGGCTCGTGGTCCCGATCCCGTCCCGCCCGAGGCGCGTCTCCAAGGCCCGGTCCAGGGCGACGTGGTACGGCAGGATGACGTGGGCGGCATGCGAGACGCGCACGCGCGAGGCATCGACCCCCCGCGCCACCAGGCCGTCGAGCTCGCGGATGAGCGTCGCCGGGTTGACCACGACCCCGGGCCCGATGAGCGGGACGATGTGCGAGTAGAGGACCCCCGACGGGACGAGGTGGAGCTTGAAGACCTCCCGGCCCAGGACGATCGTGTGGCCGGCGTTGTCGCCGCCCTGGTAGCGGACCACCCAGCGGACCTGCTCGGCCAGGAAGTCGGTCGCCTTGCCCTTGCCCTCGTCGCCCCATTGGAGGCCGACGATCACGGTCGCCGGCATGGCCGCGCCCCCTCCGTCGCGCAGCCCGCCGCCGGCGGGCAACGAAAAAGGCCCTCGGCGCGCGCGCCGGGGACCTGCTGGGTAGACGGCCCCCGTCGTGCGCCGCCGCGATGGCGCCCGGGGACGGTGGGTGGGGCCGCTCGGTGCGTCGGGGGACCGGGGGGCCGACCTTGGACGATGGCTCGACTCCTGCGGGGCGGGACGCGGGGGCGCCCGCGGCGAACGGGAACCGGCGGAGTATAGCAGGGCGCCCTGCCCGCTCGGCTGCCGGTGTCCCTGCTCAGTGAATCTGTCAGGGCCAACTGCTCAGTGACTTTGTCAGTCTCACCCGATGAGGGAGTACCTGACATTGAGCGCCAAGGAGCAGCAGCGCAGCGGGGTCGTGAGCCGCTGGCTGGCCGGGATCATCACGACGGCCGAGGCGGTCGCCCTGCTGGGGTGCAGCGAGCGCACCGCCTGGCGGCTCCGGGCCGCGATGGTCGGGAGCGGGGCCGCGGGGCTCGCCCACGGCAACCGCGGCCGGGCGTCGCCCCGGCGACTGCCCGACGCCGACCGGGACCGGATCCTCGAGCTGGCCCGGACGGAGTACCGGGGGTACAACGACACCCACCTCGCCGAGGCGCTCGGGGAGGACGAGGGGATCGCGATCAGCCGCCCGGCCCTGCGGCGCCTGCTGCGCGCCTCGGGGATGCCCTCGCCGCGCACCCGCCGGGGCCCCCGCTACCGCAGCCGGCGCGAGCGCATGGCCCAGGCCGGCCTGCTCGTCCAGGTGGACGGCAGCCGGCACGACTGGCTCGAGGGCCGCGGGCCCTGGCTCACCCTGGTGGGCGGGATCGACGACGCGACCGGGGTGATCGTGGGGGCCGTCTTCCGCGAGCAGGAGGACGGCGTCGGGTACCTCACGATGGTGCGCGACATGGCCCGCCGCCACGGCCTGCCCGCCGCCCTGTACCGGGACGGCAGCTCGGTCTTCGCCCCGACGGGGCCGGACGGCCCCGGGCGGGACGAGGCGACCCATGTGGGCCGGGCCCTCGCCGAGCTCGGCATCGCCACCATCCTCGCCGGCTCCGCCCAGGCCAAGGGCCGGATCGAGCGGGCCTGGGGGACGCTCCAGGACCGCCTCACCTCCGAGCTGCGCCGGGCCGGGGCCTGCGACCTGCCGGCCGCGAACGCGGTGCTGCGCGCCTTCCTGCCCCGCTTCAACCACCGGTTCGCCGTCCCGCCCGCGAGCGACGTCCCGGCCTGGCGCCCGGTGCCGGACGACGTCGACCTGGCCCGGGTCTGCGCCTTTCGCTGGCGGCGGGCCGTGGGGTCCGACAGCTGCGTCCGGCTCGAGGGGATGGTGCTGCAGCTCCCGCCGGGGGCGGGCGGCCGGTCCCTCGCCGGGCGCCGGGTGGAGGTCGAGCTGCGCCTCGACGGGCGGCTGCTCGTGCTCGCCGACGGGCGGCTCCTCGCCGCCGTCCCGGCACCCCCGGAGCCGCGCCGCCTGCGCGAGGTCCAGGTCCTGGCGCCCGGCGGACCGGCTCCCGAGCCGACGAGCCGCAACGTGGGCTATGGTCCCGCTGCGGATCATCCATGGAGGCGCCGCCTCCTCGCACCACGCGAGGAGCGACTGACAAATTCACCGAGCAGATGACCTGTCAGAGTCGCTGAGCGTCAACAGCCCGCTCGGCTGCCGGTGCGGACCGGGCGTCGCGCGCGGACGCGCCCAGCCATGACCATTCGCGCAGAGCCGCAGTACCTTTCGGCGACCCGGCGCGACGCCGTCCGCGCCGTACGCTCCGTTCCGTGGTCCGCCTCCTCGGAGCCCTGGGGCTGCTCGCCCCGATCGGCGTCGTGTTCCTGGTCGCCCTCGCGCTGCCCGGCATGGCCCGCGACGACCCGGGCCGCGACGCGGCCGGCGTCGCCGCCGGGATGCTCGTCGGGGTCTTCCTCGTCTCCGCCACGGTCACCCTCTGGCTGCGGGCCCGCGTCGTGCCCGCCGTGCGGGCGCTCGAGCGGCTCGCCGAGGGCGACACCGCGACCGCGATCCCCGCGTTCGACGGCGGGCTGGGGGGCCGCCTGGCCACGGCCCTCTGCGGCGTGGCCGCGACGCTGGCCGAGACGCACGGCGAGGCCACGACGGACAGGCTGACGGGGATCGCGAACCGACCGGCGATCCTCGCCGCCCTGTTCGGCGAGGTCGAGCGCGCCGGACGCTACGACCGGCCCCTCGCGGTCGCGTTCGTCGACATCGACCTCTTCAAGGCCGTCAACGACACCTACGGCCACGAGGCCGGCGACGTCGTCCTGCGAGGCGTGGCCGCCACCCTGCGGGCCAACCTCCGCTCGGCCGACACGCTGGGGCGCTACGGCGGCGAGGAGTTCATGGTCATCCTCCCCGAGACGGATGCCGCCGCGGCGGCGGCCCTCGCCGAGAAGCTCCGCCAGCTGATCCTCGGCACGACGTTCGCGATCGAGGGCCAGGGAAGCGTCAGCGTGACCGTCTCGATCGGGGTCGCCATCGGTGTCGGGCGCACCCTGCGCGTGGATGCCCTCGTCCGCGATGCCGACGCCGCCATGTACTCGGCGAAGGGCCTGGGCCGCAACCAGGTCTACCTCTTCGAGGAACCCGACGAGGATGCCCGGATCCCCCGCGCCCCGATCTCCCCCGAGGGCCGCGCCCTTGCGGTCGAGGTGGGGCAGCTCGCGAAATCGGCCGCCGAGCAGGCGCTCATCCAGACGCTCGCCCCCTACCCCAATCACCGGGGCCAGCCGTCGGCGCGGATCGCCACGCTGTCGGTCCTCTTGGGCCGCCGCCTGGGCCTGCCGGAGGCCGAGCTGGATCGGCTGCGACTGGCGGCCCTCCTTCACGACGTGGGCAAGCTCGCGCTGCCCGAGGAGATCCTGGAGAAGCCGGCCGCCCTCACCTCGCAGGAGTGGCAGGCGGTGGTCCAGCACCCGCGGATCGGCCAGGTCATCCTGGAGCGCGCCTCGGCGCTCAAGGACGCCGTGCCGATCATCCTCCACCACCACGAGCACTTCGGCGGGGGCGGCTACCCGTACGGCCTGCGTGGGCACGACATCCCGCTCGGCGCCCGGATCGTGGCCCTCGCCGACGCCTACGACGCGATGGTCGAGAACCGCCCGTACAAGCGGGCGATCAGCCACGCCGACGCGATCCGCGAGATGGTCCGCCACGCCGGAAGCCAGTTCGACCCCGATCTCGTCGAGACCTTCGTCGAGATGTTCGCCGCCGGGATCCCGGACCTGGACCCGGCCCTTGTCGCCCTCGTCAAGCTGGGGCCGACCCCCCTTCACGACGCCGCCCCCGCCCGTCGCGCGCGCCCGCGCCGTCGCGCCGCCGCCGGTTAGCGCGTCCGGCGGTCGCGCGCCGGCTCGTGAGCCGCCGATAAGCGCCCGGTGAGCGGCCGTCGCTAGGGTTCGCATCCGGCGGGTCCGCCCGGTCGTCCACGCGGATCCGCCGCCACCCGCCGCCACCCGCCGTCCATGCGAGGGGCCGCTGCCTGGCACCGCCGGGCCGGCCAGGAGGGAACGGACCGATGAACAGGGTGCTCCTGACCGGGCGGCTGACCCGGGATCCCGAGATGCGCGCGCTCGCCTCGGGAAAGCACGTCACGAGCTTCTCGGTGGCGACCAACGAGTACGTCGGGAGCGGCCGCGAGAAGGCCGAGTACCACGCGGTCATCACCTGGGAGCGGCTCGCCGACATCTGCGCCCAGTACCTGGCCCGCGGCTCGATGGTGGCGATCGAGGGCCGCCTCCAGACCCGCCAGTGGGACGATGAGGCCGGGAAGCGGCACTGGAAGACCGAGGTCGTGGCGGCGTCGGTGGAGATGCTCTCCGGCCGCCGCAAGAAGGACTACGCGGCGGACGCGCTGGCGGCCCAGGCGGACGCCATGGGCCTCGAGCCCGCGGACGGCGACGACGCGATCACAAACCTTGCCGCCGGCGACCCCGAGGCCGTGGAGCTCGACGTCGCCGCCGTCGCCTGAGACGGAACGCCTCACACCCGCGGGCGCCGTCCTCCCCGGCGCCCGCCTCCCCTGCCCCTCAGCGCAGCTCGAAGAACGAGACCGCGAGGATCACGTACACGATCATGAGCAGGGCGCCCTCCAGCCAGGTCGACTCGCCGTCGAGGGCGATGAGGGCGCTGATCCCGACGGCCGCCCCGACGGCCACGATCTCGAGCGGCGCGAAGACCAGGTTCATCGGCTGGCCCATGACCGCGCCGACGATCACCAGGACGGGGCCGACGAAGAGGGCCACCTGGAGGCTCGAGCCGTAGGCCACGGCCATCGAGAACTCCATCCGGTTCTTCCAGGCCAGCTGGATGGCGACGACGTGCTCGGCCAGGTTGCCGATCGTCGGGATGAGGATCACCCCGACGAAGATCTCCGACAGTCCGAACGTCTCGATGAAGGGCTCGATCGAGCCGACGAGGATCTCGGAGAGGACCGCGAGCAGGCCCGCCGCCCCGAGGAGCACGACGACGGCCGTCGACCGGCTCCAGGCCGGCCCCCCGTGCTCGGCAGCGGGCTCATGGCCGCCCAGCATCCGGCTGGCGTTGGTGAACGAGAAGACGAGCGAGAGGACGTAACCGACGATCAGGATCCCCGCTACCAGGACCGACTCCTCGGTGATCGTCCCCGGCTCCCCCGGGCCCGCGCTCAGGGCGAAGACCGCCGGCACGAAGAAGCCGATCGCGGCCACGACGAGGAGCGCCGCGTTCGAGCCCGCGATGCGCGGGTCGAAACGCTGGATGCCGTTGCGGACGCCGCCGAACAGGACGCTCGCGCCCAGGACGAGGAGCAGGTTCCCGATGATCGAGCCGGTGAGCGACGCCTTCACGACCTCGATCAGCCCGGCCTGGAGGGCGAAGAAGGCGATGATCAGCTCGGCGATGTTGCCGAAGGTCGCGTTCAGGATTCCGCCCACCTGGGGTCCCGTCAGCGCGCCGAGGCGCTCGGTGGAGAGGCCGATGAGCCAGGCGAGCCCGAGGATCGCGATCGCGGAGATGATGAAGACGAGGGTCGGGTCCGCCCGGAGCCCCCAGGCGAGCACGACGGTCGCCAGGGAGACCCCGATCGTCGCGAGCACGAGGGCCCGGGAGACCGGGGAGAGTGCGCCGAGGATCGGGAGGCGGGCGGTCGCCGGCATGACGGCCCGATCCTACCCGCCGGACCCGGCCCCGTAGAGGCGGCGGCGCTGGATGCCGGTGGCCGCGGCCACGCGGCGAGCGGCATCGCCCCGCGCGGCACCCGCGGCGACCAGCCGCTCCACCTCGGCCCGCGCGCGCTCGAGCGCGTCCTCCCCGCCACGCGACCCGGCGCCAGCGGCCGATGACCGCCGCGTCGACGCCGTGGCGTCGTCGCCGACCACGATCACCACCTCGCCGCGGGCGGCGATCGAGCCGCCCGCGGCCGCCGCGGCGAGGTCGCCCAGGCTTCCCCGGCGAACCTCCTCGTGGACCTTCGTCAGCTCGCGGCAGACGGCGGCCGGGCGGCCCATGCCGCAGGCGGCGGCCAGGTCTGCGAGCGTCGCCGCGACGCGGCCCGGGGCCTCGAAGAGGATCGCCGTGCGCGGATCTTCCGCCACGCGGGCGAGGCGGTCCCGGCGCTCGCGGCCCGACCGCGGCAGGAACCCCTCGAACGCCCAGCGCGGGCCGGCGATCCCCGACGCGACGAGCGCCGCCAGCGCCGCCGACGGGCCCGGGATCGGCACGACGGCGCCGCCCTCCGCGGCCCACGCGGCGACGAGCTCGCCGCCCGGGTCCGAGACGAGCGGAGTGCCGGCGTCGGTGACGAGGGCGAGGTCGGCCCCGCCCCGCAGGTGCGCGAGCAGCTCCGGGCCCCGGGCCGCCGCGTTGTGGGCGTGGTAGCTCACGAGCCGCGTCGCCAGCCCGTGGCGGGCGAAGAGGCGGCGGCTGTGGCGCGTGTCCTCGGCGGCCACCAGCGGCACGGTGCCCAGCACCTCCAACGCCCGCATCGTCACGTCGGCGAGGTTGCCGATCGGCGTCGCCACGACGAAGAGGCGGCCCCCGCCGCCCGGCGCGGCGGCGGCCGGAACGGCCCCGGCCGCGCCCTCGGCCGACTCCGGCACGCTCACGCCCGCCGCCGCGGCACCGCCCCGGGCCGCTTCGGGCGCGCTCACGACCGGCGGCTGCCGGGTCGCCGCCGGGGGTAGAGGTAGTCCACGCCCGCGGTCCGCGGCCCCAGCTTCGCCACCGGCGGAACCTGCCGCTTGAACTCGGACCCGGCCACCATCCGCTCGATCCGGGCGACGGTCGCCGGATCGAAGCCCAGCGCCTCGAGCTCCGGGGCGCTCCGCCGCCGGTCGATCATCCAGAACAGGAGCCGGTCGAGCTCGTGGTACCGGAAGCCCGCCTCCGCCTCGTCGGTCTGGCCGGGCCACAGGTCGGCGCTGGGCGCCTTGCGCAGGATCGCATCGGGGACCCCGACGGCCAGCGCAAGCTGGCGCACCTGGGTCTTGTAGAGGTCGCCGATGGGGTTGAAGGCGCAGGCGCTGTCGCCGAACAGGGTCGTGTACCCGATGAGCAATTCGGTCTTGTTGCCGGTCCCGACCACGAGCCCGCCCCACCACGCCGAGGCGTCGTAGAGGACCGACATCCGGGCGCGGGCCATGAAGTTGCCGCGCCGGAGCGCCGAGGCCGCGAGCGCCTCGCCGCCGCCCGCGCCCGGCACCGCGCCGCCGCCGGCGTCAGCGCCGAAGTAGCCGTCGACGATCGGGCTGATGTCGACCAGGCGGCTCGCGCAGCCGAGCCGGGCGACGACCTCCTCGGCGTCGCTGCGCGAGGACGGCGACGAGGTCCGGTACGGCATCATCAGGCACAGGAGCCGCTCGGCCCCGATGGCCTCCGCGACGAGGTAGGCCACGAGGGCCGAATCGATGCCGCCGGAGAGCCCCAGGACGGCGCGCTCGAAGCCCGCCTGCCGGAGCTGGCCGCGGATGAAGCCCGCGATGACCCGCCGCGCGCCGTCCGCGTCGATGCGCAGCTCCTCGGGAAGCTCGAACGGCGGCGGGAGGTCGACGCTCACCCGTCCACCGCCGGGCCGGCCGTCGCGCCGGGCTGCGGGCCGGCGTTCGCGCCGGGGTCGACGCCCGCGGTCGCGTCGGGCCCGAGGTCCGCCCGCTCCGCCACGATCCGCGCCAGCTCGCGCACGAGGAGCTCCGGGCGCTCGTCGCGCAGGAGGGGCAGGGCGATCCGCTCCCGGCGCACGTCGTCGAGCGGCACGTCCGCGTAGACGAGAGCCTCGTCGTACAGGGGCGCCCGCGCCAGCGACTCCCCGCTGGGCCCGATCACCTCGCTGCCGCCCCAGAAGCTGATCGATTCGTCCACGCCGACCCGGTTGCAGAAGACGACCACGCTCGTGGTCAGCTGGGCGTAGGTCCGCAGCAGGGAGCGCCACGAGACGGCCGTCCCGAGCCCTTCCGCGTGGGAGGCGGCCAGGTCGCGGCCGGGCGACGAGGAGACGTTCACGAGGACCTGGGCCCCGTCGAGGGCAAGGACCTGGGCCGTCCCCAGGTGCCAGAAGTCCTCGCAGATGGCGAGCCCGACGCCCACCCCCAGCCGTGAGGGCACGGCCCGGATCGCGTCCCCGGCCGCGAAGAAGCGCCGCTCGTCGAAGAGGCCGTAGGTGGGCAGGTGGACCTTGCGCTGCACGTGGCGGACGGCCCCGTCCTCCAGCAGGGCGGCGGCGATGAAGAGGCGGTGATCGGCCGACTCCTCCACGAAGCTCACGACGGCGGAGCAGTCGGCGGTCTCGGCGGCCAGCGCGGCGAGCCGCGGGTCGTCGAGGCGCATCGCCACCTCCGCCGCGAGGTCCTGGAGCAGATAGCCCGTGAGGCCCAGCTCCGGGAAGACCACGAGGGCCGCGCCGCCGGCCTTCGCCTCGCGGATCACGGCCGCATGGCGGTCGAGGTTCGCCTCGAGGTCCCCGAGGCGGGGCGCGACCTGGGCGAGGGCGACGCGAACCGGCTGCACGGCTGGAGTCTAGATCCCATGGGGTCTTGTCAAGTGCCGAACCCCCAATCGGGGTCGAAGTCGGCCCCGTTGCGCCAGACGCCCCAGACGATGCTGAGCGCCTTGCGCATGCAGTGGCCGAGCGCGTTCATCTTCGATTTGCCGGCGGCTCGCTTCCGAGCGTAGTGGGCGGCGATGACCGGGTTGTGCTGGACGCCGACGACGGCCATCCGGTAGGCCGCCGCCCGCAGGTGGCTGTTGCCGGCCTTGCTCATGTGCCAGGCGGTCTCGGGGTTGGCCCCCTTGCGGCCCGAGCTCCGCTCGGCGGGATGGACCCCGGCGTACGCCAGGAGCTGGTCGAAGTCGGTGAACCGCTCGATGTCGCCGATCTCGGCGAGGAGGGTCGCGGCGGTCGAGGGCCCGACGCCCGGGATCGTCTGGAGCCGCCGGGCGGTCTCGCCGTCGAGGAGCTCGGCGACCCGCCGGTCGGCCTCCTCGATCTGGCGCTCGAGCAGGTCGTACTGGTCGAGCAGCAAGCCGACCTCGAAGGCGACCTCGGCGTCGAGCTCGGGCACGGCGATCGAGTCGGCCGCGGCGACCTGGAGCCGCTCGGCCCTCGCCGGGCCCAGCCGACGATGACCCGGCCCGGCGTTCGCGTTGGCCAGGGTCGACGTCCGCCGCCGGGTGGCGGCCCGGGCCGTGGGGGCGATCCGGAGGACCTCCCGGGCGGTCCGGCAGGTCGGGTCGTCGAACAGCTCGCCGAGCTCCGGGAAGCCGAGCTCGACGAGCCGGACCAGGCGCTGGCAGACCTTGGCCTGCTCTGTCGACGAGGGTCATCGCGAAGCGGGCCGCCTGGCGCAGCTCGGCTCCGGCGAGCGGGTCGCGGACGGGGGGCGTGTCGCGCATGGCCATCTCGGCGAGGCTCCGGGCATCGGCCGGATCGGACTTCGTCCGGGCGAGCCGGCTCTTGGCAAAGTACTTCGCCGCGAGCGGGTTGACCACGGCGACCGGGATGTCCCGGCGCCCCAGGTGCGAGGCGAGCGGCATCCAGTAGTGGCCCGACGACTCCATCGTCACGAGCGTCACCGGTTCTCCCTGTCGCTCGAGCCAGGCGTCGAGCGCGGCAAAACCGGCCCGGCTCTGGCTGACCCGGAGGATCTCCCGGTCAGCGCGGCTCGTGCCGTCCCGGCAGCGAGCCACGGCATGCATCCGTCCCCCGATGTCGATCCCGATCGTCGTCATCCGGGCAGCCTCCTTCCGCGGACCCCAGGGGTGCCCGCTCTCCCCGGTCGACGTCAGCTGATGGGTCCGATCACCGGTCAGCGCCGCAGGATCCCGATCACCGTTCACGGCCGGAGGACGGGGGCCGGACACTAGACTCAACGGTCATCTGCCGGATAGCCGGCTGCCGGTCTCCCCGTGGAGGTCGGTGCCATCATCGACCTCCCAGCGAGGTATATCAGCCGCTCCGGCGATCCCTTCGAACCGGGAAGGCCGGCAGGTCGTATCACGCAGCGAGGTGACGACGGCGCTCGGCCGGTGCTAGGCTGGCGCGCACCCGGGCGACTCGAGGAGAGCGGGTCGCCGTCTGTGTGTGGCCGTCCCCCGGGACGGCAGAGAGGAGGACCAACGAGCATGCCCGGAACACCGTGGCGCGCCCGCCTTGCCGCGCTTGGAGCCACGACCGCGATCCTGGTCACGGCCTGCGGCGGCGCGGCGACACCCACCCCGGCCCCGGCGACGGCGCCCCCGACGGCAGCCCCGACCGCGGCCCCGGCCACCGAGGCTCCCTACACCGCTCTCACCTACCCGTCCACGGGCGAGGTCGACTGCGCCGCCCAGACATTCAACGGCCAAGCCTACGTCGGCGAGCTGAAGCAGATCAAGGCCCTCGACGCGAAGACGGTGGAGTTCACCCTCTGCACGCCGGACGTCGCCTTCCTCTCGAAGGTCGCCTTCGCCTCCGTGCCGGTCTTCGATGCCGACTGGCTCGCGAAGGCAGTCGCCGATGGCTCGTTCCTTGACAAGCCGAACGGCACCGGCCCGTACAAGCTCAAGGAATGGACCAAGGGCGAGCGCATGGTCCTCGAGGCCAACCCCGACTACTGGGGCGACAAGGCCCAGGTGCCCAACCTCGTATTCCGCTGGAGCGGCGAGGCGGCGCAGCGGCTGGTCGAGCTCAAGTCGGCGGCCGTCGACGGGATCGACAATCCCGGCACCGACGACATCGCAACGATCCAGGCGGACTCCTCGCTCAGGTTCGACCCGCGCGCGGCGCTCAACGTCTTCTACCTGGGCATGAACAACACGGTCAAGCCGTGGGACAACGAGAAGGTCCGCCAGGCGATCGCCATGGGCATCGACCGCAAGCGGATCGTCGACACCTTCTACCCCAAGGGCTCGGAGGTCGCCACCCACTTCACGCCGTGCGTGATCCCCTTCGCCTGCGGCGGTGCCGACTGGTATGGGTTCGACGCGGCGGCGGCCAAGAAGCTGCTTGCCGACGCCGGCTATCCCGACGGATTCAAGACGAAGATCCAGTACCGCGACGTCGTCCGCGGCTACCTGCCCGATCCGGCCGTCGTCGCCCAGGACCTGCAGGCCCAGCTCAAGGCCAACCTGAACATCGACGCCACGATCGAGGTCCAGGAGTCGGGCACGTTCCTCGACAACAACGCGGCCGGCACGCTGGATGGCCTGTTCATGCTCGGCTGGACCGGCGACTGGCCGGACGCCACGAACTTCATGGACTACCACTTCGGCGCGGGAGCCGGCAAGAAGTTCGGCACCCCGTACACGGACATCGTGTCGGCCCTGAACACGGGCGGCCAGACGGCGGACACGGCGGCCCGCGAGGCGGCCTACACCCAGGCCAACGAGCTCGTCAAGCAGCACGTGCCGATGGTCCCCATCGCCCACAGCGCCTCCGGCACCGCCTGGCTGGCAGACGTCGAAGGGGCGGTGTCTTCGCCGCTCGGTGACGAGTTCTTCTTCCCCGTCAAGCCGGGGACCCGCGACACGGTGGTCTGGATGCAGAACGCCGAGCCGCTCAGCCTGTACTGCCCGGACGAGACGGACGGCGAGACGATCCGGGCCTGCATCCAGATCTACCAGGGTCTCTACACGGTCAAGGTCGGCGGGACCGACCCACTGCCGGCCCTCGCCACGGAGTGCAAGCCCAACGCGGAGCTCTCCGTGTGGACATGTACGCTCCGCGACGGCGTGAAGTTCGAGGACGGCGCCGCCCTCGACGCCAACGACGTCGTGACGTCGTTCTCGGCCCAGTGGGACGCGGCCAACCCGCTCCACAAGGGCCGGACGAGCGTCTTCGAGTACTGGGCCACGCTGTTCGGCGGTTACCTCAACCCGCCGCCTCCAGCCCAGTAGTCGCAGCCACAGCGCAGCGGGTGCTGCGGGCGTCGCGCCAGGCGCGACGCCCGCAGCACATCACGTTCCTGGGAGTCACCGCGACGGCCAATGGCCCGCTTCATCCTCCGCCGGCTCCTGCTCAGCATCCCGGTCCTGCTGGGAATCATCTTCATCGTGTTCGCTCTCGCCCGGATCATCCCGGGCGATCCGTGCCGGGCATCCCTGGGTGAGCGTGCGACGGACGCTGCGTGCGACGACTTCATTCATCGCTACGGGCTCGACCAGCCGATCCCGGCCCAGTTCGTGGGCTACATCGGCCAGCTCCTGAGCGGCGACCTCGGCCAGTCGATCAAGTTCAGCCGACCGGTCACGACGGTGCTCGTCGAGCGCCTCCCCACGACGATCGAGCTCACGTTCTTCGCCCTGCTCATCGCAACGGTCTTCGGAGTCCTCCTGGGGCTGCTCTCGGCCCTGCGCCGCAACTCGCCGATCGACGTGGTGACGATGATCGGGGCAAACCTGGGCGTCTCGATCCCCGTCTTCGTCCTCGGCCTGCTCCTCGCCTACCTGTTCGCGATCGTCCTCAAGGACACGCCGCTCGCGCTGCCCCCGTCAGGCCGGCTGAGCGCCGACGTGACCGTCAGGCCACTCGCCGAGTCCTGGGGCCTGCAGGGCCTGGGCGGCCTGCCGCGCGGCCTGCTCGACTTCGTGTCGAACATCTACACCCTCAACGCCCTGCTCACGTTCCAGTGGAACGCGCTCGTCGACGCCCTGCGCCACCTGATCCTGCCCGCGTTCGCCCTGGCCACCATCCCGATGGCGATCATCGCCCGGATGACCCGCTCCTCGATCCTCGACGTCCTCGGCCTGGATTACGTCCGGACGGCGCGGGCCAAGGGGCTGCGCGAGGGCCTGGTGATCCGCCGGCACGCCCTGCGGAACGCCATGCTGCCGGTCGTGACGATCGTCGGGCTGCAGCTGGGCGGACTGCTGGCCGGGGCGGTCCTGACCGAGACGATCTTCAACCTGTCCGGGGTTGGCAGGACGATGTACGAGGCCATCACCGGTCGCGACTACGTCGTGATCCAGGGCTTCACGCTCGTCATCGCCCTGGGCTACCTCGCCGTGAACCTCGTGGTGGACGTCTCGTACGCCTTCTTGGACCCGCGGGTCCGGCTGAGCTGAGCGCCGAGGAGCCTGCCTGATGACCGTTCCCCCTCCGTCCGAGCCGGGCAGCGCGTCGATGCCCGGGCTCCCCGCCAACGCGGCGGGAGAGACGCTGACCGCGGGCCCCACGAGCCTCTGGCGCGACACCCTCCGCAGCGTGCTCCGCCAGCGCTCGGCGCAGGTGGGCCTCGTTCTCATCGGCCTGCTCTTCACTGCGGCCATCCTCGCGGACTTCATCGCTCCGTACGACCCGAACCAGGTCCTGATCGGGGTCGAGACCGGCATCACCAAGCGCGCGGCGCCGTGCATCCACCTCCTCGGCTGTGCGGTCGATACGCCGGAGCACATCTTCGGGCTCGACGGGAACCTTCGTGACGAGTTCAGCCGGGTCCTGCACGGTTCACGGGTCTCGCTCCAGATCGGCTTCCTGACCGTCGGCTTCGCCATCCTGGTCGGCTCGTTCATCGGGGCCATCGCGGGATTTGCCGGAGGGATGACGGACAACGTCCTGATGCGGTTCATGGACGTCCTGCTCGCGTTCCCGTCCCTGATCCTGGCCATCGCCATCGTGACCTTCCTCGGGTCCGGCCTCATCAACGCGCAGCTGGCGATCGGCATCGTCGCGATCCCGATCTTCGCGCGCGTTGCGCGCGCGTCCGTCCTGTCGGTCCGGGAGCAGGACTACGTGACGGCGGCCAGGGCGCTCGGTGAATCCCCGGCGGGCATCCTCCGTCGCCGGATCCTGCCCAATGCCCTCACGCCGCTGGTCGTCCAGGGAACGCTCGGGATCGCCGTGGCCATCCTCGACGTCGCCGCCCTCTCCTTCCTCGGACTGGGAGCACAGCCGCCGCTCGCCGAGTGGGGCTCGATGATCGGGCTCGAGCGGAACCAGGTCTTCACGGCCCCGCACCTCCTGCTGGCGCCGGGGATCGCGATCGTGGTGACGGTGCTCGCCTTCAACCTGCTCGGCGACGGCCTGCGCGACGCCCTCGACCCGAGGCTCAACCGATGAGCGGACCCGTCCGCCCGGGATCCCTCGAACGGTCGACCCGCAGCCAGGAACGCGCCGTCATCGAGGAGCTCGACCCGGTCGGCGAGACCGCCCGCCGTCCGCACCGAGAACGGGGAGAACGGCCGCTGCTCGAGGTGCGAGGCCTCCGCACGTCCTTCTTCACGCGCTACGGCGTGGTTCGCGCGGTCGACGGGATCGACTTCCACGTCGACCGCGGCGAGGTCGTGGGGCTGGTGGGCGAGTCGGGCTGCGGCAAGAGCGTGACCTCGCTCTCGATGCTGCGGCTCATCTCCCAGCCCGGTCGGATCGAAGCCGGCTCGGTCGTCTTCGATGGCCAGGACCTCCTGACGCTCCCGTCGGAGAAGATGCGCCAGATCCGGGGCAACCGGATCTCCATGATCTTCCAGCAGCCGACCTCCTCGCTGAACCCGGTCATGAACATCGGCAGCCAGCTCGCCGAGGTCCTCGAGATCCACCGCAACATGAAGAAGAAGGCGGCCCTGGGCCGGGCCCTCGAGCTCTTCAGGATGGTGGGCATCTCCGACCCCGCCCGCCGCCTCAAGGCCTACCCCCACGAGATGTCCGGCGGCATGGCCCAGAGGGTCATGATCGCCATGGCCCTCGCCTGCGAGCCGGAGCTCCTCATCGCCGACGAGCCGACGACCGCGCTCGACGTCACGATCCAGGCCCAGATCCTCGACTTGATGCGCAACCTGCAGCGCGACCTCGGGACGGCGATCGTGCTGATCACCCACGACCTGGGAGTCGTGGCCGAGATGTGCGACCGGGTCGCGGTCATGTACGCCGGTGAGATCGTGGAGCAGACCGACGTCCATACGCTCTTCGCCCGCCCCAGCCACCCGTACACCCGGGGGCTGATCGGGTCGATCCCCGTGCCGGGCATCATCCGCGACGCGCTCGAGGTGATCCCGGGCAACGTGCCGAACCTGATCGACCTCCCGGCCGGTTGCCGGTTCGGCCCGCGTTGCCTCGTGCGCGAGGCCGAGCGTGTCGAGGGCTGCCTCGAGGTCCACCCCGAGCTGCGCGTGCTCGAAGCGGGCCACGACGTCCGGTGCTTCCGCTACCACGGCCGCGACGGCACGCCTCGCCGGGCCGCGGACGGGCCGGTCGCATGACGGCCGTCCTGACCCGCCCGCCCGCCGCGGCCGCTCCCCGACCCGACGGGGCGCCCCTCGTCGAGGTCCGCGACCTCGTCAAGCGCTTCCCGATCAAGGGGGGGATCCTGCAGCGCAAGGTCGCCACCGTCAAGGCGGTCGACGGGGTCGACCTCGTCGTGCGGCGGGGAGAGACGATCGGTCTCGTCGGCGAGTCCGGCTGCGGCAAGACGACGGTCGCACGCCTCATCCTGCGGCTCCTGGAGCCTACCTCGGGCACGATCCTCTTCGACGGCGAGGACATCACCCGCCTGAGCGGGCGCTCCCTCAAGCCGTTCCGGCGGCGGATGCAGATCGTCTTCCAGGACCCGTTCGCCTCGCTCGACCCGCGGGCGCCGATCGGCGACAGCATCGGGGACGGCCTGCGGATCCACGGCATCGGGACGCCGAGCGAGCGGCGCGCCAAGGTCGCGCAGATCATGGACATGGTCGGCCTGCAGCAGTACCAGGCCCGCCGCTACCCGCACGAGTTCAGCGGCGGCCAGCGGCAGCGGATCGGGATCGCCCGGGCGCTCGTCCTGGAGCCCGACCTCGTCGTCTGCGACGAGCCGGTCTCCGCGCTGGACGTCTCCATCCAGGCCCAGGTCCTGAACCTCCTCAAGACGCTCCAGCGCGAGCTTGGGCTCACCTACATCTTCATTGCCCACAACATGGGCGTCGTCGAGCACATCAGCGACCGCGTCGCGGTGATGTACCTCGGCTGCGTCGCCGAGATCACCGATCGCGAGCGGATCTTCGCCGAGCCGCGCCACCCGTACACGCAGGCGCTCCTCTCGGCGATCCCGATCCCGAACCCGGAGCTGCGGCGGTCGCGGGTGATCCTCGGGGGCGACGTCCCTTCCCCGGTCAACCCGCCGGGCGGCTGCCGGTTCCATCCGCGCTGCCCGCTCCGGATGGAGCTGGGCAACCCGACGCGCTGCGAGGCCGAGGTCCCGGCCCTGCTGGACGCCGGCGGCGACCACCTCGTCGCCTGCCATTTCCGGGGCGCGGACGCGGCGCCTCCCGGGCCGCGCCTCGAGGCGCCCCCGGCCTGAGCCGCGACGATCCGCCGGGGATCATCGCCCGACCCTCCCTCCGGCCGGCTCCCCTCAGTCGCAGTCGGGCAGGCGCACGTACACCTGCCCGGTGAGCGACGAGTCGAGCTTGAGCAGGATCATCCCGCCGGCCTGGCCCTCGGGCGTGTTCGCGACGCGCAGGAGGCTGATCGAGCCCAGGCGGTACCCGGTGACCGGGTAGGCGTTGTCGCGGTTGGATCCCACCGGCCGGATGGCGGGCGTTCCCCCGTAGACGGCCCCCTCGAAGCGGACCCAGGCAGGGAAGATCGGGTCCCGGAAGTCCGCGGCCGCCGGGCAGCCCTCCAGCTTCTGGCCCGAGGTGACGGCGGCGTCGGGACCCGCCCACGTGTCCACCCGCTGCTCCCGCCACAGGGCAAGGCCCACCGTGACGGCCAGGTAGGCGATGGCGGCGACCGCGATGGCCCGGATCAGCAGCCAGGCGATCGGGTGCCATTCGATCCGGCCGACGCGGCGGTGCTGCCAGGGGACCTCCCGCCCGGCCTGCAGGGCGCGGAGGAGGCTCCGGTAGCGGTCCGCGCCGCCGTGCTGGACCTCCAGCCGGCGCGCCGCCCGCTCCTCGATCGAAGGCCGCCCCTGCTCGCCCGGTTCCTGCTCGTTCGCGTCGATGGGTCAGCTCACCCCGGTTCGGTGGACGCGATGTGCGGCGACGCCGCGCTGGCGGCCTCGATCGAGACCGGCGTGACCTCCTCGGCGAAGTGGCAGGCGGCCACCTGGCCGGGCCGGATCTCCCGCAGGTCGGGCTCCTCGGCCACGCAGCGCTCCGGGTTCCCGAGGCGCTCGCGGAGCCAGCACCGCGTGTGGAAGCGGCAGCCGGGCGGCGGCGCGGCCGGGGAGGGCACGTCGCCCCGCAGGACGATGCGCTTCTTCCGCCTGCGGGGGTCCGTGTCCGGGACCGCCGACAGGAGCGCCACCGTGTAGGGATGGGCGGGCTGCTGGTAGATCGAGTCGACCGGGGCCAGCTCGACGAGCTTGCCGAGGTACATGACGCCCACCCGGTCGCTGATGTGCTCCACGACGGCGAGGTTGTGGGCGATGAACAGGTAGGTCAGCCCGAGCTCCTGCTGGAGGTCGTCGAGGAGGTTGAGCACCTGGCTCTGGATGGACACGTCCAGCGCGGAGACCGGCTCGTCGCAGACGACGAACTCGGGGTTGAGGGCCAGGGCCCGGGCGATCCCGATCCGCTGCCGCTGGCCCCCCGAGAACTCGTGCGGGTAGCGGTGGATGTGGCTCTGGTTCAGGCCGACGCGCGCCAGCAGCTCGCGGACCAGCTCCTCGCGGTCCTTCTTGCTCTTCAGGCCGTGGACGTACGGCCCCTCGCCGACGATCTCGCCGACGGTCATCCGGGGGTTGAGGCTCCCGTACGGATCCTGGAAGACGATCTGCATGTCGCGCCGGATGGTGGTCATCTCGCGGCGACCCAGGTTGAAGATCGGCTGGCCCTTGACCCGGACCTCGCCCGACGTCGCCGGGATGAGCCGCAGGATGACCTTCCCCAGCGTCGTCTTGCCGCAGCCGGATTCCCCGACCAGGCCGAGGGTCTCGCCGCGGCGGACGGTGAAGGAGACGCCGTCGACCGCCCGCACGGCCCCGATCTTGCGGATCCCGAGGAGCCCGCCGCGGATCTCGAAATGCTTGACAAGGTTCTCGACGGAGATGAGCTCGTCGACGGAGCCGGCCGGCACGCCGGCGGCGAGGCCAGGTTCGATCACGGCGGCGCCGGCGAAGGCGCCATCCTGCCCGCTCACGATTCCACCGAGAGCTCGGCCGCGGCCACGGCGGCGATGTCGGCGGGTGCCGCCTCGCCCACGGCAGGCGGCTCGCCCGACGGCGTGAGCCAGCAGCGCGAGAGATGGCCGGGCCCGACCTCCTGGAGCGGCGGGGCGAAGTCGCAGATCGGCATGGCCGTCGGACAGCGCCGCTTGAAGAGGCAGCCGCTCGGCAGGTTGAGCGGGTTGGGGACGACACCGCGGATGACCTCCAGGCGCCTCCGCTTCTCGCCGAGGCGCGGGATGGAGTTGAGGAGCCCCTTGGTGTACGGGTGGTGCGGCCGCTCGAAGGTGGTGGTGACGTCCGACTGCTCGACGACCTTGCCCGCGTACATGACGACGACATCGTCGGCCATCTCGGCGATGACCCCCAGGTCATGGGTGATGAGCATGATCGACATCTGGTTGCGGTTGCGGATCTCCTTCATCAGCTCCAGGATCTGGGCCTGGATCGTGACGTCGAGCGCCGTTGTCGGCTCGTCCGCGATGAGGAGGGCCGGGGTCGTCGAGAGGGCCATGGCGATCATGACCCGCTGGCGCATGCCGCCCGACAGCTGGTGCGGGTACTCGCCCGCCCGGCGCTTCGCGTCCGGGATGCCGACCTGGCGGAGCATCTCGATCGAGCGCTCCATCGACTCCCGCCGGCCCAGGCCGAGGTGCAGCGACACCGTCTCGCTGATCTGGTCGCCGCAGGTGTAGACCGGGTTCAGCGACGTCATGGGCTCCTGGAAGATCATCGAGATCGTGTGCCCGCGCACGTCGCGGATGTCGTCCTCGGACAGGGTCACGAGGTCCCGCCCGTCGAGCAGGATCTCGCCCTCGACGATCCTGCCCGGGCGGCTCACCAGGCCCAGGATCGACATCGCCGCGACGCTCTTGCCGCAGCCCGACTCGCCGACGACGCCGAGGGTCTTGCCGTCGTCGATCGAGAAGGTCACGCCGTCGACGGCCTTGACGACCCCGTCCTGGGTGAAGAAGTGGGTCCGCAGGTTCCGGACCTCCAGGAGCGGCCGATCGGTGGAGCGGCGTTCCGCGGCCCTGCGGGCCGATCGGCGGTCCGGCAGCGTCGCGGCGCGGGCTCGTTCCATCACGCCTCGATCCTCTGGCGGGGATCCAGGGCGTCGCGCAGGCCGTCGCCGAGGAAGCTGGCCGCGAGCACGATGAGGACGATCGTCACCGAGGGGAACAGGAGCAGGTGCGCGCGGACCGTGAGGTCCTCCTCGAAGTTCTTGAGCATGTTCCCGAGGCTCGCCTGGGGCGGGCTGATGCCGAAGCCGAGGAACGAGAGCGCGGCCTCGGTGACGACGGAGTCCGCGATGCCGAGCGTCGCGGCGACGACGACCGGCGCGAGCGCGGCCGGCAGGATGTGGCGGGTGATGATCCGGCGGTCGCCGGCGCCGAGCGCGCGGGCGGCCTGGACGAAGTCGGACTCGCGCAGCTTGAGGAACTCGGCGCGGATCAGCCGGCAGGCCAGTGTCCAGCCCGTGAGGCCGATGGCGAAGATGACGACCCACGCGTCGCCCTTGCCGAAGAAGGCGACGATCATGACGATCAGGAAGAAGATCGGCAGCGACAGGACGACGTCGACGACGCGCATGATCACGTTGTCCACCGCCCCGCCGTAGAAGCCCGCGATCGAGCCCAGGGTCACGCCGACGGACCCGATGATCAGGACCGCCATGAAGCCGATGAAGAGCGACGTCTGGAGCGCCTTCATCAGGCGCAGGAACATGTCCTGGCCGATCTGGTTCGTGCCCAGCGGATGGGCCATCGAGGGCGGCAGCATCGTCTGGGTCAGGCTCGTCTTCTGGTACTGGTCGCCGGTCGCGAGCGGCACGATCACCGCCAGGGCGACGAGCCCGATCATGAGGACCAGGGCGATGACCGCCAGCCGGTGCTGGACGAAGCGCTGGCGGACCAGCTGCCAGTACGTGCGGACCGGGATCAGGTCGACCTCGTCGACGGCACCGTCCGGGGTGCCCCGGGCGATGACGGCCTGCTTGTCGATCCGTTCCATCGCGCCGGCCCTCAGTACTTGATGCGGGGGTCGACCAGGCCGTACAGGATGTCGGCCAGGAGGTTGCCCAGGATCACCATGACGCCGCCGATCATCACGGTCGCGAGCACCACGGGATAGTCGTTCGTCTGCACGCTCTGGACGGCCATGTACCCGAGGCCCGGCCAGCTGAAGATCGACTCGGTGATCGCGGCGCCGGCCAGGAGGCTGGGGAGCGTCAGGCCCAGCAGCGTGATGATCGGGATGAGGGCGTTGCGCAGGGCGTGCTTGAAGAGGACGCGCGAGCCCGACAGGCCCTTGGCCCTGGCGGTGCGGACGTAGTCCTGCTGGAGGACCTCCAGCATCGACGACCGCATGTAGCGGCTCCAGCCGGCGATCTGTTGGATCGCCAGGCTCGAGACCGGCAGGACCATGTGCCAGGCGATGTCGGCGATGTTGCCCTCACGGCCCAGCGACTGCATCCCGAAGGACGGGAACAGTTGAGCCTGATCGAGAAGATGAAGAGGAGCAGGACGCCGAGGACGAAGGACGGCAGGGCGTAGCCGATCGTGGCCAGGGTCGTGATGATCTTGTCGGCCCAGCTGTACTGCTTGACCGCGGCCAGCACCCCGAGCGGCACGGCGACGATGACCGTCACGAACAGCGAGGTGCCCATCAGGAGCATGGTCGTCGGGACCTTCTCGGCGATCTTCTCCGTCACGGGCCGGCCGTCGACGAAGGAGTAGCCCCAGGCCTCCGGCTTCCAGAACTGCCAGAAGGCCGTGAACCAGCTGGTGAACTGCTCCGGGAGCGGCTTGTCGAGGCCGTAAAGCCGGATGAGGTTCGCGATCGTCTCCTGCGAGACCCGGCCCGACCGGAAGCGGTCGGTGGGATCGCCGGGGGCGAGGTGAATGATCGCGAAGGACACGACGCTGATCCCGATGAGGATCGGGATCGCCTGGATCAGGCGACGGAGGACGTACGTTGCCATGATGCTCCGCTCTGCGCTGGGTCCACGGGTCGCGCGGTGTCCGGCGCCTGACGGCCTGGATTCCGCGGTGCAGAGGTTGGGCGGTGGCGACGGTCGTCGCCACCGCCCAAGTCAGTCACTCGGGGGTTGGTTCGAGATCGACGACTACTTCGGACTGACCGTCCAGGCGTCCGTGTTGTAGTAGTTGATCCCGACGCTGGTGAGGTCAAGCGGCTCGTTCTGCGAGCTGACTCGCTTCGACAGGCCGGTGTGCGCCTTGTCGGCCCACAGGAAGTAGTACGGAGCCTCCTCGTTGATCAGGGCGCCGAAGTCCCAGTAGATCTGCTTGCGCTTCTCCTGGTCGAGCTCCAGCCGGCCTGCCTCGAGGAGCCGGTCCGCCTCCGCGTTCTTCCAGCCGGGGAAGTTGTTCGCCGACGGGGTCTCCTTGGAGGGGATCTCCGAGCTGTGGAAGATCGAGTAGTCGTCCGGGTCGAGGGCTGTCGACCAGCCGCCCAGGTAGGTGTCGAAGCTGTTGGGGTAGTCGAGAACCTTGGGGATGAGCACGGTGTTGAGGTCGCCCTCCTCCACCGTGATCTCGATGCCGCACTCCTTCAGCTGGTCGCGGGCGAGCTGCGCGAACGCGAGCCGCTGCGGCCGGCCGACGCGGACGTAGAGCGTGCTCGAGAGCCGCTTGCCGTCCTTGGCGTAGATGCCGTCGCTGCCGAGGGTCCAGCCGGCGGCCTCGATCTTGGCCTTCGCGCCCGGCACGTCGAGGACGTAGGGCTTGATGTTCGGGCTGTAGGCCCAGGAGAACGGCGGGGTGTTGGCGTAGACCGGCACGCCGTTGCCCTCGGTGGCGACCTCGACCGTCTTGTCGTGGTCGATGCACATCCCGAACGCCTGGCGGAGGTTCTTGTCGGCGTAGAGGTGGCCTTCGCGGAGGTTGAAGGCGATGAAGTAGTAGCCGTTGTCCGCGTACTCGGCCATCTGGACGTTGGGGTTGTCCTTGATTGTCGCGTAGGCGCCCGACTCGATCTTCTGCTGCCACTGGATCTCGTCGTTGGCGAGGGCCGAGGTGGCAGCGGCCGAGCTGCGGATCACGACCGCGAAGGCGCGGGCCGGGATCTTGGCCGGGTCGACGCCGGTGCCGCCGCCGAAGTACTTGTCCCAGCGGGCGAGCTCCACGTTCTGGCCGGCGTTGTACTTGACGAACTTGAGGGGGCCGGCCCCGATCGGATTCTTGCCGAAGTCGATGATCTTCTGCGCCGCCGCGATCTGGTCGAGCGCGGTCGCGCCGAGGGCGGCGTTGAGGTCGTTGACCTGGGTCAGCAGGCCCTGGCCGTAGGCCTCGGGGTCGAACTGGTCGCCGTTCTCGCCGGCGGTGTTGTAGCCGGCCTTGTTGACGGGCTCGATCTTCGCCTTGGCGAGGAGGGCCTCCAGGTCAGCCGTGTAGGTGGCGAAGAGGCACTCCGTCGGGGGAGCCCAGCCGTCGGGGGCCGGATCCGGCGGGGTGCAGGCGGCCGCCGACGTGTTCGCCGCGACCTTGTCGGCGAGGGCGGCGACCTCTTCCTTGGTGACCGCGCCGGCGGCCTCCTGGAAGCGGGCGAAGGAGGCCTCGACGGCCTTCTTCGGGAGGATCAGCTGGTTGATGCCGGTCGCCAGGAACGGCGCGAACTTCTGCTTGAGCTGGAACTGGACCGTGTACGGGTCGATCACCGTGGTCGAGGCGACGTTGTCCGCCACCTGCGAGCAGGCATCCGGGTTCACCCGGCAGTTCTTGGAGCCCATGAGGTCGAAGGTGAACTTGACGTCCTCGGCCGTCAGCTCCGACCCGTCGTGGAACAGGATGCCCTTCTTGATCTTCACAGTCCACGTGAGGCCGTCGGCAGAGGTCTCCGGCATCCCGTCGGCCGCGAGCGGGACGTACTCGACCTTGTAGTTCGGCTGGTAGAGCGTCGTGTAGATGAACTGCGTGATCCACGAGGTGGGCAGGTCATCCGGGGGGCCGGCCAGGGTGGTCGGCTCGCTGTCGATGACGAAGGTGAAGTCACCGGTCGCGGGCGCGGGCGTCGCGGTCGCCGGCGCAGTGGTCTGGCCCGGGGCTGCCGACCCCGACGGGCTTGCGGTGGGGGTCCCGCTACCGCACGCACTCACCACGATGGCGAGCGCTCCCAGCATCGCGATCGAGCGACGCTTCAGCGAAATCATCCGCTCTCTCCTCCTACACTCCGCGGCGGACGCCGGGCGCCGGCGCCATTCCGCCAAGCAGCGCGCGCCGAGCGGGGTTCGGCAGGCGCCGATCTACCGCGTCCCGGCCGCGAGTTCCGCATTATCCTACGGCACCGCCCGTGCGCGTCAACTCGATCAGCGCACGGCGTCCGTCGCGCCTCCTTCCTGCCGTCGACCGGACGGCCCCCTTCGCGGGTTGGTCTGGCGCCACACCACGGTCAGTCCGGGGTGGCCGCATGAGTTCGAAGCTCTCCAACGGCGGGCGGCGTCCACGCCCGCCCATGCTCGGGGTCGAAGCGGTCGGTCGACGCCGGGAGCAACGTCAGCGCCCGGGCCTCGCGGGGGCGGGCGAGCCGGTCGTCGCCCGCGAGGATCGTCACCACCCGCGGCGTCAGCAGCCCGGGCGGCGGGTCGTAGACGCGGGTGGCCGGGGCGGCGCCCGCCGGCGGGCCGCCGAGCGTCCCGGGCGCGGCGTCGCCGGTGATCGGCGGCGAGGGTGCGGCCAGCGAGCCGAACGCGGTGGGCATGACCACGATGGCCGCGAGGGCGGTCGCGAGCACGGTCGAACCCAGCGAGATCCGCCAGCGCCAGGGCGGCACCGGGCGACGCGCCGCGACCCGGCGCACGCGCTCCCAGGCATCGCGGGGTGGCTCGGCGACCTGGACCTCGGCCCGGATCCGGCGCAGGACGGTGATCATCAGGGCGATCTCGGACAGCTCCGTCTCGCACGTCCGGCAGCGGTCGAGGTGGGCAAGGGCCGCGTCCGTGCCCGGGCCGCGCTCCCGCCGGTCGATGAAGTCGAGGAGCGCCGCCCGGTGGCCCGCGCAGGCGGATCGACGCCACGGGATCATCGCTGCCCGATTTCTGCGTCGACGGCCACGGCCGGGCCGGGCAGCGTCTCTCGCGCCTCGCCGAGCCGGGACTCGGCGGCCAGGTGGGCCCGGAGCGATCCAAGTGCGTAGTGGAGCCGCGACTTCACGGTCCCGGGGCGGATCCCGAGGATCGACGAGGTTTCCTGGACCGACAGGCCGTGGAGGTAGTAGAGGACGACCACGCCCTGGTGCTTGGGCGACAGGAGGGCCACCCCCTCGCGCACCGCGCGCCGGGCTTCCTCCTGCTCCGCCCGCTCGGCCGGGCCGCTCGCGCGGTCCGCCAGGGTCGCCAGGTCGAGCTCGCCGAACGGTCGGGTCGCGACCCTCCGCCGGCCCAGCCGCGAATAGGCCAGGTTGAGGGCGACGCGGTGGAGCCAGGGCACGGGCGAGACGTCCGGACGCAGGCTGGACCGATGGCGATACGCCCGCTCGAAGGTGTCCTGGAGGATCTCCTCCGCCGCCCCGTGGTCGCCCGTGAGCCCGAACGCGGTCCGGTAGACGAGCGTCCGGTAGCGCCCGAAGAAGGCCTCGAACGCGTCGAGGTCGTCGGCGCGCATCCGGCGGAGGAGGGCCTCCTCTTCCGGGTCGAGCTGGCGAACCGGCTGGCTGCTCGTGATCACGGCCTCCTGCGGGAACGCGCGGGCACAGGAGACGCCCGACGGTGCACTCCTATCCGCCTGTACGCCGGTTCGTCACGGAAGGTTCACTCGGCGGGCGATGTTCGCCAGCGAAGGTTGGGCTGACGGGCGGCCGTCGCCTCGTCGAGGCGGCGGACCGGCGCGGTGTGCGGGGCGCTCTTCACGAGCTCGGGATCGTCCCGGGCCTCGCGGGCGATCTCGAGCATCGCCGCGACGAAGGCGTCGAGCGTCTCGAGGCTCTCCGTCTCCGTCGGCTCGATCAGCATCCCCTCCTCCACCGTCAGCGGGAAGTAGATCGTGGGGGGATGGAACCCCTTGTCGATGAGGCGCTTCGCGACGTCGAGGGTCCGCACCCCGGTGGCAGCCTTGAGGTCGGCCGACGACGCCACGAACTCGTGCATGCAGGGCCGCTCGAAGGGGACGACGTACGCTCCGGCCAGGCGGTGCTTCAGGTAGTTGGCGGCGAGGACGGCGTCCTCGCTGACCTCCCGCAGGCCGTCGGCGCCGTGGGCCCGGATGTACGCGTAGGCGCGCACGAGGATCCCCACGTTGCCGGCAAATGAGCGCATCCGGCCGATGCTCGAGGGGCGCTCGCCGGGCCGCTCCAGGCGGAAGGCGCCGCCCGGCTCGCGGAGCACGAGCGGCTCCGGCAGGAAGGGGGCGAGGTGGGAGCGAACGCCCACCGGCCCGGCGCCGGGGCCGCCGCCGCCGTGCGGCGTCGAGAAGGTCTTGTGGACGTTGTAGTGCATGACGTCGAAGCCGGCGGCGCCCGGCCGGAAGTAGCCAAGCATCGCGTTGAGGTTGGCCCCGTCCATGTAGGCGAGGGCGCCCACGGCGTGGACCAGCTCGAGGAGCTCCACCACCCGGTTCTCGAAGAGCCCGAGGGTGGAGGGGTTCGTGATCATGACGGCGGCCGTCGCCGGGCCCAGGGCGGCCCGGAAGGTGTCGAGGTCGACGCCGCCATCGGGGGCGGACGGGATGTTCACCGTCCGGAAGCCGGCCATCGAGGCCGTGGCCGGGTTGGTGCCGTGGGCCGAGTCCGGGACGAGCACGTCGGTCCGGGCGAGGTCTCCCCTGGCCCGGTGGTAGGCCCGGACCATGAGGATGCCCGTGAGCTCGCCCTGGGCGCCGGCCGCCGGCTGGAGCGTCACCGCGTCCATCCCGCTGATCTCGGCCAGCTCCTGCTCGAGGGACCAGAGCAGCTCGAGGGTCCCCTGGGCCGTCTCGTCGGGCGCGAGCGGATGCAGGGCGGCGAAGCCCGGCAGGCGGGCCGCCCACTCGTTCACCTTCGGGTTGTACTTCATCGTGCACGAGCCCAGGGGGTAGAAGCCCGTGTCGACCGACCAGTTGAGGTGCGAGAGGTTGACGTAGTGGCGGACGAGCGTTGCCTCGTTGAGCTCGGGGAGCGCGGGTGGGGCGGCCCGCCGGGCGGCGGCGGGGAGGCGGTCGAGGGCGTCGGCCGGGGCCGCCGGGAGCCGCGTGCCGGCCCCCCGCCCGGGGCGCGACAGCTCGAAGAGGGTGGGCTGGAGCGGGTTGCCGGTGACGCTCATCGGACGGCCTCCAACGCCGCGCCGAGCTCCGCGGCCAGGGTGGCGGCGAGCTGCTCGATCTCGGCGGCGGTGGTGACCTCGGTCGCGCAGACGAGGAGGCCCCCGGCGAGCGTCGGGTCGCCTGGCTCGAGCTCGGCGAGCGGGATGCCCGCCAGGATCCCGGCCGCCAGCAGGCGGCGGTGGACGGCCACGGCATCCGGGACGCGCACCGCGAACTCGTTGAGGTACGGGCCGGGGTGGAGCCGCGGCGCGCCCGCCGACGCGAGCGCCGCCTCCAGCTCCGCCGCGCGGGCGGCGCCAGTCGCCGCGACGTCGCGGAGGCCGCCGGGCCCGAGGGCCGCGACGTAGATCGAGGCGGCGAGGGCGCAGAGGGCCTGGTTCGTGCAGATGTTGCTCGCGGCGCGCTCGCGCCGGATGTCCTGCTCGCGGGCCCGCAGCGTCATGACGTAGGCGCGCTTGCGCTCGAGGTCGGCAGTCATGCCGATGAGGCGCCCGGGGATCTGGCGGATGAGGGCCTCGCGGCAGGCCACGATCCCGAGGTACGGGCCCCCGTACTGGGGGGCCATCCCAAGGGGCTGGCCCTCGCCGGCCGCGATGTCGGCGCCGTACGCCGCCGGCGGGGCGAGAACGGCGAGGCTGACCGGCTCGACGACAGCGACGAAGAGGGCGCCGGCCGCGTGGGCGAGGCGGCCGATCTCCTCCATCGGCTCGAGGAGGCCCAGGACCGAGGGCTGCCCGGCGACCACGCCGGCGACCGGGTGGTCGGGGTCGGCCAGCATCCGCTCCAGGGCGCCCAGGTCGGTGGTCCCGGCCGCGGGCCCGGTGGCGAGCAGCGGGATCTCGGCGAAGGTCAGGTTCGCCCCGGCGAAGTACGTCTCGAACGTCTCGCGGTAGTGCGGATGCACGCTGCGGGAGACCAGGACGTGCTCCCGGCGCGTCGCCCGGCAGGTCATGAGGGCGGCTTCGGCCGTGGCCGCGGCGCCGTCGTAGTGCGACGCCGACACGACGTCCATCCCCGTCAGCTCGGCGAGGATGGACTGGTACTCGTAGATCGTCTGCAGCGTCCCCTGGCTGATCTCCGGCTGGTACGGCGTGTAGGCGGTGTAGAACTCGCCGCGCAGGAGCAGCTGGTCGACGACCGGCGGCAGGTGGTGGCGGTAGACGCCGGCGCCGAGGAAGCTCACCAGGTCCGTCCGGTTGCGCCCGGCGAGCCCGGCCATGTGCCCCATGAGCTCCAGCTCCGTGAGGGCCGGGGCCAGGTTCAGCCCGGTCGCCCGGACGGCCGGTGGGATCGGCTCGAAGAGGGCGTCGACGGAGGCGATCCCGATGGCCTCGAGCATCCGCTCCCGTTCGCCCGCGGTGTGCGGTCCGTACGCCACGTCAGGCCTCCGCGACCAGCGCCTCGTAGGCGGCCGGATCGAGGAGCGCGTTCACCTGTGCCGCATCCGCGACCCGGATCCGGAGCATCCAGCCCGCCCCGTACGGGTCGCTGTTCACGACCTCGGGCGCGGCCGCGAGAGCGCCGTTCGCCTCGACCACCTCACCGCCGACCGGCGCGAAGAGGTCGCTCACTGCCTTGACCGACTCCACGACGCCGAAGGTGGCGAACTGCCCGAGCACCCGCCCGGGGTCGGGGAGCTCCACGAAGACGATGTCGCCGAGCTGGTCGGCGGCGTGCTGGGTGATCCCGATGGTCGCCACGTCGCCTTCGACGCGGACCCACTCGTGCTCCTTGGTGTAGCGCAGGTCGGCCGGGATCATGCGGCGCTCCTCTCGTCGGCTCGGCGCCGGGGCGCCGGCCTACTGCGGGCCGGCGTCCGCCGGCGCGTCCGGTGGTTCAGCGGGACCGGGTGTAGAACGGGAGCGGGACGACCTCGGCGGCCGCCCGCGTCTCGCGGATCTCCACGTCGAGCATCGTACCGGGCGCTGAGTCCGCCGGTGCGACGTAGGCCATCGCGATCGGGACGCCGAGCGTGGGCGACATCGTTCCCGAGGTGACGGCCCCGCTGGCGCGTTCGCTGGACCAGACCGGGTGGCCGTGACGCGCGATCCCCCGCCCGCGCACGACCAGGCCGACGAGCCGCCGCCGCGGCCCGGCTTCGGCGGCCGCCGCCAGGGCGTCGCGGCCGACGAAGCCACCCCCCTTGGCGAGCTTCACGACCCGCCCGAGGCCCGCCTCGAAGGGCGTCGTGGCCCGGTCGAGCTCGTTGCCGTAGAGCGGCATCCCGGCCTCCAGCCGGAGCGTGTCGCGCGCGCCCAGGCCGACGGGCACGAGGCCGGCGGCCCGCCCCGCGGCTGCCAGGGCATCCCAGACGGTCCCCCCGGCTGCGGCGTCGACGAAGACCTCGAAACCGTCCTCCCCGGTGTACCCCGTGCGGGCCACGAGGCCCGGGACGCCGGCCACCGACCCTTCGGCGATGCCGTAGTAGCGGATGGCGTCGATGTCGATGTCGGCCAGCGGGGCGAGGATCCCCAGGGCCGCGGGACCCTGGATCGCGACGAGCGCGGTCGCCAGGGAGCGGTCGTCCAGGATCGCCCGGCGGCCCTCGAGCCGCTCGGCGAGGGCGTCGGAGACGACGGCCGCGTTCGCGGCGTTGGCGACCACCATGAAGCGGTCGTCCCCCAGGCGGTAGACGATGAGGTCATCGAGGATCCCGCCGTCGGGGGCACAGATCATCGAGTAGTGGGCGCGCCCGACCGCGAGGGTCCGCGGGTCGGTCGTCACGGCGTACGCGAGCGCGTCGCCGGCCTCCGGCCCCTCGACGAAGAGCTCGCCCATGTGGCACAGGTCGAACAGCCCCGCCCGCTGCCGGACGGCACGGTGCTCCTCGATGATCCCGGAGTACTGGACCGGCATCCGCCAGCCGGCGTAGTCGACCAGCCGGGCGCCCAGCGCCTCGTGCCGCCCGACGAGCGGCGTTGCGCGCGGTTCCTCCGCCATCGCGGGACCTCCCTGCTCAGGCATGCCCGTCCGAGCGCGGCGCCGCGGCGGCAGCGGCCCGGGCCACGAGCGCCCGCTCGGTCTCGAACGTGAGGAGGGCCGGGGCTTCCCCGACGGGAACCCAGCGGACCTCGTCGAACTCGTGGTCGTGGCGCTCGAGGTCGCCGCCGACCGGCTCCATGAGCCAGTAGTGGACGGTCTTGTGGACCCGGGCGCCACCCTGCACGAACCAGTACTCGATCGCCTCGAGCGGGGCCAGGAGGCGCACCTGCAGCCCGGTCTCCTCAGCGACCTCGCGGAGCGCCGTCTCCTCCAGCGTCTCGTGGGGGTTCGGGGTTCCCTTCGGGAGCGTCCAGGAGACCCCGTCGCGCACGCGGCGGCGGCGCCCGGCGACCACGTGGGGGACGCCGTCGATGGACCGGATGACAATCCCGCCGGCGGAGGTGGCCGTCGCGCGCTTCAGCCGCGCCACGGCGCCGTGGCGGCGCGCGGCCGGCGACCGGTGGCGCGGGCGCCGAGCGTTGCCCAGCGGACCGGCGCGTGCGGCCCGGCGAGGGCCGTGGTCGGCCGGTGCTCGCGGACGGGCACCACCACCCGCCACTCCGAGCGCAGGAGCGCCACCGGGCCGAGCTCCGGCCTCCGCAGGAGCGTGGGGCGATCCGCGGCCGCCCGGAAGCGGAGGTGGCGATCGAGGCCCAGGCGGGGCTCGCGGGCCCGCGGCGGGACGGTCGCGAAGTGGGCGACGGGGCGGGTCGCGATGCTGCGCTGCATGGGCAGATCGTACCGCGTCACCGGGACTTTGTGAACGTCGCCCGCAGCCTGGCCGCCGCGTCCGGTGCCAGGCCGCGCCGCGCCACGGCCAGGCTCACCTGCCGTAGGCCGAGGGCGCGGTAGACGTCGAGCGCCTCCTCCCCCGCCGCGGCCACCGCCGCGAGGTGGGCCTCGATCGTGCCGGCGTCGCCGCGGACCGCCGGACCGGTCAGGGCCGGGCCGGTCCCGAGCGCCCGGACATTGGCGAGGGCCTGGGCGGCCAGCGGGCCGTAGACGGCGAGGGCACCCGCCTCGTCGAGGCCGGTCGGTGCGGCGACGGCCGCCACCACGTCGAGCAGTGCCGTCAGGCCGCCGGCGGCGAGGACGGCGGCCGCGTGATAGGCCGCCTTCGAGCCCGGCGCGAGACGCACCGCCGTCGCGCCCAGCGACGACGCCATCTCGGCGAGCAGGTCGAGGAGCGCGTCGTCGCCCTCGATCGCGACCGTGGCCCCGGGCAGCGAGGCCAGCGCCCGCTCGAGGTCGGCGAAGGCGACCAGCGGATGGAAGGACCCGGCGCTCGTGCCGGCGGCCATGGCCGGCACCAGGACCTCGGGGCCGTGGACGCCGCTCGTGTGGACGATCGCCTGGCCCGAGTAGAGGTGCAGGGTCCGGGCGATCTCGGCGAGCGCGTCGTCCGGCACGGCCAGGATCGCGAGGTGGCACTCGTCGAGGATGGCGGCCGCCTCGGGGAAGGCCCGCGACCCGGGCACGAGCGAGCGGAACCGGGCCCGCCGCTCGGGGTCGCGGCTGGCGACCGCGCCGACCTGCCAGCCGGCGCGGTCGAGGGCGACGCCGAGGGCCGTCCCCACCGCGCCGGCGCCGACGATCCCGATCACCGGGCGGCCGTCGTCGGCCGGCTCGACGTGGGGGTGGGCGTGCGCCTCGAGGTGCACCTCATGGCCATGCCGGTGGGCGCCCGGCGGCAGCGGCGCCGCCCCGGCGTCCGCGCGCCGGCGGACCTCCTCCATCGTCACCGGGTCGCCCGGAGGCGGCGTCGCCGGGTTCCTCCGCCACGATCGCATCGTCGCTCTCCACGCTACTCTTGGGGCGACAGCGTAGCGCCACCCGCGGCCCGCCCGCCGCCCCGAGCCAGCGAGGATCACCCGTGCCGACCCGCGACCCGTTCGGCGCCCGAGCCAGCCTCGGTCCCGGCCTCCCCGACTGCTACCGGCTGGCGGCGCTCGACGGCGGGCCGGACCTCGGCCGGATGCCCGTGACCGTGAAGATCCTCCTCGAGAACCTCCTCCGCCACGCGGGCGGCGGCATCGTCGGCGAGGCCGACGTGCGCCTCCTCGCCGGCTGGCGGCCCGCGTCCGGCACCGCGGCCGAGATCCCGTTCCTGCCGGCCCGGGTCATCCTCCAGGACTTCACCGGTGTCCCGGCGGTCGTCGACCTCGCGGCGATGCGCGACGCGATGGCCGCGCTCGGTGGCGACCCCGCCCGCGTGAACCCGCTCGTGCCGGCCGACCTCGTGATCGACCACTCGGTCCAGGTTGACCGCTTCGGGACGGCCGACGCCTTCGCCTTCAACGTCGCCCGCGAGTACGAGCGCAACGGCGAGCGCTACCAGCTCCTGCGCTGGGCGCAGCGCGCCTTCCGCGGCCTGCGCGTCGTCCCGCCCGGGACGGGCATCGTCCACCAGGTGAACCTGGAGTACCTCGCCACCGTCGTCACCACGGCCGAGGTCGACGGCGGCCCGGTCGCCTTCCCCGACACCCTGGTCGGGACCGACTCCCACACGACGATGGTCAACGCCCTCGGCGTCCTGGGCTACGGCGTCGGCGGGATCGAGGCCGAGGCGGTCCTCCTGGGCCAGCCTCTCTACCAGCCCCTGCCGCGCGTCGTCGGCGTCCGCCTCTCCGGCGAGCTGCCGCGGGGCAGCACTGCCACGGACCTGGTCCTCGTCGTGACCGAGCGGCTGCGGACGCTCGGCGTGGTGGGGTCGTTCGTCGAGTTCGCCGGGGACGGCCTGGCGGGGCTGCCGCTGGCGGACCGGGCCACCATCAGCAACATGAGCCCCGAGTTCGGGGCCACGGCGACCCTCTTCCCGATCGACGACGAGACGCTCGCCTACCTCCGCCTGACAGGGCGCGCGCCCGGCCTGGTGGCCCTCGTCGAGCGCTACGCGAAGGAGCAGGGCCTCTGGCGCGCGGCCGGGCCCGGCCCCGACTTCGACGACGTCGTCGAGCTCGACCTCGGCACCGTGGAGCCCAGCCTCGCTGGCCCTCGCCGACCCCAGGATCGCGTCCCGCTCCCCGCGACCCGGGCCAGCTTCGAGGCTGCCTACCCGGGGATCCTGCCGGCCGCCGGCTCGCCGGCCGCCGCGGGCGAGGTCCGCAACGGCTCGGTGGTCATCGCCGCCATCACCTCGTGCACGAACACCTCGAACCCGACGGTCATGGTCGGGGCCGGCCTGCTGGCCCGGAAGGCGGTCGCCCGAGGCCTGCGGGTCCCCTCGACGGTGAAGACGTCGCTGGCGCCCGGCTCCAAGGCCGTCACGGCGTATTTGGAGCGGGCCGGCCTGACCGCTCCCCTGGAGGCGCTCGGCTTCGCCCTGGCCGGCTACGGCTGCACGACCTGCATCGGCAACTCGGGGCCGCTCGACGAGGCGATCGCCCGCCAGGTCGAGGAGCAGGGCCTCGTGGCGACGGCCGTCCTGTCGGGCAACCGCAACTTCGAGGGCCGGATCCATCCCCTCGCCCGGGCCAGCTACCTCGCCTCGCCGCCGCTCGTGGTGGCCTTCGCCCTGGCCGGGCGGATCGACATTGACCTCTCGCGCGAGCCGCTGGGGATCGCCGACGACGGCCGGCCGGTCTTCCTGGCGGACGTCTGGCCCTCGGCGGAGGAGGTCCGCGAGGTCATCGCGGGGGCGATCGACGGCGAGCTCTTCCGGAGGACCTACGCGTCCGTCTTCGAGGGCGACGAGCGCTGGCGGGCGCTGCCGATCCCCGACGGCGACCGCTACGCCTGGGCCGAGGGCTCCACCTACGTCGCCAACCCGCCGTTCTTCGCCGGGATGGGGATGGAGCCGACGCCCGTCACCGACATTGCCGGCGCCCGGGTCCTGGCCTGGCTCGGCGACTCGGTGACGACGGACCACATCTCGCCGGCCGGCTCGATCCCGGCCTGGTCGCCGGCGGGCGCCTGGCTCCAGTCGCACGGCGTGGCGCCCCTCGACTTCAACTCGTACGGCGCCCGGCGCGGCCACCACGAGGTGATGATGCGAGGTACCCTCGGGAGCATCCGCCTGCGCAACGCCCTGGCCGGCGGGAGAGAAGGCCCGTACACGAGGATCCAGCCCTCCGGCGAGGAGGCCTTCCTCTACGACGCCGCGATGGCCTACCAGGCGGCCGGCGTGCCGGCCCTCGTCCTGGCCGGCCGCGAGTACGGCTCCGGCTCCTCGCGCGACTGGGCCGCCAAGGGGACGCGCCTGCTCGGGGTCCGGGCGGTCATCGCCGAGAGCTACGAGCGGATCCACCGCTCCAACCTGGTGGGGATGGGCGTCCTGCCGCTCCAGTTCCTTCCCGGGGAGAGCGCGGCCTCGCTCGGGCTGACCGGCCGCGAGGCGTACGCGATCGGCGGGCTGGCCGACGGCCTGGCGCCGCGGGCACGGCTGGCCGTCGTGGCGACGGCCGACCCGGCCGACGGAGGCGGCGAGCGGCGCTTCACCGTGGAGTGCCGCCTGGACGGCCCCATCGAGGTTGACTACTACCGGCAGGGCGGGATTCTCCCCGCGGTCCTGCGCCGGCTGGCCCGGGAGAGCGGCGCGTCCTGAGGTGTGGCCCGGGCGCGACGTCCCGTCACGACCCGGGCCCGTCTCTCGTCTTGCCGCCCGATGAACGTCGAGCCACGCCGGCCCTCCCGCCACGGCCCGCCGCGCGGCCCCGCGACGGCGGGCGACACCCTGTTCGCCCTGGGGCTCGCCGCCCTCGGCATCGCCCTGGTGGGCGCCTTCCTGGCGGCGGGGGGCAGCGCCTGGCTGGACCGCTACCTGCCGGCGGCCGATGCGGGCGCTGCCGCGACCCCCCGGCCGAGCCCGGCCGCGTCCGCGGCGTCGCCCATCGCGCCGATCGCCACGGCGACGCCCGCGCCGACTCCCCCACCCTCGCCCGCCCCGACGCCGGCGGCCAGCCCGGCCGAGGCCGAGCCCTTCACCATGGACCTCTATCAGGACGGCGTCTTCGTCCACGAGCTCGACGACCAGTCCTGCGTGGCCGCCGCGGTCCAGGGCATGCTGAACGTCATCCGCCTGACCGAGGACGGCCAGGAGCCCGACACGACGGACGCCACGCAGCAGGCGCTCTACGCCCGGATCGTCGAGCTCACGACGGCGGAGGACTCTCACAACGGCGGCACCGGACCCGGCGGCTGGGCGGCCCTGCTGACCGAGGAGGGCTATCCCTACGAGGTCCGCGCCTTTCGCTACCGGGCCGCCGCCGTCAACGCCGCCGCGGCCGCCATCCGGGCCACGGGCCGCCCGGTCGGCATGCTGACCTGGAAGGGCGTCCACTCGTGGGTCATGACGGGCTTCACCGCCACGGCGGACCCGGCGACCAGGGTCCGCTTCACCGTCGACACTGCCTTCGTCATGGATCCCTGGTATCCGTGGGTCTCCACGATCTGGCCGCGCTCGAAGGCCCCCGGCGAGCCGCACGACGCGGCCGACCTGAAGGCGAACTTCCTGCCCTTCAGCCTGCGCTCGGGACCCTACCCCGACCGTGACGGGCAGTTCGTGCTCGTGGTGCCGCTCGAGAGCTGAGGGGCCGGGCGGCCGGGACCCGAGGTGGGGCCGCCGAGAACCGAGGTCGCTTGACCGACCCTCAGCAGAGGCCCCCGTCGGCGCGATCTGGCCAAACCCAAAAGGGATCGCCGTCGGCGTGCGGAGCGGGGGCCGCCCAGATTCTACCCCTGCATCCCAACCCCATCGTCCGCTCGCCTGGCTACGTTGCCGGACACCATCAGCCCACCATGCGTGTCGAGGGCTCGCCTGGATTCCGATCGCATTGAACGTTCGGCGGCCCCGGATCGTCAGGTAGGGCGTGATCGGCTCGAAGGCTGCGCCTATCGTGGATGCCATGGACCTGCCCGACGGGGTGGACGACGTCCGCGCCCGGACGTTCGAGGCGCTCCTCGACCGAGGAGCGCTGGACCGCGCCTACCCGATTGCCCGGCTCATCCTCGGCGACCCGGCCGAGGCGGAGGACGCGACCCACGACGCCGCCCTGGCCGCCTGGCGACGCTTCGCCGAGCTGCGCGAGCCGGCACGGTTCGAGGCCTGGTTCGGGCGGATCCTCGTCAACGCCTGCCGGGATCGGCTCCGCGCCCGACGCCGGCTGCCGATCAGCGTCGAGGCCAACGTGGTCGGCCCGCTGCGCGACGCCGGAGCGCCCGATCCGGCCGACGTCGTCGTCCGCAGGGAGCTCCTCCGGAGCGCGATCCGCTCGCTGAGCCCGGAGCATCGCGAGGTCGTCGTCCTGCGCTACTACGCGGATCTCACTGTGGAGCAGATTGCCGAACGGACCGGCGCGAGGACCGGCACCGTCAAGTCCCGGCTCCACTACGCGGTCCGGCGCCTCCGGGCCGACGTCGACGCGAGCGGCGAAGGGAGGACGCAGCGATGACCCCCGAGCAGCCGACCCAGCCGATCCGACCGCTAGATCCGTTCGAGCAGGAGCTTCGGCGGGTCCTCGCCGACGAGGCGACCGAGCCCGCCCCGGAGCGGCTCGTCGGTCGGGTCGCCGCCATCCCCGGCGCGGTGCGACCGGGGGTCTCCTGGGTCGGCCGGGTGCGCGGGCGCCTGGGCTCCGGTCCGGCCACGGGGCCGGCCTTCGGGTCTGGCATCGGGCTGGCCGCGGTCGCCGCGCTTGCCGTCGTCCTCGTCGGCGGCTCGCTCCTGCTCGGCCGGCTCGCGCCACCCTCGGACATCGGCAGCCCGTCGAGCGGCCCCGTCGGCGCCTCGCCGTCGCCGGGTTCGGCGAGTCCATCGCCAGCGGTCAGCCCGTCGGCCCTCGGCCCGGTCGGCGGCCCGATCCCGTCCGGCTTCCAGCCCGCCTCGGCGACCTACACGAGCGCCGGCCACGGCTGGCTCCTTGGGACCGCAACCTGCGCCGGCGCGCCATGCGCGGCGATCGTCCGCACGATGGACGGCGGCCGAACGTGGGCGAGCATCCCCGTGCCCGACGCCGCCTTCGTGGCCGGCGGGTCGGGCTCCTCGGGCGTGAGCGGCCTCCGGTTCGCCGACGCGCTCGACGGCTGGGCGTTCGGCCCGGACCTGTGGGCGACGCACGATGGCGGGGCGACCTGGCACCGGGTGAGCCTGCCCGGGATGTCCGCGGACGGCCAGGTCATGACCCTCGAGACCGCCGCGGGCGCCGTCCACGCGGTCTACTTCGACGGGAACGCCGCGGGCCTCCTGGCAATCGCGACGAGCCCCGTCGGCACCGACGCCTGGGTGGCGTCGCCGACGACCGTCGAGCTCGGGGCCGGACCGGTCCCCCATCCGCAGCTCGTCCTCCACGGCACCGCCGGCTGGCTCGTCGAGGTGGATCGGGCCGTGATCGCCGGGGCCCGCCTCGTCGGCGGCGCCTGGGAGCCGTGGCAGCCGCCCTGCGCGGCCGTCGCCGGGCCGGCCACCCTGGCCGCCGCGAGCGCGTCCGACCTCATCGCCGCCTGCGACGAGGGGCTCTGGTCGACGCCGACCGGCGTCCATGTCTACGTCTCGTCCGACGGCGGCGCGACGTTCACCCCGGCCGCCTCGAAGGTGCCCGTCTTCAGCATCGAAGGCGTCGCGACCCCGGCCCCGGGCATCGCCTTCGTGGCCGGGAGCCTGTCCGGGGTCGGTTCGGCGATCGTCGGCTCGTTCGACGGCGGGGCGACCTGGACGGCGGTCCACGTCCTTCAGGGTGCCGGCTCGCTCGACCTCGCGTTCACGACGGCCGACGAAGGGGTCGCGATCAGCACGTCGGGCGACGGCACATCGGAGCTGCTCGTGACCCGCGACGGCGGCCGCACCTGGTCGAAGGTGCCCATCGTCGGCGGCTGAGGCGACGGCCAGAGCGGCGCCGCCAGACGACGGCCAGCGAGCATCCCGGGCGGCCTATTTCCAGTAGGCGCCGAGCGACCTCGAGGAGCTGACGCCGTAGCTGGCAGCGCCCGGCCACTGGACGCGGACGTTGAGGGCCGCGGCCGCGTTGGACTTCCAGGAGAACGTCACGATGCCGTGGGCGTCAGCCCACGCGGATTTGTAGTACGCGGGGCCGCCCCAGACGCCGTTGATCTTCTTCGCGAGCAGGACGTTGACGCGCTGGCCGGCGAGAGCCGGGCCGCCCGCGAACTTCCAGGTCACGTACCTGCCCTTCGACTGGGTCTTGGGGGTCCTGGTGGTGTAGCCGGTCGTCGCCCTGAGGCCGAGGGCGCTGGAGGCGCCGATGTCGAGCTTGGCCAGCACGGGTGGGGGCGGGTTGACCGGCGGGCCGGTGCCGAGGCGAACGGTGACCGTGGCCGTGCCCTGGATGCCCCGCGCGGTCGCGGCGACCGTCGCCGTGCCCGCCGCTGCCGCCGAGTACCGGCCGGCAGCGCTGATCGCGCCGGGCCCGTTGACCGCCCACGTCACCTCGCCTTCGGCGAGCGCCACGCCGTTGTACGCCGCGTCCTGTCCCTTTGCCGTGAAGTCGGTGGCCTCGCCCTGCCAGATCGCGGCCGCCCCCGGCAGAACGTCGACGATGGCGAGCGCGCCGGTCGGCGCCGAGCTGTAGACGATCAGGCTGTTGGCCACCGCGCGCTCATAGCCGTCGGAGGGGCGGTTCACAACCGACACCTCGGGATCGCCGGGGAGGCGAAGGGCCATGGTCGTCGAGCCGCCGCCATCCATGTTGAGCGCCTGGACCACCCCGCGCGACAGCAGCAGCTCGGCCAGCTCGTCGAGGTCGACGCCGGTGCTGTAGCCCGACTGCCGCCCGTCGACGGTCGCCATGACGAGATCGCCAGCGGCGGTGATCCCGATCGCGGTCCGAGGGTGGAGCTGGTCTGCCAGCGCGGGGCGCGGGGAGATGGATGTGGCGCCGTCGCGCACGATGAACTCGCGTCCGCCGACGGCCTCGCGGACGTTCTCCCACCCCGGCGTGATCGAGAACGTGAGCGGCAGCGGAGCACCCGGCTGGAGCGCGTCGAGCTGCGATCCCGCGGGGCCGTTGAGCACGACCGTGTCGGGGACGATCGGGATGCCGCCTGTCGCCGGACGAACCTCGAGCACGACCGCCTGGTGCACGCCCGTCGGCGTGAGCGGGAGCGCGACGCCCGCAAGCACAACGTCGGTGCCTCCGACGTCTGCCGGCGTCGCCGGGCCGAAGCGGGGCGTGTACAGCACGAACTGCTGGGTCGTCCTCCCCTGGTTGACCCGGTCGATCATCCGGATCGTCCCGTCGGGCCAGGTGAGGTACGCGGTCTCGAAGACGTCCCCGATGAGGGGCTGGCCCGAGGCGTCGATGCCGAACGTCGGCCGGGCCAGCCGCCCCGCGCTCATGAGCTCTCCCGCCTGGATGTGAATCCCGCTCGGCGCGAACTGCGTCGGGCTGTCATACCCGGCCCACACGTCCCCGTTGAACGCGGCAATGGCGCGGTGACCCTCGGCCGACGTGCGGAGCGCCTGCCGGCTCGTCGTCTCGAGGCTGGTGATCCGGTCCCCCGCGAGCGACGCCTCGAGGCTGATCTCGGGCGTTCCCACGTCGACCTCGAGGAGATGGACCGCCTGGGTTCCCGAGCGGGTCGTCTGGATGGTTCCCCAGTCGTGCTGCACGCCGGGGGCGACGGGCGCTCGACCCTCCGAGACGTAGCCGGACGAGATCGCGGCGAGGATGGTCGCCGGCCGCGCAGCGCCCGGCAGGAGAGGGGTCGGGGAGGCGACGCCGGAGAAGGCGAGAAGGGCGGCCAGCGTCGCGACGGCCGCCGCGCGAGCGCACCCGGGGGCGGACCGGAGCCGGGAGACCATCGCCGCAGATGGTATCGCGGGCGCGAATCGTCGCCCCGGCGCCACGAAGGGAACAGCCCGACCCGGACCCGGCGAACGAATTTAGAGCCCGACCTCGAAGCTGACGTCCAGCGATGGACGCACGGTCCTGATCCGGACACGGCGCCCGACGACCATGCCGAGCACGTCGGCGAACATGCCCACGTTCGCGACCTTTGGCAGCGTTCGTCGGATCGTCAGGACCTGGTCGACGAGCAGTGGCTCCGCGGTGACCACGTGGAAACGGAGGTCCCGCCATTCGAACGTCTCGACGCTCTCGGCGGCCCCGGTGCCCTGGACGGTCTCGCTCAGGTGAGCCATGCGCCCGCTCCCTCGTCCGCCAACGATGCCCCCTGCGCCTTGCACTGGACATTGCAGCGCGCGGTCGATCGCCGGCGCGGGACGCCGTCAGTAGCCGTCCACCACGACGTTGGCCAGCGGCTCACAGCGAGCAAACCTGCCGACCTGCTCGAACACGAGGCGCCAGGCGCGCTCGCCCTCGCGCCGGACAGCACTAGCGACGTGGGGCGTGACGATGGCGCCCCGGGCAGACCAGAGCGGGTGCCCGTCCGGCAGCGGCTCCGGGTCCGTCACGTCGAGGGCGACCCGGATCCTGCCGCTCACGACCGCAGCCGTCAGTGCCGCGGTGTCGATCACGGCCCCGCGCGACGCGTTGACCAGGAGCGCCCCGGGCCGCATCGCCGCCAGGAGGTCGGCGCCGATGCTGCCCCGCGTCTGCGCGGTGAGCGGGAGGAGGGTGACCACGACATCGGCGCCGGGCAAAATGGCCTCGAGGTCGGCGAACCGGTGGACGCCCTCGCGAGGACGACGGGCGACGCGGACGACCTGCGCACCAAACGGGGCCAGCCGGGCTTCCACCTCGCGCCCGATCGATCCCGCGCCGACGATGACGACCGTGGCGTCGACAAGGTCCTCACCCACGAGCGCCTCCGACCGCCACGTCCCGGCACGCTGGGCATCGAGGTGCTCCGGCAGGCGGCGCCGGGAGGCGAGGATCGTCATGATCACCCACTCCGCCACCGCAACATCGTGGACGCCGGCCGCGTCGCACAGGGTCACGCCCGGCGGGATGCCCTCGATGATGTCGTCGACGCCGGCCGACAACGACTGGATGACCTGAAGCCCGTCAAGATGCCGCGCGACCTCGAGGGCGCGACGGACGTCATGGGCGGCGACGAGGACGTCCCCGTGCCCGAGGCGTGCGGCGAGCGGTCCGGAGTCGGGGAAGACGTGCAGCGTGGCCAGCGTGCCGATCCGCTCGCGCTCGACGGCGGGCGTTTGCGCGGGGATCCAGACGTCGGGTCGCATGGCCCACCCTTTGGCGCGATCGTCCCGACCGACTCGACCGGACCCGCGGGCGCGCGCGACCGAAGCGTACAGGACCGATCGCCGCCACCCAGACACAGCTCGGGTGGCTGAGCCACCCCTGACACCATGAACCCATCGCGTGGGTTCCCCGAACCCTGCCGGCGGGAGGCCCGTCCGGGGGCCGCTTCGATTGATCGGCAGGACGTTCTGCTAGCGGAGTCGGGGCTGCGCGAGCGCCCGCCCGAGATGCGCCTACCGAGCCCGCAGCCGCGGGGCGAAGCCCATCTCGAGGCCTCGTCGGTCGAGTTCTGGAACCATCGAGGGCGGCCGGACGTTTGCCCGCGTTGCTGGCGCGATCCATTCGGTGAGATCTCGGTTCACCAGGAGCGTCTCGAACCGAAAGAGCTTCCGTCCGTCCGGCGAGTCGAACTCGATCGTCGCCTCCGTGAGCGGGACCATGACCCGCCGGCGCCGGAATCCGGTGATCGGGTCGGTGCCCGGGATCACGTGGATGTTCCCGCTGACGTCGTAGCGTCCAACCTGCAGCTCGATGGGGATCGGGCGGGTCCGGGTCCTGCGCTTCGGATCGCCACGCGGGCCCGCAACCGCAACGGCGAAGATCTCGTCTCGCGCGACGAGGATCGACCTGACCGCCAGCTCGTGGCCGTCGTCGAGGCTCTCCAGGAGCGTGTCCACGAACTCGAACTCGGTCCGGTCGTTCATGAGGTCGGTGACCCGATCGGCGGTGAGCGCGAGCAGGCCGCATGCCACGGAGTCACCGGCGTAGACGGTCAACTCCACCATGGGGACCGGGGGCGCCTCCACCTGGGGGCGTTCGGCGGTCGCCCCATGTGGCACCGCCTGGAACGCCATCCGCAGCGGTCCCGCGAATCGGGCGCGCATCGACATGTTCCCGACCGTACGCGCACGAAGCCCGGCCGCGGTATCGCCCGATGGTCCCGGTCAGGGCTGACTCCGCTCAAGGCTCGAGCCGTCGCGGGCCGGAGTCGTCCGAGACCCCATGCCCAAAGCCCCAGCACGCTGAACGGATCGCGAAGCCGCGCCGGGGTGCTGCCCTATCCGACCGGGGTCAAGGTCGAGCCAGCGTCGGGGAGTGCGGAAGGAGGTTCCTCGTCCCGGAGCGAGGCCACTTCACCGAGTCCCGCAATAGGGCCCGATGCCGTCGACGGCGGTGACCCCGACACGGCGACCCAGGTCGCACGGGCGCCAGAACCACCCGTGTAGGATCAGAGCGTGGACCCGATCACGCTCGTCCTGTTCGTCGTGGGGCTGGGAGCCCTCGTCGCTGGCGCCGAGGTCCTGGTTCGCGGGGCGAGCCGGCTCGCCACCACGCTCGGGGTCAGCCCACTCGTCGTCGGGCTGACCGTCGTCGCCTTCGGGACGAGCGCGCCGGAGCTCGCCGTCGGGATCTCATCGGCGTTCGCCGGGCAAGCCGACATCGCCCTCGGCAACGTCGTCGGCAGCAACATCGCGAACGTCCTGCTGGTCCTCGGGCTGGCCGCGCTGCTGGCTCCGGTGGTGACCGGGATGCGCATCGTGCGCCGCGAGGTCCCCCTCATGATCGCGGCGTCGGCGCTCCTGTGGCTCATGGCGCTGGGCCGCCAGATCGACCGGCTCGAGGGGATCCTGCTCGTCGCCGGAATCGTCGCCTACACGGCGTTCCTCGTCCGGTCCAGCCGCCGCGAGGCGGCGACCGTCAGGGCCGAGTTCGCCGCCGAGTTCGGCGTCGGCGCCGGTCGGGGCGGGCGCGCGGTGGCCGCCGACCTGGCCCTGGTGGCGGTCGGGCTCGTGATGCTCCTCGTCGGGGCGAACTGGATCGTCGATGGTGCGGTGGCGCTGGCCACGACGCTCGGCATCCCGGAGATCGTCGTTGGCCTGACGATCGTCGCCGTTGGAACCTCCCTGCCGGAGATCGCCACGTCGGTGCTGGCCGGCTTGCGCGGCCACCGCGACATCGCGGTCGGCAACGTCGTGGGGAGCTGCATCTTCAACATCCTGATGGTCCTTGGCGCAACCGCCCTCGTCTCGCCGGCGCCGCTCGCCGTCTCTCGTTCGTTGCTCGCCGTCGACCTGCCACTCATGCTGGCGGCCGCGCTCGCCTGCCTCCCCATCCTCTACACGGGTGCGCGCGTCGACCACCGCGAAGCGGTCCTGCTGCTCGCGTTCTACGTCGCCTACCTCGGGTACCTCGTCCTCGTGGCCATGGGGGACCCGGCGGCCGACGTGTTCGGACGGGCCCTCATCCTGGGCGCCGTGCCGGCGGTCGGGGTCCTGCTCTGCGCCCTCGCGGTGCGCGAGTGGATCGCGGGCCGACGGGCCGGCGCGAATGGGAGGCCGGGCGTCAGCGATCCCGCGTGAGGCCGCTCGACGTAGGCCTGCAGAGGGCGTCGGCCCGACCAGCAGGTGGTTCCCTCGCGACGGCTCGACGCGAGAGCACCGTACTGCTCGCCCATCCCTTGGCGCCTGTCGGCCGCCTGCAGGTCCAGCACGACGACCTCATGGTGCGGGCCTAACCCCGTGAGCGCGAGCTCCGGGCAGCCGCGGCGAAGACTGCGCCAGTGAGTCCTCTCGCTCCCGGTGGAGGTTCGGTTGTCAGGCGGCCGGGTCGGAAGGGTCGCGCGCTGCGTTCTTCTCGGCGCCGGTCCCATCTTCCCCGGCCGAGCCCCCGACCACGAGCTGGGCATCCGTGCCCGTCGTTAGAGCCGTGGCCCTGGCAGCCTCCTCGTCCAGCCGCTTGACTGCCTGCAGGACCGCTTCGCTTGGCCGACCGACCCCGATCGCATCGATCGAGGCGCCCGGCGTGCCGCGACCGGCGCCCAGGTATTCGGCCGCCGCCACCGCGGCGAGGCCACCGAGCGCCGCCAGCCCGAGCGGTCCTCCGGCGGCCGCCGCGGCCACGACCGCGCCGCCGGCAATCCCCTGGCTCCGGCTGCTGCCCGGGATCCGCAACGGCTGGCGGGCGTAGGCCTGGAGGGCCGGATCCACGGTCGTGACGCCCGGGATGACGAGGTCGCCGATCGTCGTCCGCTGGGCGAGTGCTGCGCCACAGGCCGGGCAGTGGGTCGCCTCCGCCGATGCCGGGGCGGAGCACCACGGGCAGGGCCGACCGGATGCAGGCTCAGTATCCTCGGCCATGAGATCCGCACCTCCGCGCCACCACGGCAGTAGGCGAGAGTCTATGCGGTCCGCCAAGACCCCCTGGACCAGTGTGCTCGGGCTGGGCGCCGGCGGGGCACCCGCGAGCGACCTCCGGCAAGATGGCATGCGTAGGCTCTTGCCTGCGCCGCGCTCAGCCGCGAGCGTTCGTCCGAACCCGCCGGGGTGACTCGACGTATGGCATGTCCAGCCCGTGAGGGTGTGACTCTGATTTTGAGCGTCCCTCGGCGGGAGTCGGGCGCGCCGGGCGTGACTTCATAGGAGCGTGATCTCTTCGGCGAGCCGCACGCATGCCTGTCCGCCCGGTCGCGCGCATCGAGTCTACCCACGCGAGGGAGGACAGGCGATGGTGACGATCGGGATCGACACCCACAAGGCGACACTGGCGGTGAGCGCGATCGATGCGACCGGTCGCGAAACCGGGGCGAGGACGTTCCCGAACGATCGCCAGGGGCACGTCGGGATCCTGCGCTGGGCCCAGGCGCGCGGCCCGGAGCGGCGCTTCGGGATCGAGGGCTCGGGCTCGTTCGGCGCGGCCCTGGCGCGGCTGCTCGTGGCCGCGGGTGAGCGGGTCGTCGAGGTGCCCGCGATCCTCACCGATCGTGAGCGCCGGCACCTCCGCCGGGCGGGCAAGAGCGATCCAGGCGACGCGCTGGCGATCGCTCGAGTGGCCCTTCGGGAGCAGAGCCTCGGCCCGGCCCCGATGCCCGGGATCACGGAGGATCTCAAGCTCCTCGTCGACGCGCGGGAGCAGTGCCTGGCCGAGCGAACCCGGGTCGCGAACCAGCTCCACGCGCACCTGGTTGTCCTCACGCCCGGGTACAAGCGCGAGATCAGGAACCTCAGCGCGGCTCGCTACCTCGCGGCGGCGGCTCGGCTCCTGAAGCGTGTGGGCGGCGTGCGAGCCGGACTCGCCCGGGCGGAACTCGGCCGGCTTCGCGCGCTCGATGCCGAGTCCGACGCGCTCGAGGGTCGCATCCGCGCACTCGTCCAGCTCTCTGGCTCGAGCCTGCCGACAATCCGAGGCGTGGCGGCCCTCACGGCGGCCAAGCTCTTGGGTGAGACCGGCGATCCCCGTCGGATCCGCTCCGCCCGGCGTTCGCCCTGATGAGCGGCACCGCGCCGATCCCCGCCTCCTCGGGTCAGACCAGTCGACACCGCCTCAACCGGGGTGGCAACCGACAGCTCAATCGAGCGCTCTACACGATCGCCCTCACCCAAGCCCGGACCGATCCCCGGGCCAAAACGTACATGGCGCGGCGGATCGCCGAAGGCAGGTCTTGGCTGGAAGCGCTCCGTTGTCTCAAGCGTCACCTGGCGAATGTCATCTGGCGGACGATGCTCGCCGACGCCCAGCGCAGCGCCGAGATCGGGGCTTGACGAGATAGGAGCTCAACGTCGTGTCTGATGACGCTCACCCCACCGTTCCGTGCCCGTCAGGTTGCGCTAGTGGGCACGAGGTCTGCAGCTCAGGTCAGAAGACCAGCCCCGATGCCCGCGGAGGAGTCACCTCATCACGTTCCGAACGCTCCTCGTCCCGTGGCGTGCCGGTGAGGTCGATCGCGCGCGGCGTGGCGGGCGGGGGCGTCCGTGGAGCTTCCCAGGGGAGGACGACGCTCGCCTCCTCGACGACCCGAAACGAGCTCGCCACGTTGCGGTTGACGAGCACCGTGGCCACATCGTCGCTGACCGAGTCCAAACCGCGACGGTAGGTGACGGTGACGTCGGTGAGCGGCACCCACGCAGCGCGGCGGAGGGCCACCCCGAGTGGATCCGACGCCGGGGTGCCGTGCACCGATCCCACGATCTGGTACGGACCGAGATCGACCACCACCCGGGTGGTATGGGTGCGCAACCGGCGGCCAGCGTCGCCACGGGGCCCGCTCGCCACGACGGCACAGAGCTCGTCACGGGCGACCGTGAGCTCGGAGGTCTCCATGACGTGGCCGTCGGCCAGGCTCTCGAGGCGGGCGTCTCGAATGCGCAGCTCCGGGGTGGCGTTGAGGAAGTCGGTCAGGCGCCCGTCCCCGAGATCTACGAGACCGAAGAGGCGGCAGTCCGCAGCATATGCGTCCAACTCGATCACGGCGCCATCGTAGTGGACCGCCGTCGCCCACACCGGGAACGCGAAGACTCGAGAGTCCGCGGCACGATGCAAGGTCGTGGGTGACCGCTCAGAAGCGCATTGCATCGAGACCCTCATCGGCGCGCGACGACAGGCATGACCGGACCCATCCGGCGGCGCCTCGTGTGCGAGACTCGTCTCGTGGCGCTCTTCCGCTATGACCCGGACATCATCGAGCGCTTCCCGGCGGTGGTCGGCGGCGTCATCCACGCGACGGGCGTCCGCAACGAGCCGACGCCGCCCCGACTCGCGGCAGCTTTCCGCGACGAGGCCCTCGCGGTCCGCGCGCGGATCGGCGAGACGCCTCTCAGCGAGCTGCCCGCACTCGCGGCCTGGCGCAAGGTGTTTCGCGGCTTCGGCGTCGATCCGACGCAGTACCGCTCGGCGGCCGAGGCACTGCTGCGGCGCCTGTTGAAGCAGGGCGAGCTGCCGTCCATCGGGACGCTGGTGGATCTCGCGAACCTGGTGAGCATCCGGTACGCGCTTCCCGTCGCGGTCTTCGACCAACGCGCGGTGTCGGGTGGCACGATCGTCCGGTTCGCCCACGGTGACGAGCGCTGGGCGGATCTCGGCGCAAGCCGGACCGAGCACCCGGAGCCCGGCGAGGTGATCTTCGCCGATGAGGCGGAGGTCGTAAGCGCCCGGCGCTGGTGCTGGCGGCAGAGCGCTGGGAGCACCGCGCGAGAGGACACGACCGAGATCCTCGTCACGGTCGAAGGCCATCATGGAACGGCCGAGCACGATGTGACCCGGGCGCTCGCGGACCTGGAGGCACTTCTCGTCACCTACGCGGCACCGGTCACGCTCCAGAGCGCCGTGCTGAGCGCCCGGGACCGCGCGTTGGCCCTGCGCTGAGCCTCGCCGCCCTTCAGCAGAGGTCGTCGGTCAGCTTTGGCCGCCAGCACTCGTGTACGTCTGCGAGGGCCCGTCGCAAGGCTTCCTGTGCCGCCGCGGCCTAGAGTGGTGGCGGGAAGTCGCGGACTCGGCGACCGCCCTGAGAAAGGAAGGACTGCCATGACCAGTCCCCGCACCACCGGCGTCTGGATCTCCGCGAACTCGGCCACAGTGTTGCGCTGGAGCCCTGAGCTCACCGTGCGCCACCGCATCGACTCCACGGTCCCCGGCCGGCACCGCTCGACCGGGCGGCCACCCACCGAGAAGCACCCGGCCGGCGAGGGCCATCGCGACGAGCACATGCGGACGTTCTTCGTCCAAGTCGCCCTGGTGCTGCCGGTCGACGATGATCTGCTGCTGGTGGGTGACGGCGAGGTGGTCGAGCACTTCGCCGAGCAGGTCCGCATGGATGACGACAGCCAAGGCCGCAAGCGACAGATCTTGGTCGAGAAGGGTGGCCCACTGACCGAGCCCCAGTTGCTCGCCCGGATTCGAACCTTCGCCGGATTGCCGGCCAAACGCCGCGTGCCGCGCTGACGGCGGGGGGTTCACAGGACCAACCCGCCACGCGGCTCGTCCACGGGGCAGGCCCGCAGCCACTGCTCCTCGTAGGTCAGGCGGCGGGCCGCTCGTAGAGCGCGAGTTGCCAGATCAGCGTCTTCCGGTGGAGTCGCTTTGCGAACCCGTGAGCGGCAAGGATCGCGTCGACGTCAGCGGCGCGATGGAGATACACGCGAAATGGCGACTGCGAGAGCCTGAGCTGGGCGTTCTCTAACGCGGTGCCCACCCGGCCAAGCCATGAGTCGCGCGGGTAGACGAGGCCATACCGCCGACGCGCCAGGCTCGCCGATCGATCGACGAGCGCCCCCATATCCGCGTAGCAGCAGATGACCCGGTCAAGCGCGACAAGATCGGCGGGCTCGATCGCATCGGCGAGCGCCACGAAGTCGCCGTCGACGTAGCTGACGCGGTCGGCATGGCCCTGCCGTTCGGCCTCCCCCCTCGCGACCGAGATGTAGGCGCGAGACGCGTCCACGTCGACTGCGGTCGCGGCCCCGGACCGCAAGAGCTCGTTGTGGACCGCACCCACTCCACCGCCGATCTCGAGGACGGTGTTCCCGTCGAATTCCCCCCGCGGCGAGGGCCTCGATCAGCGCGCGAGTCAGACCTACGGGCCCCTTCTCACGGTAGGCGCGAAGACGCTTGGCCGCGTGGCGGGCGTCGAACTGGCGATCGAACGGGGAGTCGCCGCGTGAGCAGCAGTCCATGGCGCCGATCCTAGCAGCCGCCGCGGCCGCGCCCGCACGGAGCGCAGCGTCCTCCGGAGGCCGAGGCCCGTTTCAAGGCGGCGAACTCTATGACCCGATCGTTCGAGCCCAGGGGCCAGCGTATCTACTTCTTCGGCCTGGCCGGTTTGCGGGGTCCACGCTTGGATGCCGCCCGTGTCGTCGGCTTCGGCGCGCGCGAGGTCGCCGCTGCGGCCTTGTCGAGAGCACCCTGATCGGCCCCGCGGGCGCCGGCTGCGGGATCGGTGCCCTCGTTCGCGAGCGCCTCGGCCATGCCGCCCATCGCCGTCGCCGCGGCGAGTTCCGCGGCCCCTGCCGCCGCCGACCGCACTGCCGCAGCGGCCATCTCGGCGCTCGCGGCACCAAGCGCCGCAGATGTCGCGTATTCGTCGCGCCCCGCACCCATCTCGGTGAGTCCGAGCGCCGCGAGCCGACTGGCGAGGTGCTCGGCTCCGTGGGCGACGACGGCGCCCTCGGTGGCCCGGCTGAGCGCGTCGACTGCCAGGACGCGTAGCTGGTTGCTCGTGCGGGCGAGAAACGCGGCGAGCGTTGGCTGCCCGACGCCCTGGAGCAGCTCCGCGGCTACCTGCACCTGACCAGCGGTGCCCGCAAGCTCCATGCCACGCCGAAACTCGTCGCTGCTGAGGGCCGCGGCGACTTCCCCGCCGGCGGCGACCTCTTTGGCCATCGAGAGGGTCGCAGCCCCTTGGGCCGAGTCGCGAGACCCTCTCTGAGCGGCAGCATCGCTGAGGGCCGAGTAGGTGGCTGCGGCGGCGGCCTCGTCTTCGCCGCGGGTCACGTCGGCGGCACCCTCGGCGGCCTCGACCACGGTGGCCGCTGCCGCACTGTCGGCTGCTGCCAGCTCCTCCGCACGAGCGTCGGTTGCGGTGTCGGCCGCGGCCGTCTTCTTGGTCTTCCGAGCAGGCATCTCGTCCTCCTGGTGGCCACGAGGCGCGGTTGCTGCGGAAGTAGGTCGCCGCACTCGGCCGTCAGCATCGCCGAAGTCTCAGACGGAGTCTTCCTGGGCGAGCCCGGGAGAAGCCCCCGGTCGGCGCGATCTGGCCGAACCCCAAGAGGGATCGCCGTCGACGTGCGGAGCGGGGGCCACAGATATCCTAGCCCTCCACGCAAGTCTTCAGGTCCCGATCGCTGGTTGGGCAGGGTCCCACACGACGAACGGATCGTACCGGGCAAATCGTGACGCCCGGGATGACGAGGTCGCCGATCGTCGTCCGCTGGGCGAGCGCGGCGCCACGGGCCGGCCAGTGTGTCGCCTCCGTCGATGCCGGGGCGGAGCGGCCGCCACCGTGCGACCGGGCGACCACTTCGATCGGTCGCCGGCGACCCGCCCAGAGGACGGGCGGAGCCGGGTCAGAGGACTGGCGGAGCCGGATCGTGGGCCGTGGACCGGCGACGCGTCACCCGCGACGTCACGGGTTCAGGCCTTCCGTCCGGTGGCGATGTACCCGATCATTGTGGCGAGGAACGTGCCGGCGAGGTCGCGCGCCACGAGGTCGTCACGAAAGTCCTGGGCGCGGCCGGGCGAGACCCTACCCCCGGCGACCAGTTCGGCGAGTGACTGGCCGAGCTGCCGAACCGTGTCGAACACGGCGAGGTTCTGGAACCGGCCCGCTCTGGCCACGACGACTGCGTCTCGGACACCGGCCTGCGACAGGAGCACATGGAGCGAGAGCCCAGCGTCCGGATATCGCGACGCGGCTCGGCTTTCGAACACCAGGCGGCGGGCCAGCTCGGCGTCGGAGGCCGTGAACGCGGTCTGGTAGTGGTCGACGTCGATGAGCTGGATGACGCCTCCCCGGCGTGTCACACGGACCAGTTCCGCGACCGCGGTCGCCGCGTCGCTGGGCGTCAGATGCTGAAGGACGCGCTCGCACCGCGACGCATCGAAGCTCGCGTCGGCGAAAGGGAGGGCACGGATGTCGCCGACCACAGGCGGTCCCCGAGGCCGCCTGAAACCCGATCCCCTGCGTCCCCGTCCAACCCAACGCGGTTCGGACCGTTCAGCCATTGGGCAATCGAGGCTTCGCCGTGTGGCGTCCTTTGCCGTCGCTAGGGTGCGATCGTTGGCCCGGCCCCGAGCCTCTGGATAGGTCCGAGGAGCTCGTTTGCCGACAGCGCCCCGGGCGCCACGTAGGCGACTCGGCCGCTGGCGTCGAGCACGACCGTGCCGAGCGTCTTCAGCTCGAACGACAACGCGATCCGGTGGTCCAGGTCGAAAACGAGCGGAACGGTGATCCCGAGCCGCTGAAAGAGCTCGGCCGTCCAGCCAGGCGTGGGCTACCCGCGCGCAACTCCGTCCGCGCGGACCGCTGGTTTGGTGGACAAGGCCGGAAGGCGGGCTGCCAGTTGGTGGACAAGCCCCTTGTGCGAATCTCTTCGAACGTCCATTCTAAACCTTGCCCGAGGGGGCCGACATTCACTGCCGAACCGGCCTGGGGAGCAATCCCCGGGGCGGTCCCGGGAGACCGGACCGTACCGCAAGGGCGCCGGCGACGGACCCAGCGGCGGATCGACGATCACGAGCAATCGCGATGGGCGGTGCGCCGGTCGACGGACAACCGGCTCCTCCGGGCGCTTCGTTGCCCGCCCCCCGACCCCAGGGCACCATCCGCGCCGTCTGCCCGGAGGGGATGTTGCCGATCCCAGGAACGACACACTGCGCACGCCGTCGCCACGCATGGGGGTGCACAACGCACGTCGACCGGGAAGCGAACCGTCTTGCCCGGACAGCGCTACGGCCAGTGCAGGTGATGCCGGCCGAGACCGGGTCGCCGGACCACGGTCGCTTCGCCATCGCTGGCCGCTGGCTACGGGAGGCCCGCTGAGCGGACCTCCGTAGCTTGGCACGCGGTGGATGGCCAGGTCGGGATCGCCGCGTCAGATCAGGTCGGCGATCGCCTCTTTCCACGCGCCCATCTCGCGGGTGACCCCGGCGTCGATGGCGGCGCTGACGACGCCGACGCGATCGAGGCAGACGCCCGCCCGCATGGTCAGGCGCTCGAACTCCGGCGCGCCCGTGAGCCGGCCCAGCTTGTCTGGGTCGCCGCGCAACAGCGCGAAGCCGCCCAGGTCACCGCCGTGGGAGGCCAGGAGCACGAGCTCGACACTCTCGATCTCGCCGGCCGCCTGGAGCCCGTTCCAGTAGGCGACCGCTTCCTCGAACACCTTGCCCACCTCGGCTTCCTTGCCGGCGCGCGGCGAGCCCCAGCCGATGAATAACCCGAACTCGGCCACAGCGATGCCCTCCTGGGAACTCATCCCGCGGGTCGGTCTCGCCAGTGGCTCGGCGCGGTCCCGGCGGCCGTGTGCGGGCCGCGCGTCGACGCTCCCCGTAGTGCCGCGCAAGTGTGTGTCGTGCGGGCGAGGAGGAGAAGTGCCGGCGGTCACGTCGCGTCGTGGTGGCCCGCCGCGCCAGTCGACAAGACGGCTCGCGCTTCCGGCCTCGATCGCGCCGTCTGTGGTGGGCGATACTGGGCTCGAACCAGTGACCTCACGGATGTGAACCGTGCGCTCTGACCGACTGAGCTAATCGCCCGTGGCGGGAGTATAGCGCGGGCCAAGCCGTGCTCCGAGCGGGCCGCTACAGTTCGCGGGTGCCCGTCTCGTCGCGCCGCAGGGCGCTCTTCCTGATCTGCGCGGTCGCCGTCGCGGTGGCCACCAACTACACGATCCAGGGCCCGGTGCTGGGGTTCATCCGAGCCGACTTCGCCCTGTCGTCCGCCGACGCGGGCGCGATCGCCACGGCGTTCTTCGCCGGCGCCGCGAGCACGATGCTCGCCGGTGGCGCCATCGCCGATCGGGTCGGCACGCGGACGGCGGTCACCCTCGGGTTCCTCCTGGTCGCCGCCGGCAACCTCGGGGCCGGCCTGCTGGCGCCGACCTACCCCGCGCTGCTCGCCTGGCGGGTCCTGGGCGGGCTCGGCTCGGGGTTCGGCTTCGCCGCCGGCGCCTCGTACACGCGGTCCATCTTCGACGAGCGCGGCCGCCATCTCGCCCAGGGCCTGTTCGGCGCGTCCTACCTCGTGGGCTCGGGAATCACCCTGGTCTACATCCCGCTCCTCGCCGGCCCGTCCGGCGACTGGCGCCTCGCCTTCACCCTGTCGGCCCTCGCGGTGGCCGCAGTCTGGGTGGCCTGGACGGTCCTGGCGCCGGCCGAGCCCCGCGGGCCGGCCACGACCGGGGCGCGGGCCGCGCTGGCCGTGGCCCTTCGCGAGCGCAACACGTGGCTGCTGGCGCTCTGCCACGCCTGCGGCTTCGGGATGGCGATCGTCGTCGGCACCTGGGTCACGCTCTACCTCGTCGACGCCTTCGCGGTGCCCCTCGCGGCGGCGGGCCTGATCGGCTCCCTCACGCTTGTGACCGGCATCATCGGGCGCACGTCCGGCGGCCTGGTCCTCGAGGGCGGGGTCCGGCCGACCTGGGTCATCCGAGGTGGTCTCGCCCTTGCCGCGATCGGCCTCGTGACGATCGCCGTCGCGCCTGCGCTGCCCATCGCCGTCGTCGGGCTTGTTGTCACCGGCCTCGGCGTGGGCTTCCCATACGCGGCCGTCTTCAACGGGGCCGCCGCCAGCGTGCCGGCGAGCCCCGCCTCAGCCCAGGCGGTCGTGGGCCTGGGCGGCCTGCTCACGGCGGTCTTCGGCCCGCCCCTGGTGGGGGCCCTGCTCGACGCGACGGGCGACTTCGCGGCCGGCTTCCTGGCCTTCGCCGCGATCGTCGCCGCGACCCTGCTGCTGACGTGGCTGATCCGCCCCTTCAACCTCGTGGGGACGGAGGCGGCGACGATGGACGCCGGGGACGCGTTCGGCTGACCGCGGCGCTCCCGGCGATCGCAGTGACCGCCGACGGCCGACGCGTCAGCGCGGGTCGTCGAGCCAGGCCACCCGCCAGACCCGCCAGAGGGCCGTCGGATCGCTCAGCGGGTCGCCGTGGACGAGGACCAGGTCCGCGGGACCGCCCTCGCGCAGGCGGCCGGCGTCCGGCTCGCCGAGCAGCTCGCCGCCGCGCCAGGTCGCCGCGGCCAGGGCCTCCCACGGCTCGAGACCGGCCCCCACGAGCGCCTCCACCTCCCAGGCCAGCTGGTTCGCGCGCGTGGATCCGCCCCCGAAGTCGGTGCCGGTCGCGATCCGGACGCCGGCCGCCCGGGCGAGGCGGACGCTCTCCTCGGCCCGCTCGCGCCGCGCCGCAATCCGGGCGCGCCCCGCCGGCTCGGAGAAGCGCGGCAGGCGAGTCGTGCTTCCGAACGACGCCCACGACCGGAAGATCGCCAGCGTCGAGACGAGGAACGTGCCCCGGCGGGCCATCTCGGCGGCGACGTCGGCATCGAGCTCGAACCCGTGCTCGAGCGCGTCCACGCCCGCCGCCACCCCGACCCGAGCCCCCGCGAGGTCGCCGCTGTGGGCGGTCACCCGGGCGCCGCGCGCGTGAGCGAGGGCGACGACGCGCTCGACCTCGCCGGCCGTCCACGGCGCGACGCCCGGCTCCGGGCCGTCCAGGTAGAGCTTGAGGAGGTCGGCACCCTCGTCGAGCTGGACCGCCGCCGCCGCGGCCAGCGCGTCGCCGTGCTCCGCGGAGACGGTGCGCGGCGTGTCGATCGTGCCGGCCCGCATGAGCCACGTCCCGGCGGCGCGGATGTACGGCGTCTCGGGACGCCCGCGCCAGCGGTCGCGCAGCTCGACGGCGAGCGCCCGCGGCGCCCCCGTCCAGGGGCTCGCAACGCGCGGCGAGCCGGCGTCGCGGATCCATCTGACGCCCGCCCGGCCGAGGAGGCGGGCGTTGTGCTCCGCGACAGCGAGCAGGTCCTCCACCGGGTCGTCGATCCGGGCGATCCAGCTCGCCCCGCCCGGCAGGCTGAGGTGCGCGTGCCCGTCCACGAACCCCGGGACGATCGTGGAGCCGTGGGCGTCGATGACGGCCGGGGCGCCGTCCCCGGGGAGGGGGCCCTCGTCGTCGGCCGGGCGGATCCAGGCGATCCGGCCGCCCTCGACGAGGACGCTGACGTCGAGCCGGAGACGGGCGGACGTCCCGTCGGCGAGCGCGGCCCGGCGGTACAGCGTGGCGGTCACGACGTGCCCCCCGACCCGACCCCGGGCAGGGCCACGGCGAGGCGGGCCGCGTCCACCTCGGCCTCGACGAGCTTCCGCCGGCCGCTCGCGCCCGCCACGATCCGGACGCCTGCCGGCGCGACCCCGAGCGCGCGCGCCAGCAGCCGGCACAGCGCCTCGTTGGCGGCCCCCTCCACGGGCGGCGCGCTGACCCGCACGCGGAGGGCGCCGTCCTCTCCCACCCCGTCGATCGCGTCCCGACCGCCGCGCGGAGTCAGGCGCACGGCGAAGCGGACGCTCACAGGGAGACGAGCCGGAGGAGCATGCCCAGGGCCAGCATGAGGATGAGCGGCGAGAAATCCATCATCCCGGTCCGGGGGAGGAAGCGCCGGATCGGCGCCAGCAGCGGCTCGGTCAGGGTGACCAGGTTCCGCGAGACCGCGTTGCGGGCCATCGGGTCGACCCAGCTGACCAGCACCCGGCCCAGCACGAGGATCCACAGGACGAGGACGAGGATCTCGACGAAGTTGCGGACGAAGAGCACGGCCGAATGCTACCCCGTGGCCGAGCCGCGCTCGCCGAAGAGCGCCCGGCCGACGCGGACGATCGTGGCCCCCTCCTCAATCGCGACCTCGAAGTCGTCGCTCATCCCCATCGACAGCTCGGGCCCGAGGCCCGGGTGGACGGAGCGGAGCCCGGCCGCCAGCTCGCCGAGGCGCCGGAACGTGGAGCGCGCCTCCTCCGGGGCCGCCGCGAGGCGGCCGATCGTCATCAGGCCACGCACCTCGAGGCTGGCCAGGGCCATGAGCGCGGGCAGCGCCTGCGCGACCTCCGCCGCCGAGAAGCCGGCCTTGCCCGGGTCGGCGTCCACGTTCACCTCGAGGAGGACGGGCAGCGGGCGGCCCGGCCGGACCTCCGCGCCGATCCGGTCGAGGCGCCGGGCAAGGTCGACCGAGTCCACCGCCTCGAGCACGTCGAACAGCTCGACCGCGCGCCGGGCCTTGTTCGCCTGCAGCGGCCCGACGAGGTGCCAGCGCGCCCCGGGCACGAGCGGCACCTTGGCCGCGGCCTCCTGGACCCGGTTCTCGCCGAGCACGTCATGGCCCGCCGCGACGGCGGCCCGCAGCCGGCCGGCGGGGACGGTCTTGCTGACGGCGACGAGGGTCACGCTCGCGGGATCCCTGGCTGCGCGGGCACAGGCGTCCGCGATGCGGGAGAGGACCGCGGCGCGCGCGGCGGCGAGCCCGGCGATCTCGACCGGGTCCGGGGGCGGGAACGGGCCGGCGTCCACCGGCCCGACTACCGGTTGCGGCGGAGGAAGCTCGGGATCTCCAGGTCGTCCGCGTCGTAGCGCGGGTTGCGGACGCTGACGGGCGCCGGCTCCGGGGCGACGGTCCGCTCACCGCGCGCCGGGGGCTCGGCGGGCGGGCGCTCCGCCGGGCGGATCTCCGGCAGCGGCCGCGGCTCGAGGTCGGCGACGGCCCGCCGGGTGGTCTCGAGCTCGCCGAGGTAGTCGCGGTCGAGCCGCCCGACCCGGGAGAGCTCGTAAGGCGACGCGGCGGCCTCGCGCCGGACGGGCTCCCGGCGCCGGTTGGCGTCGAACCCGGTCGCGATGACGGTGATGACGACCTCGTCCCCGAGGCGCTCGTCGAAGCTCGTCCCGAAGATGATGTTCGCCTCCGGGTCGGCGGCGGCGCGGATCTCCTCGGCTGCCTCGGTCACCTCGAAGAGGGTGAGGTTCGAGGAGCCGGAGATGTTGAAGAGGATCCCCTGGGCGCCGGTGATGTTGATCTCCAGCAGCGGGCTCGCGATCGCGTGCTTCGCCGCCTCGAGCGCCCGGCTCTCGCCCGACGCCCGGCCGATCCCCATGAGGGCCGACCCGGCGTCGTGCATGATCGCCTTCACGTCGGCGAAGTCGAGGTTGATGAGGCCGGGGACGGTGATGATGTCGCTGATCCCCTGCACGCCCTGGCGCAGGACGTCGTCCACGACGCGGAACGCGTCGAGGATCGAGGTGTTCTTCTGGACGACGTCGCGGAGGCGGTCGTTCGGGATCGTGATCAGCGTGTCGACCTTCGCCCTGAGCTGCTCGGCCGCCTTCTCGGCGATGAGCTTGCGACGGTTGCCCTCGAAGCTGAACGGCTTCGTCACGACGCCGATCGTCAGGGCGCCCACGTCCTTCGCGATCTCGGCGATCACGGGGGCCGCGCCCGACCCGGTGCCGCCCCCGAGACCCGCGGTGATGAAGACCATGTCCGAGTCGCGGAGCGCCTCGGTGATCTTCTCGGCGTCCTCCTCGGCACAGCGCTGGCCGATGGCCGCGTCGCCGCCGGCGCCGAGGCCGCGCGTGATCTTGTCGCCGATGCGGATCTTGTGGGGCGCGTCCGACTGCAGGAGCGCCTGGGCATCGGTGTTGATGCCGATGAACTCGACGCCCATCATCTCGGCCCGGATCATCCGGTTGACGGCGTTGCTGCCGCCACCACCGATGCCGACGACGCGAATGAGGGCGAAGTTCTCCGAATCCGACCGCAGCGGCATCGCTCGTCCTCCGGTGGTGCGCGGCCGACGGGGCGGCCGTCCGGGCTCCCGGGCCCGGAACGTGGATCCTCTGGAACCTGGAGTGATGAACCGATCCGGCGAGCGGGCATGGCCCGCTGGAGCGGGGACTGGCGCGGAGTATACCCCCGTCGCGGGAGAGGGGAACCCCTCGGTCCCGCGGGCGTTGCGCGGGTCAGGCGACCCAGATCACGCGACCGCCGCCGCGCGTGCGCACGACCTCGGCCGCAAGCGCGGGGACGAACGCCACGACCCCCACCAGGAGCCAGTCGACCAGGTCGAGCGGGCTCGCCCGGAACGCCTCCGCCAGCAGCGGCACGTGCGGGATGAGCACCTGGATCGCGACCGCGACCAGGCACGCGGCGAGGAGGATCCCGTTCGAGCCGAGGCGGTGGACCGGCTGGCGGACGCTCCGGTTCCAGTAGGCGCGGACGCACTGCCCGACGACGAGCGCGGTGTAGGCGAGCCAGGCCGCGTGATCGAAGCTGCCGCCCCGGGAGAGCATGAGGACAAGGGCCGCGACGGCCGTGAATCCGCCGGCCGCGGCGATCCTGGCCAGGATCGCGTTCGACAGGAGCGGCTGCTCCGCATGGCGCGGCGGCCGGCTCATGAGCTCGGGCTCGGCCGGCTCCCGCTCGAACGCGACCGAGGTGGAGAGGTCGATGAAGAACTCCATCCACAGGATCTGGAGCGGGATGAGGACCGGTCGCTCCGCCACGAAGATCGTCGAGATGAGGATGAAGCCGAGAAAGGCCACGTGCGTCGAGAGGAGGAACACGAGGCCCTTCTGGACGTTGTCGACGATCCGCCGACCCTCGGCGAGGCCGTACATCAGCGTCGCGAACGAGTCGTCGCCGAGGACGAGGTCCGATGCCTCGCGGGCGACGGCCGTGCCGCTGCCCATCGCGACCGCGACGTCGGCCCCGTGGAGCGCCGGCGCGTCGTTCACGCCGTCGCCCGTCACCGCGACGATCCGTTTCCGCGAACGGGCCGCCTGCACCAGGCGGAGCTTCTGGTCGGGCGTCGAGCGGGCGACGACGTCGAGGTCGCCGAGCTCGAGGGCGAGGCGCTCGTCGTCCCAGCCGGCAAGCTCCTCGCCGGTCACGATGGTGTCGGCGGCCAGCCCGGCTTCGCGGGCGATCGTCATCGCGGTCCGCGGGTGGTCGCCCGTCACGACGAGCACATGGATCCCGGCGCCGCGGGCCGTCGCCATCGCGCTCGCGATCCCCGGTCGGATCGGGTCGGCGAACCCGACGAGCGCCCGCATCTGCCACGATCCGTCGTCGATCCGGCGAGCCAGGGCCACGAGCCGCTCGCCCGCCGCGGTCGAGGCCTCGATCAGCTCTGCCCAGCGCCCGCGCGTGCCGTCGTCGCCGGGCGCGTTCGCTGCGACGTAGGCGAGGACGACCTCGGGCGCGCCGAGGGCGAGCCCCTCGACGTGGCCGTCCCGGCGGGCGCTCGTCCGGGTCACCGGGAGCGCGTCGGAGGCGGCGACGCCTTCCACCAGGTCCGTCACGTCGAGGGCCGTCACCCCGCCGGCCGCCTCGACCGCCGCCCGGAGGGCGCGCGTGAACGAGGCCGGCCTGACCTCCTCCCCCGGCCAGGCGTCCTCCTCGGCGCGCAGCGCCTCCTCGAGGAGGCCTCGGCGGAGGACGCCGTCGTCCAGCGGCCCGTCGAGCGTGCGGACCGAGGACACCTCGAGCCGGTTGTGGGTCAGGGTCCCGGTCTTGTCGGTGATGATCAGGTCGACGGCCCCGAGCGTCTCCTCGGCGTTCAGGCGCCGCACGAGGACGCCCCGCCGGAGCAGCCGGTACGCCCCCAGGCCGAGGATCACGGCGAGCAGCACGGGTGGCTCCTCGGGGATCGCGGCGATCGCCGAGGAGATGCCGGCAAGGACGTTCTCGCCGAGCGGGTGGCCGCGCACGAAGCCCATCCCGGTCGTGAACGCGATGAGCGCGAGGGCGACGACCAGGAGGATGCGCACGAGCCGGTCCAGCTCGCGCTGGAGGGGCGACCGCCGCCGCTCCCGCGAGGCAAGCCCGCCGGCGATCCGCCCGAACTCGGTCGCCCGGCCGATCGCGATGACGAGGCCCTCGCCGCGCCCTCCCACGACGCTGGTCCCCGCGTAGGCGACGGAGCGGCGATTTGCGAGCGGCGCATCCGCCGGGTCCGGCTCGACGCGCCCCCCCTCGGGCAGCGACTCGCCGGTCAGGACGCTCCGGTTGAACAGCAGCTGGTCCGCGCGCGCGATCCGCAGATCGGCCGGGACGACGTCGCCGCCCCCGAGGAAGACCACGTCGCCGGGAACCAGGTCCGCCGCCGGGATCTCCGCGGGACGGCCGTCGCGGCGCACCCTGGCCGTCGGCGCCGAGGCGTCGCGGAGCGCCTCGAGGGCGCGCTCGCCGCGGTACTCCGTGACCACGTCGGCACCGACGATCGGGAGCAGCCCCACGAGCACGAGGAGCCCGTCGCGCACCTCGCCGACGAGGATCGCGAGCCCGCCGGCCAGGGCCAGCATGAGGACGAACGGCTCGGTCAGCGCCTCCACGACCATCCGCCAGGCTGGCTCCCGCGTCGCCGCCTCGAGGGCGTTCGGGCCGGCGACAGCCGCGCGCTCAACGGCGTCGTCGGCCGCGAGCCCGATGGCGGGGTCGACGCGCAGCTCGGCCGCGAGATCGCCGACCGTGCGCGCATGCGGCGGCGACACGGCGTCGGGCGCGGGGCCGGTCATGGTCGGAAGCCGTCCTCGAGACGCCGGATGTCGCTCGTCGGGCGCGCCCGCGCCCGGCGACGTCCCACCCCGAGCCGCGGGATGGCGGCCGGCAGCTCTACGGGAAGATGCTCCGCATCGCGTTGCGGAGGCGGGCCGCGAAGCCGCCGCCCGGCGCCGAGTCGTAGGTCGTCATCTCCGACGCGGCGACATGCCGGGCGCCCCACAGCAGGAGCCCGATCGCGGTCGAGGAGCCGGGCTCCAACAGGCCGTCCACGAGTCCGCCGATGTCGCTCGGCGCCGCGATGCGGACCGGCATCTCGAGGACGTCCCGGCCGAGGACCGCGGCGCCCGCGAGCTGGGCCCCGCCGCCGGTGAGGACGAGCCCGGCCGGAAGCATCCCGGGGGCCGCGCCGAGGATCTCGGTGCGGAGCATCTCGAGGGTCTCGCGCATGCGGGCCTCGATGATGCGGCAGACCTCGAGTCGCTCCACCGTGCGGCCCGCCTCGTCGCCGAGGACGGTGACGCTGATCACCTCGTCCGGGTCGACGCCGGCCAGGTCGCAGGTGCCGTGATCCACCTTCAGCGCCTCCGCCACGTGGAGGCTCGTCTTGAGGCCGATCGCGACGTCGTTCGTCACGTTGGCCCCGCCGACCGGCAGGACGGCCGTGTGGAAGGGCGAGCCCTCGATGAACAGCGTGAGGTCGATGGTCCCGGCCCCGATGTCCGCCACGGCGACGCCGAGGTCGCGCTCCGTCGGCGAGAGGACCGCCTCGGCCGAGGCGAGGCCTGCCGCCACCAGCTCGTCGATCTTCACGCCGGCCGCGGTGACGCACTTGGTCAGGTTCTGGACCGCCGTCGCCGACGCCGTGACGATGTGCGTCTCCACCTCGAGGCGGACGGCGCTCATCCCCAGCGGGTTCATCACGCCCTCCTGCCCGTCGACCGTGTAGCCGCGGGGGATGACGTGGAGCACCTCGCGCGTCGAGGGGATCGAGACGGCCCGGGCCACCTCGATGCTGCGGTTGACGTCCTCCTGGGCAACCTCCCGGCGGGGCCCCGCCACCGCCACCTGGCCCGGCGAGTTGAGGCCTTCGACGTGCTGCCCGCCGACCCCGACGAAGGCGCGCTCGATCTTGTAGCCGGCGTGGCGCTCGGCCTTCTCGATGGCGGCCGAGATCGAGTGGACCGTCTGGTCGATGTTGACGACGATCCCCTTCTTCAGCCCTGAGGCTGGAACGATCCCCTTCCCGATGATGGTCAGGGCGCCGTCGCGGCCGACCTCGCCGATGAGGGCCACGACCTTCGTCGTCCCGACGTCGATCCCGACGAACGTCTCGCGTTCCACTCGTCCCGTTCCTCTCTCGTCGTCTCGTCGTCGCGGCCGGCGCGGCCTACAGGTAGTGCCGGCGGATCAGGGCCACGTTCTGGAAGATCCGCAGCCCGAAGGTGATCAGTGCCACCAGGTAGAGGTCGAGGCCGAGGCGGTCGCCGATGAAGGTGAGGAGGACCGCCACGAGCGCGTTGACCACGAACCCGGAAAGGAAGATGCGGTTGTTGTAGACGCCGTCCAACTCCGCCCGCACGGCCCCGAGCACCGAGTCCAGCGCCGCCAGGATGGCGACGGCCGAGTAGCGCGAGAGCTCGAACCCGACGTTCACGTTCAGGACGAGCCCGAGCAGGATCCCGACGAGCAGGCCCGCCAGTGGCAGGAGCACAGGTCGGTATCCCCTCCTCGACTGCGTTTCCCGAAGGCTACCCGACCCGGGCCCCGACCGCAGCGCCGATCCCGCCACGGCTACGGAATCCGCTTCAGGGTGAAGGTGCCCTCGCTGGTGCCGGCGAGGACCACCCGCAGGAGCTGCGCCTCGCGCCCCGCGACCAGGCTGCGCAGGAGGCGGACCTGCTCGGGGATCATCGCCGGGCCGCGAACCTCCGGGCCGTAGAAGCCGAAGACGGCGGTCCACGGGTCCTCGACGGTCGGGGCGACCGTCCAGCCGTCGCGCTCGTCGACGGCGACGAGCAGGGCCGGCGCCGTCGACCCCAGGTCGGCGGGCACGAGCGAGAGGAGGCGCGTGGCCACGTCCAGGTCGAGGGCATCCAGCTGCCCGCCGACACCCGGCAGCGCTCCCGACGCGCGGCGGTCGGCCACGAACGGCAGGCCCTCGGCGGCCGCGGCAGCGGGCGCGTCCGCGGCGGCGTCAGCGATGACCCGGCCGTCGCGATCCGCGAGCAGCAGCGCCCCGCCCTGCCGCCAGGCGAGCACCGGCGCACGCTCCGTGATGCGGACGCGGAGCGTGCCCGGCAACCCGACGGTCACCTCCGCGTCGGCAACCGCAGGCAGGGCGAGCAGGCGGGCGCGAAGGACGTCGGTGGCCACCGTGAAGGCGTTGGGAGCCGGCGTCGGCAGGCCCAGGGCGGCGCGCACGGCGTCGTCGCCGGTCAGGACCGCGCCCTCCACCTCGACGGCCTTCACCCCGAAGACGGGCGATGCCACGGCCCCCCAGGTGAGGCCGGCGGCGGCGAGCATGGCCAGGGCCGCGAGGGCGCGGCGGGGCGAGAACCCGCCCGAGGCCCGGCGCGGGCCGCCCCGCCGGACGCGGCCGCCGCGGACCGGCAGGTCGTCGCTCACCGCGGGAGGTCCCCGGGGACCAGGTGACGCACGGGGTGGGCCGCCCGGGCGGCCGCGCCCAGCTCCACGATCCGGACGCACAGCTCCCCGAACGAGAGGCCGGCCGCCTCGGCGACCTTGGGGTAGAGGCTGATCGGCGTGAACCCCGGGATCGTGTTGATCTCGTTGAGGGCCAGGCGGCCGGACGCCCGGTCGAGGAGGAAGTCGACCCGGGCGAAGCCGGCCGCGCCGATGAGGGCGAAGGCCGCGCCGCCGATCCTGCGGACCTCGGCCGCCACGGCGTCGGGGACCTCCGCGACGCCGCGCGTCCGCGCGGTCGAGCCGGCGGCGTACTTGTCGGCGTAGTCGTAGAACTCGTGGCCGGGGATCACCTCGCCCGGGCCGAGCAGCGCGAGGCCGGTGGCCGGGTTGCCAAGGACGCCCATCTCCAGCTCCTGGGGACGGTCCAGGCACGGCTCCACGATGGCCCGGGCGCCGTGGGCGAGCGCCCCCTCGACGACCGCGGCGCGCTCGGCCGGTCGATGGGCGATCCCCATCCCGACCGACGAGCCAAGGCAGGCCGGCTTGGCGATCAGCCGCCCGCCGGGCGTCGCGGCCGCCAGCCGGTCGAGGTCCGCCAGGACCGCGCCCCGATCGGCCTCCCAGGCCGCCCGCTCCACCTCGACCCAGTCGAGGACGGGCAGGCCAGCGCCCCGCGCGATCCGCTTGAAGAGCGGCTTGTCCATCCCGATGGCCGACGCCGCCACGCCGGAGCCCGTGTAGGCGAGCCCTGCCACCTCGAGGATCGCCTGGATCGTGCCGTCCTCGCCGTAGGGCCCGTGGAGGGCGACGAAGACCACCGGCCGGGGCCGGGTCCCGGCCATCTCCGCGACCGCCTCGCCTGCCCCCAGCGGGCCGGTCCCGCCGAGCGAGGCCGGGTCGTCGTAGGCCGCCGGCGGCCGCTCGCCCCGCGCGTGGTCGACCGGCAGGCGCCACCACTCCCCCGCCAGGTCGACGTAGAGCTGCCGCACCGGGTGGCCCCGGCCCGCCAGCGCGGCGGCGATCGCCGTCCCGGAGACGATCGAGACGTCGTGCTCGGCCGACGGTCCGCCGAAGACGACCGCGACGGCGGGCGGCGGGCCCGCGCGTCGCCTGTCCCCGGTCACGCGACCTCCTCCACCCAGCCGCGCCAATCGCCGAGGAAGACGACCTCGAAGGCGAGCCGCGTGCCGGTCTCGCGCTCGACCGTTGCCCGCACCCGCTCGGCGAGGCGGCGGACGTCGGCGGCGGTCCCGCCCCGGTCGTTGAGGATCCAGTTCGCGTGCCGGTCCGACACGACCGCGCCGCCGAGGCGCGTGCCCTTGAGCCCGCAGCCATCGACCAGGGCCCCGGCGGACCGGCCATCGGCCGGGTTCCGGAAGACGCTCCCCGCGCTCGGGATCCCGAGGGGCTGGTGCTCGCGCCGCCAGCGGCGGACCTCGTCGAGGCGGGCGCGGATCGCGGCCGGCTCGTCGGGGACGAGGCGGAAGGTGGCTTCGAGCACGACCCCCGCCGGCGCGCCCGGTGCCGGGTGCTTGAGCCGGCTCTCGCGATAGGCCAGGCCGAGGCCGGCCGGGTCCCGTCGCGCCTCGGTCCCGTCCGCCTCCAGGACCAGGGCCGTCTCGAGGACGGCCGCCACGTCCGACCCGTGGGCGCCGGCGTTGGCCCACACGGCGCCACCCACGTTGCCCGGGATCGCCAGGCCGAACTCGAGCCCCGCCAGCCCGGCCTCGGCCGTGACCGTGGCCGCCTTCGCCAGGGGCAGGCCGGCGTCGGCGACGAGGCGGCCGTCGACGATCTCGTGGCCCTCGGCCCGAACGTGGATGAGCAGGTTCCGGACGCCGGCGTCGGCAATGACGACGTCGCTCCCCCGCCCCAGCAGCGTGTAGGGGACGCTGCGCGCGCGCGCGAACTTCACCAACGCCCGCAGCTCGAAGACGTTGTGGGCCGCCGCGTAGAGGTCGGCCGGTCCACCCACCCGCATCGTCGTGAACCGCGCCAGCGGCTCGTCCCGCGAGGTCTTCACGCCGATCCGGCGCTGGATCTCGGTCCCGAGGCGGACCGCGTCGAACGGGACGGCAGCCGGATCCATCAGCGGACCGCGCTGCCCGCCGCCAGGGCGGCGATCTCCGTCGGCGCCGGCCAGGGCCGGCGCTCGGCCGCGGCGACGACGAGCGCAGCCACCGCGTCCGCCGCCCCGGGGCGGCCTGCCGACCGCGCGGCCGCGCTCATCGCCACGTGGGCGGCGGGATCCTCGAGCAGCCGGCTCGCCTCGAGGAGCGCGGTGGCGTCGAAGGCGGCGTCCTCGACGAGGCGGGCGGCGCCGGTCGCCGCGTAGGCCTCCGCGTTCGCCCGCTGGTGACCGCTCGCGTGCGGGTACGGGACGCAGATGAGCGGCACCGCGAACGCGGCGCACTCGGCGAGCGTCGAGGCGCCGGCCCGTCCCACGACGAGGTCGGCCGAGGCCAGCGCGGCCGTCATGTCGTCCGCCAGGAACGGGACCGGCCGGTAGCGGGAGCGCCGCTCCTCCGGCAGCCCCTCGCGGGCCGCCAGGGCGCCGGCGTAGCCCGCCTCGCCCGTCACGTGGAGGACCGTGCACCGCTCGATGAGCCGGGGCAGCGCCTCGACCACCGCGGCGTTGAAGCGGCGGACCGCCTGCGAGCCGCCGAAGACGAGCAGGAGCCGCTCGCGGGGCGCGATGCCGAGCTGCTCGCGGGCCGCCTCGTGGTCGATCGCCCGCGGATCGCGGATGGGCGTCCCGGTCTCGTAGCAGCGAGCGGCCGCGAGGGTCACGCATGTCCGCGGGTCGGTGACGGCGATGGCCGAGGCGAGGCGGGCGGTCGCCCGGACGCTGCGCCCCGGGACCACGTTGCCCTCCCACAGGACGACCGGGATGCGCAGCAGGCGAGCCGCCAGCAGGACCGGGATCGCCACGTAGCCGCCGGTGGTGAACACGGCGTCGGGTCGGCGGCGGGCGAGCTGCCAGATCGCCTGCGGCACCGAAGCGGCCAGGCGGAGCGGGTCCAGCACGAGGTGCGCGTCGCGTCCCGCGCTCCGCAGGGAGCGCACGACGAGCCGCCGGAGCGGGATCCCGGACGGCGGCACGAGCGCGGCCTCGAGGCCGCGCCGCCCGCCGATCCAGGCCAGCTCAGGCGCTGCCGGGAGCGCGCGAAGGGAGCGCGCGACGGCCAGGGCCGGGTAGATGTGCCCGCCTGTTCCGCCGGCCGCGATCGCCACTCGCATTCCAGCCTCCGCTGACCGCGGTCTCGCGGGAGACCGACAGGAGGATCCCCGCTGCGACAAGGCTGACGATCAGCGAGGAGCCGCCAGCCGAGACGAACGGGAGCGTGATCCCCGTGACGGGGAGGAGCGTCACCACGACGCCGATGTTCACGAATGCCTGCATGCAGAGCCAGGCGGTGATGCCCGCCGCCAGGAGCCCGCCGAACGTGTCCGGCGCGGCCAGGGCGACGCGGAACCCGCGATAGGCGAGGAGCCCGAACAGCCCGATCACGGCGGCCGCCCCGACGAAGCCGAACTCCTGGCCGATGACGGCGAAGATGTAGTCGTTGTGGGCGTTCGGCAGGACGATGCCGCCGACGGCCGCGCGCTCGCCGAGGCCGGCCCCGAAGAGCCCGCCGAGGCCGAGGGCGAGCAGGCCCTGGACCGGCTGGTAGCCGCCCCGGAGGGCGTCGGCGAAGGGATCGGCGAAGGTTTCGAGGCGGGCCAGCTGGTAGTCCTTCAGGAACATCGCGCCACCGGCCACCGCCGACGCGAGCAGGCCGGCCAGGTAGACGGGGTTCCCGCCGGCCATGAAGAACATGACGACGGCCGTCACGCCCAGGACGCCAGCCGAGCCGATGTCGGGCGACTTGAAGATGAGGAGGGCGAACGGGACGACGATCACGACGAACGGCACGAAGCCCGCCCGGAAGCCGGCCACGGCACCCCCGCGGCGGGCCATCCAGTGAGCCAGGTAGACGACGAGGGCGAGCTTCGCCAGCTCGCTCGGCTGGAGGGCGGGAAGGCCCGGGAGCTTGAGCCACTGCGCCGAGCCGCCCACCGTGACCTGCAGCGACTCGACCTGGACGAGGACGAGGAGGACACCCGCGACCAGCGCCAGGGGCAGCGAGACGAGGCGCAGCCAGCGGTAGTCGAGGCGCATGACCACGAGCATCAGGGCGAGGCCCACGGCCGCCCACATCAGCTGCGGTCCCAGGGTCCGGAAGGTGTCGCCCTCGGACGACAGGTAGCCGGGCATCGCAGACGACGAGTAGACCACAAGGAGCCCGAGCGCCGTGAGGGCCAGGATGGCGAGCATGATCACGGTGTCCGGTCCCCCGTGACGCACGAGGCCGGCGGGTACCGCGATCGGAGCCGCCTCGGCGCGCACGACGGCCGGCGTTCGCGGCCCGGCGCCGCGGGCCCCGCGCCCGGCGTCGGGCGCCGGACCGGGCCCTGGGCGCGGCGCGACCGTGGCTGCCGGGTGAGCGAGGGTCGGCGGGCGGACCGATGCCCGGGCGGGCGGGCGGACGCGGTCGGCGGTCGGGCGGACGCGGTCGGCGCGATCCATCGTCACCTCCCCGCCGGGGCCGCGGCCCGGGCCGCGGCGAGCGCCGCCACGCCGTCCTTGAAGGCGCGGCCGCGGGCGGCATAGTCCGGGAACTGGTCGAAGCTCGCCGCCGCCGGCGACAGGAGGACAGTGGCCACCGTCCCCGCCGGGGCCCCGCCCAGGAGCCCGCGGGCGATCGCCTCGGCCCGCGGGAGGGCCGCGGCCAGGGTTCCGACCTCCTCGACGAGCGGCACGCCGGCGGCGCGGAAGAGAGACGCCAGGGCCGGACCGCTCTCGCCGATCAGGAGCGCGGCAGAGGCGCGCGCGGCCGCGACGGGACCCAGCGCGGTGAGGTCGACGCCCTTGTCGCGACCCCCAGCGATGAGGACGAGCGGCGCCTCGAAGCTCTGGAGGGCCGCGGCGACGGCGTCGGGCTGCGTCCCCTGCGAGTCGTTGACGAAGCGGACCCCGTCGATCTCCGCCACCAGCTCCAGGCGGTGCTCCACGCCCCGGAAGCTCGCCGCCTGGCGTCGGATCGCGTCGGGCGCGACGCCGAAGAGGAGCGCGGCGGCGGTCGCGGCGAGGAGATTCGCGAGGTTGTGCCGTCCCGGGAGGGCCAGCTCGCCGACCGGCAGGATCCGCCCCCCGGGTCCCGTGGCCGCCGTCCCGCCCCCGGCCAGGGGCAGCCGCTCCACGCCCGCCGCGACGACCCACCCGTCGACGGTTCCGAGACCGCCCGGGATCGGGCGTCCCAGGCGATAGCAGACCGAGGGCGCCGTGCCCAGGCCGGCGTAGCCGCCCACGACCGGGTCGTCGAGGTTGAGGACGAGGGCGCCCTCGGGGTCGACGAGCTCGGCGAGCCGGCGCTTGACCCGCCGGTACCCTTCCACCGAGCCGTGGCGGTCGAGGTGGTCGGCGGTCACGTTGGTGTAGACCGCGACCGTCGTGCCCCGGGACAGGCTGGGCAGCTGGAGCTCGGAGAGCTCGTCGACGACACGGTGGTTCGCGGTCACGGCGGACAGGCGGTCGATGAGGGGCGTGCCGATGTTGCCGCCCAGGACGACCGGGTGCCCCGGATCGCCGGCCAGGAGGTGGGCGGCGAGCGCCGAGGTCGTCGTCTTCCCCTTCGTCCCGGTCACCCCGACGGTGGGAGCGGGGCAGAGGCGAAGGAAGAGGTCCGGCTCGGACACGAGCACCGGGGCGTCGGGCTCCCCCGACGCGGCGCGGGCGGCCAGCGCGTCGAGCGCGGCGCGAAGGCGCGGCTCGGTCGTCGGGAAACCGGGCGTGATCGACGGGCTGAAGGCGACGAGCGCTGCCTCTGCCCAGGTCCCGGCCGGGTCGACGCCCGGCCCGCAGGCCAGCGCGACCGGACGCCCCTCCAGCGCGGCGACGGCCTCGGCCAGCGCCTCGACGGGCTTGCCGTCGTAGACCGTCACGCGGGCGCCCGCGTCGGCCAGGAAGCGGGCCAGGGCGATGCCCGTGCGGGCCAGGCCCAGCACGGTCGCCGGGATGCCCGCCAGAGCGCCCACGCGGACGCCGTCGAGGGTGAGGGCATCGAGGTCGAGGCGCGCCACGGCGCTCACACCAGCCTCTGGAGCGTGGCCAGGAAGAGGGTGATGCCCAGCAGCCCGGCGAGGATGGCGACGATCCAGAAGCGGAGCGTGATCTTCGTCTCCGGCCAGCCGCCCAGCTCGAAGTGGTGGTGGAGCGGCGACATCCGGAAGATCCGCTTCCCCCCCGTGAGCTTGAAGTAGCCGATCTGGAGGACGACGGAGAGCGTCTCGATGACGAAGACGATGCCGACGAGGGGCAGGATGAGGATCTGGCCGGTGATCAGGGCGATGACGGCGAGGGTGGCGCCCATCGACAGCGAGCCCGCGTCGCCCATGAACACCTGGGCGGGGTGGGCGTTGAACCACAGGAAGCCGAGCAGCGCCCCGATCAGGAGGGAGCACAGGACGGCCAGGTTCGGCTGGGCAGGGCTGTTGAGCAGGGCGATGATCAGGAAGGCGACGAACGAGAAGACGAGGGTGCCCCCGGCAAGGCCGTCGAGGCCGTCGGTCAGGTTGACGCCGTTGCTCATGGCCACGATCGCGAAGGCCGCGAAGGCGATGTAGGCCCACGGCTCAATGGCGACCGCGCCGACGAACGGGACAGCGATGGCCGCGATGTCATAGGTGTCCTGGATCTGCCACGCGGCGAAGACGGCCACGGCGACCTGCCACAGGATCTTGTGGCGGGCCCGGATGCCGTCGCCGGTGCGGGCGTTCAGCCAGTCGTCGGCCAGGCCCAGGCCGCCGACGAGGGCGAGCGTCGCCAGCGGGGCGAACGTCGACGCGTCGACCAGCCCGAACAGGAGGGCCAGCCCGCCGACCACGGCGAGGAGAAGGGCGCCACCGGCGGTCGGCGTGCCCGCCTTCGCCAGGTGCCCTTCCGGGCCCTCGACCCGGATCTGCTTGGCGAAGCCGCCCCAGCGGACCAGGCGGATGAAGGCCGGCATGACGATCACGACGATGGCGAATGCGAGGACGATCCCCTGGATCAGCTCGACGGTCACGACGCCGGCTCCCCGGCGGCTGTGCCCGTGCCGAGGGCATCGACGACCGCCTCGAGCGCGGCCCCCCGGGACGCTTTCACGAGCACCGCGTCGCCGGCTCGCAGGAGGGTTCGCAGGAGGGCGATCGCCTCGTCGCGGTCCGCCACGGCATGGACCCGGTGGGGCTCCATCCCGGCCCCGATCGCGCCGGCCGCGATGCCCGCCGCCGCCGGCCCGACCACCACCAGCTCCGCCGCGACCCGGGCCGCGGCGGCGCCCACCTCGCGGTGGCCTTCGTCGTGGGCGGCCCCGAGCTCGCGCATCTCGCCCAGCACCGCCACCGGCCGCCCCGGCAGCGTGGCGAGCACCTCCAGCGCGGCGACCACGCTGGGTGGCGAGGCGTTGTAGGTGTCGTCGAGGATCGTGAGGCCCGGCGCCTCGACGACGGCGCCGCGGTGGGCCGAGGCCCGGCCCCACGGCGTCGCGAGCCCGGCCGCGATCCGCTCGTCGGGGACTCCCGCGACGAGCCCCGCGGCGCCGGCCGCGAGGGCGTTCTGGACGCTGTGGCGGCCGAGGGCCCCGATCTCCACGTGGAAGCGCGCCGGGCGGGGGGCCCGGGCCACCAGGTCGAACGACATGCCGTGGGCACCCCGGGAGACGACCGCCTCCGCCCTGACGTCGGCCCCGGGATCCAGCCCGTAGGTCAGCACGCGGGCCCGGGTGCGCGACCGGAAGGCCAGCACCCGGGGGTCGTCGCGGTTCAGGATCGCGGTGCCGGCCGCGGGCAGGGCCTCGACCAGCTCCGCCTTCGCGTCCGCGATCGCTGCGAGGGAGCCGGCCCGCTCCAGGTGGACGGGGGCCACGGCCGTCACGATGCCGACCGTCGGCCGCCCGAGGGCCGCCAGCGTGGCGATCTCGCCGCCGACGTACATCCCCATCTCGAGGACGGCGGCCCGGTGCTCCGGCCCCAGGCGCAAGAGGGTGAGCGGAAGGCCGACCTCGTTGTTCTGGTTGCCCTCGGTCCGCAGCGTCGTCATCGCGGCGCCCAGGACCGCGGCGGTGGCGTCCTTCGTGGAGGTCTTGGCCAGGCTGCCGGTGATGCCCACCACGAGGGGGTCGAAGCGGGTGCGCCAGGCGGCGGCCACCGCCTGGAGACCCGCCAGCGCGTCGGCGACGTGGATGACCGTGACGTCGCCGACGGCCTCGAGGCCGGCCGCGTCCGGCGGCACGGACACGAGCAGCGCGGCGGCCCCCGCGGCCACGGCCGCGCCCAGGAAGCGGTGGCCGTCCGTCCGCTCCCCGGGCAGGGCGACGAAGAGGCAGCCGGGTACGACGAGGCGGGAATCCACCGCCCCGCCCCGGACCGCTCGAGGCGAGCGGTGGAGCAGCGTGCCCCCCGTCGCCGCGACGAGATCCTCGGCGGTCAGGGGGGCCGCGGGAGACGGCTCGGAATCGCCTCGCGCGGCCGGCACCGTGGTCACGGCCGGGAGTGTCGCACAGGCGGGGCTCACGGGGCCGCAGGGCTGGCCGGGGCCGGCGAGCTGGCGGGCAGTGGCGCGAGGTCCAGGGTTGCCATCGCGTCGGTCGCGACGCGCCGGAAGAGCTCGAACGACTCGACCGGCATCTCGATCTCGCCGATCCGCTGGACCGTGGGCCGGCCCTCCTCGAGGCGCACGGCGACGACGACCTCGGGGCTCCGGCGCCCGACGAACCCCACGAAGGAGTAGTTGAAGACGTTCTCCTTCCAGCGCCTGGCGGCGCCGTCCCAGATCTGGGCCGTGCCGGTCTTGCCGCCCACGAGGTACCCGGGGATCAGGGTCCGATCCCGGTAGAACGGGACGGCCAGCGGGACGCGCTCCATGATCTTCACGAGCTCGGCGGAGAGGGCGGGGGTGAGGACCCGGCCGCGATCGCCCGGCGCGACGTCCTCCGCGCCGACCCGCTGCACGACGTGCGGGTTCGGGAGGATGCCCCCGTTCACCATGGCGCTGTAGGCGGTCGCCAGCTGCAGGAGGGTGACCGCGACGCCCTGGCCGAAGGCGCCGTTGGCGACGTCGATCTGGTGCCATGCCGTCGTGGCCGGGTCGCGCACGATCCCGGCCACCTCCCCGGTCACGTCGATGCCGGTGCGGGCGCCGAAGCCCAGCTTCGCCCACGTCGCGTGGAGCACCTCTGCCGCCGCCTGCGCGGTCGTGCCCAGCTTGAGGGCCACCTTCGACATCACGACGTTGCGCGACCAGGCCACGGCGTCCTCGAAGGTCATCTGGCCCTTGGACTTCTTGTCGGCGTTGGTGACGAAGGCCTTGCCCCGGTCGAGGCGCAGGATCGCCTGGTCCTGGACCCTCGAAGTCCGGGTCACGACCCCGGCCTCGAGCACGGCGGCCGCCGTGACCATCTTGAAGACGGAACCGGGCTCGTAGACGGCCGAGACCACGGGATCCAGGAATCGCTCCGGGTTCGTCGCCGCGGTCGCCGTGTATTCATTGGCGTTGTACGACGGGTACGTGGCCTCGGCGAGGACCGCGCCCGTCGCGGGGTCCAGGACCACGGCGGAGACGCTCTTCGCGTGGTCCGCCACCCAGGCCGCGTAGACCTCGCGCTCGACGGCCAGCTGGAGGCTGGCATCGATCGTCAGGGTGATGTCGACGCCCGGGCTGCCCGCCTCGAGGGTCACGGCCTGCTCGAGGTTGGGGTTGCCGGATGCGTCGCGCTCGGCAAGGACGACGCGCGGGGCCCCGGCCAGGGCTTCCTGCCAGCGGCCCTCGACGCCGTACTGCCCGTCTCCGTCGCGGTTGGCGAACCCGAGGACCTGGGCCGCGATCGTCGTCCCCGGCGCGCCGCCGTCGACCGGGTAGTCGCGCACGGCCTCGGCCTCCAGGCGGACCTGGCTCAGCTCGCCCGCGTCGATCGCGGCCCGGACGGCGCTCGACTGGGCGATCGTGAGGCCGCGGGCCAGGACGACGTAGGCCTTGCCGGAGTCGATCCGGCGGCGCAGCTCGGCGGAGTCGTCGCTGCCGAGCTCGAGGATCCCGGCCAGCGTCGCCGCGATCTCCGCCCGCTTCGTCCGGTCTTCGGGCGCCTCGCCCGCGAGCGATGCCGGGTAGGCGACGAGCCGGTCGCGGCTGATCGTGGTGGCGAGCGTGACCGTCCCGCTGCGATCGTAGATCGTGCCCCGGCTCGCCGGGATCTCGGCCCGCACCGTGACCTGCTCCCTCGCCTGCGCCACGAGCCAGTCGTGGCGGCCCAGCTGCCAGTACCCCAGCCGCGCGACGCAGGCCACCCCGAAGACGAGGAGGGCCGCGAGCAGGAGCAACGCCCGCGGGCGGCTGTCGGTCCGGCCGAGCATGCGTCAGCGCGCCGGGACGATGAGCGGGTCCACGAGCTGGCCGAGTCCGGCCTCCAGGGCCTGCTTCCGGATGGCGGGCTCACTGCCCAGGCGGTAGATGTCCGAGCGGAGCTGGTCCTGCTCCGCGAGCAGGATCCGGCGCTCGGCGAGGATCCGGTCCACCTCCACGCCGTTGGCCGAGACGCGGACCGTCTGGGCGAGCGAGACGAAGCCGAGGCCGAAGGTCAGGATGATGCCGGCGACGAGAATGCCCGTCCGGCCCGACCGGCGCCGGGCGCGGCTGACGAGGCCGCCACGAACCGGGCGACGCGAGCGCGTGACCGCCCGCGGATCGGCCGTGGTCTCGCGGCTCGGCGCCCCGGCGCGCCGGCCGAGGACCCCCGTGCGGGGGCGCGCCCCCGCGTATCCGGCCACTACTCCAGCCCGAGCCAGGTCGCGCCGTACGACAGCCCGTGCCGCTCGGCGACGGCCGCCTCGACCGGCGCGAAGCCGTCGTCGACCGGGTCGCGCTCGAGCGTGCCGTCCTGCCAGGCGCGGTCCCGGCGCTCGCGGACCTCGTGCTGGCGCCGGCCATAGGTGCGACGTCGATTGGCCTGGTGGCGCTTGCTCATCGTCGATGCCCTCCTTCGCGGCGACGACCGCGGCTCAGGCTGCGAGCCGCTCGGCGGTCCGGAGCCGGGCGCTCCGGGCACGGGGGTTGGCGGCGACCTCGGCGTCGGACGAGACCGCCGGCTGGGGGCCGACGGGGCGAAGACGAGGCGCCCGGCCGCAGACGCAGACGGGGAACGCGGGGGGACAGGTGCAGCCGCGGCGTTCCGCGGCCACGAACCGCTTGACGATTCGGTCCTCGAGCGAGTGGTAGCTGAGCACGACCAGGCGCCCGCCCGGTCGCAGCAGGTCCAGCGACGCGGCGAGAGCAACCTCGAGGGCGTCGAGCTCGCCGTTCACGGCAATCCGAAGCGCCTGGAAGACGCGGGTGGCGGGATGGATCCGGCCGCGCGGTCCCGGGCGCCGCGGCACGGCCCGCTCCACGACCGCGGCCAGCTGCTCGGCCGTCTCGATCGGCGCGCCCCGGCGCGCCTCCACGATGGCGCGGGCGATGCGGCGGGCGCGCGGCTCCTCGCCGAACCGGCGGAAGCAGTCGGCGAGCGCTCCCTCGTCGAGGCGGGCCAGCAGCGCGGACGCGGGCTCGCCCCGCGACGCGTCGAAGCGCATGTCGAGCGGGCCGCCGGCGCGGAACCCGAACCCGCGTCCCGCGTCGGCGAGCTGGAAGCTGCTCAGGCCCAGGTCGAGGAGGACGCCGTCCACGGCGCCGAAGCCGGCGTCGGGGGCCACCTCGGCGAGGGACCGGAAGTTCGCCAGCCGGAGGACGAGCCGATCGCCGAACCGGGCGAGCCGCTCCCCCACCCGCGCGATCGCGGCGGGGTCGGCGTCGAGCCCGAGGACGCGGCCGTCCGGGCTGGCGGCCTCCAGGATCCGCTCGGTGTGCCCACCGCCGCCGACAGTGCAGTCGACGTGGAGGCTGCCGGGGCGCGGGGCGAGCATCGTCGTGACCTCCTCCGCGAGCACCGGCCGGTGCCCTTCCTCCATGTCATCTCCACCGTCGACGTCGGATCCCGAGCGGATCCTGGAAGCGCATGAATTGGCGCTAGATGCCGAGCCCCGAGAAGTGCCGGGCCAGCTCGTCGGGGTCCTCGAGCGCCCGCCGGTAGCCGTCCCACCCGGCCGGGGTCCAGATCTCGGCGTGGTCGAGCGACCCGACGATGACCGCTTCGCTGCCGAGCCCCGCCGCCTCGCGGAGGTAGGACGGGAGGACGAACCGTCCCTGGGCGTCCCAGACGACCTCGACGGCATTGGCGAAGACGAACCGGGAGAAGAGCCGGGCTCCGGCGTTCTCCACGGTCGGGAGCGCCGCGACCTTCGCCGCGAGGCGGTCCCATTCGGCGCGGGGCCAGATGGCGAGGCAGGAGTCCATCCAGCGGGAGACGAACGCTCCGCTGTCGAGCTGCGCTCGGAACTTCGCGGGGACGGCGACTCGTCCCTTCGCGTCCACCGAGTGCCGGTACTCGCCGGTGAACACCAGTCCTGGGTCCCTCTGGTCCCTGTCGGGTCGGCGGCGGTTGCCGGGCCTGGTGACGGGCTCTGCTGCCGCCGAATCACCACTTTGCCCCACTTGGCGCCGCCGGAATGGGATGGTACACCGCTGGGACAGGTAGTCAATGGTGATTTCGTGCGACGGGACCGCGAAGCCGGGCGGAGGCACCGGCGGATCCCGCACTCGACCTCGGCGGGCGGCGGCCGGGCGGGGCAGTACCTTCTTCGCCTTGCGCAGGCTTGACGGGCGGTGCTAGGCTCCGCCGCCGAACACGTCACGCACTCCCATCGAGGGCGCCATCACCGTGGCCTTCGCCGAGACGATCGTCGCGCCGACCCAGGAGCCGTTCCTCGCGGCCCCGCGGGTCAAGCGCTGCACGTTCCGCCGCGTCACGGCCGTGGACCGGCGCCCGGAGCGCACGTACGACGTCGACTGCCTCTTCCCGGATCGCGCCCTCCCGATGCCCCTCGGCGACCTGGAGAGCGCGATGCCGATCTGCAACGCCTGCACGGCGGCGGGGATCTTCCGGGCCGACGAGGACTGACGCCTCGGCCACGGCGGCGCGGCTGGGCGGCCTCGGCCACGGCGGCGCGGCTGGGCGGCCTCGGCCGCGGCGGCGACGGCTGGGCGGCGACGCAGCGGCAACCGGTGGAGACCGGCGGAGGGCGTCAGCGAGGCGACCTGTACGCCGGGTTCTGTCCCGCATCCCCGGAGGGGTGCGGTGACGGTCATCCATCTGGGGCCGCCGGTTGCCCGGCGGCTCATGCGGCCGACCCGAGGACTCCGACGGCGCGCCGGTGTCCCGGTTGCCCGGGACGCGTCCTCCTACTTGGCCTTGCTCCGGGTAGAGCTTGCCCGTTTCACCCTGCCGCCGGTTGCCCGCCGGCAGGCTCGTCTCTGTGGCGCTGGTCCTCGCCTCGCGGCGGACGGGCGTTACCCGCTACCCTGCGCCGGAGAGCCCGGACGTTCCTCACGCCGCCGGTCGCCCGGCGACGCGCGACCGTCCGGCCGCCTCGCTGACCAGCCGATCTTACCGCCGACGCGCGATGGGCCCGGGCAATGGCCACGCCGCCGGGCGACGGACCTCGAGCACGGCCCTCCTCAACGCGGGATGCGCAGCTCCAGGCCGTCGACGGCGACCCCCACGCCGGCCGGCAGCCGCGCCGCCAGCGCGGCGTGACGCAGCTCGTGGTCGAGATGAGTCAGGAGGGCCTGCCGCGGCCGCAGCTCCGCGATCACCGCCAGCGCCTCGGCGACGGTCTGGTGGGCCGGGTGCGGCGTGTCGCGCACCGCGTTGAGGACGAGGACGTCGAGGTCGCGCAGGAGGGCCAGCGACGGCCCCTCGACCCGCTTGACGTCGGAGACGTAGCCGAACCCGCCGGTCCGGAAGCCTGCCGCCGGGAGGTCGCCATGGGCGACCGGCACGGGCACGAAGCGCCGGCCGGCGATGTCGAAGGGGCCGGCGATGGCCACCGGGCGCAGCATCGGGAGGCCGGCGAAGCGTGCCTGGCCGGGCACGAACGCGTAGGCGAACCGCCGCAGGACCACGTCGAGCGTCTCCGGCAGCCCGAAGACGGGCAGGTAGCCGCCGGCGATCTCGTTGAAGCGGCGGAGGTCGTCCAGGCCGCCGATCGCGTCCTGGTGCTCGTGGCTCAGGATCACCGCGTCGAGGCGGTCGAGGTCGGCCGCCAGCGCCTGGGCCCGGAAGTCCGGGCCGCAGTCGATGACGACCCGGCAGGCCCCCCAGGCAAGGAGGGCCGAGGCGCGGAGGCGCCGGTCGCGCGGGTCCGTCGACGTGCAGGTGGCGCAGTCGCAGGCGATCCGGGGCAGGCCCTGGCTGGTCCCGGAGCCGAGGATGCGGACGCGCAGCTCGCCGGCGGCGGGGCCGGGATCGCCCGGGTCGAAGCCGGGCTCCAGGCCCAGCCCGAGCTGGTCGCGGGCTCCGGCCCGCCGCACCCGCGGGGCGCCCGCGCCGGGCGCCCCGTCGCCGGCATCCTCCGGCGCGTCGGCCAGGCGGGCAGCCACCTCGGACCGGATCCCCTCTCCCGGGCGCCGGATCACGACGGCGGGCCCGCCCGCGGCCACCCGGTCCAGGGCCTCGTTGGCCAGGGCGTCCGCCGCGTGGTTCTCGCTGCGCGGGACGTGGCGGGCGCTCCAGCGCCGCAGCCGCCCCAGGCGCGCCATCGCCTCCGCGTGCAGCGGGGCGAGCTTGGCGTCCTTGACCCGCCAGCGGCCCCGCAGCTGCTCCACGATCAGCATCGAGTCAAGGAGGAGGGTCACCTCGTCGGCGCCCAGCTCCTCGGCGACGGCGAGGGCGCGCAGGAGCCCCGTGTACTCCGCCACGTTGTTGGTCTGGCGCCCGAGCGCCTCGGAGACCGTGGCGAGCGGCGGGGCGTCCGGCCGCTCGGCTCCGGGCGCGTCGGCGTCGACCAGGACCGCGCCGGCCGCGGCCGGGCCCGGGTTCCCGCGCGCGGCCCCGTCGGTCCGCACGATGAGCCGGCGCCGACCCATGCCGCTCAGACCGAACGCTCCACGATGGCCCGCGAGACCTCCAGGATCGCCCGCGTGATGTTGATGTCGCGCGGGCAGGCGTCGACGCAGTTGAAGATCGTCCGGCAGCGCCAGACCCCGTCCTTGTCGGCCAGGATCTCGAGACGCTCGTCGGCCGCCTCGTCACGGCTGTCGAAGATGAAGCGGTGGGCGTTGACGATCGCCGCGGGCCCCACGTACGACGGCTGGGCCCAGAACGACGGGCACGAGGTCGTGCAGGCCGCGCAGAGGATGCACTTGGTGGTGTCGTCATAGCGGGCCCGGTCGACCGGGCTCTGGAGACGCTCGCGCTCCGGCGCCGGCGTCTCGTTGACGAGGAACGGCAGGGCGCTCCGGTACTTCCCGAAGAACCCTTCCATGTCGACGACGAGGTCCTTCACGACCGGGAGGCCGGGCAGCGGGGCGACGCTGATCTTGCGGCCCAGCTGGTCGACCCGGATCTTGCAGGCCAGGCGGTTCCGGCCGTTGATCAGCATGGCGTCGGAGCCGCAGATGCCATGGCCACACGAGCGCCGGAACGTGAGCGACTCGTCGAGCTCGGCCTTGACCTGCTGCAGGAGGGTCAGCACCCGGTCCATCGGCTGCGATTCGACCAGGTAGCGCGCCCAGTGGGGAGCCGAATCCCGCTCGGGATCGAAGCGGAGGATCCGGAGGTCGACCTGCATGCGCTGCGCTCCAGGGCTCAGTACGTTCGCGGCTTCGGCTCGAAGCGGGTCACGGACACCGGCTTGTACCGGAGCGTGGGGCCCGCCTCGCCCCGATAGGCGAGGGTGTGCTTCAGCCAGCCGGCGTCGTCGCGCGCGGGGTAGTCGTCGCGCGCGTGGGCCCCGCGACTCTCGGTGCGGGCCAGCGCCGACGTCGCCATCGCCTCGGCGTTGTCGATCAGGTAGCCGAGCTCGCGCGCCTCGAGGAGCTCGGTGTTGAAGACCTTGCCGCTGTCGCGGACGCGAACGCGCCCGTAGCGCTCCCGGATCTCGGCGACGCCGGCCACGGCGCTCCGCAGCATCGGCCTGGTCCGGAAGACGCCGACGTTGTCCATCATCAGGCTGGCCAGCTCTGCCCGGAGCGCGGCGGGGCTCTCGCCCACGCGCCGGCCGCGCATCGCCTCGAGCTCGGCACGAACCGGCGCCTCGGCGTCGGCGGCCACGGCCGGCATCTCGGCAGCGGAGCAGTAGGCGGCCATCGCGTGCCCGGCGCGCCGCCCGAAGACCAGGAGGTCGACGAGCGAGTTCGTGCCCAGGCGGTTCGCGCCGTGGACCGAGACGCAGGCGGCCTCGCCCGCCGCGAACAGGCCCTCGACGGCCGTGTTCCGCTCGTCGCGGATCACCCGGGTCCGGAGGTCGGTCGGGATGCCGCCCATGGCGTAGTGCGCCGTGGGCTGCGTCGGAACCGGCTCGCGGAGCGGCTCGACGCCCAGGTAGACGCGGGCGAAGTCGGTGATGTCGGGGAGCTTCTCCTCGATGACCTGGCGCCCGAGGTGGCGCACGTCGAGGAGCACGTAGTCGCCCTTGGGGCCGGCCCCCTGGCCGGCCTGGACCTCGAGGTAGATCGCCCGGCTCACCATGTCGCGCGGCGCCAGCTCCATGGCCTTGGGGGCGTAGCGGCTCATGAACCGCTCGCCGTCCTTGTTCAGGAGGTAGCCGCCCTCGCCGCGGGCCGCCTCGGAGAGGAGGATGCCGAGCCCGTACAGGCCGGTCGGGTGGAACTGGTAGAACTCCATGTCCTCGAGCGGGATCCCGTGGCGGTACGCCAGGGCGATCCCGTCGCCCGTGAGCGAGTAGGCGTTGGAAGTGATCCGGAACATCCGGCCGTTGCCACCGGTGGCGAGCAGGACGGCCTTGGCCCGGAACGTGTGGATCTCGCCGTCCGCGATCCGGTAGCCGATCACGCCGGCCGCCCGGCCCCCGTCGCCGCCGTCGCCGCCCTCGAAGAGGAGGTCGACGACGTGGTACTCGTCGTAGAACTTCACCCCCGCCTTGATGCAGCTCTGGTAGAGCGTCTGGAGGATCATGTGGCCGGTCCGGTCGGCCGCGAAGCAGGCCCGCTTGACCGGTCCCTCCCCGAAGTTGCGGGTGTGCCCGCCGAACCGCCGCTGGTCGATCTTGCCCTCGGGCGTGCGGTTGAACGGCAGGCCCATGTGCTCGAGCTCGATGACGGTCTCGACCGCCTCGCGCGCCAGGACCTCCGCGGCGTCCTGGTCGACGAGGTAGTCGCCGCCCTTCACCGTGTCGAACATGTGCCACTCCCAGTGGTCCTCCTCGAGGTTGCCCAGAGAGGCGCAGACGCCGCCCTGGGCGGCGCCGGTGTGGGAGCGGGTCGGATAGAGCTTCGTGAGGACGCCGGTCGAGACGCCGGCGCGGGCGAGCTCGAGGGCCGCCCACAGGCCGGCGCCGCCGGCCCCGACGACGAGGGCCTCGTGGTCGATCCTCACCGGAGTCCTACTTGACCGGGGACGGGAGGGTCGCCACGACCATCGTCCCCATCGCGAAGAGCACCAGCGCCAGCACGTAGAGGCCCATCGTGAGCGCGGTGCGGAGACCGCCGCGGGTGTAGTCGCCGACGACGGTCCGGACGCCCATGAAGCTGTGGAAGATCACGAGCGAGAGCATGAGCCAGTCGACCGTCCGCCAGAGGAGGCCGCTCCAGCGCTGGTCGACGATCCAGTCGGCCTTCTGCACGGTCACGTCGAAGATGAAGTGGGTGATGCTGTAGTGGGCGAGGGCGAGGACGAAGAGGGCCAGCCCCGAGAGCCGGATCAGGTACCAGACGGCGAGCTCCCAGCCGCCGCCCGCGGGCTTCGCCCGGCCGGAGCGCGTGATCGTGCGCATCAGTGGGCCCCCGTCCAGATCGGGCTCAGGATGATGTAGGCGCCGGGGATGCCGGCGCCGAAGAAGATCGCCCAGCAGGCGTACCAGAGCTGCTTGTGCCAGGCGGTGGTTGCCGGCCAGAAGTCCATGACGATGATCCGCAGGCCGTTGAGGGCGTGGTACAGGAGCCCAGCCCCCACGAGGGTCTCGGCCACGCGCCCGAGCGGGCTGGCGTACAGCTTCAGGACGTCGTCGTAGAGCGCCGGGTTGGCGCCGACCAGCCAGATGTCCAGCACGTGGAGCAGGATGAAGACCCAGATGGCGACGCCCGAGATGCGGTGGAAGGCCCACGCCAGCATCCCCTCGCCACCGCGGTACTGCAGGTAACGCACCGGGAGACTCGCCTCCTGGCCGGCGCGCACCGCGGCCGCCGGCGGACTGTCGCTGGCCGGCGGGCCGGCCGGAGGGCGGCGGCTGCCGGTCGTCTGCGCCGTCGGGACGCCCGGCGGGTGGCGGCATTGTAGCCGCCTCCACGGGCCCGGCGCGTGGTCGGACCCCGACCCGGCGCGCCGCCCGACCCGCCTCCGGCGCGCCATCCGGGCCGCCCCCGGCGTGTCGCCAGGCCCTCCCGGCGCGGTACCATCGCCCTCGCGTCCACGCCGCGCCCCGGGCCCCGCGCAGACGGCCCGAGCGGCCCGCCGGATCCCTCATGCCCGTCGCTCAACACCCGCCGCTCCACAGGAGTCGCCCGTGAAGATCCAGGAAGCCGACGCCAAGCTGCTCCTCGTCGCAGCCGGGCTCCCCGTCCCGCCGTGGGCCGTCGCCCGGACCGCGGCCGAGGCGCGAGCCGCGGCCGAGCGGTTCCTTGCCGACGGGGCCGGCCGCGTCGTGATCAAGGCCCAGGTCCTCGTCGGCGGCCGCGGCAAGGCCGGCGGCGTGAAGCTGGCGGGATCGGCCCAGGAGGCGGAGGACGTCGCCGGGCGGATCCTCGGCATGGACATCAAGGGGATCACTGTCCGCAAGGTCCTCGTGGGGCCGGCGGCGGTGATCGTCAAGGAGTTCTACCTCGGCGCGATCCTCGACCGGGCCAGCCGGCGAATCGTGCTCATGGCGTCCGCCGAGGGCGGCGTCGAGATCGAGGAGGTCGCGAAGGCGACCCCCGAGGCGATCCGCCGCGTCGCGGCCCACCCGCTGCTCGGGATCCTCGACTACCAGGCCCGCGAGCTCGCCTTCGGGATCGGCCTGGGCGGGCCGCACCTGCGCGACTTCGTGAAGATCGCCAGGGGCCTCGTGGCCACGATGAAGGCGAACGACGCCGACCTCGTCGAGGTGAACCCCCTGGCGATCATCCGGGAGAGCGGTCCCGAGGGCTACGTCGAGCGCCTCGCCTGCCTCGACGCCAAGGTCACCCTCGACGACTCGGCCCTGCCCCGCCACCCCGATCTCGAGAAGCTCCGCGACCTCGACGAGGAGGATCCCGCGGACGCAGAGGCGCGGCACTACGACATCAGCTTCATCCACCTCGACGGCTCGATCGGGTGCATGGTCAACGGCGCGGGCCTGGCGATGACGACCATGGACCTCGTGAAGCGCGCCGGCGGAGAGCCGGCCAACTTCCTCGACATCGGCGGCGGGGCCAAGGCCGACCGCGTCGCGGCCGCGATGCGCCTGATCCTCGCCGACCCGAAAGTGCGGGCGATCCTCGTCAACATCTTCGGTGGCATCACCCGGGGCGACGAGGTGGCGCGCGGCCTGATCGAGGCCCGCAGCCGCCAGGAGCGCGAGGTCCCGATGATCGTCCGGATCGTGGGGACGAACGCCGAGGAGGCCGGGCGCCTCCTCCAGGAGGCCCGCTTCGAGACCGCGGCGACGCTCGACGAGGCGGCCCGGAAGGCAGTGGCGGCCGCGCGGGCCGCGGGAGGTGCCGCGTGAGCATCCTGATCGGCCGCGACACGCGGCTCGTCGTCCACGGGATCACCGGGCGCGAGGGCGAGTTCCACTCCCGCCAGATGCTCGAGTACGGGACCAGGATCGTGGCCGGGATGACGCCGGGCAAGGGCGGCCTCCACGCCCTGGACAACCGGGTCCCCGTCTTCAACACCATCGAGGACGCGGTCCGCGAGACGGGCGCCAATTCATCCTGCATCTTCGTGCCCGCCGGCGGCGCCCCGGACTCCATCCTCGAGGCGGTCGGGGCGGGCATCTCGACGATCTTCTGCATCACCGAGGGGATCCCGACGCTCGACATGCTGCCCGTGGTCGAGGTCGTCCGCGCCGCGGGCGCACGCCTGGTCGGGCCCAACTGCCCGGGCGCCACCTCGCCCGGCCGGGCCAAGGTCGGGATCATCCCCGGCTCCATCCATCGCGAAGGCACCGTCGGCGTCGTGTCTCGCTCCGGCACCCTCACCTACGAGGCCGTCCAGGCGATGAGCGACGCCGGGATCGGCCAGAGCACCTGCGTGGGGATCGGCGGCGACCCGATCATCGGGACGACCTTCCTCGACGTCCTCCAGCTCTTCGCCGCCGACTCCGAGACGGAGGCGATCGTCCTGATCGGCGAGATCGGCGGGAGCGCCGAGGAGGATGCGGCCGCCTGGGCAGCCGAGCACCTCCGCGACGTCCCGATGGCGGCGTTCATCGCGGGCCGCACCGCCCCCGAGGGGAAGCGGATGGGCCACGCGGGGGCGATCATCTCGGGCGGCCGCGGGACGGCCGCCGAGAAGGTCGCCGCGCTCGAGGCGGCCGGGATCCGGGTGGCCTCCTCGCCGACCGAGCTCCCCGCGCTCCTGCGCGAGGCCGGCTACCGGGGATAAGCGGCCCGGACGCAGCGTCGAGGCGGCGCCCGGGCGCCCGGGCTCGGGCGGCCGGCGCACCGGGGTTCCAGAAGCCGCTACGCTCCCGGCCCGCGGAACCCGTGCGGGTAGAGCGACGCCCAGGCGGGACCGCCGGGCGCCTCGATCAGCTCCACGAGAACCCCGTGGCAACTCCGCGGGTGGAGGAAGGCGACGGGACCCTCGGCGCCCCGGCGCGGCGTCGTGTCGATCAGCTCCACGCCGTCGATGCCGAGCCGCGTGAGGGCGGCAGAGATGTCCGGGACCTCGAAGCAGATGTGGTGGAAGCCCTCGCCGCGGCTGGCCAGGAAGCGGGCCACCCCGGTCAAGTCGTCCGTCGGCTCGACGAGCTCGATCCTCACCTCGCCGACCTGCAGGAACGCGATCCGCACCCGGTCCGACGGGATGGGCACGACCGGGCCGGGCGCCAGCCCCAGGGTGTCGCGGTAGAAGGCCAGGGCCGCATCCATCGCCCGCACGACGACGGCGACGTGATGGACGCGGCCCACGCGGCGCACGTGGGCCGGCAGGCCGGCGGGCATCATCGGGTCACCTCCGAACGGCGCATCGACGTCACACGGTCACCAGCTCGCGGTGCTCGCCCCAGGCGGCGCGGAGGACGTTCGAGACCTCGCCCACGGTCGCGTAGGCCTTCACCGCCTCGATGAGCGCCGGCATCACGTTCTCCGGGCCGCGGGCTGCCTCGTCCACCCGGCGCAGGGCGGCCGCCCAGGCAGCCCCGTCGCGCCCGGCTCGCACCCGGCGGACGGCCTCGACCTGGCGGCGCTCGCCCTCGGGATCGATGCGCAGCGTCGGCGGCGTGCGGCGTTCCTCGTCGCGGAAGGCGTTGATCCCGACGACGACCTGGTCGCCGCTCTCGATCGCCCGCTGGACCCGGTAGGCCGACTCCTGGATCTGGCGCTGCTGGAAGCCACCTTCGATGGCCGCGAGCGTGCCGCCCATGGCCTCGATCTCGTCGAGGAGGCCGCGGGCCCGGGCCTCGAGCTCGTCGGTGAGGCTCTCCACGTAGTAGCTGCCCGCGAGCGGATCTGGCGTCTCGGTCACCCCCGACTCGTGGGCCAGGATCTGCTGGGTGCGGAGGGCGAGGCGGGCGGCCTCCGCCGTGGGCAGGGCGAGGGCCTCGTCCCGGCTGTTCGTGTGGAGGCTCTGGGCCCCGCCGAGGACCGCCGCCAGGGCCTGCACGGTCGTCCGGACCACGTTGTTGTCGATCGACTGGGCGGTGAGCGACGAGCCCGCGGTCTGGACGTGGAAGCGGCACATCATCGAGCGCGGGTCGGCGGCCCCGAAGCGCTCCTTCATGATCCGGGCCCACAGGCGGCGGGCCGCCCGGAACTTGGCGACCTCCTCGAGGAGCTCGCTCCAGGCCGCGAAGAAGAACGAGAGCCGGCCGGCGAAGGCGTCGACGTCCAGCCCGCGCGCCACGGCCGCCTCGACGTAGGCGATCGCGTCGGCCATCGTGAAGGCGAGCTCCTGGGCGGCAGTCGCCCCCGCCTCGCGCATGTGGTAGCCGCTGATGCTGATCGTGTTCCAGCGGGGCAGCTCCCGCGAGCAGAACTCGAAGATGTCGGTCACCAGGCGCATCGAGGGCCGCGGCGGGTAGATGTACGTGCCGCGGGCGATGTACTCCTTGAGGATGTCGTTCTGGGTGGTCCCGGAGACCTCCGCCCGCGGCACGCCCTGCTTCTCGGCGGCGGCCACGTAGAGGGCCAGGAGGATCGCGGCGGTCGCGTTGATGGTCATCGACGTGCTCACGTCGCCGAGCGGGATCCGGTCGAACAGGGCCTCCATGTCGGCCAGCGAGCAGACCGGGACGCCGACCCGGCCCACCTCGCCCTCCGCCTCCGGGGCGTCGCTGTCGTAGCCCATCTGGGTCGGCAGGTCGAAGGCGACCGAGAGCCCCGTCTGGCCCTGCTCGAGGAGGTAGCGGAAGCGCTCGTTCGTCTCGGCGGCCGTCGCGAAGCCGGCGTACTGGCGCATCGTCCAGAAGCGGCCGCGGTACATCGTCGGCTGGACGCCGCGGGTGAAGGGGTACTCGCCCGGGCGGCCGAGGTCGCGCTCCTCGTCGAGGCCCGCGAGGTCCGCGGGGGTGTAGAGGTCGGCGATCTCGATGTCCGAGGAGGTCCGGAAGACCTCGCGCCGCTCCTGGGCGGCCGCAACCGCTCTCGCCCGGGCGCCGGCGCGCCAGCGGTCGCGCCCGGGATCGGGCGCGGGGGCGGGTCGCGGATCGTCGCCCATGCGGGCCTCCCGGCTGCTCAATGGATGACGACGAGGAGGTCGCCGACCTCGATCGTATCCCCGACGGCCACGCCGACGCGCTCAACGCTCCCCTCGCGCGGGGCGCGCAGCTCGTTCTGCATCTTCATCGCCTCCACCACGAGGATCTGCTGGCCCGCCTCGACGTCGTCTCCGGGGACCACCGACACGGCCACGACGCGGCCGGGGATGATCGCCCGAACCTCCACGGGACCCCCCTTCGAGGCCGCGCCCGCTCCGCGCCGGGCCCGCTCGCGGAGGACCGCCCGCCGCTCCGGCTCCACCTCCACTTCGACGCGCCAGCCGTCCACGACCACCTCGCGGACCTCCGTGCCCCGCCGGCGGTCGGTGTGGACGAGGCCAAAGAGAACATTCGTTCGAATAATCCCTTTGGGCCCCATCTCCTCGAGCCGCGCCCGGACGTCGTCGAAGCGATGGAGGCGGGCCGGGGTCGGCATTCCGTCGAGGAGGACGTGCTCGCCCGTGCCGTCGTCACCGTCCGCGCGGCCGTGGACGGGATCCGCGGACGCTCGCAGGGGGGGCTCGGACGGCGGCGAGAGGCTGAAGGCCGGGTCCCCGTCGAGGCGAGTCGTCGGGGCCACGCCGATCCGCACGGCCCGCGGGTCCGCGGCCGGCGTCGTGGCCGCCGGTGCCGCGGCGTCGGTCGGCCCGGCGATCATCGTGGGCGGGCGACGCCGGCCGGCGCTCATGCCGGCCACCGGTCCACCGCGAGGGACCGCCCGCCCGCCCGCCAGGCCGGGGCGGAGCCGTCCGTGCTCGCCTCGCCCGTCCCGCCGGCCTCCGCCGGCGCCCCACCCCGGGCGGTCGCCTGATCGCCGGCGAGGGCGGCGAGCCCGGCTGCAAGGGCGGCCGCCCGTACGGCGGCGGCCCGGGCCCGGGGGCCGTCCCAGTGGGCGTCGACCCACGTGGTCGCGAGTGCCGACGCGTCGACGAACCCCGGTTCGGCCAGCATCGCCCGGTGGAAGGGCAGGGTGGTCTGGACGCCGCCGACCTCCATCTCGCCGACGGCCCGCCGGAGGCGGGCGAGCGCGGCCGGGCGATCCTCGGCGTGGGCGATCAGCTTCGCGATGAGGGGGTCGTACTCGGACGGGATCCGGTCGCCGGCCTCGACGGCCGTGTCCACGCGGATCCCGGGACCGGACGGCATCTGCCAGCGCGTGATCCGCCCGGGCGCCGGGGCGAAGAAGCGCGCCGGGTCCTCGGCCGAGATCCGGAGCTCGATGGCGTGGCTCGTGGGTCGAGCGGCCCGCTCGGCGGCAGCCAGCGCCCGGGCCGAGAGGGGCCGCCCCGCGGCCAGGTGGAACTGCTCGGCCACGATGTCGAGGCCCGCGACCAGCTCGGTGACAGGATGCTCAACCTGGAGCCGGGTGTTGACCTCGAGGAACCAGAACGCGCCGTCGCGGTCGTACAGGAACTCGCAGGTGGCCGCGTTGCGCAGCCCGGCGGCCTGGCCCATCCGGACGGCCATCGCGTGCAGGCGGCGCCGCTCGGTCTCCCCGAGGCCCGGGGCTGGCGCCTCCTCGATGAGCTTCTGGTGGCGCCGCTGCGTCGAGCAGTCCCGCTCGCCGATCGCCACGACGATACCCGCCGCGTCGCCCAGCAGCTGCACCTCGACGTGGCGCGCCGGCAGGATCTCGCGCTCCAGGTAGACCGAGCCGTCGCCGAAGGCGCTCGCCGCCTCGCGGGAGCCGGCCAGGAGGGCCCCGACCAGCTCGTCGGCGGAGAGCACCCGCCGCATTCCCCGGCCGCCGCCGCCAGCCGCGGCCTTGACGAGCAGCGGGAATCCCAGCTCGCCGGCCGCGGCCACGATCGCCTCGACCTCGGCCGGCGTGTCGACGACGGCCGGCTCCAGGGTCCCCGGCACGTGGGGCACGCCCGCCTCGCGGGCGATCCGCCGCGCCGCCAGCTTGTCGCCGAGGGCGGCGATCACGGCGGGCGGCGGCCCGACCCAGGCGAGGCCGGCGTCCTCGACCGCCCGGGCGAACGCCTCCCGCTCCGACAGGAACCCGTAGCCCGGGTGGACGGCTTCCGCCCCCGTGGTCAGGGCGGCGGCAACCACCGCGTCGAGGCGGAGGTAGCTCTCCGCGGCCGGGGCCGGGCCCAGCCACACCGCGTCGTCCGCGGCGCGCACGTGCGCCGCCGCGGCGTCCGCGTCCGAGTAGACGGCCACCGCCTCCATGCCCGCCTCGTGGCAGGCGCGGATGATCCGGAGGGCGATCTCGCCCCGGTTGGCGACGAGGACGCGCCGGAACGGCGGGGTCACGCCGGCCGCCTGGGACGGGCAGCCGCCCGGCTCCCGTCGAGTCGGACACAGGCGGCGCTCCGCCGTCCGAGCTCGGCCTCCGCCTCTGCGGGCCGTCCGTGCGCAAAGACGCGGGCAGACGCCCCCTCGCCTCCCCCGCTCACAGGGGGATGTTTCCGTGCTTCTTGCGCGGATTGGCCTCCCGCTTGTCGGCAAGCATCGCCAGGGCCGAGATCAGTCGCGGGCGCGTCTCCGACGGCAGGATCACGTCGTCGATCCAGCCCCGGGACGCGGCCACGTACGGGTGGTTGAACTCCGCCTCGTACGCGGCGACGAGCCGCTTCCGCTCGACGACCGGGTCGTCCGCCTTCGCGATCTCGTCCTTGAAGATGATGTTGACGGCGCCCTCGGCGCCCATCACCGCGATCTCCGCGGTCGGCCAGGCGAAGTTGATGTCGCCCCGGACGTGCTTGGAGCTCATGACGTCGTAGGCGCCACCGTAGGCCTTGCGCGTGATGACGGAGACCTTGGGTACCGTCGCCTCGCAGTAGGCGTAGAGGAGCTTGGCGCCCTCCTTGATGATCCCGCCGTGCTCCTGGTTGACACCCGGCAGGAAGCCCGGCACGTCGATCAGGGTGACGAGCGGGACGTTGTAGGCGTCGCACGTCCGCACGAAGCGCGCCGCCTTCACGGACGACCCGATGTCGAGGGCCCCGGCGAGGACCGCCGGCTGCTGGGCGACGATGCCCACGCTCCGCCCTCCGAGGTGGGCGAAGCCGACGATGATGTTCGCGGCCCACCCAGGCTGGATCTCGAAGAAGTCGCCGTCGTCGACGACGCGCCCGATGACGTCGTGCATGTCGTACGGCTTCGAGGAGTCGTCGGGGACGATCCGGTCGAGGGCCGGGTCGCGGCGATCGACGGGATCCTTCGTCGGCAGCGATGGCGGGTCGCCGAGGTTGTTCTGGGGCAGGAACGAGAGGAGCCGGCGAACGTGGTCGAGGGCTGTCGCCTCGTCGGGCGCGGCGAGATGGGCCACGCCGGACTTCGTGGTATGCGTCAGCGCGCCGCCCAGGTACTCGGAGTCGACCTCCTCGTGGGTCACGGTCTTCACCACGTTCGGGCCCGTGACGAACATGTAGCTCGTCCCCTCGACCATGATCGTGAAGTCGGTGATCGCCGGCGAGTAGACCGCCCCGCCGGCGCAGGGACCCATGATCACCGAGATCTGGGGGATCACGCCGGACGCCAGGACGTTCTTCGTGAAGATCCAGGCGTAGCCCGCCAGCGAGGCCACCCCTTCCTGGATCCGCGCCCCGCCCGAGTCGTTCAGCCCGACGACCGGCGCGCCCACCTTCATCGCCAGGTCCATGACCTTCACGATCTTCTCGGCGTACGCCTCCGACAGCGAGCCGCCGAAGACCGTGAAGTCCTGGCTGAAGACGAACACGAGCCGGCCGTCGATCGTGCCGTAGCCGGTGACGACGCCGTCGCCGAGGATGTGCTGCGTCTCCAGACCGAAATCGACGGAACGATGGGTGACGAAGGCGTCCAGCTCCACGAAGGACCCCGGGTCCAGCAGCAGGTCCAGGCGCTCGCGGGCGGTGAGCTTCCCCCACGTGTGCTGCCGCTCGATTCGGACCGCTCCCCCGCCGAGCAGGGCCTCGCGGCGCATCTGCTGCAGTCGCTCGAGGCGCTCTTCGCTGGTCGGCACGTGGACCTCCTCGTGAGCACGGCGCCGAGGACGCGCCCGGGCCTGCGCCGTCTTTGCGCACGGACAGGGCGGTTGGCGGGCCCATGATAAGCGCCGTGACCACGCGCCAGCGGGTCACGTGTTCGCCGGCGGCCAGCCGCGCCGCGGGTCGGGCGCGGGCAGGACGAGCCACGGGCCGGCCTCTCCGCCGCCCCGGCTTATCCACAGAATCGTGAACAAACGCCGCCGCGTGTGGATAAGCGACGTCCACGCGTTGCCGTCGTGCGGTAGGATCATGTGCCGCGCAACCGCGCATTCCCAGCTCCCCCATCGACGACCAGCGAGGTGATCCCCGGGTGGCAACGATCATCGCGATCGCGAACCAGAAGGGCGGCGTCGGCAAGACCACGACCGCGATCAACCTCGCCGGCGCGCTCGCCGAGCGCGGGCAGCGCGTTCTCGCGGTGGACATGGACCCGCAGGCAAACCTCACCGTCGGGCTCGGGATCAACCTCGGCCAGGTGGAGCGCTCGATCGCCCACGTCCTCGACGATGCGCACGCACCGCTGCAGTCGATCATCCTGCAGTCGGCGACCGAGCGGATCGACGTCGCGCCGTCGACGCTGGAGCTCGCCTCCACCGAGGTCGAGCTGTTCTCCGCGATCGGGCGCGAGTACACGCTGCGCGAGGCGCTCGTCGAGAGCTCGGTGCGCGACAGCTACGACTGGGTCATCATCGACTGCCCGCCGACCCTCGGCCTCCTGACGATCAACAGCCTCGTCGCGGCGGATGGCGTGATCATCCCGGTCCAGACCCAGTACTACGCGCTCAAGGGCCTCACGGCGCTGGTCAAGGTCATCAACACGATCCGCTCCAAGCTCAACCGCGACCTGCGGGTGATGGGCCTCCTCCCGACGTTCTACGACGGGCGAACGGTCCTGGCCCGCGAGATGCTCGACGAGCTCCGCGAGCTGGGCGACCATCACGTGTTCAACTCCATCGTGCGCACGACCGTGAAGCTGGGCGAGGCGCCGCTCACCGGCCGGCCGATCACCTCGTACGCCGGCAGCTCGCCGGCTGCCGAGACCTTCCGTCAGCTCGCGAAGGAGGTCGTCGAACTTGGCCAGGCCTGACTTCCGCGCGGTCGCCGCGCGCCGCCTCTCGGAGGAGCGCGAGCTCTCCACCTCCATCGTGACCTTCCTCGCCCCCGAGCGGACGAAGAGCCTCGGCGTGCGGCACGTCCCGATCGACCGGATCGAGCCGAACCCGGAGAACCCGCGCCTTCTCTTCGAGGAGTCGGCGCTCGAGGAGCTCGCGTCCTCGATCCGCGAGCACGGCGTCCTCCAGCCGATCCTCGTCCGCCCGGCGGGCCGCGACCAGTACCAGCTCGTCGCCGGCGAGCGTCGCTGGCGCGCCGCGCGGCGGGCCGGCCTCCCGACGATCCCCGCCCTGGTCGAGGAGCTCGACGACGACGCCGCCATGGAGATCGCCGTCATCGAGAACCTCCAGCGTGAGGATCTCTCGCCGCTGGAAGAGGCGACGATGTACGAGAAGATGGTGACCGAGCACGGGTACAGCATCCGCAAGCTGGCCCAGAAGCTCGGCAAGGACAAGGGCTACCTCGAGAACCGGCTCCGCCTTGCGGACGCTCCCGAGGAGATCCGGGCCCTCGTGTCCGTGCGCAAAGACACCCTCTCGCACGCCTACGAGCTGATGAAGGTCCAGGACCCGAGGAAGCGCAAGCGCCTCGCCGCCCAGGTGGCCAGCGGTCAGCTCTCCCTCATGAAGCTGCGCGAGCGGATCGAGGGTCGTCCGCGCCGTCGGGCCGACCCCGACGGGGAGGCCGGCCAGGCTGCCCGGCGCGCCGCGGACCTGGAGACCCTCCCTCCACCGGCGGCGGTCCCGACCGGCGACGATGCGCTCCTCGTGGCGAAGGCACAGTTCCAGGAGGCGCTGGGCGAGCTCCTGGCCGTGCTCCGGAGCGCGGAGTTCGCCGAGGCGGCGAACCCGACCGACCGCCAGAACCTGGCCAAGTACCTCACCATCTCGAAGCTGACCCTGGAGAACGCGATCACGGTGGTCCGCGGGCGCGGCGACTGACCGCCGGCGCGGCGACTGACCGCGGGCGCGGCGACTGACCGCGCACCGCCGCGACCCGGCGAGGCCGCCAAGCTCGGGCCGGCCGCGGGCGGTGGCCGGGCCGGGCTCCCCTACCCCGCGAGGCGGCCGGCGGCCGCCAGCGCCCCGATCCAGCCGGCGGCCAGGACGCCGGTCCCCACGGCCTGGACCTCCCAGGCGTGGCGGCGCACCGCCGCCCGTTCGCTCCAGCCGATCCCGAGCCCGGCCAGCACGAGCACGGAACCGCACGCAGCGAGGGCGATCCATGCGGTATTGCCGCCGAGCGCCGCGGCGGACCCCAGCCCGGCGGTGACGACCACGACCTGCAGCGCGGCTCCGAGGCGGCGGGCCCGTTCGAGACCGAGGCTCGTCGCGACCGTCTCGGTCCTCGCGCCCCGGTCGCGCTCCACGTCGGCGAGGGCGTTGGCGACGGCGAGCGCCGCCCCGGCGAGCATCGCGACCGGCACCAACACCGCGAAGGACGCCGGCAGCGCCGCGGTGGCGCCCACCCAGGCGAAGACCGGGAGCAGCGGGACCCCGACGACGTACGGCACCCACGACCAGCGGGTGCCCTTCAGGCGCACGTCGTACGCCAGGCCGGCGGCCAGCCCGACGGCGGCGAGGCCGAAGGGCACCGGGCCCGCCTGCGCGGCCAGGACGAGACCGGCGGCGGCCGAGCCGAGGGCGACCCAGGCCGCGGTCGACCGCCGGACCAGGCCCGACGGAATCGGCTTGTCGGGCTGCCCCGTCTGGTCCGCCGGGGCGTCCGCCCAGTCGTTGGCCGCCCCGATCGCGAGCTGCAGGAGGAGCATCGCCGCCGCCAGGAGGAGGACACGGGATGCCGAGCCCCCGGCGATCGCGGCGACCGCCGCGGTGACGGCTGCGTCGAGGAGCGAGGGAAAGGGATGGACGAGCCGGAAGAGGCCGCCGAGGCGCGCTCCGGGCGACGCGGGCCGATCCCCCGCTCCACCGGGACGGCCGTCAGGCGTAGACGAGCTCCGCGAAGTTCTCGACGAGGTAGTCGACCAGCTTCCCGCGCGCGTCGGGCACGATCGCCCGGAAGCCCTTCACGAGACAGTGGAGGGTAGCCGCCGGGACCATGAGCCTGCCGGCGCCATCGCGGCCCACGACGGCGGGCGGGCCGCCGCCGGCCGCGAAGGCCTTCTCCAGGTCCCGGTCGTCGAGACCGGAGGCGGCTTGCAGGTCGTGGAGGACGGCGAGGACGCCGCGCCGGATCGAGATGTCGCGCATCGCCTCGGCCGCCCAGGCATCCAGCTGCTCGTCGGGCTGCTCGAGCAGGCGGCCGCGGTACTCGACGGGCGTCGTGGCGAGTCCGGTCGCTCCCATGCCGGTGACATGCCTCCCTGATCCTGAGCGCTGGGCGGTGCTGACCCCCGGAGTATCGCAGAACCCGATCGTCCGGCGCGGCAGGGAGAGAATAGAACGTATGTCCTATTCGTGATCCTGGATCGGCGGCCGCGACCCTTCCGGCCAGTCCTGGAAGACCTCCGTCAGCCACCGTCCAACGGGGCCGGGCGGCTCGCGGTCGATCCCGTCCGCGACGAGGTCAAGCAGGGCCCGGCGGAGGGCGACCGTCAGGGCCTCGACGTTGGGCCGGGTCGCCCGACCGGGCGCCGTCGGGATCGGCTCCCCGATCCGGACCCGCACCGTGCCGCCGAAGCGGAGCCAGCTCACGCCCAGGATCGCGATCGGGACGAGCGGCACGCCAGAGCGTGCGGCGAAGTAGGCGGCCCCTTCGTCGAGGGGAAGGACCACGCGCTCGCCCGCGTGGATCCGACCCTCGGGCGCGACGGCGAGGCGGCCGCTCTGCGCGAACAGGGCGGCGATGCGCCGAGCGACCTCCACGAGCCCGCGCTTGTCGGGCCGGAACGGGACCCCCCGCTGCGACCAGGCGATGACCCGGTTCTTCTTGCCGATCCGCATGTCGGCCTCCTTCGGGCCGAAGAAGAGGAGGTCAGGCCGCGCGGGCAATGCCGCGACGAGGACGAAGGGGTCGGCCCAGCTCTGGTGGTTGAAGCAGATCAGCGCCGGACCCGCCGGGAGCCGCTCGAGGCCCTCGACCCGGAGCCGCAGGTACGCCCCGACCGCAACGCGCAGGGCGATCGTCGAGAGCCAGTAGCGGATCCGACCCCCGCGCGTCGCGTCAGGCGCCGGCGCCGATGCACGCCTTTGGCTCAGCGGCACCGTGGGTTCCTCCCGCGCGTTTCGGGCCATTCGTCGTCGCCGAGGCTACCACGCGGCCCATGAGCGACGGCGGCACGGGCGTATCCTTCGGGGGTTGCACCGCGGAGGGTCGGATGTCCGTCGATCGGCGCTTGCTCAACTGGGGGATCTTCCTCGTGCTCCTTGGCGCGGTCCCGCTCGCCGTGGCCCAGGGCTGGGTTCCCCGCGATCTCGTCGCCCGCGCCTGGGAGCTCTGGCCGCTCCTCCTCGTCGGCGCCGGAGTGGGCCTGATCCTGGGCGCGACGCCCTTGCGGGCGCTCGGCGGGCTCGTCGTCAGCGCCACCTTCGGCGTCATGCTCGGCGCGCTCGTCGCGGTCGGCTTCGGCGGCGTCAACATCGGCGGCCTCGCGTGCGGTGGGGCAGCAGCGGACGCTCCCCAGATCCTGCAGGAGAGCGGCTCCTTCGAGGGCGGCTCGGGCAGCGTCACCCTGGCTGCCAGCTGCGCTTCGCTCGAGGTCGCGACCGCCACCGGCTCGGGCTGGAGCATCGACGTCCACGGGACGGCCAACGCCCGCCCGACGCTCGATCGCGCCGGCGGCCGGCTCACGGTCCGGTCGCCGAGCGGCACGACATTCTTCCCCTTCAGCAACCAGCGGGCGAACTGGCGCACCGAGCTCGGCACGGGCGCGCGGCTCGAGAGCCTCGCGATCGAGGTCAACGCCGGCGACGCCTCGGTCGACCTCGGCGGGGCGACCATCGGCGGCCTGACCTTCAAGGGCAATGCCATCGGCGACACCCGGCTCGACCTGTCGGGGGCGACCGTGGAGCGTCTCGACGTCGCGGTGAATGCCGCGGACCTCAAGATCCTCCTGCCGGCGGGCGCGGGACTCCAGGGCCAGGTCGAGGGCAACGCGGCGTCCGTCGCGCTGTGCGCCCCGGCCGGCGCCGCGCTCCGCCTCGTGGTCGACGAGAACATCACCGCCAGCCACGACTACGACGCCCGAGGCCTCGTCAAGAGCGGGTCCGCGTGGGAGACGCCCGGCTACGCGAGCGCAGCCACGCGGATCGAGCTGCGAACGATCGGCAGCGCCGTCAGCTACACCCTGAACCCGGAGGACGGCTGCCGATGAACGAGCGCCTCTATCGAAGCGTCGACGACCGCGTGATCGCCGGCGTGTGTGGCGGCCTGGCGGTCCGCTTCGAGCTCGACCCCAGCCTCGTGCGCGTGCTCTGGGTGGTGGTTGCCCTCGTGACGGGAGGCTTCCCGTTGCTGATCCTCTACGTGGTCATGGCTGCCGTCGTGCCCGAGGAGGCGGGCGGCTTCGCCGGCGCCCGGCCCTCCCCCACCCCGCCGGACGCCGCGGCGGGCGCGGCCGACGAGACAGCAGCGGGCGCGCCGTCAGCGGCAACTCCACCCCCAACGTGGTACCAGGGCGCGCCGTCAGCGGCAACTCCACCCCCAACCTGGTACCAGGGCTCGCCCGGGGCGGGTCGGCGGCGGCGCGAGCGGCGCGAGCGGGACCCGCTCGCGGCCGCGATCGCCGGCCTCATCCTCGTGGCGCTCGGGATCTTCTTCCTGCTGCGCGACCGGATCGCGGTCGACTGGGGGATCGTCGGCGCTGCCGGCCTCGTCGCCCTGGGGGCGGTGGTCATCCTCGCCGCGTTGCGTCCGCGCCGCTGACGAGCGGCACCTCGCGAGACCTGCGCGTCGTGGGGCCGGTTCGCTAGACTGGCCCCCTTCCCGGGCGGCACGTCCGGGGAAGCGCGAGGGAGGGCATGCGAGACCCGAGCGCGCCGGGGCACCCCACGGCGACCCTTGATGGCCGGACGACGGAGATCCGCCGCGCCTTCGCAGCCGCGGGCCCCCCGAACGCGCCGACCCTGGTCCTCCTGCACGGGACGCGCCGGACGCGCGCGATGTGGCACCACCAGCTGGCGGGCCTCGCGGACGTGTACCGGGTCATCGCGGTGGACCTCCCGGGCCACGGTGCCCTCGCCGACGTCCCGTTCCGGCTGGCCGAAGCTGCGGCCCTGGTCGGGGAGGTGATCGACGACGCCGGTCGCGGGCGCGCCATCGTGATCGGCCAGTCCCTCGGCGGCTACGTGGGGATGGACCTGGCGGCGCGCCGGCCGGACCAGGTGGCCGGGCTCGTCCTCGCCAACGCAACGGCGGAGCCGCGCACGATCGCCCGGCGGGCGCCCGGGACCGTCGGCACCTACCTCGTGGGCGCCGCGACCGAGCGTCTTCGCGCACGCGGCGCTGCCAACGGGCGCGGCGATCCCCGCGCGCAGCGCCATCGCGATCCGCTCGGCGGGGACGACGGCGAGCCCCCGGCAACGCACGGCTGGCTGTTCAAGGGCGGGACGCGGGCGATGGTGGCGGCCCTCCGGGCGCCGTTCATCCCGCGCCTTGCGGCCTATCCGGGCCCGACGCTCCTGATCAACGGCGAGCATGATCGCCTCTTCCGCCGGGCCGAGCAGGCGTTCCTCGCCGCGGCAACCCGCGGGCGCCTCGAGGTGATTCCGGGCTGCGGACACCTCGTGAACGAGGATCAGCCGGCTGCCTTCAACGCGGCCGTCCGGCGCTTCGCCGTCGAGGTGTACGGGCACGACGCGGTGGCGGACGCCACCTGAGCCGTCGCCGCCGTCATCCTCACGACCCCGCGGACGCGAAGACGCCCGGGTGGGACGCGGCCACACCCGGGCGTCGGGGAGCTGGCGTCAGCCGCTGGTGCCGGTGCCCGAGGGAGCCGTGGACGGGGCGGGCCAGGCGTCGGGACCGCCGGGGAATCCCCAGCCGTTCCCGCCGCCCCGCATGCCGCCGTGCCCGAAACCGGGGCCGCCGAAGACGTCCGGGCCGAAGCCGTCGCGGCCGAAGCCGCCCATGGGACCGCCGAGCTGGCCGGCAGCACGGGACCGGACGACCGTGGCGGACAGCGAGCCGTCCGCGTTGCGGGTGCCCGCCGCCATCACGACGTCGCCGACCTTGACGTCGGCGAGCGTCGGCGAGGTGACCCCGACGACCTGGTACGTCGTCGAGGAGGTGACCTTGACGACGAGCGTGGACCCGTCGCGCGTCGTGAGCGTCAGCGAGCTGGCGTCCTTCTCCTTCACGGTCCCGACGGCCGTCGCCGGGGCGACGACGACCGAGCTCGCCGTGAGGGTGCCGTCGGTCGCCAGCGTGCCGCGGGCGACGATCTGGGCGCCGGTCACGACGGCGTCCTTCGTGGCCGCCTGGCCCGCCACCTGGAACGTGGTCGAGCCGGTGAGAACCACCTTGGCCGTGCTCCCGTCACGCTGGGTCACCGCGACCGTGGAGCCGGAGATCGAGGCGACGGTGCCGGCGACGGCCGGCTGGATGACCTCGACCGCGGTGATCTTGTAGGTGCCGTCGTCGTTGCGCGTCTCGCGGAAGACGATCCGGTCGCCGACCTGGAGGGTGGAGAGGGCGACCGTCGCCCCGTCCTTCGTCACGGTGGCGCCGGCCACGTCGATCGTCCGGGTCCAGCCGTTGTCGGTCTCGAGGGCCAGCTTCGTGCCGTCGATCCCGGTGATCGAGATCGTGCCGCCCGTCGGGCCGCGCATCCCGCCATGTCCGCCGACGTCGAGGCGGTACGTGCCGCCGCCCGCCGGAGCGGTCCAGCCGGACACCTGGCCGACCGGGGACACCCCCGCGGCCGACCCGTCGGTCGTCGTCGCCGGCGCCGCGGTCGAACGGGGGCCGCCGGCCACGATCGCGATGGCGATGGCGCCGACGCCGATGGCGCCGACGAGCGACGCCAGGCCGATGGTTCGCGCCCGCGACGGGCGCGGGGCGGGGCCGGCATCCGACGCGGTGATCGGGGCGGCGACCGGCGCGGTGATCGGGGCGGCGACCGGCGCGGCCTCGACGTTCGGGGTGGGCTCGGTCATCGCGGTGGTCTCCGTGTTCGGAGTCGTTTCCTGCACGTGGTTATCTCCTGGCTCCCCCGGGGAGAACGGTACTCCGCCCGGTGCGCGGAGGAGCCGCCCGGGCGTCGGGACAGGTATCGCGCCCGGACCTGAAGGGGTCCTGAATCCGTCGCGGGACCGTCGCGAGTCGGGCGCGGGCACCGGCTGCCCGGAGCGAGGCGTCCCGGGCCAGGTTCAGGCACGTTTCAGGAATACCGGGTACAACGTGGCTCGTGGGCGCACCCGCCTGCCCTGCCCGGAGTCACCGATGACGCTCGAATCGAAGCCTGCCCCGGAGGCGCCCCGGGCCGTGCGGCGCGGCGCCGCGATCCGGCTGGTCCTGGCGTCCGCCCTGCTCTCGGCGACGCTCGCGAGCGGCGGGACGGCCGCGCTGCTGCTCGCCACCAGGCCGGCAGCCGAGCCGGCGGCTGCCGGTGGGTTCCCCGTCGCCTCCGCCGCCGGGGCCGGGGCGACGGTCACGGCGGCGCGCATCGACGCCTCGGACGCGGTCGTCGCGGCGGCGGCTGCCGTCGAGCCCTCGGTCGTCACCATCGCCGCGACGAGCGGCGGGCGGAACGCGGGCGCCGGCGGCTCGGGGATCATCGTCTCGGCCGACGGGCTGATCCTCACGACGGCCGTCGTCGCCCCGACCGACACGACCTACGACATCCTCCTCGCCGACCAGCACCAGACGACGGCCCGCGTGGTGGCCAGCGACGCGGCCACCGGGCTCGTCCTGCTCCGCGCCGAGGCGACCGGGCAGACGCCTGCGAGGATCGGGAGCGGCGCCCCCCTGACCGTCGGCCAGCTCGTCGTCGCCGTCGGGAGCCCGCTCGGGGAGTTCACCGACACGGTCACGACGGGCATCGTGTCCAGCCTCGACCGGTCGATCGACCTGCGCGATCCTTCGACGGGTCGCCGCGTCGCCCTCGCCGGCCTGGTCCAGACCGACGCCGCCATCAACGCGGGCAGCAGCGGCGGCCCCCTCCTCGACGCGGCGGGGACCGTGGTCGGCGTGATCGTCACCTCGGCCGGCGACGGCCAGGGGATCGGCTTCGCGATCCCGATCAGCGCCGCGCTGCAGCTCATCGCCGGGGCCGAGGCGTGACGCGCCGGCCCGGCGTCCGGGCCTGACCCCGTGCACCTGCTCCTGGTCGAAGACGACCCGCGCCTCGTCCGGCTCCTCACCCGTCTCCTGACCCAGGACCGCCACGTCGTCGACAGCGCGACGACCGCGGCCGACGGGCTGGAGCTGGCGCGCGCGGCCGAGCTCGATGCCGTCATCCTCGACGTCGGCCTGCCGGACGGCTCCGGCTTCGACGTCGCCCGCAGCCTCCGGGCGAAGGGCTCGGCCGTACCGATCCTCATGCTGACCGCCCGCGACGCCGTCGCCGCCCGGGTCGAGGGGCTCGACGCGGGCGCCGACGACTACCTCGTGAAGCCGTTCGCCTACGAGGAGCTCCTCGCCCGCCTCCGGGCCCTCGGCCGCCGGCCACCCCCGCGGCGCGGCATGACCCTGCGGGCCGGGCCGATCGTCCTCGGCGAGACCGACCGGCGGGTCACGGTGGACGGAACGGCGGTGGACCTCAGCCAGCGCGAGTACGCGATCCTGGAGTGCCTCCTGCGCCGCCCGGGGCAGGTCCTCTCACGCGACCAGCTCCTGGACCAGGCGTGGCCGTACGGCGCGGCGCTGACGCCGAACACCGTCGAGGCCTACATCCACCTCCTGCGCACGAAGCTCGGCGCGGATGGCGGGGCCTGGATCGAGACGGTCCGCGGCGTGGGGTACCGGATCCGTGCCCGCTGAGCCGGTCCTCGCCGACGCCGAGCTCCTGCGCCGCACCCGCCTGCGGCTCATCGCCTGGAGCGGCGGCCTGACGCTGCTCATCCTGCTGGCCCTGGGGACGCTGGTCTACGGCGCCGTCTCGAGCGAGCTGGCGAACCGCGGCACGGCGGTCCTCCAGGGACGCGCCCAGGAGGTCGCCCGGATCGTGGCTCGTCCCGGGCAGCTGCCCGACCGGCCCCCGTTCGGGCTCGCCTTCGGCGGCGAGCAGTCGGGGACCATCACGATCGCCGTCCAGCCCGACGGCTCGGTGCTCGGCCGCCTCGACGAGGTGCCGGGCCTCCCGATCGAGCCCTCGGTCGAGGCGGCCCGGGCGAGCGGGGAGGACAGCCGGGCCGCGACGCTCGCCGACACGCCGATCCGCGTCTACTCACTGGCCGTTCCCCGCGCCAACGGCGAGTGGGTGATCCAGGTGATCGGCGAGCGGGTCTCGGAGCAGCGGCTCCTCGCCGCGCTCCTGTTTGTCCTCGTGCTCGGCGGGCTGGCCGCGCTGGCCCTGGCGGTCGCCGCCGGGTGGGTCTACGCCGGCCGAGCCCTGGTCCCGATCCGGGGCGCAATCGACCGCCGCGAGGCCGCCCTGCGGCGCCAGCGCGAGTTCGCCGCCAACGCGAGCCACGAGCTGCGGACGCCGCTGACCGTGATCCGGACGAGCGTGACGGACCTGCGCCGCAACGCCGGCCAGCCGGTCGCCGCGGTCGGCACGGCGCTCGACGACATCGACGCGGAGACCACCCACCTGGCGGCCCTCGTCGACGACCTCCTCCTGCTGGCCCGCACCGACGCCGGCACGATGGAGCTGGAGCAGCTGCCGGTGGACGTCGCGGACGTCGCCGTCGAAGCCGCCGGCCCGCTGACGGCCATGGCCGCGGAGCGCGGTGTGGCCGTCGTCGTCGACCCGCTGCCCGCCGTCGTGGAGGGCGACCCGCTGCGACTCCGCCAGCTCGTGACGATCCTCGTCGACAACGCCGTGGCCCACACCCCGGCGGGCGGCTCCGTGACGGTCCGCGTCCGGCCCGGGGGCGGGGCGGCCATCCTGGCCGTCGACGACACGGGGCCCGGGATCCGGCCGGACGACCTCCCCCGCGTGTTCGAGCGCTTCTGGCGCGCCGACGACGCCCCGTCCGGTGGCACGGGCCTGGGCCTGGCCATCGCCGCCTGGATCGTGGAGCGCCACGGCGGCCGGATCGAGGCCGCCAACCGGGACGAGGGCGGCGCCCGCTTCGAGGCGCGGATCCCGCTCCGGGAGTCGTAGGCCGCGGGCGGCGCCGGCCGGGGAAGCAGGCCGCGTGCGGATCGGGCCGCTCGTGACGAAGACCGAGGGAGCTGGCTCCGGCGGTAGGATTCGAACCTACGACCAAGCGATTAACAGTCGCCCGCTCTACCACTGAGCTACGCCGGAGCGATGGCGCCCGCCGCGATGGGGCGGGGCGCGCGGGGCGGCGTGGGCCGCGCCGGGCGGAAGAATAGCATGGGGTCGGGCCCGCCGCCGTCGAATGCGAGGGACCGTCACGGGGGGCGCCGGCTGCGGCGACGGCAGCGCGGCCGCGTGCAGCCGCCGGTCGCCCATCTCCGCCACGGGCCGATGCGATACTCGGGGCCATGAGCCTGATCACCGTGGCCGAGCTTGCCCTGCACCTCGACGACCCCGACCTGCGGATCGCCGACGTCCGCTGGTCGCTGGCGGCACCCGCGGCCGGGCGCGCCGCGTACGCGGAGGCGCACCTGCCGGGCGCCGTCTTCGTCGACCTCGACACGGTCCTGACGGCGCCGGTCGGGCCGGGGCGCCATCCCCTCCCCGATCCGGCGGCGTTCGCCGCCGCGCTGGGCGCTCTCGGGATCGGGCGCGAGCACCGGGTCATCGCCTACGACGACGCCGGCGGGACGGTGGCGGCGCGGCTCTGGTGGATGCTCGACGTCCTGGGCCACCCGCGCGCGTCCGTGCTCGACGGCGGGATCGCGGCGTGGCGGGCCGCCGGGTTGCCGCTCGTCGCGGCCGCCCCGGCATCCGCCGCGGCGGCCGCGTGGGCCGGCCTCCCTCGCGACTGGCCGCGCACGATCGACCGGGCGGCGCTGACCCCGCGTCTCGGGTCGCTGGCCCTCCTCGACGCCCGGGCGCCGGAGCGCTACCGGGGCGAGATCGAGCCGATCGACCCGGTCGCCGGGCACATCCCGACGGCGCGGAGCGCCCCGACGGCGTCGTTCCTTGCGCCGGACGGACGGTTCCTGGCGCCGGGCGCGCTCGCGGCGCGCTTCACGGCCCTGGCGGCTACAGGCGAGCGCCCTGTCGTTGTCTCCTGCGGCAGCGGCGTCAACGCCTGCCAGCTTGCCCTCACCATGCGCGCGGCCGGCCTGCCCGATCCCCTCCTCTACCCTGGTTCGTACTCGGACTGGAGCCGGTCAGGGATGCCGATCGCTACGGGCGGCGACCCGGGGGATCCGTCGGCCTGACGCGCACGCGCCCGAGCTGGCGCGCGGGGCGTCAGAACATCGTGGCGCACCAGGGGCTGCGGTCGGCCGCGAACATCACGTCCGCCCGCCGGAGGGCGCCCGTGACGAGCTCCTCCACCCGCCCCGCCCGGGCGAGGTCGGAGAGCCGGAACGCGCCCAGGTAGGCTGCACCCAGGTCGGCCACGTCGAGGGCGAGATCGGCCGGCGCGTCCGTCCGCTCGACGGCCGCCGCCGCGCTCCCGGCCTCGCCCGCCGCGACGAGGCGCCAGCGCCCCGCGTTCCAGGGGCAGAAGGCGTCGGAGACTTCGAGCACGAGTGCGCCCGCCGCGCCGTAGCTGCGCGCCGCCAGCGCAGCCGGCAGGTCGACCAGCCGCACCCACAGCCCGTCGCCGGCCGTGATCCCGAGCGCCCGCGGGTCGGCCAGGGCGAGCTGGAGCGGGTGCGGCAGCGGCGCCCGGCCGGCCTTCGTGGTGCGCATGAGGTCGACCCCGAAGAGGAAGCTCCAGACGGCACGCTCCGCGCGCGGCGTGACCGCCATCGCCTCGACCACCAGGAGCTGGCCCTTCGGTCCCCGCTCGTCCCATTCGCCCTTCGTCCGGTAGATCGCGTAGCCCTCGGCCGCTCCGTCCACCTCGCAGACGTAGCGGAACTTGGGGCTGGCGCCGTGACGCATGTACTCGGCGTCGCGGAGGATCGCCCAGCGCCACCAGTCCTCCGTCCGGGTCAGGGCGCCCGGCGTCGCGGCGCGCATCAGCTCGTAGACCGGCGGGAAGGTCGCGAGCGCCTCGACCTCGTCCACCAGGCGCATCCGGCCCTCGGGCGCCCAGGGCCGAAGCCAGGCCGTCCGCCCGCGGTCGATCTCGAACGAGCCGTTCAGCGTCCCCAGGCCGTACCCGAAGCGCTGGTAGATCGCGCTCTCCGAGGCCCAGAGGATGGCCACAGGCTCGCCGCGGCCGCGCACGTCGTCGAGCTGGTGGCGCATCAGGGAGCGCAGCACGCCCTGTCGCCGGTGGCCCGGCTCGACGCCGACAGCGGTGACACCAGCCGCCGCCACGTCGCCGCCCGGGACCGTGAGGCGGAACGTGAATGCCCCGGCCGTCGCGACGGGGGTCTCGCCGTCAAAGGCGGCGATGAGGCGCTCGACCTCGAGGGTTCGCAGCCAGTCGTCGAACTCGGCCTCGGTGAACTCCTCGCCGAAGGCGACGACGAGGGGCGACAGGAACGACCGGGCGGTCTCCGGGGTGGCCGTGCGGATGGGATAGCGGGGCGTCTCGTCCATGCCGCCCATCGTGCCACCCCGCCGCGGCGGGCGGAAGGTGCGGCGGTGAGCGCGATCGTCGCAGGCAGATGCTGGCCGTTCGCCAGCGGGGGGCCTACCATGGGTTCTCGCGTGCGTAAAGCACGAGGAGGGGCACGATGCGACGACACGTTGGGGCATGGCGGCGGGTCCTGGTGGCCGCGCTCGCGATCGCGCTCATGGCCGCGCTCCTGCCCGGTGCCGTTCTGGCGGTCTCGCCCGACCCGGCGACGACCGGCGGACCGCCGGCCAAGGTCATCGTCACGTTCCGAGCGCACCCGGGCAAAGCCGCCGAGCAGGCGATCGTCACCGCCGGCGGCCACGTCCGCTTCCGCTACACGATCATCCCTGCGATTGCAGCGACCGTGCCCGTCCAGGCACTCGAAGGTCTCCGGCACAACCCGCTCGTGAAGGCTGTCGAGGCCGACGGGCAGGTCACCATCCTCGGGGACGACACGCCGACCGGCGACCTCGAGTACGACAACGCCTGGGGCGTGCGCCACATCGGGACGAAGCGCGTCCACGACTCGGGCGACTGGGGCGAGGGCGTGAAGGTCGCGATCATCGACAGCGGCATCGACTACGTCCATTTCGACCTCAGCGGCCCACAGCCGGTCTACCCCGAGTTCAACGGCAACTACCGGGGTGGCTGGGACTTCGTCAACAACGACGCCGATCCGATCGATGACAACGGCCATGGAACGCACGTCGCGGGCATCCTGGCCGCCGACAAGAACGGCTACCTCGTCGTCGGGGTCGCGCCGCGGGTGGAGCTCTACTCGCTGAAGGTCGTCGACGCGAGCGGCAACGGCGAGTACAGCTCCGTCATCGCCGCGCTCCAGTGGGCGGTCGACCACGGCATCGGGGTCGTGAACATGAGCATCGGCGGCCACGAGGCCTCGCAGGCCCTGGCCGACGCGGTCGAGGCCGCCTACCGGGCCCACGTCCTGATGGTCGCGGCGGCGGGCAACACGACCACCCTCTATGAGCTTATCTTCGGCTGCCCGGTCGTCTACCCGGCGGCCTACCCGCACGTGCTGGCCACCACCTTCACTGATCCGACCGACTCGCTGACCGGGTTCTCGTGCACGGGGCCGGAGGTCGATTTCGCGGCGCCCGGCGACCAGGTGTTCTCGCCCGTCCCGGTCGGGACCTGCATGCTCTGCTCGCCCTACGGCTACCAGGCGCTCAGCGGCACCTCCATGGCCTCGCCCCACCTCGCGGGCCTGGTCGCCCTCGTCTTGAGCCACGGGATCCGCGACGACAACAGCGACGGCCTCCTGTTCGACGAGGTCAAGGCGCACCTCTGCGCCACCACGGACCCCGGCGGCCGGATCGCGACGACCGACCCGCGCTACCCGAGCTGGTATGGCTGTGGCGTCATCAACGCCGGCAAGGCCCTGGTCGACAGCCCCCCGCCACCCGTCACGGGGGCCGACCAGTCGATCACGTTCGGGACCCTCTCCGCGCGGACCTACGGCGACGCACCATTCGCGGTGAGCGCGACGGCGTCCTCTGGGCTCCCGGTTTCGTTCACCGCCTCGGGAGCCTGCGCCGTGACGGGCACGACGGTCACGATCACCGGCGCCGGCACCTGCACCATCACCGCCAGCCAGGGCGGCGGCGGGGGCTGGAACCCGGCCCCCTCGGTCGAGCAGAGCTTCACGATCGCCAGGGCAACCCCAGCCATCACCTGGGTCGACCCGGCCGCGATCACCTACGGGATAGCCCTCTCGACGACCCAGCTCGACGCGGCCGCCAGCGTCCCTGGCACGTTCGCGTACGACCCGCCGGCCGGGACCATCCTCGACGCCGGGAGCCGGACCCTGGGCGTCGCGTTCACTCCGACCGACACCGCCAACTACACGGGCGCTTCCGCGACCGTCCCCATCACCGTCGACCCTGCCGGCTCGACCGTCACCGTCAGCTGCCCGGCCAGCCGGATCTACACCGGCTCGCCGATCACGCCGTGCACCGCGGCGGCGACCGGCGCCGCGATGGCCCCGGTCGACGTGTCCGTCGCGCTCGCCTACGCCGACAACGTGGCCGTCGGGACCGCCACCGCCACCGCCGCCTGGGCCGGCGACCCCAACCACACCGCGAGCAGCGGGAGCGGCTCCTTCGAGATCGTCGCCGGCCTGCTCGCCCGCCTCGTCGTCAGCCCCGCCACGGCGACGATCGCCGCCGGCGCCTCCCAGGCCTACGGCGTCGAGGGCTTCGACGCCTTCGACAACAGCCTCGGCGACGTCACCGCCAGCACGACGTTCTCGGTCACCGCGGCCGGCTCCTGCACCGGCGCCTCCTGCACGGCGACGTCCGCGGGCCAGCACACGGTCACCGCGACGAACGCCGGCGCGACCGCCACTGCGACGCTCACCGTGACCCCGGGCCCGCTCGACCACCTGGCGCTGAGCCCGGCAAGCGCCTCGATCACGGCCGGCGGCTCGCGGGCCTACACGGCGGAGGGCCGCGACGCCTTCGACAACGCGCTGGGGACCCAGACCGGGGTCACGTACGCGATCAGCCCCAACGGCACCTGCAGCGGCTCGACGTGCACGGCCAAGATCGCGGGCGCCCACACGGTGACCGGCACCAAGTCGGGCACGACCGGGAGCGCCGCCCTCACGGTCACCCCGGGCCCGCTCCATCACCTCGTCCTGGGCCCGGCCGGCGCCACCGTCCTCGCCGGCGCGGCGCAGGCCTACGCGGCCGAGGGCCGCGACGCCTACGACAACAGCCTCGGCGACCTGACGCCCTCCACCGTCTTCACGATCGCCCCCAACGGCAGCTGCACCGGCCCGAGCTGCCGGGCGACAGTCGCCGGGTCCCACTCCGTCACCGGGACGAGCTCGGGCAAGACCGGCAAGACCACGCTCACCGTCAACCCGGGTCCGCTCGACCACCTGAGCCTGTCGCCGGCCTCGGCCACGATCGCCTTCGGCGGCGCCCAGACCTACGGCGCCACCGGGCGCGACGCCTTCGAGAACTCGCTGGGAACCCAGACCGGCGTCATCTACACGATCGGCCCGGACGGGAGCTGCCTCGCGGCCAGATGCACCCCGGCCGCCGTCGGGCCGCACACCGTGACCGGGACGAAGGCCGGGGCGACCGGGACGGCGAGCCTGGCCGTCACCCGGGCGACCCCGACCCTGACCTACACCGGGACGACGGCGGCCGTGGCCGGCGCGTCGATCACCCTGAGCGCCACCCTCAAGCGGCCCGGCGGCGCGGCGATCGCGGGCGCCTCGATCTCGTTCCTCCTCGACGGCCAGACGAGGACGGCGACGACCAACGCCAGCGGCGTGGCCTCCGTCGCCGCGACCGCCCCGGCGACCGCCGGCACGTACGCCATCGCCGCGGCCTTCGCCGGGAACGACAGCTTCACCGCCGCCTCGGCCTCGAAGAGCCTCGTCGTCTCGCGGCCCGTCCCGACGCTGACCTACACCGGGACGACCAGCGCCGCCCGGGGTGCCCCGGTCACCCTCTCGGCCCGGCTCCGGACCTCGTCCGGGGCGGGCATCGCCGGGGCCACCGTCTCGTTCACCCTGTCGGGCGTGACCCGCACCGCGGTCACGGACGCGACCGGGCTGGCGGCCGTCGCGGCCACGGCACCCGCGAGCGCCGGGACGTTCACGGTCGCGGTGAAGTTCGCCGGCAACCCGGCCTACGCCCCGGCGTCGGCCAGCGGGAGCCTCAAGGTCCTGTAGGGGTCCGAGGCTGAATCCAAGCGCCCGTCCGACCCCTCCGGGCGGGCGCCGTCGGTCCGACTGCTTCTACTCCAGGTAGTCCTTGAGCTTGCGGCTCCGGGACGGGTGGCGGAGCTTGCGCAGGGCCTTGGCCTCGATCTGGCGGATCCGCTCGCGGGTGACGTTGAACTCGCGGCCGACCTCCTCCAGCGTGCGGGCGCGCCCGTCCTCCAGGCCGAATCGGAGCTGCAGCACCCGGCGCTCGCGCCCGGTGAGGGAGTCCAGGACGGCCTCCACCTGCTCCTTGAGGAGCTGGTGCGACGCGGCCTCGGCCGGCGCCAGGGCGCCCCGGTCCTCGATGAAGTCGCCGAGGTGGGAGTCCTCCTCCTCGCCGATCGGCGTCTCGAGGCTCACCGGCTCCTGCGACACCTTCATGATCTCGCGGACCTTCTCCGGGGTGACCACGACCTCCTGGCCCTTCGACATGGCCTCGGCGATCTCCTCGACCGTCGGCTCGCGGCCCAGCTCCTGGAGCAGCTGCCGGGAGACCCGGATCAGGCGGTTGATCGTCTCGACCATGTGGACCGGGATGCGGATCGTGCGGGCCTGGTCGGCGATCGCGCGGGTGATCGCCTGCCGGATCCACCACGTGGCGTAGGTGGAGAACTTGAAGCCCTTCTCGTAGTCGAACTTCTCGACCGCCCGGATCAGGCCGATGTTCCCCTCCTGGATCAGGTCCAGGAACGACATCCCGCGGCCGATGTACTTCTTGGCGATCGAGACCACCAGGCGCAGGTTGGCCGACGTCAGCTGCTCGCGGGCGTCGCGCCCGATCTTGACGATCTCGCCCTTGCGGTCGCGCAGCTTCGTGGCGAGGGGCACCTCGGGGTCGAAGCCCATGTGCTTGAGGAGGTCGGCGTCGTGGCCCGCCTCGATCCAGCGCTCCAGCGCCGGGAAGGCGACCTCGTCGCGGGTCCAGTCGTAGATGGCGCGCAGGCCGGGGTTGTCGCGCGAGTCGAGGTCGCCGTTGTGGACGGCGAAGTAGGCCCAGTCGAGCAGCGTCACGAACGCGTCCGCCGCCAGCGTCTCGTTGTAGGCCGCCAGGAGCTTCTTCGCCTCCTTGAGGAGCACCTTCGTCCCCTCCGAAAGGGCCACCTTGCCGGCCTTCAGGAGGTGGAAGTCGGGGTGCGGGACCAGCAGGTCCATGGCGCCCTCGGCGGAGATCGCCGCGCGCACCATCCGGTGCGCCTCCTCGCCGAGCGGGAGCCGGTGCTGCGGCTTGGCCGTCCGCGTCTTGCGCTCCGTCTCGTGGAGGGTCCACTCGTGGAGGCTGACGACCGCCTTCGCCGGGGACTCGACCATCCACTCGCCGAGCTCGATCGCCTTGGCCAGGACGACCTCCTCCTCGGCGGTCAGGAGGGCGACCTTCCCGATCTCCTTGAGGTACATCCGGACCGGGTCGTCGATCCCGATCATGTCGGCCGAGAGGGCCTCGAGCTCCTCGGGCGTCGGCTCCTCGAGCGCCTTCGCGTCGAGCTTGGCGGGGGCGTCCGCCGGGATCACCGCGTCGGTGGCGTCCGCGATCAGGCCCGGGACGATCACCGTGGCCAGGTCGGCCGGGTCGTCGCCCAGCTCCATGTCCTCGCCGACGAGCTCGGCCGGGCTCGGCTCGGCATCGAGCGGCACCGCGTCGGAATCGGCGTCGAGCCCGCCCGCGAGCACGACCCCGAGGTCGCCATCCGGGTCGAGGCCGGCGAGGTCGATCGGCTCGTCGTCGGGAAGCGCGGCGGCGCGCGAGGCGGCCGTCACCGCCTTCACCTCGGCCGCGGCCGCTCGCCGGCGGCGGGGCGGTCCGGCGAGCACGGCTGCGACGAGCGCTGCGTCGGCGGGATCGGTGGTGGTCACGGTCGTCCTCCAGCTGGGCGCGCGACGGGCCTGGCGAGCAGGCTGGCCTGCTCGAGGCGCCGATGGAGCGCGCGGCGGTTCTCGTTGTGGTGGGAGATCTCGGTCATGTAGCGGTCGATGGCGGCTCGGTCGCCGTCGCGCTCGGCCTCGGCGAGCTCGACGCGGGTGAAGCGGTCGCGGTCCTCGAGGCGCTCGAGCTCCAGGCGCAGGAGGCACTGCTCGATCCCCTGCTCCGCGAGCCCGGCGTCCGTCCGGCCGCTCACGCCCCCCGCGCCCTCCGCGGCCGAGACGGTCGTCCCGCCGAGCAGGGCGGCCATCAGGGCCTGCGTCTCGGGGTCCAGGCGGACGTAGACCGCCTCCGACGTGTAGCGCCCGGCCTCGCGCACGGCCAGCACGGCCGACCAGAGCTCGCGGGCGGGAGTCGAGGGGAGGTCGGCGGCCGGCAGGCGGTCGACGAACTCGCCCTGCAGCTCGGGGGCGACGAGGAGGAAGCGGAGGAGCTCGCGCTCGACGGGCGTGATCGCCCGGAGGACCGCCTTCGGGTCGAAGGCGTCGGGCGAGGACATGACCGAGTCGGCGGAGATGCGCCCGCCGTCGAGCCGCCCGCCGCCGGTCCCCGCGGCCCCGCCGCCGTGTCCCGGGCCGCCCCGGCCGCCGTCCGGCGCCCGGTGGAGCGCCTCGAGCAGCACCCGCTCCTCCACCCCGGACACCTGGCGCAGGGTCTGGAGGTAGCCGTCGCGGAGGACGGGGTTCCGGACCGTGCGCAGCGTCGGGAGGATGGCGTCGATGAAGCGGGCGCGTCCCCCGGTGGTGCGCAGGTCGGCGCCGCGGGCGTGGAAGTCGATGAGGTACTCCACGATCGGGAGGGCCGTCCGGATCGCCTCGCGCCAGGCGTCGGGGCTCTCGCGGATCGTCTCGTCGGGGTCCTTGCCCTCGGGGAGCCGGGCGACCCGCACCTCGTCGAGCTCGACGTCGGTGTCGCCGGCGGCGAGCTGGCGGGTGAGCGCCTCGAGCGAGGTCACGCCCAGCGTGCCCGCCTTCTCGCCGGCCGGGTCGACGTCGTAGGCGAGGACGATCTTCTTCGCCGCGTAGCGGATCAGAAGAGCGACCTGGCCGGGCGTGAGCGCCGTCCCCAGCGACGCGACCACGTTCGTGAAGCCGGCCTGGTGGGCCATGAGGGCGTCGGTGTAGCCCTCGACGATGATCGCCGTGCCGGTCTTGCGGATCTGCGCCTTGGCGCGGTCCAGGAGGTAGAGCGTGCGGCTCTTGTCGAAGAGCGGCGTCGCCGGCGAGTTGAGGTACTTCGGCCCCTCCGGGTCGGCGCCGTCGGCGCCCTTCAGGACCCGGCCGCCGAGTCCCGTGGCGTTCCCGGTGGCATCGCGGATCGGGAAGATGACCCGGGACCGGAAGCGGTCGTAGACGCCGGTGCCGCCCTTGCGCGGCGTCGCCAGCCCCGCCTCGACCAGCTCGGCCGAGCCGATCTGGCGGCGCTTCTCGAGGGTCCGGCCGAGGGCGTCCCAGTCGGGCGGGGCCCAGCCCAGGTTCGCCCACTCGATCGTCTCGTCGCTGAAGCCGCGCTCGCGCAGGTAGGCCAGGGCGCGCTCGCCCGCGGGCGACTTCGTGAGGACCGCGTGGTAGAAGGAGATGGCCGATTCGACGACGTCGTGGAGGTGGCGGCGGCGGGCGTCCTCGCGGGAGGTCCGCTCGTCGATCTCGACGCCGGCGCGGCTGGCCAGGATCTTGAGCGCCTCGGGGAAGGCCAGGCCGTCGCGGCGCATGACGAAGCTGAAGACGTCGCCCCCCTCGCCGCAGCCGAAGCAGTGCCAGCTCTCGCGCGCGGGCGTGACGATGAAGCTCGGCGTCTTCTCGCCGTGGAACGGGCAGAGGCCCTTGTAGGTGGTCCCCGCCTTCTTCAGCGCGACCGTCTCCCCGACGACGTCGAGGACGGTCAGCTTGCTCTTCACTTCGGCGGCGACGCCGACGGCCAAACGTGCTTCTCCCGAGACTGGTGCCGCGCGCGACGGCTGCGCTGGCGGGCGCGCGGCGCGCTGCGCCTCGAGCTCCCTGGTTCCCCCGTCCGGCGGCGCCCCGATCGCTCCCGCGGGGCTCCCCGCGCCGGACATGCGTACGGGCGTGTCAAGTCTTGACACGCCAGTTCAAGGGGATGATGCGCCGCTCAGAGGCGGCTTGTCAACCCTCTTGTCAATACTGGGCGGGGGTATCGGAGGTTCAGGCAGGCTTAGAATTGGTGTGAGTAGTTGGACCACGCCAGCGTCGGAGAGATGGGCGACCCGTAGGCGTCGCGCACGTTCGGCCAAGCCCAAACCTGAGATCTTCCGGTTTGTCGGCCGACGTCGAAGCGCCACCGCTCAGCCGTGTCAGCCGAGGACGGGGTTCGCGCTGCCAGCAAACCTTGGGACCGCTGGCGTCCCGAACGGGAGCAGGGAGTTGCTCCCGTTAGGTTTAGTGCGGCGCTCCGTCCGGGCTCAGAGTCCCCCACCTGAGCGCATCAAAGGCGTCGCGGATGGCGCGCTCCGAGCCCATCGCCGTGACACTCGAGAGTTCGAGCAACCGTCGCACGACTCCACGCAAGTCCGCCGCTGCGCCTGACGAACGAACTCTCCGTCGGACAGATCCCTACTCTCGGCTCCGTGGGCAACTGAACTGCGGGCCCCATACACGCGCCGTATGTGCTCGGCTCGGGCGGCCCGGCGGTCTGCGCGTGGCTCGAGGAGAGCAAACCGCTCGATCAGAACCCGAGCCGGGCTCCCGCCAGGTCTCGGCGAGTAATGCATCGAATGCGATTCCGAGGGCGAGCATCGCATCGGCGTGATCAGCCGCCCAGTGATAGCGAGCGTGCCACCGTGCGGCGGTCCGGAGACGCCGGTGCAGAGCGTCGTCGCGGGTGAGGATCGCTGCCACGATTGGCCTCTCCGCCCGGCCCAACAACCGCTCAAGGGGAAACGGCTCTTCGCCATACCCGTGTAGCCCGGTGCGCGAGCCTGATGGGCGCACTTCGGCAATTTCAGCGACGAATTCGTCGCGAAGCTTCGAATTCGCCGACTCCCGGAAGGCAGCTTCAGCAGTCGGCAACCCCGGACGCCGGCGACGGCTACCACCTCGCAGACTCCAAAGACCCAGTGAACGCGGGCGACCAGGACTATCAGTGCAGCACCGATCAGATCGTCGAGGATCTTCTCCGCGTCATCAACGGCTCGGCTGCCGCGAGGGGACTGAAACAGCGAGGGCAGGTACCACGTCGGAGCCGGACTCCAACCACGCTGGCCTCCGTGCGACAGCGGATATCGACGGACGGCCGCGCGCGGCCCTCTCGACCGCGGCCATCCAGCCACGATCTACTCGGCCAACAACACAGTTCGCTCAGGGCGATCGGCTCCCCGCCCAAGCGACGTTGGCGACCGGGAGCGCGACGAGCGATTTGGCGTCATTGAAAGACTGGAACGAGCGCGTCCACCAACGCCGCCCGCTGGTCCGTCGGGTTGTTGTCCGGGAGCCTCGCAACAAGTTCAGCGACGACACCCCAGAGCTCATCCCGATCCCATCGGGCCGCGCCTCGCAGTTGAAGGAGGCGATGCATCGCATCTTCGTACGCTTGTACCGCAGGAGGACTTAGCCTGGCCATCCATCTCGCCCGCAGCCACGTCCTCATCCGCGCGACGATCTTGCGGAGCAGCAGTCGCGCCCTCGGCATCGAAGTCGGCGGCGGAGGACCCGCGACGAGTCGACCGCTCACGTCGGGCTCGGACGGCGCACGTTCGAGCGAGTGGTGCGAGTCAGGTCCCTTCAGCGTGGATGCCGAGAGGACGCCACAGCAGCGGATGTGAGCAGTTGTCGGCCGTGGCCGTGCCAGCGACCCATCCATTGGCCGCCACTGCTGTGGGGTGGTGATGATGGTGGCGAAAGTGAGGCAGGGTGCGCCCCTTTGACGCGCCGACGAGCCAGACCCACGGCACTCGGTACCCTGAGACCAGCCGATACCCGGCGAGCGAGCCATCGCTGCCGGCGGCCGTCAGTTCCGAGTCCTCGGGCATTGCCAGGCGGATCCACTTCCCGTCTGGGTATCGAACGGCGCCCCCCCTACGGTTCGCTGTGTCAATGGTGGTCCCGACGATCCGGCGATCCCATGTGAGGGCCAGGGCCAGCAGCTGCGGCAGCCTTCGGGATTGCCAGTCGAATGGCTCCCGCCCTCCCAAAGCCAAGGGGTGGAGTCACGGCCGTCATTGGCAAACATGAGGACGTGACCCTCGTCGCTCACGTCGATGGCCTCGCCCCAGCGACCGCCTAGCTCTCGGATCAGCCGCGGGTTTCTTTCCTTCACCCAGCAGACGGGTCGAAGATGGGCCTGACCGCCTTCCGTCGGGTGGGTCGACGCCCAGCCGACTATCCATCCCGTTGAACTGATAGCCCGGGCACCTGAGTGCAGCCCCACCGCGTACCCGATGTCTTCGAGTTCGCCCTCTTGGTTCCAGATGCATGCATGGGATGCGCGGTCAGGTGTCTCCGAGGTGCCAACAACAATGCCCGCATCGTTGATGTCGGCGGCCATCCCTCCGAGCCCTCCGAGTTGTGGAAGAAACTGAAGTTCTGATGGGGTCCGCCAGATGCACGGGAAGCTTGGGGCGCCCCACGTCGGCGTTCCTTCGCCGACCGCGACCCCAGCCGCATTGATCGCACGAGGTGTGGCGCGGCGGCCGCCAGGCATAGCGAGCTCACGTATCGCGTAAAGGTCGCCTTCCGTTGGATTGACCAGCTGAAGCTCGCATGGCGGAGGAGGACCCCGGCGGAAGTTGCCGAGGCGCCCTGCTTCATCGTCCACAGCCCGGGGCCAAACTGCTTATCGAGGAACGGGCGGATCAGCGCCATGACGTCCACGCCGTTCATGAGGCCCGTGAGCACGGTCCTCGACGGCCCGGAGGCCTCCTCGTGGCCACGTCCGTTGATGTCCTGCGAGTAAACGAGGCAGTCTTCGCTGATCAGGCCGGGGTACAAACCCGCAGCTCGCGTGTTCGCCTCCGCCATCGCCCGACGGATGCGGAGAGAATCACCCGGATGAGCCTCGGCAAGACGAGCGAGAGCTCGACGGTCGCGCCCCGTGACAGCCGCGCCAACCCCCGCGACGATGACCTCCACTTTGGCTCGTGCTCGGATCACGGTGACCAATAGCTCCGATGCCACAGCTCCCGCGTCCATCCCGTGCCACCGCTGATGGTTCGAGACGACCGCGGCCATCGGCACGGCGCCCACGAAGCCGGCCAATGTGAAGGTGTGACGCCTCCGAGCGAGCGGCAGCGGGCGGAGCCATTCGGTGCCTCGGACCCGGAGCGTCTCGGCCACCTCGTCGAATGTGAGACTCGGTTTCCCTTCGAGCCATCCACGAACCACGTCGGCAGTCTCTCGCCCGTTCATGCGTCCGATGCCGGCATAGGTGAGGAAACCCGACCACTCCTGATAGGTGAGGGTGACGCGCTTCGTTGAAGGACCGGGCTCGGGCACCCCAGTTGCCTGGTCGGACAGCCGATAGTCGGCGGACTGGTATATGACCGTGGGCGTCAGGATCGTGATGTTGAGTGTCACATGCGCCAGCGAAGCACAGAACCCGCGGCTGCTGCAAGCCCAGCTCTGGCTCCGTGCTTCCGGGCACGAGAGGGGCACTCAGCCAGGACCCCGACTGCGTGCGCAGCACAGCAGCCGCCCGTTGCCGAGACTAGGCGCATCGGGAACTACTGGGAGACCTTGACGGGATGCCCGGTTCCGGGAGAGCTTTGCCCAGACCGCAAACCGTCAACTCGGAGTTGCTGATGCGTGTAACAGAGTCGGTGCTGAGGGTTGAGGCCGCCGCGAGCGCATCGCCGATGGTTCGACTCGAGTTGGCCGGACACACTCAAGGCGAACCCCTCGGGGATGGCACCTACTCCATCGATGGCATCGAGACTGAGGTCAAGGGAACATCGGTCCGCGTTGCGGATCCGACGGCCAAAGGTGATCCCGACGCCGCCGACGCGAGCTTGAGCTCTTGGTTCGATTTGCAGCTTCGCGCCCACAGCGTTTCGACAGGCCTTTCGACGACTGTCAGCTGGACCGGGCGCACGGTCTATCACGAAGATGGAACCACGGCGCCGGCGTCCCAGATTCACATGCCGTTTCAATTCGGCGGGTTCAGCCCCGCTGCGTTCGGGACCCATTCATCGCTCGCCGCCGCGATCAGGTCATCGGCCGATGTGAATGATGCTGCCGGCCACCTCAGAGCTGCCTACGCCGTGGTCGACTTCGACGGCGCGGCGGCGTTGGGGCACGCCTTCCGCGCTGTCGAGAGGCTGGTTCTTGCAGCCACAAAGGGCGACAAGGAGAGGCACTGGCGCGAATTCGAGTTGATGCTTGTGAGGCGCGCCGGATCGGTCCCGGACGGTCTGGTCGTCTACTTGTACGCGAGCTGTCAGTACGGTCGCCACGTCGATCAGGCGCGCGCGCAGAAGATCCTCGCCGGGAGGAGAGAGTTGAACGCTGTCGAATGCTGCCAAGGTGCTCGCGAGGTGCTCGGAGCCTTTGTCAGTGGGTTCGCGTCGAACGGGGCAGGTGATCCCTCCGGTGCGGAATGACCACCAGCGAGAGCTATCGGGAGGTCGGAGGGCCGGTCGCGCAGGAGCTCGCCGATATCGGCGGGGAGCTGATGGACATCGTCTTCGCCCACAGCGCCGTGCAAGAGCTGCTTGACGGTTGGCCACGTGACGCCTCGCTCGGGCCCGAGAGCACCTCGGCTCGAGCGCTCTGGATGGCGGCGATCGTGTCCTACGTGCGATGCTTCCGAGGCGGCATCCGCACCTCCGGAACTGCGACCACGCTGATTGGTCGGCTCCGCGGATTAGATCAGTCCAGCCACGAGTACTTCCTGGACCTAAGGGACAAGCATGTCGCTCATTCGGTCAACGCCTTTGAGCAGGCTACGGTGTTCGTGGGGCTGGGCCCCGCACCCGACTTCGAGGTCGGCACCGTGGGTCCATTCCAGTCGATGACGATCATTCCCGACCGTGCGACCGCCGAGAGGTTCAAGCGCCTTGTCGAGGGAGTCCAGCTTCTGATGATCGGTCGCCTCGAAGACACCCGGGCTGCCGTGCGTGCAGCCGTCCAAGACATGGACTCCGGCGAGCGCGGTCAGCTCCATGCGCTTGTCATCACCCCGGCAGGTCCGACGACCGACCCGAAGGCCCCCCGACCGTGTCCCAGAGGGCGCTAAGTAGAGCCTCCCGGCTGTCATTTGCGAGTCCTGGTCCTTAGGCTCACGAGAGATCGCGCTCGGGACTGAAAGGACCTCGTTTGGGAGTGCTCTGCGGGCCGTCGTGGGCGAGCAGACCGCGGCGATCTGAGGCGGGCTCCCTTTTCGGGCCGCCTCCTAACGTCCCACTGTTCGCGACGTGAATAGGTCGCAGCGAGGCCGGCCCACAAGGTTGACGTGCTCGAGCCAAGACCCCGGCAATGCGTGGCGAGGCCGCGTCCGAACCCACGGCTGCCGGCGTATCCTCGGGCGCGGAACGCGTCCGCCTGCCGCCAGCCCGAGGTCCCGCCCCGATGATCAACCTGCTCATCCTCATCGCCGGCCTGGTCGTGCTCGTCCTGAGCCTGCTGCTCGGGATCGTGCTGCCGATCGGCCGCGTCTCCACGAACACCCGCGGCGGCCCGGTGCCAAAGGCGCACATCTTCAAGGGCGTCGTCGGGGCGGTCGATCGGCGCGCTCATCCTGGTGGCCGGCTTCTCCGCCCCGTTCGTCGAGGTGCCCGCCGGCAACGTCGGGGTCGTGACGAACTTCGGCTCGGTCCAGTCGGGCACCCTCGAGCCGGGCCTCCACATCGTCATCCCGATCGTCCAGCGCGTGGCGATCATCGACACCCGGGTCCAGCCGCACCAGTTCCAGGAGATCGACGCCGCCTCGTTCGAGTACCAGACGGTCAAGCTGACCGGGGTCATGAACTACCACGTGGACGGCCAGTACGCCTCCGACCTCTACCAGCGCGTCGGGCACGGACTTCGCCTCGAAGGTGATCGACCCGGCCTTCAACGACTTCATCAAGACCGTCGTGCCGGCCTACAAGGTCGACCAGATCCTGGGCGCCCGCGACGAGATCCGGTCGAAGGCCAAGGACGCCCTGGCGGCCAATCTCTCCCAGTACCACATCATCGTCGACGACATCTACATCGCCAACATCAGCTTCAGCGACGAGTTCCAGCAGGCGATCGAATCGAAGCAGGTCGCCCAGCAGCAGGTCCAGACGGAATCCCAGATCCTGGCCCAGAAGAGGATCCAGGCCGAGCAGGCGGTGGCCCAGGCCCAGGGCCAGGCAGACTCGAACGTGAAGCTGGCCGAGGGCCAGGCGGCCGCGACGATCGCCCTGGCGGAGGGCCAGGCGAAGGCGAACGAGCGCGCTGGCCGCCTCGCTGTCGGACCAGATCCTGCAGTACCAGTACATCCAGAAGCTGACCGACAAGATCACGGTCATGCTCGTCCCGTCGGGCAACGCCTCGATCTTCGACCTCAAGGGCCTGCTGGGCCAGGCGACGCCGTCACCCACGCCGGCGCCCTGACGCCGCGGCCGCGCAACGGGTCGCCAGCCGGCGCTGCGCGCGTCTTGATTCCGGTCGCCGCCCGGACCACACTCCCGGCCACGCGGGACGGCTGACCTGCCCGTCCCAGTGGGGGTGGGAGATGACGGACGGCGAGCGCGAATCGCGAACGAGCCCGAGTGGCCTGCGGGGGCAGAAGGGCGGCAGGCGGGCGGCCGCGCGACTCGGGGCGGCGCTTCTCCTCGCGTTCGGACCGCCCGTGGCGGGCCTCGGCGCCTCGCCAGCGCCCGCTTCGGCCGCGACAGTCCGCGTCGAATCCGCCTGGACGGGCCCGGTGGGGACGGGCGGCGCCAACGGCAAGGCCACGGTCCGCGCCTTCGACACCGGCGCCGGGTCGATCGCCCTGGCCCTCGTGCGCCTGGCCCCGTCGACCGGCTACGCCGTCGCGATCCGCCGCGGCACCTGCGCCGCGCCGGGGACGCGGATCGTCGCGGCCGGGACGGCGAGGACGACCGCGTCCGGCGCGCTGGCGACGACGCGATCCCTCACGGCGGCCCAGGTTGCGGCCGTCAGGGCGGCCGCGTCCGGCACGAGCCGGATCTCGGTCAGGGTCGGGTCCGGCGCCGCGCCCGCTGCGCCACGCTGGCGAAGTCGCTGTCGGTCACCCCGCAGGTCTGGTTCGCCCCGCTGCCGCCGATGCCGATCCGCGAGGGCCGCCCGTACATCGGCTCGACCGACTTCGGGGCCCTCTTCGATGCCGGCGCCCCGTGGCCGCGGGTGGCCGGGCGGACGCACGTCTTCAAGCTCTACGGCGAGTGGCTCGGCGGGACGGCGACGGACGCCGAGCTCCGGCGGGTGGTCGCCGCCCTCAAGGCCCGGGACATCGCGATCGCCATCGAAGCCGGGCCGCTGATCGCCACGACCTGCGGCGAGGGCGTCGAGGGGTTCGCGGGCGGTGCGCCGGAGGCGCTGCGCCTCGATCCGGCGCGTCGTCGCCGCCGGGGGAACGGTCCGCTACGTCGCCATGGACGAGCCGTTCTTCTTCGGCAGCCTCTACGACGGACCGAACGCCTGCACCTGGTCGACCGCGAAGGTCGCCGCCGAGGTCGCCCGCTTCGTCCGCGGGGTGAAGGCGGCCTACCCGTCGATCGTCATCGGCGACATCGAGCCGCTGGCCGGGCCCGCGACCGCCGAGAAGTACGAGGCCTGGATGGCCGCGGCGCGCTCAGCCGTCGGGACCCCGCTCCCCTTCTTCCACCTCGACCTCGACTGGGGTCGCGGCGACTGGGCGGCGGCGAGCCTCCGCCTCCAGGCGTACGCCCGGGGGCACGGCGTGCGCTTCGGGATGATCTACAACGGGACGCAGGAGTCCAGCGACGCGCAATGGCTCGGAGCCGCCCAGGCGAACCTGCTGACCCACGAGCTCGACGGCGCCGGCCCACCGGATGACGCGATCTTCCAGTCGTGGACGGACCACCCCGACCGCGTCCTGCCCGAGGCCGGCCCGAACACCTTCACCCATCTCATCGCCGACTACATCCGGGCGCGAACGACGATCTCGATCGAGCCCGCCGCGGCTGGCGGCGCGGGCCCGGGCACGGTGACCGGGGTGCTCCGGACGCGCGGCGGCCAGGCGATCGTGGGCGCCGCGGTCACCCTGCTCGCGACGCCGCGCGACGGCCCCTACCAGGTCCTGGAGCTTCGAGGCCGCGTGCCGGCCGGGGTCACCCATGCGGTGATCGGCCTCCGGGTGAACCACGAGGACGCGGGTCCCGGCTCGGCCGACCTGACCTTCTACGAGCTCGGCTACGCGGAGGGCGCGGGCGCGAACCTCGTGGCGCACCCCCACTTCGAGGACGGGCTCAGCGGCTGGGGCCCGTGGGGCGACGGGAGCCTCACCGCTCCGCCGAGCGACCGCGGGACCGGGCGGATGCTGCGGGCGGTCGCGAGCCCGGCCCAGACCCTCGGCTTCAACTCGGACGCCTTCGCCGTCACGCCGGGCGCCGAGTACCGGCTCTGGGTCGCGGGCCGGTTCCCGGAGGCCTCGATCGGGAGCGCCTACGTCGCCGTCATCTTCCTGCGGGAGCACGGACACGGAGGGTCGGCGCGACCGGATCCCGCTCGACCCCGGTCGCGATCCCGGTCGGAACGGCGACGACGGACGCGGCGGGCGCGTACTCGCTCGCCTCGTCGGCGCTCGACGCCGGCCGCTACCGCCTGCGGGCCGCGTACGCGGGCGACACGACCCGCTGGCCGGCCCGGGCGGAGACGGAGACGCTGATCCCCTAGCGACGAAGCGGGCGCCCATGCGCGAGGAGGACCCCATGACCGGCGGCGTGCTCGAGATGCGGCTGGTGGTCACCGCGCCCGACTACGAGGCCGCGCTCGCGTTCTACCGGGACGTGCTGGGGATGCCCGAGGTTGGCGTGTTCAGCTCGCCCGGCGGGCGGGTGACGATCCTCGACGCGGGCCGCGCCACGCTGGAGCTGGGCGACCCGGGCCACGTGGCGTACGTCGACGACGTCGAGGTGGGCCGGCGCGTTGCGGGGCACGTGCGGGTGGCGTTCCAGGTCACCGACGCGGCGGCGGCGACCGATCGCGCGGTGACCGCCGGGGCAGAGCTGATCGCGCGGCCGGTCGAGACGCCGTGGCGGTCGCTGAACGCGCGCCTCGACGGGCCCGCCGGCCTCCAGCTCACGCTCTTCGAGGAGCTCGGCCCGGCGGGCTGACTTCGCTTGGACACGCGGTGCCGGCCGCCCCAGCGGGAAACGCGGCGCGACCGGCGGTGCGAGCGTACCTCAAGCCGGCGGGCCGGCGATATCGCCTCCGGCCGGATGCCGCCGCCCGGCGCCCGGGCTTGACGCGGATAGTTGCGCATGCAACTATGTGACGGACAGCGCGGCGCCCGGAGCGCCGGCCAGCAGCAACAGGACCGGACCGGCCATGCCCGCCATCACCGTCGACGACATCACCGTCCTGCCGCGGATCCCCGACCCGGACCCGATCGCGGCCCGCCAGCGTCCCGTGCGCACCGTCACCAGCGCCCCCCGCGGGTTCGAGGGCGAGGGCTTCCCCGTCCGACGGGCCTTCCACGGGGTCGACCTGGCCGACCTCGACCCGTTCGTCCACATGGACCAGATGGGCGAGGTCGAGTACGCGCCGGGCGAGCCGAAGGGGACGCCGTGGCACCCGCACCGCGGCTTCGAGACGGTCACCTACATGATGGACGGCACGTTCGAGCACAGCGACTCGAACGGCGGCGGCGGCGTCATCACCAACGGCGACACGCAGTGGATGACCGCGGGCGCCGGGATCCTCCACATCGAGAAGCCGCCGGAGGCGCTCGTCGTGAGCGGCGGGCTCTTCCACGGCATCCAGCTCTGGGTGAACCTGCCCCGCGACCTCAAGTGGTCCGCGCCGCGCTACCAGGACCTCCGGGCGCGGGAGGTCGGCCTCGTCTCGTCCGCCGACGGCGGGGCGCTCGTCCGGATCATCGCGGGCGAGGTCGCCGGGCACGCCGGCCCGGGCTCCACGTACACCCCGATGACGATGGTCCACGCCACGCTCAGCCCCGGCGCCCGGCTCGCCCTTCCCTGGCGGGCCGACTACAACGCGCTCGTCTACGTCCTGGCCGGGCACGGCAGCGTCGGCGCCGGAGCGCCGGCCCGATCGCGACCGGGCAGCTCGCGGTCTTCGGCGCCGGCGACGCGATCACCCTCGAGGCCAACCCGGTCCAGGAGAGCCGCAGCCCGAACCTCGACGTGCTGATCCTCGGCGGCCGCCCGATCCGCGAGCCGGTGGCCTGGATGGGCCCCTTCGTCATGAACACGCGGGCCGAGGTGATCCAGGCCTTCGAGGACTACCAGGCGGGGCGCCTGGGCAGCATCCCCGCCATCCACAACGCGCCGACGACGCTCATCGAGTCGCGCCGTCCCGGATGAGCCGGCAGATCGCCGCCTGCTCGCGGGCGTCGTCGAGCGCCCCATGCGTGTGGGGGAGATCCACCGGGTAGCGCGCCGCCACGTGGGCGCTCGAGGTCTCCCCCCAGAGCTCCACCGAGTCCAGGTGGCGCCCGAGGTAGAGCGCCTTGAGATCCACGGCGCTGATGCCGAACGGGTTGCGGCCAAGGTGGCGCCACGCGAGGTCGGCCACGAACATCCAGTCGAACGGGGCGTTGAAGGCGACGAAGATCGGCCGGCTCCCGGGCGGGACCACCAGCTCGAGCCAGGCCGCGAGGCGGGCCATGGCCTCGGCCGGCTCCATCCCCTCACGGGCGAGCCGCTCGCGGGCAAGGCCGTGGATGGCCTCGGCGTCGGCCCGCCACGGCAGCGCGGGATCGGGCCGCAGCAGCAGCTCGATCCCCTCCTCCGGCCGGTCCACCAGGCAGGCGCCGATCGCGAGGAGGCTGCCCGTCGACGGCGTCGGGCCGGACGTCTCCACGTCGACGCTGATCCAGGTCTCGCTGCGCACGGGCGCCTCTCGCACGGGGGGGATCGTCGGATACTAGGCCACATGGACAGCGAGCAGCCACCCCGCACGACCCACGACCCCGAACCCGACGCCGCCCGCGCAGCGCTCGACGCGGTCATCGCGTCCGCGCGCCGCGTCGGCGTCGAGATCGACGAGGCGGAGGCCGCCCAGTGGGTGGCCGCCCTGGAGGCCGAGGAAGCCGGCGCCGGCGACGTGGTCGTCGACGTCGACAGCGGCATCTACGGGCATCGCGTCTCCATGCTCGACTTCTCGCCGCGCGACCTCGCCCGGTTCCGGGCGATCGGCGAGATCGTGGGCTTCCCCGACCGGCCGCCCACCGTGCTGACCGCGCTCGCCCTCTCCGGCTCGGCCGCCCAGGGCAGGGTCCAGTCCTACCCGGGCGACTGCGACTACTTCGAGCGGATCCACATCACGACGCCGACCCGCGAGGAGGCCTGCGCCGTCCTGGCCGACGTCATCCGCGAGAAGGCGCTCGCGACGCGGGTCGGGCCGACACTACCGCCTCTGGGAGGTGAAGTTCGGCAGCTACCCCTACGCCGCCGAGCGGAACGGGTCGCCGGTCCGGGCGGGCGGCCCGATCTCGTGGACCGCGGACGAGGTGGCGGCCGGCCACGTGGAGGTGGTCCGCGACGGGCGCCCCGCGACGATCACCTGGCAGGAGGCCGCCGCCGATCCCGGCTGGTGCAAGCTCGACTGGATCGTCGCGGACCCGGCGCGCCGCGCCCTCGCCAACGCCAGCAACATGCTCGACGTCACCTGGGAGGCACCCGACGGGACGATCGTCGCCCTCGACGGCGTCGTCGACCCCTACTTCCAGGAGGTCTACCTCGAGGCGGAGTCGCTGCCGCTGTTCACGCGGCTCGTCGAGACGCTCTCCGCCGACGCGGTCGGCGACTACGTCGAGCAGCTCGAGCACGAGGTCGTCAAGTACACGGCGAAGGATCCCAACTACGGCAAGGTGGCGCGGCGGCTGTACAACATCTTCCGGCTCACCGGCCGCTACGCCGCGGCGGCATACCTCCGCGAGCTGTTCGACGAGCCGACCACCGTGCTCTACCAGGTGGCCGCCCAGATCCGCACCCTGGACGAAGCCGACCGGCCCGGCGCCACGTTCGACTACGAGATCCTCGTCACGCAGACCGACGCGCTCATCATGTCGGCCATCGCGGCGCTCGACGGCCGCTCCGAGGCCGAGATGGTGCGGCACCTCCTCGCGGTCCGCTCGAACCTGCGGGGCCGCCGCGGATCGGCCGGGCGCAGCGCCGAGGTCGACCTGGTCAAGGACGAGGCGCTGCGGGCAGTGAACGCCTACTTCGAGCGCCGCCTGCGCGACGTCCCCGAGATCGCGGCATACCTCGACGAGCTGGCCGGCCGGAGCTGAGCCGCGGCCGCGGCAGCTCGCCCGAGCCTGAGGCGCAGCCGCGGCGGCTCGCCCGAGCCTACCGGGAACCGCCCGTCGCCAGCTGGGCGAGCGTCGCCATGTCGGGCACCGTGAGGTCCGGCGTGGCCGCCGCGGGCGGCGTGGCCCCGCTGCCGGGACGGTCGTGGCGGCGGTCGACCCAGACGGTGGCCAGGCCCAGCCGCTTGGCCGGGACGTGGTCGTGGAAGAGGCTCTGGGCGACGTGGAGGATCCGCTCCCGGGGCAGCCCGATGCGCTCGAAGGCGAGGCCGAAGTTGCGCTCGCTCGGCTTGTAGGCGCCGACCTGCTGGGCGGTGATGACCCAGTCGAACGTCACTCCCAGCCGACGGTTCGAGGCCGCGAACAGGTCGTCGTCGCAGTTGGTGATGACCGCTAGCTTGAAGCGCGTCGCCAGGCGGGCCAGCGCCTCGCTCGAATCCGGGAAGGCGGGCCAATCCCCCACCGAGCCCCCGAAGGCCGCGACCTCCGCCTCGGTTGGCTCGACGCCGAGCTCCGCGCCCACTCCGCGCAGGGCGCGCGCCAGGACCTCGCGGTACGACGCATAGGGCCCTGCCTCCACTGCGGCCTCGTGGCGGGCGTACCGCTCCAGCAGGTCCTCGTCGCCGGCCGCGACGCCGCGCGGGTCGAGGACGCGCCGCAGGCCGGCGAGGATGCCGGCCTCCCAGTCGATGAGCGTCCCGTAGCAGTCGAACGTCAGGACCTCGAAGCGCGCGAAGTCGAGGGGCGTCATGCGGCGTCCTCCTGCAGTCCGACGCCCCGCGCGGGGGGCGGCCGGGCATAGTCCGGATGGCCGGATCGTTTACCCTGAATGGCCCGTCCGATCCCGCCGGACCGGCCCTAGCGTGTACCCGTCCGGCCGGGCGGTCGGACAGGAGGCACGGCACAGGGTACCTGTCGTGGGCGCGGGCGACGACCCCGCGCGAGGAGAGCAGCGCGCCGCCCCGGACCCCGGCGGCGCCCCAGAGGGAGCGAGTTGGCCATGAGCACCGCGACAGGCACCGACGCGGATACCGGGACCCGGTTCGCCGAGCTCCGTATCGGCGACCGCGTCTTCCAGCTGCCCATCGAGAAGGGCACCGAAGGGTACGCGGCCGTCAACATCGCCGCGCTCCTCAAGGACGCCGGCGTCACGACCCTCGACTACGGCTACGCGAACACCGCGTCGACCCGGAGCGCCATCACCTATCTCGATGGCGAGGCCGGGGTCCTCCGCTACCGGGGCTACCCGATCGAGCAGCTCGCCGAGCAGTCGACGTTCCTCGAGACGGCCTACCTGCTGCTCTACGGGGAGCTGCCCACCGCGGAGCAGCTGGCCTCGTGGACCTACGCCGTGGGACACCACACGCTGCTCCACGAGGAGTTCAAGCGGTTCTTCGACGGCTTCCCCATGGACGCCCACCCGATGGGAATCCTCGCCTCGGCCGTCAGCGCACTCTCCACCTTCTACCAGGGTTCGGATGATCCCAGCAACGCGGACGACGTCGAGATCAGCACCATCCGGCTCATCGCGAAGATGCCGACGATCGCTGCGTTCGCCTACAAGAAGTCGATCGGCCAGCCGTTCGTCTACCCCGACAACTCGCTCGACTACGAGGGCAACTTCCTGCGCATGATGTTCGCCGTGCCGGCCGAGCCGTACGTCGTCGACCCGGACGCGGAGCGCGCCCTGCGGATCCTCCTGATCCTCCACGCCGACCACGAGCAGAACTGCTCGGCCTCCACCGTTCGCCTGGCCGGCTCGAGCCACGCCAACATCTACGCCTCGATCTCGGCCGGCATCTCCGCCCTGTGGGGGCCCCTTCACGGCGGGGCGAACCAGGAGGTCCTCGAGATGCTCGAGGCGATCGCGGCCGACGGCGGCGACGTCAGCCGCTACGTGCAGCGGGCCAAGGATCCCGCCGACCCGTTCCGCCTGATGGGCTTCGGGCACCGCGTCTACAAGAACTACGACCCCCGGGCCCAGATCATCAAGCAGGCCGCCGACACCATCCTCGCCAAGCTCGGCACCCACGACAACCTGCTCGGGATCGCCCGCGAGCTCGAGGACGTTGCCCTACACGACAGCTACTTCGTCGACCGCAAGCTCTACCCGAACGTCGACTTCTACAGCGGGCTCATCTATCGCGCGCTTGGCTTCCCGACCGCGATGTTCACGGTCCTCTTCGCCATCGGGCGCCTGCCCGGCTGGATCGCCCAGTGGCGGGAGATGATGCTCGACCCGCAGACGCGGATCGGGCGCCCGCGCCAGGTCTACACCGGCGCTCCGAAGCGGTCGTACGTGTCGATCGACAAGCGGTAGCTCGAGGGGCTCATCCGGCCCGGGCGGGCAGCGCGTCCGGGCCGGGGCGGCGGGGCGCGCCGGGCGGCGCGCGTCACTCCCCGAGGAAGGCCGCCAGCTCCGCCGCCGTCGGCATCCCGCCGCGCGCGCCCGGGCGGGTCGTGGAGAGGCCGGCCGCCGCGACGGCCCGCCGGGCGGCGTCGGCGAGGGCCAATCCCGCTGCCAGGCCGGCCGCGAGGGCGCCGTTGAAGGCGTCCCCGGCGCCCGTCGTGTCCACCGGGACGACCCGGACGGCAGGGATCGGGATCGGCGGGCCCACGGCAGGGACGACGAGAGCCCCGGCCGCACCGAGGGTGACGACGACGGCGCGGCCGGCGGACCTCCCGGCCAGCAGGCGCCGGGCGGCCGCCTCGACGCTCGAGGCAGGCTCGGGCTGAGGTGTCGCACCCGCAGGGTTCGCCGACGCGGTGCCCGCGTTCGTTCCGCTCGAGGCCGCGGCCAGCAGGGCGAGCTCCGTCTCGTTCGGCGTCAGCACGTCGGCGAGGGCGATCGTCGCCGCGTCGATCCCGTCCGCGGGCGCCGGGTTCAGGACGGCGATCGCCCCGACTGCCCGCGCCCTGGCGAGGGCGGCGTTCACGGCCGCGGGCGGGATCTCGCGGCAGGCAAGGACCACGTCGCCGGGGCCGACGGCCAGCGCCCGGAGGGCATCCGTCACGGACGCCGCCGTCGGCGAAGCGTTCGCCCCCGGTGCGACGGCGATCAGGTTCTCGGCCCGCGCGTCGACGACGATGAGGGCGACGCCGGTCGGCCGCGACGCGGTCGCGAGGTGCGTGACGTCGATCCCCTCCGCCGCCAGCGCCGAGCGCGCCGCCGCCCCGAAGTCGTCGTCGCCCGTCGCGCCGACGAACGCGACCGGCGCCCCGAGCCGCCCGGCGGCGACCGCCTGGTTGCCGCCCTTGCCGCCGTGGTGCCGGGCGACGTCGCCGCCGGTGACGGTCTCACCGGGCCCGGGCAGGCGGGGTGCGACGACCACCAGGTCAACGTTGACCGAGCCGACGACGATCACGCGCCCGGGCATCATCACGGGACGCAGCGTAGCGGGCCGCGATGGCTCGCGTCGGCGGGCCGCGGGCCGCCGGGCGTAGGATCGCGTCCAGCGCCTTCATCAGCCCGGAGGTCACCATGGTCCGGTTTCTCGCCAGGCTTCTCGGCCTCGCCTTCGGCGCCGCCCTGGTCGCCGGCATCGCGAGCGCGCTGGCCGCAGCCAGCTTCAAGAAGAAGGCCCCGCCCCGACCCGATGCCGCGGCCGACGAGATCGACCTGGCCGTCGTCATGGACGGGGCCGCGTTCTCCTCCACGGCGCCGGCCTTCCGCGGCGGGCGGGCCATCTGCTGGTACGCCGGCCTTGACCTCGACCTCCGCGGGGCGACCTTCGACCCGGCCGGAGCGCGCCTCGAGGTGCGCACCGTCTTCGGCGGCACGAGGGTCGTCGTCGCGCGCGGCGTCCCGGTCCGGATCTCGGGGCCGGCCGTCTTCGGGGCAGCCACGATCAGGGCGGGTGCCGGCGAGCCCGGGCTCGACGCGCCTGGCCTGGCGATCACGGGCTTCACGCTGTTCGGCGCGCTCCAGGTCGTTGCCGCGGAGTCCGGGGAGGCGATCCCGTCCTGGGCGCCCGATGCGGGGCCTGCACCCTCGGCGGCATGAGGGCTTCCCCCGCCACGCCCCTGAGCGCCGGCCCGGCGCTCCCCGACCGCGCACGGGCGTCCTGCGGCGCGGCGCGGTAGAGTCCCGCCATGTCCCGACGCATCTACGACTACGGCCTGCCCGACCGCTTCGTCGCCGGCACCGTCGGCCAGCCCGGCAACCGGACGTTCTTCCTCCAGGCGAAGCGGGGGACCTCTCTGGTCTCGGTCGTGCTGGAGAAGGTCCAGGTCCAGGTCCTGGCCGAGCGGATGGCGCTCCTCCTCGCCGAGGTCGCCCGGCGCGGCGTGCGCGTCCCCGAGGCGCTTGCGCCGGGCGACGACGACACCGCGCCCCTCGACGAGCCGCTCGTCGAGGCCTTCCGGGTGGGGACGATGACGCTGGCCTGGAGCGGCGACAGCGACGAGATCGTCGTGGAGGCCCGCGCCCGGGCCGAGCCGGACGAGGACGAGGACACGGACGAGGACGAGGACGACGAGGCGGAGGAGGCGGAGGAGGCCGAGGCTGACGAGGAGCTCGAGGTCGCCGACGACGACCCGGACGGGCCCGATCTCGTCCGGGTGCGGCTGACGCCGACCCGGGCCCGGGCCTTCGCCGAGCGCGCCCTGCGCACGGTCGCGGCCGGCCGACCGCCATGCCCGCTCTGCGGCCAGCCGCTCGATCCCGCCGGCCACCTCTGCCCGCGCCGCAACGGGTACGTCCACTGACCCCGCCCGGCGAGGAGGCGCGCCGTCGCGACGAGGCCGGCGAGGCGTGGCCGTCCGAGCCGTCGGTCCCGGACGAGGCCGAGCCGGCGCTCCCGCCGGCGGTCGCCCTGTCGCCGGCCCTCGCGATCCCGTTCCTGGAGACCGGCGAGATCGAGGTCGTGGGGCGCCTGGTCCAGGCCTCGAACACGACGCTCCTCGTCGCCGTCCACGGTGACGTCTCGAGGCGCGGCAGGACGGTGGCGGCCGCGGTCTACAAGCCGGTCCGCGGAGAGCGGCCGCTCTGGGACTTCCCGGACGGGACCCTCGGCCACCGCGAGGTGGCCGCGTTCATCGTCTCCCAGGCGAGCGGCTGGGACGTCGTTCCGCCGACGGTCTTCCGCGAGAGCGCGCCGGCCGGACCCGGGATGCTCCAGCTCTGGGTCGCGGTCCGTGACGACGCCGACCCGGTCGAGCTGATCCGGGCTGCCGACCCGCGGCTGCGCCGGATCGCCCTCTTCGACGCGGTCGTCAACAACGCCGACCGCAAGGCCGGCCACCTCCTGGTCCGCGAGGACGGGATCATCCAGGGCGTCGACCACGGGGTCACCTTCGCGCTCGAGCCGAAGCTGCGGACGGTCCTCTGGGGATGGCGGGGCACGAAGCTGGCCGATCGCGAGCTGAAGACCCTGGCGCTCCTGTCGCGGGCGTTGCCCCTGCTGGAGGCGCAGCTGGAGCCGCACCTGAGCCCGGACGAGCTGGCCGAGACCCGGGAGCGGATCGCGGCAGTCCTGCGCTCCGGGCGCTTCCCCCAGCCGCATCCAGACTGGCCGCCGGTCCCCTGGCCCTGGTACTGAGGGCGAGCAGGTCGATGGAACCCGCGGGGGAAGGGTGAGGCCGCGCTTCAACTGATCCTTCGATGGGATCGGGACGGCGAGGCGCTGCGCCACGGCCGACCCCGATCAGGCCGCCGGCTGGACGACCCGGAAACCTTCGCGTTCGGCTGCGAGCGCCAGCCGATCGTCCAGCGAAACGAGCGTCAACGATCCGGCCCGGCCTTCGGCGGCGACGAGCGCAGCCGCCAGCTGGAGGGCGTCGGCGGCCCGCAGCGCATGGACCCGAAGGAGGCGTACGGCGAGCTCGCGCAGTCGCTCGGTCGGGAGGATCTCCGACCATGCCCGCTCCAGGGCATCCAGGCGGCCGAGCGCGTCGGTCATGGTCGACGTGCTGAGACCCCCGTCGCGCTCCACGCGGGCAAGGGCTGAGACGCATTCAACGCCGGTGGCCCACCAGGCGATGATCTCGGGGTCGCGAAGGTACTCCTCCAGCACGACCGGGCTGGTCTGTTCGTCGACGAGGAGTGGAACGATCGCCGAGCTGTCCCAGTACTTCATCGCCCGTCACGTCGCTCGTCGAGCAGGCGCTGGACGACGCTGATCCCCGGCGCCGCCCGGGGCGCCGGGGAGCGGATCAACTCGATGGGTGGCGCCGCGCGGCCGGCCCGCGCGAGGCCCGCGCGCTCGAGCCGCCCCTGGCGACCGCGCGGGTCGGGCCCGGCGCCGGCGGGTTCAAGGCGCGCGACAACGACGCCGCGATCGGTCACGAGGACGCTCTCGCCCGCGCGTACCTGGTCCACCAGGGCGCTCAGGCTGTTCTTGACCTGGCTGATCGATGCGGTCTTCATGTGGCTATTATAGCCCGATAGTCGTGGCTATGCAAGCCCACTCTCGCGCGGCGGCACCGTGCCGACGTGGATGGTCACGATGCCGCCCGACATCGCCGATCCAGCGGACGTCCACGAGGCCGGCTTCGCCCATGACCTCCGCGATCCGCTCTGGCGCAGGGTAGTTCTGGACGCTGCGGACCAGGTAGGCGTAGGCACCGCCCTGGCCGGCGACCTTCCCGATGAGCGGCACGATCCGGTCGAACCACCAGCGCATGACGCGGGCCAGGCGGCTGCGGGGCCGCGCGATCTCCAGGCAGACGACCTTCCCGCCGGGCCGGACGACCCTTGCCATCTCGGCGAAGCCCCGCGTGTAGTCGGGCAGGTTGCGCATCCCGAAGGCGATCGTGGCCGCGTCGAAGCGGCCGTCGTCCGCCGGCAGGGCCATCGCGTCGCCGACCACGTAGGCGAGGCCGGGGCGGGCACCGAACCGCTTCCGCGCGACCGCGATCATCCCCGGGCTGATGTCCACGCCGAGGACCTCGCCGCCCGGCTGGGCCGCCCGGTGGAGGTCGGCCGCCACCTTGCCGGTGCCCGACGCGATGTCGATGGCCCGGCCGCCGGGCTGGAGGCCCGCGAGCGCCACGGCCCGCTTTCGCCAGCGCGGCTCCTGGAAGGCGCTGATGACAAGGTTCATCGGGTCGTAGACGCCGCTGATCCGGTCGAACATCGCGCCGACCTCGGTCGTGGCGGCTGCGTTGCCCCGGTCGGTCGCGAGTCCGGAGGGCGCGTCTCGGGGGGTGGGGTCGTCGTGGCGCGCGGAGGCGTCGGGGCGGGGCTCGGGCGGGGTCGTCACGCGCGGGCCTCCCGGGGCTCGGCTGAAGCCGCGCCGACGATCGCGGGCCCGGGCGTGGCCGGGCGGGCGATGGCGGCGCGGATGGCGGCGGCGACCACGTCGGGCTCGGTGATCGGAGCCGTGTGGCGGAGGCCGGGCAGGCCGATCAGGCGCGCGCCAACGATGCGAGCGGCGAGCGCCGCCGCGATCGGGGCGTAGAACGGTTCCGAGGCACCACCCGTGAGAATCACGACCGGGCAACCGATCCGTCCGAGGCCGGCCGGGTCGAGGCCGTCCATCGCGGCGTCGGCGACCGCGCCGCCGCCCTCCCCGGCCAGGAAGGCCCGCGTCCGGTCGGGCATCGCCGCCCACGCCCCCGGTCCGGCCACCCGCTCGAGGAAGGCGCGCGCGGCTGCAGCGCCGCCGTCCCGCGCCTGGGCGTCCGCGACCTCGCGCGCGACGACGGCGAAGAACGGCCGAACTGCCGGCCCGGCGAGCGGCTCGTAGGGCGGCTCGTAGGCGACCACCGCGGCGACCCGCTCGGGCAGCCGGGCGGCGGCCTCCAGGGCGACGACGCCGCCGAAGCTGTGGCCCACGAGGATCGCCCGACCCACCCCCTCGGCGTCGAGGAGGGCGGCGAGGTCGGCGACGTGCTCGGCCACGGCGACGGCGCGCGGCGGGTCGAGGCGGCGCTCCCCGCTGCCGAGCCGGTCGGGAGCCGCGACGCGCAGGTCGCCGGTCGCGGCGAGGGCCCGCGCGAGCGGCGCGAGCTGGCGGCCGGTGGAGAGCGTGGCGTGAAGGAGGACGACGAACGGGGTCAACGCGTCGCGCAGGTCGCGCCGCCGGAGCTTGCCGGCGGCCGTTCGGGGGAGCGCGGCGAGGCGGACGAAGGCCGCGGGCACCTTGGCCGGGGCCAGCCGATCGCGGCACCAGGCCCGCAGGGCGTCGTCGCCGGGATCCTGGACGCCCGCGTGGAGCACGATGCCGGCGACCGGCACGGCGCCCCAGGCGGGATCGGGGCGACCGGCAACGCCGGCGTCGGCGATCGCCGGATGGGCGGCGAGGACCGCCTCGACCTCGGCCGGGGAGACGTTCTCGCCGCCCGAGACGACCAGGTCGTCGCGCCGGTCGGCGACGAACAGGCGCCCGGCGGCGTCGAGCCGGCCGAGGTCGCCCGTCCGCAGCCAGCCGTCGGGCGAGAAGGCGGCGGCGCTCTCCGCGGCGCGGCCCAGGTAGCCCGAGAACGCGGCGGGCGTCCGCACCTCGATCTCCCCCACCCCGTCGGGGCCCGGCCCGGCGACCCGGAGCATCACCCCGGGCAGCGGGCGCCCCGCGGAGCCCGGGCAGGCGGCGGCCTCGTCCGGGGGGAGCGCCGTGACGCCGGAGCCCGCCTCGGTGAGGCCGTAGGTCGGGACGACGGGCCAGCCGGCCGCCGTCGCCCGGCGGACCAGGTCCGGCGGGATCGGCGCGCCGCCGAGCAGGACGGCCCGGAGGGCGGCGCGGGGCGGCGATGTCCGGGCCGACGGTGGCCTCGGCGGCCGGGCCGGCGGCGGCGAGGAGGCGCGCCAGCTGGACCGGCACGAGCGAGCAGTGGCTCGGGGCATCGGGAGCCGTGGAGGACCGCGAGGATGGCCTCCGGATCGAAGCCGGCGGCGACGTGCAGCGGCAGCCCGGCCCCGAGGGCGCGCCATGCCACGCCCAGCCCCGCGACGTGGGCGAGGCCCAGGCAGAGGAGCCAGCCCGTCGCCGGCGGCAGGGCGGCCGTCCACGCCGCGGCGCTCGCGGCGAGGGCCCGATGGGAGAGGAGCGCGGCCTTCGGGCGGCCGGTCGTGCCCGAGGTGAGGATCGCGACGGCCGGCGCGTCCGGGTCGACGTCGACGCTCCGCGGTGGGGCCCCGGTCGCCCGGGCGGCGAGCGCGGCGGGCGCGAGCGCCGGCACCCCGTGGCCGGCGGCGACGTCGGCGAGGTCCGCATCGTGGACGAGGAGGGCCGGGGCCGTCTCCGCCACGGCGGCCGCGATCTCGCGCCGGGTCAGGCGCGTGCCGAGCGGGACGGCCACCGCGCCCGCCCGGGCGATCCCGCCGAGCAGCGCGATCGCCTCGCCCGACGGGGCCGCAAGCAGGGCGACCCGGTCGCCCGGGGCGATCCCCGACGCCCGGAGGGCCGTCGCGGCGGCGTCGGCGGCGCGGTCGAGCGCGCCGAAGGAGTGGTCGCCGACCGCGTCCCGGATCGCGAGGGCCAGCGGTCGGGCGGCGGCGTGGCGCCGGATCGCGAGCGGCAGGCTCGACGCCGGGATCACTCGGCGGCCTCGACCGCCTCGACCGCGAAGCGCCGCAGCGCCCCGTCGTCGAGCAGGATCCCCAGGCCGCCCGCCCCCGCGCCGCCCGGCGGGGTCATCTGGCCGCCGTCGACCGCGAACGGCGACACGAGCAGGTCGTGCTCGAGGAGGCCCGCCGTGGCGAGGCCGTGCGCCAGGCCGCCCGGCAGGCCGCCGACGGACGCGCGCGCCGCCGCGATCCCGATCCCCGTCTCGAACAGCGTCGAGAGCACCACCGGGACGCCCGCGGCCCGTGCCGCGTCCCCGATCTCGGCGACGGCGACCGGCCCCCCGACCCGGGCCGGCTTCACGACCAGGACGTCGGCGGCACCGTCCGCCAGGAGCCGGCGGGCCGCGACGGGAGCGTAGACGGCCTCGTCGGCGGCGATCGGCACACCGACCCGTCGCCGCAGCTCTGCCGCCCCGGCGCTGTCGTCCGCGGGGAGGGGCTGCTCGGCGTACTCGATGTCGAAGCGCGCGATCGCGTCCAGGCGCTCCTCGGCCGTCGGGAGGTCCCACGCCCCGTTGACGTCGACCCGCAGCCGCACGTCGGGCCCCACGGCCTTGCGGATCGCCCGCACCCGGGCCACGAGGTCCTCCGTCTCCCGCTCCGCCCCCGCCTTGAGCTTGAGGGTCGTGAAGCCGGCCTCGATCGCCTGGAGGGCCGCCTCGGCGCCCTCCCGGGGGCCCGCGAACCCGATCGTCCCGTTGACCGGGACGGGGGCCGCGTCGAGGGCCGTCGCGAGGTCGAGGCGAGCCCCGTCGAGGGCCGCCCGGAAGGCGCGGCCCGGCCCCCCCAGCAGCTCGAGCTCCTCGGGATCCGGCAGGTCGCCGCCGTGGGCGCGGCCGGCCGTCTCGCGGATCACGCGGGCCAGGATCGTCTCCTCCACCTCGGTGGCGTCGGGCTCGAGGACCGCCTCGCCGAGGCCGACCCGCCCGTCGGTCGATACGAGGAGGACGATCCACGCCTCGCGATGGAGCCACATCCCGGTCGCCGTGGCAAACGGCCGCCGGAAGGGCACGCGCACGCGAACGGCGGAGAGTCGCGCCACCGGCACGGCCTCGAGCAGCGCCCGCAGCGCCGCCGGGTCGACGCTCATGCGCCGGGCCCGTCGAAGCGAAGCCCGCCGAGCGCCAGGCCCACCGCGAAGAGGAGCGAGAAGGCAAGAGCCAGGCGGGCCGTCCCCTTCAGCGCCGCGTTGAGTTCCCGGGGCTCGCCGAACCGGCGCACCGTCCGCAGCAGGGGCGCGGCCATCGGCACGGTGAGCAGGGGCAGCGCGACGGCGGGCGCCAGCGGGCCCCAGCGGACGCCGAGGCCCAGCGGCACGGCCAGCACCGCGACGGCGTACGCCAGGCCGAGCAGGAGCCCGTACTCGATTGCCGTCCGGCGACGCCCCAGGATCACGGCAAGCGTCCGCTTGCCGGCGGCGGCATCGGTCGGGATGTCGCGCAGGTTGTTGACCACGAGGATCGCCGTGATGAGGGCGCCGGCCGGGATCGCCGCCGCGACGAAGACCGGCTCGAGGCGCAGGGCCTGGAGGTACGCGGTCCCGACCACGGCCACCAGCCCGAAGAAGACGAACACGAAGACCTCGCCGAGGGCCCGGTAGCCGTAGGGGAACGGGCCGCCGGTGTAGGCCAGGGCGGCCACGATGGCCAGGCCGCCGAGAACGAGGAGTGCCGGGCCGCCGACGACGACGAGCCAGAGCCCCACGACGCCGGCGAGGGCGATCACGATCGCGATGGCGACCTCGAGGCGGCGCTCACTGACGAGGCCCGCGGCGGCCACCCGGGTCGGCCCCGCGCGGTCGGGCGTGTCCGCGCCGCGGCGGAAGTCGGAGAGGTCGTTGGCCAGGTTGGCGAGCACCTGGAGGAGGAGGGCGACGGCCAGGCAGGCCGCCGCGGTGTCGAGCCGGAACGGAGTCCCGACCGCGAGGGCGGCACCGAGGCCCACGACGACGCCCGACGCCGCCGCGGGGAGCGTCGCCGGGCGGATCGCGAGGAGCCAGGTGCGCACGGCCGACGGCACCGGGGCAGCCGGCGTGGCGGGGATGGTCACGGCCGCCGCGGGTACTTCGAGTAGTCCGGAGCGCGCTTGTCGAGGAAGGCCCGCGAGCCTTCGTGCGCTTCGTCGGTCGTGTAGTAGAGGCCGGTCGCGTTCCCGGCGAACTCCTGGAGCCCGGCCAGCCCGTCGGTCGCGACGAGGAAGGCTGACTTGAGGAAGCGGATGGCCGTCGGGCTCATGGCCAGGATCTCCTGGGCCCAGGCGACCCCTTCGGCCTCGAGGTCGGCCAGGGGCACCACCTTGTTGACGAGCCCCATCGCGAGCGCCTCGGCGGCGTCGTAGCGGCGGCAGAGGAACCAGATCTCCTTCGCCTTCTTGTCGCCGACCAGGCGGGCGAGGAGGCCGACGCCGAAGCCGGCGTCGAACGAGCCGACCCGAGGGCCGACCTGGCCGAAGACGGCGTTCTCGCTGGCGATCGAGAGGTCGCAGACGACGTGGAGGACGTGGCCGCCCCCGATCGCGAAGCCGTTGACGAGGGCGATGACGGGGACCGGCAGGGAGCGGATCTGGCGCTGCAGGTCCAGGACGTTGAGGCGGGCGATCCCGTCGTCGCCGACGTAGCCGCCGGCATGGCTCTTGTAGGCCTGGTCGCCGCCCGAGCAGAAGGCCTTCTCGCCCGCGCCGGTCAGGAGGACGCAGCCGATCGTGGGGTCGTCGCGGATGCGGGCAAAGGCGTCGATCAGCTCGGCGACGGTCTGGGGCCGGAAGGCGTTGTGGACCTTCGGGCGGTTGATGGTGACCTTGGCGATCCCGGACCCGGAGCGCTCGCAGCGGATGTCGCGGTACTCCCGGACGGCGGTCCACGTGACGGGGGTGGCGGGCGGGGTCATGCGGCAGCCTCCGTGAGGAACGCGAAGAGGAGGGCGTGGAAGCGGTCGGGACGTTCGAGGTGGGGGGCGTGGCCGGCGCCCGCGACCAGGGCCAGCCGCCCGCCCGGGATCGCGGCGGCGACCTTCTCGGCCCGGGCTCGCGCCGGGTCGTCGGCACCCGCGATGACGAGGGTCCGGGCGGTCACGGTGGCCAGCCGGTCGTGGAGCGGCTCCATGGCCCCCTGGCCCGCGTAGACCAGGGAGGCGGCCAGGCCGAGCGGCGCCTGCGAACGGCGGATCGCGGCCTGGCGGGCCCGCACGTCGGCGGGCAGGGCGGCCTCACCCGCGAGGATCGGCTCGGCTTCCCAGCGGGCGGCAAAGGCCTCGACCCCCTCGCCAACGACGAGTCGGGCCCGCTCCGCGTCCGCGGCCGCGCGGGCGGCGCGGGCGGCGGGATCGGCGATCCCGGCGGACGGCGCCTCCAGGACAAGCCCGTCGACGGCCTCCGGGTGGGCGACCGCCAGCCGCAGCGCGATGCGGGCGCCCAGCGAGTAGCCCACGACGTCCAGTCGCTCGGCGCCCAGGCGACGGACGATCGCCGCCAGGTCGTCGGCCGTCCGCTCCACGGAGGCGCGGGGACGCCGATCCGGCTCGCCGGCCGCGGCGGCCGCTGCGCCGGAGTCCGCGACGGAGACGGCTGGCCGGACGGCCTCCCAGCCGGTGCCGCCGTGGCCGGGCAGGTCGGGAACGATGGCCCGCACCCGACCGCCCAGGCCGGCGATCCCGGCCCAGGAGAGGCCGCTCCCGGAGAAGCCGTGCAGGAACAGGACCGGGCGGCCCCTCCCCGCGACGCGCACCGTCCAGGTCATCCCCGCGATCTGCAGGCACAGCCGCTCGCTCAACGGGGAGCCTCCCCGTCCGCGGCGAGGAGCTCGTCGAGCGCCGCCGCGACCGCGGCCGCCGCCTCGCGGTGGAGGGCGACGTTCCGGGCCCGGTCCGTGCGCAGCTCCAGGACGCGCAGGCCCGGAGCGCCGAGCGACGCCTCGAGGGCCGCCCGCAGCCCGCCGGCCGCGACGGCCCGATGCTCGGCCCCGAGCGCCGTGACCAGCGGGCCGAGGTCGATCCCGTGGGGGGTCCCGAAGAGCTCCTCGAAGTGGGCCGGGAGCCCCGCGTCGGGCCGGGCGGTCGTCGCCTGGGAGAGGAACGAGAAGATCCCGCCACCGTCGTTGTTCACGACCACGATCGTCGCAGAGAGGCGGTGCAGGCGGGCCGCGACGAGGCCGGAGAGGTCGTGGAGGAGGGCCAGGTCGCCGATCACGAGGGCGACGGCCGCCCCGGTCGCAGCCGCGCCGACGGCGGACGAGACGACGCCGTCGATCCCGTTCGCGCCCCGGTTCGCCAGCGGCCGGATGGCCCGCGGGCCGCCGGGGAGCCAGGCGTCCATGTCCCGGACGGGCATCGAGCTCCCGGCCCACAGGATCCCGCCGTCGGGCAGCAGGTCGGCGAGGTGGGCGAAGGGCGCGCCCTCGAACGGCTCGCCCGCCTCGGTCGTGCGGGCCAGCCAGCCGCGCAGGGCGCGATCGGCCGCGCGGTCAGCGGTCAGCCAGGCGTCCAGCCATGGTCGTCCGCGGGCCGGAACGGGCCGGAGGCGGCTCGCGCCTGCGCGGCGGTCGCCCGTGCCGAGCGCGTCCGCCAGGACGCCGGCCGTGCCGGCCGCGTCGGCGTGGACGAACGTCGTGGGCACGATGGCCGCCTCGCGCCAGCCGCCGTCGCCGTCCACCACGACCTGGGCCGGCCGTTCCGCCTCGAGGAGGGTGAGGAGCGGCTTGGACGTCGGCATCGCGCCGAAGCGCAGGACGAGCCCCGGCGCATGTGCCGCGGCCCAGGGACCCGGGCGCAGGAGCTGGTCCGCGCGCGCGACCACGCGGGAGCGATCGTGGGGGCCGCAGCGGGCCAGCGAGAGCGGGTCGGCCAGGATGGGCCAGTCGAGGGCGGCGGCAAGTCGAGCGAGCGCCGCCGGGAGCGCGGGGTCGTCCTGCGGCCCGGCGACGATCAGGCCCCGGTTCGCGCGCGCGAGGCTGCCGGCGAGGCGCTCGACGTCGTCCTGGGCGAGCGCGCGCCGGCCGCCGATCACGGTGGTGGCCTGCTCGCCTTCGAGCGGCCCGAGCGGGCCGTCCGGCACGAGCGGCTCGCGGAACGGGACGTTCAGGTGGACGGGGCCGGCCGGTCCGGCGAGCGCCGTCGCCACGGCGCGCGCCGCCACCGAGCGAACGTGGCGCGCCGTCACGTCCTCGCCGTCGAGGAGCGGAAGCTCGGCGAACCACTTCGCGTGCGCCCCGAAGAGGCGGACCTGGTCGATCGCCTGGGCGGCCCCGCGGTCGCGCAGCTCGGCCGGCCGGTCGGCAGTGAGGAGGATCAGCGGGACGCGGCCCAGCGAGGCTTCGACGGCCGCCGGCAGGAGGTTGGCCGCGGCCGTGCCCGAGGTGGTCAGGACCGCCACGGGCCGCCGCCCGGCCCTGGCCATGCCGAGGGCGAAGAAGCCCGCGCTCCGCTCGTCGAGCAGGACCCGAACGGTGATGCCCGGGTGGGCCCGGAGGGCGAGGGCAAGCGGCGTGGAGCGCGACCCCGGGCAGATGACGGCGTCGCCGACGCCCGCCCGGACCAGCGCCTCGACGAAGCCGCGCAGGGCGGCGAGGTCGGTCATCGGTCGCCCCCCTCGAGGCGCCCCAGGGCCGAGGCGACCGGGCGCAGCTTGATGCGCGACTCCTCCCACTCGCGGGCCGGATCGGAGTCGGCGACGATGCCACATCCCGCGAAGAGCGTCGCCCGCTGCCCCTCCACCAGGCCACAGCGGAGGGCCACCATCAGCTCGCCGTCGCCGTCCGCGCCAAGCCAGCCCACGGGCCCGGCGTACCAGCCGCGCTCGAAGCCCTCGTGCTCGGCGATGAGGGCGAGGGCAGCCTCGCGCGGCTCGCCGCCGACCGCGGGCGTCGGGTGGAGCAGCTCGGCGAGAGCCAGGATCCCGGTCTCGTCGCGCAGGATGCCCTCCATCGGGGTGACGAGGTGCTGGACGTGGCGCAGCGCGAGGATCCCCGGGGCGGGCGCGACGTCCAGTCGCTCCACGATGGGCCGGAGGGCATCGCGGAGCATCGTCACCACCACGGCGTGCTCCTCGCGGTCCTTGTCGCTCGCCAGCAGCCCGGCCGCCAGCCGGGCGTCCTCGAGGGCATCCTCGCCGCGCGGCGCAGAGCCGGCGATCGCCGCGGTGCGGAAGGCGCGCCCCTCCGTCCGGGCCAGCCGTTCCGGGGTCGCCCCCAGGAACGTGGCGCCGCCGCGGACGAAGGCGAACGTCGTGCTCTCCTGCCCCGCGGCCGCGAGGCGCCGGAGGGCGTTGACGGGGTCCAGCTCAAGGGGGGAGCGAAGGTCGACCCGCCGGGCGAGGACGGCCTTGTCGATGCGCCCGCGCCCCACCGCGCCCGCGAAGAGGCCGACGAGCCGGTCCCAGGCGGCGCGATCCGGCTGCTCGCCGGTGGTGGCGAGCGGAGCGGCGGCCGGGCGCGCCACCAGCGCGCCCTGGGCAGGCGCGAGCTCCCGGGCCCGGGCCGCGAGCGCCTCCCAGCGCCGGGCCAGGGCGCGCGCCGCCGATCCCCCACCGGCAGTCGTCGCGGCCGTCACGAAGGCGCCGCCGGCGGTGCGGGCGAACGCGAGCTCGGGGAGCACCAGCGAGGCCGGCCCGAACGGCGCCCACGGGTCGTCGGCTGCCGGAATGCGCCCGGTGAAGCCGAGCCCCCCGAGGAGGACCGGGCCGGCACCGCGCGGCAACGGCGAGCCGACGGCAGTCTCGCCCGCCGACGCCGCCCGCGCGAGGAGCTCCCGCCAGGATCGGCCGGCGGACGTGAACCGCGCGGGACCGTCCGGCGCGACCGCCCAGGCGCGACCGATCCCGACGATCGCCGTCCCCTCCGACGGCTCGAGCCAGAGGGCGGCCTCCAGGTCGAGCTCGCGCGCGGCGGCGAAGAGAGCGATCGCGTCGAGGTCCCGGCAGGGCACGGTCGCGGTGCGCAGGACGCCCCGCTCGCCAGCCGGGAGGGCGTCGAGCGCAGTCGCGAGGTCCGCCGCGACGAGGGCGGCGGCGGGCCGGTCGGCGACCGTCACCGGGCCCCTCCCGGCGCGCCGACGGCCGCGATCCGTTCCTCGGGAACGCCGACGCTCCGCAGGAGGACCGCCCGGAGGGTCGGGTAGGCGTCTTCGAGGTGGCCGGGGTCGTCGGCCAGCAGCCAGCGGGCAACGACCTCGTTGAGGGCGCCGAACCAGGCCACCCCGACGATCGCGGTGTCGAGCGGCGGGATCGAGCCGTCGGCGATCGCCTCGTCGAGGTAGCCGGCGATGAGGCGCGCGAAGCGGTCGTGCAGCTCGTTGGTCTCGGCGTTGAAGGCCCGCCCCGCCCCGAGCGCGTCGAGGAAGAGGAGGCGGGCCATCGTCCGGTGCCCGGCGAACGTGGTCAGGACGGTGTGGAGCGCCGCGTCCGCCTTCGCGATCGGGTCGGTCTCGCCGGCGACGGCCCGGTCGACCTTCGCCGCCAGGCGGTCGGCCGTCGTCCGCATCAGCTCGCGGAAGATGGCCTCCTTCGTGCGGAAGTGGAAGTAGACGCCGCCCTTCGACGTATCGGCGGCGGCGGCGATGTCGTCCACGGCGGTGTCCCGGTAGCCCCGCTTCGCGAACGTGTTGAAGGCGGCGTCGAGGATCTGCTCGCGCCTCGTCCGGCTCTTCTCGGCCTGCGCCGACTGCCGCCGCTCGTCGCCCATGGCCCCGCGTCCGCGCCTCCGCCCTGCCGCCCGTTGCCGCCAACGATCGACCGACCGACCGGTCGGTTTGTTCACTATACGTCGCCTCCGCCCGGCTGCGCCCGGACGCCGCCCGGCGCCGGTGCGACTCAGTGCAGGGGCAGCTCGAGCACGAAGTGGGCCCCGCCGCCGGGGGCCTCGTCGACCGTCAGCGTCCCCCCGTGGATCTCGGCGATCTGGCGCGCGATCGCGAGCCCGAGCCCGCTCCCGCGATCCTCCCGGCGGCCCCCCGGCAGGCGGGCGAACGGCTCGAAGATCCGCTCGCGCTGGTCCGGCGGGACGCCGGGTCCCCGGTCGGCGACGGCGACCTGGGCGCGCCGCCCGGCTCGCGCGACGGTGACCGCGACGTGCCCGCCGGGAGGCGAGACCCGGAAGGCGTTGTCGATCAGGACGAGCAGGAGCTGCACCAGCCGGTCCCTGTCGCCGAGCACGGGCAGGGCGGGGAGGTCCCCGGCCGGGCCCGCCAGGACGAACCCCTGCTCCGCGGCGAGCGGACCGGAGCGTCGCACGGTCGCCGCGGCAACCTCGGCCAGGTCGATGGGCCGCCGTTCGGCGGCCAGTGCCCCGCGCTCGGAAGCGGCCAGGGCGAGCAGCTCCTCGACGAGCCGCCCCAGCCGATCCGCCTCGGCCACGATGTCGTCGGCGAGCTCGCGCCCGCCGGGCAGCACGAGCCCCTCCCGCCCGAGCACCTCGGCCGAGGCCCGGATGATCGCGGTGGGCGTCCGGATCTCGTGCGACGCGTCCGCCACGAAGCGCCGCTCGGTCGCGAAGGCGCGCCGGATCGGCACGAGCGCGCGCCCGGTGATCCAGAAGGCGACGAGCGCGGTCCCGAGCAGGCCCAGGAGGCCCGCGGCTGCGATCGCCACGACGAGGCTGCGCGACTGCTCGTCGTGCAGCGCCAGGACGTACCCGGCCTGGACCCAGCCCTCGGGCGCGGATGGGGCACCGATGGCCACCGTCTCGAGGCGGACGAGGCCGGCCGCGACGTGGACGGTCCGGAGGTCGCTGCCGGCCGTGCGGGCAGCCCGGACCGCCGCCTCGTCGGGCAGGCCGCCGAGGGGCACGCTCGACGGGTTCTGGACCACCGTGCCCTGCGGGTCGAGCACGAGGAAAAAGGTGTCAGAGACCTGTGGAGATCGCTCGTCCCGCTCGTCCTCGCCGCCGGCCGGCACCTCGCCGACGAGCCGTCGAGCCTCCGCCGTCGCCGCCTGGTCGAGGGCGTGGTCGACGGCGTCGTCGAGCGCCCGCAGCCCGAGGACCGCTGCCGCGGCCCCGAGGAGGACGACGAGGGTCCCGACGAGCAGGAGCGTCGTGACCGCGAGGCGCCGTCTCGTCGCGGCGAGGAGCGGGTCGGCCGGCGTGCCGTTCACCGGCCGCGTGCGGGTCACGGGCTTCCGCGCAGGGTGTAGCCGACGCCGCGGACGGTGCGGAGGAGGCCGGCCCGGCCCAGCTCGGCGAGCTTGCGCCGGCAGTACGAGACGTACAGGTCGACCACGTTCGAGTAGACGTCGGGCTCGGCGCCCCAGACCGCGTCGAGGATCTGGCGTCGGCTGACGACACGGCCCTCGTTCCTGATGAGGTACGCCAGGAGAGCGAACTCGCGGGCGGACAGGTCCGCGGTGCGATCGCCCACCCGCGCCACGTGGCGTTCCTCGTCCAGCTCCAGGTCGCCGACCGCGAGGCGCGGAGCGGTCGGCGCCGTCGCCCGGCGACCCAGGGCCCGGACGCGGGCCACCAGCTCCGCGAACGAGAACGGCTTGGCGAGGTAGTCGTCCGCGCCGGCGTCGAGACCCGCGACCCGCTCCCCCACCGACCCGAGGGCGGTGAGCATGAGGGCGGGCGACGTCACACCCCGGCTGCGGAGCACGCGCAGCAGCTCGAGACCATCGAGGTCCGGCAGCATGCGGTCCAGGACGAGCACGTCGTAGGGCTCGCCACCCGGCGCCGCCAGGCCGAGCGCGGCGACCGCGTCCGGCGCCAGGTCGACGACGTGGTGCTCGGAGGTGAGGACGCGCCGGACGAGCTGGCCCATCTTGGGCTCGTCCTCGACCACCAGGATCCGCATGGCCCCATCCTCCGGGCCCGCCCGGCCGCCGTCAACGGCCGCGCGGCCTTCCTGTGACATCCCTCACAACCGCCACAGGCCGGGCTCAGGCGCGGGCGCGAGCATGGCTTCCATCGACACCCGCCCCCAGGCGACGGGGGCAGGACCCGTCGTGGCACGAATGGAGCCAGCCATGCCCGTCTCGAACCCCTCTCGCCGATCGGGACCACGGCGGTCCGCGCTCGTCGTGGCGGGGCTGGCGGCTGCCCTCACGCTCGGCGCGGCCGTCAGCCTCGGCGGCCCGGCCGCGCCCGTCGCGCCCGCGGCGGCCGTCGCGACCATCGTCGTGACTCTGCCCGCGGACCCGACCCCGCCGGCCCAGACGGTGGTGACCACCGTCTACCAGGTGACGCCGACACCGGTCCCGGTTGCCCCCGTCGTGGTCCGCCGCGTCGTGGCGGGCGGCGGCGGTGGCGAGGGCGAGCACGAGAGCGAGCAGGAGGGCGACGACTGAGATGTCGATCCGCCAGAACCCCGTGCCCAGGCACGCCGGGCCTGCAGCCGCAGCCCGGCCGGCCCACTCCCGTCCCGACCCACGGCCAATGCGGTTCGCGCTCGCCGCCGGGGGGCTCGCGGCGCTGTCGGCGCTCCTGGCGACGATCTCGACGTCGGCCGTCCCGGCCAGCGCCGCCGTGGTGACGGTCCAGCAGGACTCGCCCGCCGACGTGCCGATCCTCAAGCACGTGACCCGCGTCGTGAAGCTCCCGCCCGGCGTTCCCGCGCCGGCGAACGCCGGTCCGAACGTCCTGGTCACGAAGCTCCCGGCGCCGGTCGCGAAGCCCAGGACGGTCGTCGTCACGACGACCCAGTCCGGGCGCGTCGTCAAGCCGTGATCGGGTCGCCCGCGGCGGCCGGCGGGCCCGCCCGGGCGCCGATCGGCACCGGAGCGCCGCTCACCCGTCTCGCCTACCGGGCGCGCGCGATGGGGGGTCGTCTCGAGATCCACGTGGACGCCCCGGCGCCCGACGCGGCGGCGGCGGAAGACGAGATGCGCCGGGTGGCGGCCCGGGTGCGGACCTGGGCCGCGATGCTGACGCGCCACGAGCCGGCCTCGCAGCTCATGCGGCTCAACGGCGACCCGGGGGCGCGCGTCGCCGTGGGGCCGACGCTCGCCGCTGCGCTCTGCTGGGCGCTCGAGGCGGGCGATCTCACGGCCGGTGTCGTCGACGTGTCGCTTCTCGCCGCGCGCCTGCGCGCGGAGCACGGGACCGGGGGCGAGCGGGTGGCAGGCGACCTGCCGCCGGCGGCCTGGGCCCCGGACGTCAGGCGCTGGGGCCTGTCCGCGAGCCGCCGCCACCGGTCGGCCGTGGTCGCCCGGGCGCCCGGCGTTCGCCTCGACCTGGATGGCGTGGCCAAGGGCTGGCTGGCCGACCGGGCCCTCGCCCGGCTGCGCTCGCCGGGCGCCCTCGTCGACGCCGACGGCGACATCGCGGTCCGGGCCGCGCCCGGCGCGTCGTGGGAGGTCGGGATCGGCGACCCACGCGACGAGGCTGCTGTCCTCGGGGTCCTCACGCTGCCGGGAGGGCCGCTCGGCGAGCGGGCCTACGGCGTCGCCACGTCCGGGACGAGCGTCCACCGCTGGGGGTCCGGCAGGAATGCCCGGCACCATCTCATCGATCCCGCCACCGGCACGCCGGCCCGCTCCGACGTCGTCCAGGCCACGGTCATCGCCCGGTCGGCGCGGGAGGCGGAGGCCTGGGCCAAGACGATCGTCATCCTCGGCGCCGCCGCCGGGCTGGACCTCGTCGAGCGCGGCGGCGCCCTCGGTGCGGTCGTGCTCCTCGATAATGGCCAGGCGATCGCGCTTCCGCGGACCTCGAGGTTCCTGGCATGACCTACCGTGGCCTCTCCCCGCGCACGACGCTGGTCCGCTGGGGCCTGTTTGCCGTGGCCGTCGGGATCGTGCTCGGCACGACGATGCCGTTCGCGGTCGACGGGCTCCTCCGCCTTGCAACGAGCGCCCCGGAGCGCTTCCCCTGGGTGGCCACCCGGATCATCGGCTTCCTCTCCTACTTCGCCATCGCGGGCTCCGTGATCTACGGCCTCCTGCTCTCGACGAAGATCCTCGATGCGATCGCCCATCGACCGGTGACGTTCGCCCTGCACCAGGACCTGTCGGCGATCGGGCTCGGCCTGGCCGGCATCCACGTGGCGCTCCTCGGGCTCGACGCGACCCAGCCGCTCGGCTTCGTCGAGATGCTCGTCCCGTTCGCCTCTCCGTACCGGCCGCTCTGGGTGGGCGTCGGACAGCTTGCGCTCTACCTCGTGGCGATCGTGACGGGGAGCTTCTACGTCCGGCGCCGGATCGGCCAGCGCGCCTGGCGGATCCTCCACTACGTCACGTTCCTCGCCTTCGCGCTCACGACGGCACACGGCATCATGAGCGGGACCGACACGTCATCGCCGTGGGCGTGGTGGGTCTACGTCGTGGCGACGACCGTCGCCGCCTTCCTGGCGGCGTATCGCGGCGCGGATGCGATCATGGTGCGCAGGGAGCGGCGCGGCCGCCCCGCGGCGGCAGGACCGGGGCCGCTCGAGCTGCGGTCGCCCGCCCGGGGCTGATCTCGCCGCCCGGCCCATGCCGCGGGGCGGTCGCAGCACCGAAGGTCGGCGGCGCGATCGCGGCCGGCGGCGGACCAGGGAGGACGGGCGAGAGGACGATGCCGATGGGACGCCTGCACGACCGGGTCATCCTCGTCACCGGGTCGACAGGGATCGCCGCGGCCGGCGCCCGCCGCTTCGCGGCGGAGGGGGCGCGGGTCTTCGTCACGTCGCGGACCGCCGAGCACTGCGCCGGGCTGGTCGCGGAGATCGCCGACGCCGGCGGCACGGCCGCCCATCGGGCCGCCGACCTGACCGACGAGGGCCAGGTCGACGCCGCGGTCGAGGCCGCCGTCGCCCGCTTCGGCCGCCTCGACGGCCTCTTCGGCGTGGCGGGCGGATCCGGCCGTCGCTTCGGCGACGGGCCCCTGCACGATCTGACTCTCGACGGATGGACCCGGACCCTCGACCTGAACCTGGTGAGCCAGTTCCTGGTCGCCCGGGCGGTCGTACGCCGGATGCTGGGACAGGAGCCGAACGCCGCAGGCAGCCGAGGCGCGCTCCTGCTGGTGGGGAGCGTCCTCGCCCGCCACCCGGTGCCCGAGCTGTTCGCCACCCACGCCTACGCCGCCGCGAAGGGCGCCATCGACGCCCTCGTCACGACGACCGCCGCCTACTATGCCCCGCAGGCGATCCGGGTCAACGCGGTGGCGCCCGGCCTCGTCGCGACGCCGATGTCCGCCCGCGCCGCGGAGGACCCCGCCTCGGCGGCCTTCGCCGCCCGCAAGCAGCCGCTCGCCGGCGGGCTCCTCCTCCCCGACGAGATCGCCCACGCGGCCGTCTACCTCCTGTCCGACGAGGCTCGCCACGTCACGGGCCAGGTCCTCGCGGTCGACGGCGGCTGGTCGGTGACCGCCGCTGGGCCGGCGGGACGATGACGCGCGCGGCGACCGCATCCCTGCCCGGAGGCTGACCCATGCCGTTCGTCCGCACGGTGCTCGGCGACGTGGACGTCGCCGACCTCGGGGTGACGTACGCCCACGAGCACCTCGTGATCGACGGCGGTCGACCCGTCCAGCTCTTCCCCGACTTCCGCCTCGACTCGGCCGACGACGCCGTGGCCGAGCTGGCGCCGGCCCGCGCGCTCGGCCTGAGGGCGGTAGTCGACGCGATGCCGGCCGATTGCGGCCGCAATGCGGCAACGCTCGCCGAGATCAGCCGACGAAGCGGGGTCCACGTGATCGCGCCGACCGGGCTCCACCACGAGCGCTACTACCACGACCGCCACTGGAGCGCCCTGCTCGACGGCGAGGAGATCGCCGCGCTGTTTGCCGCCGACGTGACGGACGGGATCGACGCCAACGACTACGGGGGCCCCGTCGTCCGGCGGACGCCGCACCGGGCGGGCGTCATCAAGGTCGCCGGCGGCGCGGAGGGCCTGACGCCGATCCAGGAGAAGGTCTTCGCCGCGGCGGCGGCGACCCACCGGCAGACGGGCGTCCCGATCCTGACCCACTGCGAGGAAGGACGGGCGGGCCCGCTCCAGGCGCGCTGCCTGGCCGACCGCGGCGTGGACCCCGCCCACGTCGTCCTCTCCCACACCGACAAGGTCGTCGACCGCGGCTACCAGCGCGAGATCTTCGCCGCCGGCGCGATGGTCGAGTACGACCAGGGCTTCCGCTGGCCGCGGGGCGCCGAGAACGGCACGCTGACGCTCCTCGAATGGGCCTTCGAGGACGGCTTCGGCGACCGGGTCGTCCTCGGGATGGACGCCGCGCGCCGCGGCCACTGGACGGTGCACGGCGGGACGCCCGGGCTGGCCTGGCTGCTGAGCACGTTCGCCGCCCTGATGGCCGGGCGCGGGATCGGCCCGGTTGAGCAGGCACGCCTCTTCGTGGCCAACCCGGCGCGGGCGTTCGCCTTCGCCCCGCCTTCGCCCGGCGGCGCATCATGAGCGTCCCATCCCGAACGACCATCCACCCACGGTCCCGCCCACCGGAGCCCAGCCCATGACCGCGCCCGCCATCCTCACGAGCGTCGTGGGGTCGCACGCCCACCCGTCGTGGCTCGTGGCCGCGATGGCCGCCGCCGCCCGCGGCGAGATGGGGCCCGACGACATCCGGGAGACGCTCGACGACGCGGTGGACACGGCGCTCCGCGACCAGGAGTCGGCCGGGATCGACGTGGTCTCCGACGGCGAGATGCGGCGGGCCGGCTTCTTCACCGCCGAGTTCTACCGGCACCTGACGGGGTTACGGGCGCTCGAGCCGGCGCGGCGCCTGGGAGCCGGCGCCCACGACCAGCAGCACCGCTTCGCGGTCCTGGCACCGATCGCGGCGCCAGCGGGCCTGGGGGTGGTCGACGAGTTCCGCTTCGCCCGGACGCGGACGGCGCGGCCCCTGCGGGTCACGCTGCCGGGCCCATACACGCTCTCGGGGCGCCTGGCGACGGGGCCGGGCGAGGTCTACCCGACCCGCGTCGCGGCCGCCGAGGCGTTCGTCCCGATCCTCGCCGCCGAGATCGCGGGCCTCGTGGCCGCCGGCGTCACCCTCGTCCAGGTGGACGAGCCGTCGCCGGCAATCCACCCGGATGCACCGGCCGACTTCGCCGGGCTCCTCAACGCGGCCGTGGCGCCGGCGCTCGGCGCGCCGGGCGTCCGGTTGGCGGCCCACCTCTGCTTCGGCAACTACCTCGGCCGCCCGCTGGCGAAGCGGACCTACCGCCCCGTGCTGGACCAGCTCAGGCAGTTCCGCGTCGCCGAGCTCGTCCTCGAGTTCGCCAACCGCGAGATGACCGAGCTCGACGTCCTGCCGGAGCTCGCCGCGGGGGGCTTCGACCTGGCAATCGGCGTCGTCGACGTGAAGAGCTCGTACCTGGAGAGCGCGGCCGACGTCGCCGAGCGGGCCGAGCTGGTCCTGCGGGCGGGCGTCCCCGTCGAGCGGCTGGCGCTCGTCCCGGACTGCGGCTTCAGCCAGACCGCGCGCTGGATCGCGGTCGCGAAGCTGCGGGCGCTGGTGGCCGGACGCGACCTCCTGCTCGGCCGCAGTTCGGACTGACGCCCCAACGCGCGGACGGGATGCAGCCGGGCGCCGTCGGACGCAGACGGCGGGCCGGGTGGCTCGCCGCCTCGCACGGCTAGTGTCCCGCGTCTGAAGTGGGTTGACGGGTCGCGTGGGGCAGGATCTCGTCGGCGGTCTTGGTCCAGGCGAAGGGGTGGCAGCGTTCGTTCCAGCCTTCGATGAACGTCCGGATCGCCGCGACGAGCTGGGGGACGCTGTCGAACGAGCCGCGACGGATCGCCTGCCGGGTGATGATGCCGAAGAACACCTCGACGAGGTTGAGCCAGGATCCCGACGTTGGCGTGTAGTGAAGCGTGACCCGGGGGTGCTTCGCGAGCCATCCCTTGATGTCGTCGTGCTTGTGGGTGTGGTAGTTGTCGACGACGACGCACAGCCGTCGGCGCGGGTAGGTCCTGGCGACCCGCTTCAGGAAGTCGAGGAACTCGGCCTTGCCGTGCCGGTCGTAGCACCGATCGGTCACCCTCCCCGTGGCGACCTCGAGCGCGGCGAAGAGGTTCGTGGTGCCGTTCCGTTCGTAATCGTGCGTGGCCTTCTCCGGCAGCCCCGGCCGCAGCGGCAGGATCGGGGCGGTGCGGTTCAGGGCCTGGATCTGGCTCTTCTCGTCCACACACAGGACCACCGCCTTCCTCGGCGGGTCGAGGTACAGGCCGACCACGTCGCGGACCTTGGCCTCGAGCTCGGGGTCGGTCGAGAACTTGAACGTCCCCCGGCGCCACGGCTGCACGTGGTACCGGCGCCAGGCCCGGGCCACCGTGGCGTCCCCGATCCCGAGCTGGCGGCCCAGCAGCCGGGTCGACCAGTGCGTCACCCCGAGGCGCTCGGGCGGCGGCTCCAGGGTGGCGGCGATGATCGCAGCGTCGTCCACCAGCTTCGGGCGGCCCGACCGCGGCTCGTCCCTGAGGCCCACGATCCCGTGCGCCGCGAACCGGTTCCGCCACTTGATGACCGTCGGCCGCGACACCCCGAGCCTGCGGGCGGCCTCCGAGGTCCCCGACCCGTCCGCGACGGCCAGCACGATCGCCGCCCGCTCCGCCCGGCCCGCGGGCACCGTGCTCGACCGCGTCCAACTCGTCAGGGTCGAGCGATCCTCATCGCTGATGGAGAGTGCGGATGACGGCATGCGCCCATCATCCCACACCATGTCAATGAACTAATGACGCACGGCACTAGCCGCCTCGCGGCTCTCCCGGGGCGCGCACCCGAAGGGTCGCCGACCAGGCAACCCGCTCGGCGGGCGCCAGCACGAGCGCCCGGCCCGCCGCGAGCGCGGACGCCAGGTCGTCGTCGGGCGATGTCGTGGGCGCCAGGGCGTGCTGGACGCGCGGCGCCTCCGGGTGCGGCGGCCAGCCGCCGTCGTCGAGCCAGATGCCGAGGTTGGGGGCGATCGGCGCGTACCAGGTCAGCTCCAGGCGAGAGCCGTCGGGCTGGACGACGGCGGCCGCGCCGGGCAGGCCCTCCCCGCCAGCCGCGTCCCAGCTGCCGTAGAGCTCCCAGCCGCCGAACGCCTTGAGGGCCGTGCCGGCCCCGGGCTCCGCCACGACGTCGAGCCGGAGCGGGCGGCCGTCCGTGCCGGGCGTCTCGGGCCAGTCAGCGCGGCCGGGGACCGGCGCGAGCGGCAGCCCGGTCGCGTACGCGACGCGCACCGAGACGAGCCCCTCGACCTCGACGCGGGCGCCGGGTTCCAGGGCGAGGAGCGGGTGCATCGACCAGAGGACCGGGAGGTGGGCCGCGCCGCGATTCTCCAGCTCGTAGTCCGCCACGAGCCGCGGCCCGTCGAGCCGCAGGCGCCGGGTGAACAGGAACGGAGGTTCGGTGCCGGCCCAGGCGGCCTCCAGGACGGGCCCCTGGCCCGTCACCTCCGCCGCCCGGCCCCACAGGTCGCCGTGGTCGCGAAGCGGGGGGCCCGCCGGGTCGTTCGGGTCCGGGCAGGGCGCGACCGTCGGCAGGCACTCGTCCCAGCCGAACGCAGCCTCGCCGGTGAATTGCGCGTTGCGCCCCGACCAGCCGGCGGCCGTGCCATCGGGGGCTGCCTCCGGGGGCGCGCCCTGGACCAGCCACTCGCGCCCCGTCCAGCGGTCAACGAGGGAGAGGACCCGGGCGCCGAGGGCCGGGCAGGCGACGAGCCGGACGCGATCGTTCCCGAGCACGACCGTGGCAAAGGCACCGAAGGGATCGCCATCCTGGATCATCGCCGTCCACGGTAGGGAGCGGACTGCCCCGGTGGCAGGGGCCAACGGCCCGTGTCGGGCGGGCGCTCCGGGCTGCGGTGGGCTCCCGTGGGGCCGCGCGCGGTGAGGCAACGGTGCTCCGTCGGGGCCGCAGCCGCCTGGAGTCGGGCCGCGGGTGGCGGCAGGGGCCGGTCGGCCCGTGCCCTCGGCAGCGCCAGTGGGCAGGATGCGCCCGTGAGCACCGCGAACGGCCGCCTCGCCGTCACCACGATGGCGGCCGCGTGGACCCCGGTGGCCCTGGTCGCGGTGTCCGCCCTCGCACCGGTCCTTCGCCTGCCGGTCCTGCTGGCCGTCGCCGCGGTCGCCGGTGTCGCCCTGCTGGGGCGCCCCGCGGCCCGTCCGTCCGGAGCCTCGCTCGCCTGGATCTCCGTCCTGCCGGTCGCGGTGGCGCTCGCCATCGGCCTCGTGCCGGACCCGGCGGTCGCCAGCCCCGGCGGCTGCGACGACCTCCTGGTCGCGCCGGTGGTTCGGCGCGTGGCACAGGCCGCGGTCGTCCTGGCCACGATCGCCATCCTCGCGGCTCGCATGGGCGACCGACGCACGCTGGGAATCGTGCTCCCGCCCGACCGCCGCGTCACCCTGCTGGCGGTGGTCGCCCCGGTCCTCGTGCCGGTCTTCGTCGTCGCGGGCCCGTGGCTCGCCGGGCCCTTCTTCGGAGAGGTGCGGCTCGGGATCCCGTCGCCCGCGGCGCTCCTCCCGGCGGCCGTCCTGGCCGTGGCGAACGCCGCCCTGGAGGAGACCGCCTACCGGGGGGCCGTCCAGCGCTGGGGTGCTGGCGCCCTCGGCCGCGGCGGGGCGATCCTGGCCCAGGCGCTCATCTTCGGGTCCGCCCACCAGGGGGCCGATGTCCTGGCCGGGGGACCGCTCCTGTGGGCCGGGATCGTGGCCGGCGGCCTGGTCGCCGGCGTCGTCGCCGACCGGACGCGGTCGCTCCTCCTCCCGTTCGCGGCCCATGCCGCCGTCGATGTGCCCCTCGCCCTGGCCCTCACCTGCCGGCTGGCCTGAGCGCCGGGCCGGGCCGGACGTCCCGGCAGCGCGGGCCGCATCTCCCCTTCCGGGCCGCGCGGACATCTGCGACGATCGGCCCGTCGCGGACCCGGCCGGGTCCCGGGCTGCCCGGCACCGTGGCAGACAACGCGAGGAGAGCACGATGAACGTCGGGGACGTGATGACGCGCAACGTCGCCGCGGTGAGTCCCGAGACGCCGCTGAAGGACGTCGCGGCGCTGATGGTCGAGCGCGGGATCAGCGGCGTGCCCGTCGTCGACGCCGCCGGGGCGGTCGTCGGCGTGGTCTCCGAGGCGGATTTCGTGATCAAGCAGCGGGGCGTCGTGGGCGGTCGCGGCAGGCTGCTGGCGCGGATCTTCGGCACGTCGCGCAAGTCCCGGGCCGAGCTCGCCAAGATCGAGGCGACGACCGCCGGTGAGGCGATGACGAGCCCGGCCGTCACCGTGGAGGCCGCGGACACGCTCCAGTTCGCCGCCGAGCAGATGGCGGGCCGTCGCGTCAACCGGCTCCCGGTCGTCGAGGGCGGCCGGCTCGTCGGCATCGTCACCCGAGCCGATGTCGTCCGGGCCTATCTCCGGCCGGATGCCGAGCTGGAGCGCCTCGTCCGCGAGGAGGTCCTGGCCAAGACCGCCTTCGCCCTGGAGCCCGACGCGTTCCACGTCGTGGTCGAGGACGGGGTCGTCCGGCTCGCGGGACGGGTCGACCGGCGCTCTCTCGCCGAGACGATCGTCGAGGTGACGCACGGCCTCGGCGGGATCGTCGGCGTGGACTCGCGGCTCACCTGGGAGATGGACGACGTCGACCGGCCGGCGGGCCCGGGCGACCCCGACGTCCTGATGACGCTTCGGCCCCACTGACGCTCCCCGCTCCGGGCCGGGTCCGCCACGCCGGCCGCCGAGCCGCCCGCCCAGCCGGCCCGGGCCGGTCGAGCCTCTACGGGGCTGGCGTCGGCTCCGGCGTGGGCTGCGGCGTCGGCTCCGGCGTGGGCGCCGGCGTCGCGTCGGGCGACGGCGTCGGCTCGCCGCCGGGGGTGGGCGTGGGACTCATGTCCGGCGAGGGCGTCGGCTCGCCGCCGGGGGTGGGCGCCGGCGTCGCGGTCGAGGCTGGCCTCGGCGTCGCCGTCGGCTTCGGCGTCGCGGCCGGCAGACACCCCGCGACCCCGCTCCCCGACGAGCGGCCGGCCACGGGCTTGGGCGCCAGGAGCTCCTCCGGCGGGAGGGTTCCCGGAGGCGTGAAGAGGCGGTCGGCGCGCGCGCGGATCGCCGCGAAGTCGCCGTTCAGGATGTAGCCGCGCGTGTCGAACCCCGACCAGATCACCCCCTTGCCGGTGACGATCGCCCGGTAGGTTCGCTCCCGGTCCACCGCCCGGGCGTACTCCACGAGCCGCGGCACGAGGCTCCGCGGGAGGTTGGTCTCCACGGTCTGCCCCATCGCCCGCAGGAAGCCCACCGGGTCGCCCAGGAAGCCCCCCTCGACCACGCGGTCGCGGATGCCGGAGAGGACCTCCTGCTGGCGCGCCTGGCGGGTGAAGTCGGATTCGCCGGCCGCCTTCCGGACCCGGGCATACGCCAGCGCCTGGTTCCCGTTGAGGGTGTGGCGGCCGGCCGTGATCGAGAAGCCCTGGGTGAACCCGTACTCGTCATAGCCCGGGTCGCAGAAGGCCCGGGCGACGTTGACCTCGATGCCGCCCAGGGTGTCGACGACGGCCACGAAGCCGCCGAGGTTGACCTGGGCGTAGTAGTCGATCTCGAGGCCGGTCATCTGCCCGAACGCGGCCATGAGGACGTCGTGCCCGTCGCCGCTCGAGCCAGGGAACTCCGCCGGGTTCCGGCGCGCGTAGGAGAGGAGGGAGTTGATCTTGCCCGAGAAGACGCCGCCGGTCGGCAGCGGGACGTCCACCAGGTCCCGCGGGAAGGAGAGGAGCGACACGGTCCCGGCGACCGGGTCGAGCGAGGCCACGATCATCGTGTCGGTCAGGAACGTCCGCCGTCCGACGCCGGCGTCCACCCCCAGGAGCAGGACGTTGACGCGGCCCGCCACGGGGGTCGCGGTGGGCGCCGATGTCGCCGACGGCCGGTCGGTGCCCGGCGTGGCCGCCGGTCGCCAGGCTCCCGACGAGGCGGCGCCGGGAGCGAAGACCGCGTTCACGCTCTCGCGGGCCGCCTGGGTCACGATGCCCGCGTAGGCCTGCGGCGCGGCCACGAGGATGACCAGGGCGACCACGGGCAGGGAATCGCGGACGCGGAGCCGCGGCAGCCGCGCGTCGACCAGCACGGAGCCGAGGGCGAGGAGTCGCCAGCCGAGGAGGGCCAGCTGGAGGACGAGCAGGAGCACGAGCACCCGATCGTCGATGAGCGACCCGAGGAGCGCGTCGGTCGTGGTGGCCGCGACGAGGCCGGCGGCCATGCCGGCGAGCAGGACGAGCGGGAGGCCGAAGACGGCCGCCAGGCGCGTTCGCCCGACGACGAGGTGGCCGAGGCCGGGCAGGAGGACGGTCAGGAGGGCGGGGAGGTACCTGCCGCGGGCGGGGCCCGGCCGGTCGTCCGCACGGCGCGTGGACGAAGGGGCGTCAGTCACGGCGCCGAAGCGTAGCAGATGCCCGCGGACGGGCCGCCGCGCACGGGGTTGCGTCGGCGAACCTGCCGAATCTGCACCCACGTTTGACAGGTTCGGGGGCCGGCCCCATCCTTGCGTGTGTTCAGGCGATGCCTGCGCTGGGTCCGAGCATCCAACGCCACGCTCCCCGCGCCGCGTCGCCACCCGGTCACCCCGGCCTCGGCATTCGCCGGGCGACCACCAATTGCATGGGCCGAGCCCGCGCGTAGCCGCAGGCCGGCCAGGAAAGGCTCTCAGCGGACATGATGTCCAATCACTCCCTCGCGCGGCGGCCCGCCGCGCCCCTCGCCCTTGCCGGGCGAGCCTCCGATGCGCGGCGACGGCGACGCCGCCAGGCCGGCGATCCGCTCCTCTACTGCGGCACGAACGGCTGTCCGACGACCCTCGAGCTCGACGCTCGGTCGCGCATCGCGACCTGCCCGGTCTGCGGCTTCTCGCGCCGGGTCGCCTGACCGAGGCCGGCCCGGGGCCTGCGATCGCGGCCGTCCGCGCTGCCGAACGGCCGACATCCCCATGGCGCCGGCGGCTGTCGTGGACGGAGCGTGGATAACCCGACCCCGCGGCCCCAATCTCGTGGACAGAACCCCTTGCGGCTGCCGGCCCCGGCGGGCCATGATCCGGTCAGCCCGAAGGGGCCGTGATGAACGGACCGCGGTGCCGCCGCAAGGCGGCCGGGCTCCTCGCAAGGGGAGCCGGATCCTTCGCAAGGAGGATCGGCCCTTCCGCAAGGGAGGTGGCGCGGTCCGACGGTCGCACCGGTGCCGCAAGGTGCCGGGCCCGCTCGCAAGAGCGGGAGGTGCTCCGCAAGGAGCGCCGCAGCCGCCCGCAAGGGTGGCGAGTCCCCCGCAAGGGGGGCGAGGCGACCGGGTCGGCGGTCCTTTCGGGCGCTTTGCTGCCCGTCACCTCCCGGTGACTGAGCGCGGCACCCCTCCGACGCGGATGTAGACTCGACCGCGACGTGCCACCCGGCGCGCCCGTTCCCGACGTCGAGGAGCCCGTGACCGACGCGCCCCCGCCCGAGCCCGCCGCGCCCCGCCCGCCGGCAGCGACCACCGCGCCGGCGCCGGCGCCATCGGGGCCCGCGATCCGCCTCGCCGGCCTGCGCTTCGCCTTCCCCGTCGACGGCCGGACGGTCCCGGTCCTCGGCGGGATCGACCTCGAGGTCGGGCGCCGGTCCGTCATCGCCCTGGTCGGGCCGAACGGCTGCGGCAAGAGCACGCTCCTCCGCGTGATCGCGGGGCTGCTGCCGGCCGCCGCCGGCGCCGTCGAGGTCGAGGGGCGCCCCGTCAGCGGCCCCGACGCCCGCGTCGGCCTCGTCTTCCAGGAGCCGCGTCTCCTCCCCTGGCGGTCGGCGATCGCCAACGTGGCCTTCCCGCTGGAGGTGGCCGGCCACGAGCGGGCCGCCCGCGAGGGCCGGGCCCGCGACCTCCTCGGCCTCGTCGGCCTGCGCGACTGGGCCGGGGCCCGTCCGGGCGAGCTGTCCGGCGGAATGCGGCAGCGCCTCGCGATCGCCCGCGCGCTCGCGCTCGAGCCGTCCGTCCTGCTGCTCGACGAGCCCTTCAGCGCCCTCGACGCCCTCACCCGTGAGCGCTTCAACGTGGAGCTGCTCCGCCTCTGGGAGCGCATCGGCAGCACGATCGTGCTCGTGACCCACAGCATCCCGGAGGCCGTCTTCCTCGCCGACCGGGTCGTCGTGCTCTCGCCGCGACCCGCCGTGGTCGCCGCCGACGTCGCCGTGGACCTGCCGCGGCCTCGCCGCCTCGCCGACCTGGACGCCGCCGTGGTGTCGCGGACCGCGGCCGAGATCCGGGCCCAGCTCGGCGGGGCCACCGACGATGCGTTCGCGGTGGCGACGGGCGAGGTCGGGCGCCACCCCGAGACCGACGCGGTGATCGCGTGAGCGGGTTCCGGGTGCGGATCCTCCCCCCGCTCATCGCGTTCGGCGGGTTCCTGGCCACCTGGCAGGCGATCGTCTGGATCGGCGACTACCCGGCCTTCATCCTGCCCGGCCCGCTGCTCGTCGCCGAGCGCTTCCTCGCCGGCTGGGCCGAGGGGACGTTCTGGCCGCATCTCGTGACGACCGTGGCCGAGATCGCGGTCGGGTTCACCGCGGGGGCCGCAGCCGCACTGCCGACCGGGTACGTCCTCGCCCGGTCACGGCTGGCGGACCGGGTCATGTCGCCCTACCTCGTGGCGGCGCAGGCGGTGCCCATCCTCGCCCTGGCCCCGCTCATCGCCCTCTGGTTCGGGACCGGCCTCTTGGCCCGCTCGATCATCGTCGCCCTCGTCGTCTTCTTCCCGGTCGCGATCAGCGTCATGGTCGCGATCCGGGGCATCGACCGGCGCCTCCTCGAGATGGCCCGCAGCTACCGGGTGACGCGCCGGCAGCGGATCGTCCTCGTGGAGATCCCGGCCGCCCTGCCCGGGATCGTCGGCGGCCTCCGAATCGGGATCACCCTCGCCGTCGTGGGCGCGATCGTCTCCGAGTGGACGGGGGGCGAGCAGGGCCTCGGGGTCCTGATCAACCTGGCCCGGGGCAGCCTCTTCGACATCCCCCTCCTCTTCGCGACGCTGACCGTGATCGCGCTCCTCGGGATCGCGCTCTACGGATCCGTCCTGCTCGTGGAGCGCCACGTCGCCGCCCGCGCCTGACATGCCGTCCGGCGAGTCGCCTGCCCGCCGCCGGTGCTACGATCGCGGCGCCTTCGGGGCAGGGTGCAATCCCCGACCGGTGGTAGCGCCCCGGCATGGGGCGAGCCCACGAGCGATGGTCGCCGCGCGGCGGCCGCGCAGACCCGAACGCGACCGGAACCCCGGTCGCGCCAGCGGGGCCGACGGTCAGAGTCCGGATGGAAGAAGGCGACGGGCGCGTGCCGAGCCGGCGCGCTCCCGTGGCGTGTCGCCCCGGGGCCGGACCGCGAGCACGGGAGCGACACGTGACCACCTCGACCGCCAGCCGTCCCATCAACCGGCGTCTCAGCGGCCGGCTGCCGCTCCTGCTCGGCGCCTTCGCCGCGATCGTCGCCGCGTGCAGCGGCGGGGCGACTGCGGAGCCCACGACGACCGCCGTGCCGACGGCGGCCTCCCCCACCCCGGCCGCCCCGGTCAAGCTGACGATCGGCCTCGGCTACATCCCGAGCGTCCAGTTCGCCCAGTTCTACCTCGCCGACCAGGCCGGCTACTACCGCGACGCCGGCCTCGAGGTCACCTTCGAGAACAAGATCGACCCCGAGCTGATCACGCTGGTCGGGCAGGGCGCGGTGGACGTCGGGATCGCCGACGGGACGAGCGTGATCCCCGCCGTGAGCCAGGGGATCCCCATCCGCTACGTCTTCACGGTCTACGCCCGGTTCCCGAGCATCGTCTTCGCCAAGGCATCCTCGGGGATCACGACGGCGGCCGATCTCGCGGGCAAGAAGATCGGCATCCTTGGCAGGTTCGGGTCCTCGTGGATCCAGCTCCAGGCGCTCCTCGCGGGCGTGGGCCTCACGCCGAACGACGTCGAGATCGTGCCCTTCCCGGACTACGGGCAGATGGCGGCGCTGCAGCAGGGCGCCGTCGACGCGGCCACGGGCTTCGTGAACAACGAGCCGGTGCAGCTGGAGCTGGCCGGGACCCCGACCGTGGTGCTGGCCCTGCCCGCCACCGCCGAGCTCCCCGGCAACGGCCTGATCGTCGGCCGGGCGGCGCTTGACGGCCCCAAGGCCAACGCGATCCGCGCCTTCATCGCCGCGACCCGCACGGCGATGGACGAGATCACGGCCGACCCGCAGAAGGGCCTCGACGCGGCGATCGCCCGGGTGCCCGAGCTGGGAACCGCCCGCGCGGCACAGCTCGCGGTGCTGGAGGCCACGATCGCCACGTGGCAGAACGACTACACGGCGGTCCACGGGACGGGAGCGGTCGATCCCGCAGCGTGGGAGCGCTCGATCGCGTTCATGAGCGGCCTGCCTGACTCGCCCGTGGCGAAGCCGGTCGCCGTCGCCGACTGCATCGACGCCGCCTTCGCCGCGCCGTAGCGCCAGGCCCCGCTCGCCCCGCCGCGGCGCTGCCTGCGCCGGTGGGCACCGCCGGGAATCGGGACGGCCGGCGCGGCCCGCCGCGAGGGCGGGGGGCGCCGGCCGTCGAACGGGGGTCAGGCGGCCAGGGCCAGCGCCGGCTCGACGACCGCGACCGCGGCCACCTCGTCGGCCGCGACCTCGAGGTCGACCGCGATCTCGTCGGAAACGAGCCAGCCCCCGGCCTCGAGCCCGACGTTCCAGGTCAGGCCCCAGTCCGAGCGCCTGATCCGGGCCCGGGCCTCGAACCCGGCGTGGCGGCGGCCGTCCATCCCGGCGACGATGCCGAGCATGTCGGCGTCGAGGACGACCGGCCGCGTCACGCCGCGGATCGTGAGCTCGCCACTGATCGCCCAGCGGTCGCCCTTCGGCGCAATCGAGGTGCTGGCGAAGGTGAGCGTCGGATGGCTCTGGGCGTCGAGGAAGTCGGCCGAGCGGAGGTGGGTGTCGCGCGCCTCCATGCCGGTCTCGATGGTCGCGGCGGGGATCGTCACCTCGACCCGGGAGCGCGCCGGGTCGGCCTCGTCGAAGGCGATCGTGCCGGTGACGCCCTTGAAGATGCCCCGCACCTTCGTGATCATCATGTGCTTGCTGGTGAAGCTCACGACCGTGTGGGCCGTGTCGAGCTGCCATGTGCTCATCGGGTTCTCCTGCTCCTGTACCTGTGCTTGTCGTCCGGTGCTCCTGGCGCCGGCCGCATGTAGTTGACGGCGCAACTATATCCCATCATCGTTGCGTGTGCAACTACCTGGTCGCAGAAGCGCTATGATCCGTGGCGCCGGAGCCACCACCGGAACAGGAGACCCATGACCGAGACCACCGCGCGTCCCCGCGGCAGCGCCGACGTCGCCGGGGCGCCCAGCCCCGACGACCCGCGCCTCCGCGCGTGGGTCGCCTTCCTGCAGGCCCACGCCGTCGTGACGCGCCGCCTCGAGGCGGAGCTCCACGCCGAGCGGGACCTGTCGCTCGCCGAGTACGACGCCCTCGTCCAGCTCGCGGTCGCCGCCGACCGGCGGCTGCGGATGAGCGAGCTCGCCGACCGGGTCGTCCTGTCGCGGAGCGGCGTCTCGCGCCTCGTCGACCGCCTCGAGGGCGACGGGCTCGTGGCCCGCCGCGCCTGCCCGACAGACGCCCGCGGGGCGTGGGCGGAGCTGACGCCGGCGGGCCTGGAACGGCTCCGCCTGGCCGCGCCGGTGCACCTCCGCGGCGTCGAGGCCCACTTCCTCGCCCCGATCGCCGCGGAAGATCGCGACGGCCTCGTCCGCGCCCTGGAGGCGGTCGTGCGCGGCCTGCAGGCTCCCGACGAGGCTGTCCTCCCCGGCTGCGACACCATCGCCGGCGCGCTCGAGCCCTGAGCGGCGTGACCGGCGTCCTGCGGACCGGGACGAGCGGGTTCGCCTACCCGGCCTGGGCCCCCGCCTTCTACCCCGTCGGAGCCCGCGGCGACGCGCTCCTGCCCGCGTACGCGGCGCGCCTCGCCGCTGTGGAGCTGAGCGGAACGTACTACCGCCACGTCACCGCCGGGCAGGCTGCCGCCTGGGCAGCCCGCGTGCCGGCGACCTTCCGCTTCACGGTGAAGCTGCTGCGCACGGGCTCGCTGCGGGCGTACGCGACGGATGCCGCGGCCACCCTGCCCTGGCTGGTGGCGCCCCTCGCCGCGTTCGGGAGCACGCTCGGTGCCGCCCTCTTCCGGATCCAGGCCGGCCAGGCCCGCGACGACGGACGCCTCGACCGGCTGCTGGCCGCCTGGCCCGCCGGTGTCCCCCTTGCCCTCGAGGCGCAGGACCCGTCCTGGCAGGTCGACGAGACGCACGAGCGGCTGCGCGCCGCCGGGGCCGTCCTGGTCGTGACCGAGACCGACGAGGCGCCCGATCCGCCCCTGACCGTGACGGGCCCCTTCCTGTACCTCCGCCTCCGCCGCGCGCGCTACGGGACCGCCGACCTCGACGCCTGGGCGGCGCGGCTGGAGCCGTTCCTTGCGGACGGCCGAGACGCGTTCGTCTTCTTCCGGCACGATGAGCGCGGCGAGACACCGGGCTACGCCGCCGCCCTCGCGGCTCGGCTGTTGCGGCACGCCCCGGCAAGCAGGGCGGGAGACGGAGGCGTCGCATGACAGAGCAGATCGGGATCGGGCTCGTCGGGGCCGGAGGGATCGCCCGGGCGCGCCACGTGCCGGGGTTCCGGGCGCTCCCCGGCGTGACGATCGTCGGCGTGGTCAGCCGCACGCCGGAATCCACGGCCCGGACGGCGGCCGAGCTCGGCATCCCCCGGACGTACGCCGGCTGGGATGCGCTCGTCGTCGATCCCGACGTCGACGCGGTCGTCGTCGCCACCTGGCCGTACCGCCACGCTCCCATCGCGATCGCGGCCATCGGCGCCGGCAAGCACGTCCTCGTGGAGGGCCGCATGGCGATGGACGCGCCGGAGGCGCGGGCCATGCTCGCCGCCGCAGAGGCGCACCCGGGCCAGGTCGCGATGCTCGTCCCGGCCCCCTTCGGCTTCGCCGACGCGACGATCCGGCGCCTGCTCGCCGCGGGCGCCATCGGCGAGCTGCGCACGGTGCGCGTCTCCTGGTCCGGAGGGGTCGCCCCGACCGGGCACGACCAGTGGCGTCGCGAGCGGCGTCATTCCGGCAACAACGTCATGACCCTGGGCATCCTCTACGAGAGCGTCGCTCGCTGGCTCGGCCACGCGACGGAGGTGTCGGCGACCCTCCGCAACTTCGCCCCGACGCAGGCCGGGCCGGACGGGATCGAGATTCCAGCCGACGTGGCCGACGTGGCGGCCGTGATCGCCGGCTTCCCCGGCGGCGTCGTCGCCACCTTCGGGATCGCGGGCTACGGGCGCCCGGACCCGGTCAACGGGGCGACGCTGATCGGGACCGGCGGCGCCCTGCGCGTGGACATGGCCGGCTCCCGCCTGGAGCTGGCGCGCGCCGGGGCGGCATTCGAGGAGCTGGCGATCCCGGACGAGGAGCGCTGGACCTGGCGGGTCGAGGCGAGCTTCGTCGGCGCCATCCGGGGCGTCGAGCCGGTGCGGCTGAACGACTTCGCGACGGGCGTCCGCTACATGGCGTTCACCGACGCCGTCCACGAAGCCGATGCGACCGGGCGGCGCGTCGCCCTGTGAGCGGCCCGATCCGCCCCAGCTGCAGGGGCCGGGCCACGGGCTCGTGCCCGCGGGGGCGCATCGCGGCCGGCCTCGCGGCGCTGGCGGTCCTCGCCGCGGCCTGTGGCGGACCGCCTTCGGCCGGGCCGACACCCCCGGTGCTGACCGCGCCGCCGATCGGCGTCGCCAGCCCGAGCACGTCCCTGGGGAGCGCGCCGGCGTCGCCCCGGCCGTCGACGACGGCCCGCCCGACCGCGCCGGTCGCGGCCGTTGGCCTGGAGCTCGTGGCCGAGGGCCTCGCGAGCCCGCTCTTCGCCGGCAGCGCCGGCGACGGCAGCGGCCGGCTCTTCGTCGTCGAGCAGGGCGGGCGGGTCCGCGTCATCCGCGACGGGCGCCTTCTCGCGGAGCCGTTCCTCGACCTGACCGACCGCGTCGCATCGGGCGGCGAGCGCGGCCTTCTCGGCCTCGCGTTCGCTCCGACCTTCGCCGTCGACGGCCGCCTTTACGTCGACTACACCGACCTCGCCGGCAACACCGTCGTCAGCGAGCTCCGCGCCGCGGACCCAGCCGCGGACCGGGTGGACGCGGGGTCCGAGCGCGTGTTGCTGCACATCGACCAGCCGTTCCCCAACCACAACGGCGGCGCCCTGGCGACCGGCCCCGACGGGCTGCTCTGGATCGCCACCGGCGACGGCGGCTCCGGGGGCGACCCGCTCGACAACGGCCAAAGCCTGGACACGCTCCTCGGCAAGCTGCTGCGGATCGACCCTCGGCCGGCGGGCGGCGCACCGTACGGGATCCCGGCGGACAACCCGTTCGCGGGGCGGCCCGGCGCCCGCGGCGAGATCTGGGCGTACGGGCTCCGCAACCCCTGGCGCTTCTCGTTCGATCGCGCCACCGGCGACCTCTGGATCGGCGACGTCGGCCAGGGCCGCTTCGAGGAGGTCGACCGCTGGCCGGCGGGGTCGCCGGCGGGGCCCGACTTCGGCTGGCGGCTCATGGAGGCGGGTGCCTGCTTCGAGCCGGCGCAGGGCTGCGACCGCGCCGGGCTCGTCGCGCCGGTCGCCGAGTACGGCCACGACCTGGGCTGCGCGATCACGGGCGGGTACGTCTACCGGGGGGCGGCCATCGCCGGCCTCGCCGGCACGTACCTCTACGCGGACTTCTGCAGCGGCACGATCTGGGGCCTGGACGCGGCCGAGGAGCACCCGGCGCCCCGGGTGCTCCTCGAGTCGGGCCTCGCCGTGGCCTCGTTCGGCGAAGACGAGGCGGGCGAGCTCTCTGTCGTCGACCTCGCCGGCGGCCGCGTCTTCCGGGTCGTCGCGGCGCCCTGACGGCTCGCCGCGAAGGCCGGCGCCTACCCGATCAGGTAGACGACCGAGACCGAGACCGTGACGTCGGAGGTCCCGGGCAGGATCGGCGTGGCGGCGCCCGCGTCACGGGCTTCGGCGGCGTACGGGACCGGCCAGGGGGAGGGCGACGACTGCTCGCTGATCGAGGCGACGCCGATGATCGAGACGCCCGCGGCGCTCGCGAGGGCGTCGGCCTTTGCCCGCGCGGCCTTCATCGCCTGGGTCCGGGCCTGCGCCTCGGCGCCGGTCGGGTCGTCCACCCGGAAGGTGATCCCATCGAGCGTCGACCCGCCCGAGGTCAGCGCGCCGTCGACGGCGTCGGACAGGCGGTCGAGGTCGCGGATCGTGGCGACCACCCCGTTCCGCAGCTCGTAGCCGATGATCTTCGGGGCGACCCCGCTCTTGCTGTAGTCGTAGACGGGCTGGAGCGAGAGCGTGGTGGTCTGGATGTCGCGCTCCGCGATGCCGGCCGCCCGCAGCGCCTTCACGACACCCGCCATGGCAACGGCCGCGTCGGCGCGGGCATCCTTGACCTTCGGCCGCTGGATGACGACGCCGACGTGGAGGTCGGCCACATCGGGAACGAGCGTCACGGTGCCCGTGCCGCCCACGCTGATCGTGCGGTCGGGCTCGGTGCCGGCCTCGCCGCGGGCGGCGCGCGGCGCGAGGGCGGGCCCAAGGACGACGGCCAGCGCGAGGCCGGCGACGACGCCGAGAGCGACCCAGGCGGGGCGCGAGCCGGCGGAGGCGAAGGTACGAGACGTGGACATGGCTGCAGCTCCCTGGTGGTTCCGTCTTGCGGGCGGCCGCTGGACCATCGACCGCGCGGTCGCGGCTCGGGCACGTGGCCGACCTGGCCCCGAGACGCCGCCGGGCGGCGTCCGGTTCCCGCCGGGCGGGGCTACAGCGCCAGCGGGTCCGGCTTCTCCGGGTCGATCCCCAGGCCGTCGATCGCCTCGGCCACGGCGGCGGCCGGGATCGCGCCCGCGCGCTGGAGGGCCGCCAGCGCCGCCAGGGCCACGTGTGCGGCGTCGATCTCGAAGAGCCCGCGGAGCGCCGGGCGCGTGTCGCTGCGCCCGAACCCGTCCGTCCCGAGCGAGACGTAGCCGGCCGGCAGCCAGCGCCCCAGGAGGTCCGGCAGCGCCTTGACCCAGTCCGAGACGAGGATGACGGGCCCGCCATCCGGGCCGAGCATCTGCGCGACGTAGGGCACGCGCGGCGCCTCCGCCGGGTGGAGCCGGTTCCAGCGCTCGGCCTCGAGCGCGTCGCGCCGCAGCAGCTGCCAGGAGGTCGCGCTGTAGACCTCGGCGGCCACCCCGAAGCGCTCCGCGAGGAGGTCGCGCCCCGCGAGCGCCTGCCCGAGGATCGCTCCCGAGCCCACGAGACGGACCCGGGCCTGCGCGCCAACGGCGGACGCGGGCGCCGCCGCGAGCTGGTAGAGGCCGCGGACGATCCCCTCGTCGGCGCCGTCGGGCTTCGGCGGCATGGGGTAGTTCTCGTTGTAGAGCGTGACGTAGTAAAGGTGGTCCTCGCCGCGGACGTGCATCCGCTCGATCCCGTCGCGGACGATCGTGGCCAGCTCGTAGGCGTACGCCGGGTCGTAGGCCCGGATCGCCGGCACGCTCGAGGCCAGCAGGTGGCTGTGGCCGTCCTCGTGCTGGAGCCCCTCGCCGTTGAGCGTCGTCCGCCCCGCGGTCGCGCCCATCATGAAGCCACGGCCGCGGGCGTCGGCGAAGGCCCACGCCTGGTCGCCCGTCCGCTGGAAGCCGAACATCGAGTAGAAGATGTAGAAGGGGATCATGGGCTCGGCGTGGGTCGCGTACGACGTCGCGGCCGCCTGGAAGGACGCCATCGAGCCGGCCTCCGTGATCCCCTCCTCGAGGACCTGGCCGTCCGTCGCCTCGCGGTACGAGAGGACGAGGTCGGAATCGACGGGCTCGTAGCGCTGGCCCTGGCTGGCGTAGATCCCGACCTCCTTGAAGAGCGGGTCCATGCCGAAGGTGCGCGCCTCGTCGGGGATGATCGGCACGATGCGGCGGCCGAAGCCGGGATCGCGCATCAGGTTCCGCAGGAGCTTGGCGAAGACCATCGTCGTGCTCACCGGCGCCGTCGATCCCGCGGCGAACTCCGCGTCGGTCGCCGGCGCGGGCGCCGGCAGGGGGCGGGCCCGCACGATCCGCTTCGGAAGGGAGCCGCCGAGCGCACGCCGCCGCTCGAGGAGGTACTGGACCTCCTCCGAGCCGGGGCCGGGGTGGAAGTACGGGGCCTCGGCGATCTTCTCGTCGGGGATCGGCAGCTCCAGGCGGTCGCGGAAGATCCGCAGCTCGCTCTCGGACAGCTTCTTGGCCTGGTGGGTGATGTTGCGGCCCTCGACGCCCGGGCCGAGCGTCCAGCCCTTGATCGTCTTGGCCAGGATGACGGTCGGGGCGCCGCGGAACTCGGTGGCCGCCCGATAGGCGGCGTAGAGCTTGCGGTAGTCGTGGCCGCCTCGCCGCAGCCTGGTCAGGTCGTCGTCAGAGAGGTGCTCCACCAGCTGCCCGAGGCGCGGGTCCGGCCCGAAGAAATGCTCCCGGATGTAGGCCCCGCCGGCGACCGAGTACTTCTGGAACTCGCCGTCGACCGTTTCGTTCATCTTCGTGACCAGAGCGCCCTCGGTGTCGCGCGCCAGGAGCTCGTCCCACTCGCGGCCCCAGATCACCTTGATGACGTTCCACCCGGCGCCGCGGAAGATCCCCTCGAGCTCCTGGATGATCTTGCCGTTCCCGCGCACCGGGCCGTCGAGGCGCTGCAGGTTGCAGTTGACGACGAAGGTCAGGTTGTCGAGCCGTTCGCGGCCGGCGACCCAGAGCGCCCCGAGGGACTCCGGCTCGTCCATCTCGCCGTCCCCGAGGAAGGCCCAGACCCGCGACTCGGCCGTGTCGCGGATGCCGCGGTGGGCGAGGTAGCGGTTGAAGCGGGCCTGGTAGATGGCCGAGATGGGCCCGATCCCCATGCTGACCGTGGGGAACTCCCAGAAGTCGGGCATGAGCCGCGGGTGGGGGTAGGAGGACAGGCCCTGGCCGGGGACGACCTCGCGCCGGAAGTGGTCGAGCTGGTCCTCGGTCAGGCGCCCTTCCAGGAAGGCCCGGGCGTACATCCCGGGCGCCGCGTGGCCCTGGTAGAAGACCTGGTCCCCGGCGTCCTCGTCCTTGCCCCGGAAGAAGTGGTTGAAGCCGACCTCGTAGAGGCTCGCCGAGCTGGCGTAGGTCGAGAGGTGGCCGCCGATCCCGGGATAGGCGTTGTTGGCCCGCAGCACCATCGCCGCGGCGTTCCAGCGGACCAGGCGACGGATGCGGCGCTCGATCGCCTCGTCGCCGGGGAAGGACGGCTCCTGCTCGGGGCTGATCGTGTTGATGTAGCGGGTCTGGGTGAGCGGGGGCAGGCCGACCTGGCGCTGGCGGGCGCGCTTGAGGAGCTTGTAGGCGACGAACCGGGCGCGCTCCGCGCCCTCCTGGTCGAGCAGCTGGTCGAACGACTCGATCCAGTCCGCCGTCTCCGACGGATCGACGTCGGGGAGCTGCTGCTTGAAGTCGTCGCTGTACATCGGGGGGCTCCCGGGTGAGGGCGGAGGCGGTTGCCGCAGCGGGTCCGCCGCCGCGCGCGCGTCGTGGACGGCGGCCGGACGCGAGCGTAGCCGATCCGCCCGGCGGGCGCCCCGGAGGGTGCTGCGGTAGAGTCAGGCCATGCACAAGGGGTACGGGCCGGCGACCGGGCTCGTTGCCGTGGACGTCCAGAACGACTTCGCCGACCCGGCCGGCAGCCTTCCGGTCGGCGACGGCGCGGCGGTCATCCCCCTGCTCAACGCCGAGATCGCGGCGGCCCGTGCGGCCGGCGCCTTCGTCGCCTACACCCAGGACTGGCATCCACGCGTCACCCCCCACTTCGCGAAGGACGGCGGCACGTGGCCGGTCCACTGCGTCGGCGGCACGTGGGGCGCGGAGATCCACCCGGGCCTCGTCGCGGACGCGGGCCCGCGCGTGCGCAAGGGCGTCGGCGGCGAGGACGGCTACTCGGGCTTCACCATGCGGGACCCCGCGACGGGGGCGACCGTCCCGACCGAGCTCGACGGCCTGCTGCACGCTCGCGGCGTCCGGCGGGTCGTCGTCGGCGGCCTCGCGACGGACTACTGTGTGAAGGCGACCGTCCTCGACGCCCTCGCCCGCGGCTACGACACGTGGGTCCTCGTCGATGCCGTCCGCCCGGTGGACCTGGCCCCCGGCGACGGGGAGCGGGCGCTGCTCGAGATGGGGCGCGCCGGGGCGGTGATGGTCCGTCGATCCGGCACGCCCGTCCCGTCGGGAGGCGGGGCCTGATGCGCCTGCGGACGATGGCCGCGATCGCCGTTGCCGGGGTGGGCGGCGCCTTCGTCGTCGACCACTGGATCGGGGACCTCATCGCCCGGGGCGAGGGGCCCGACCCGGTGATGAAGATGGCGATCACGATCAACGCCCCGATCGACGACGTCTGGGACGTCGTCGCCGACATCGAGCGCCAGCCGGCCTGGATGGAGGAGATGAAGTCCGTCCGGCTCCGCTCGCCGGGGCCGGTTGGGGTGGGAACCCGTGGCGACGCCGACGTCCGCATCTTCCTGGTGGGAATCGTCGACACGGTCGAGGTCGACGTCTACGACCCGCCCGTCCGGTTCGGGATCCGCCACGTTGGCACGTATACCGGCGGGGGCCGGATCACGCTCGAGGCGATCGACGGGGAGCGGACCCTGGTGCGCTGGGACGAGCGGCTTGTGCCGCCCTACTTCCCGCACCTCGGCCAGCTCCTCCAGAAGCCGGTCATGGGCGCCATCTTCCAGGCCGACCTGGAGCGGCTCCGCGAGATCGTCGAGTCGCAGCACGCCGAGGCGATGGCGGGCGGCGGCGCAGACGCCGGCTGACCTCCCCTCCCGACGGTGCGGGTCCACCTCGTCGACGCGACCTACGAGCTCTTCCGCGCATACCATGCGCCCCGCCCTCCCGTCCACGGTCGCGGCGGGATGCCGCTCGGGGCGGTGGTCGGGCTCGTGGGCACCCTCGTCGCGCTGCTCCGGGACGAGGGCGCCACCCACGTCGCCTGCGCCCACGACCGCGTGATCCGCTCCTTCCGCAACGACATGTGGCCCGGCTACAAGACCGAGGCCGGGGTTCCCGCCGACCTGCTCGACCAGTTCCCCGTCGCCGAGGAGGCGATCACCGCCCTCGGGATCCCGCTCTGGGCCATGGTCGAGCTCGAGGCGGACGACGCGCTGGCGACGGCGGCGACCCGCTTCGGCGCCGAGCCCGCTGTCGCGCAGGTCCTCGTCTGCACGCCCGACAAGGACCTGGCCCAGGTGGTTCGCGGCGATCGCATCGTCCTGCGCGACCGACGCCGCGACCTCGTCTATGACGACGCCGGCGTCCGGGCGAAGTGGGGCGTGGCGCCGGCCGCGATCCCCGACTGGCTGGCCCTGGTGGGGGACGCGGCGGACGGGTTTCCCGGGCTGCCCGGCTTCGGGGCGGTGGCGGCGTCGGCGCTCCTCGCCGCCTTCTCGTCCCTCGAGGGCGTCCGCGCCGCGCCGCCGGCCGCGTGGCCGGCCCGCGTCCGCGGCGCCGAGCGGCTCGCCGCGACGCTCCGCGCACGCTGGGACGACGCCCTGCTCTTCCGCGACCTGGCGACGCTCCGGCTCGACGCTCCCCTGCCCGAGCGCACGGTCGAGGAGCTCCGCTGGGGCGGCGCCGACCGCGCCGCCTGGGAGGCCTTCTGCGACCCGCTGGGAGCTCCCGGGCCTCCTCCGCCGGCCCCACCGCTGGCGCGCCCCGTAGCTGGCGCGGGTCGTCGAACGCGGCGGCTCTACGCGGGCTCGCGGAGCAGCTCGAGAAGGCGTGGATGGTGAGCCGGGGGAGCGGCGAGAAGGCCGACCGCCTTCGCGGGCGCGGCGAGGTCGAACCACGGGCCGCCGGCCATGTTCGTCACGGTCGCCCCGGCCCGCTCGGCGATGAGGCCGGCCGCGGCGATGTCCCACGGCGAGAGGCCCACCGTCTGGCTGTATGCATCGAAGCGGCCGTTGGCGACGTAGGCGAGGGCGAGGGCCGCCGAGCCCATCGAGCGCGGGATCCGGATCGCCCGCCGGACGCGCCGCATGCGCAGGCCCGGGGACCGCCCGCCCACGGCGAGACCCATGACGAGGTCCACGAGGCGCTCCTTGCCCGAGACGGACGTGGGGCGCCCGTCGAGGGTGGCGGGTCCGTCGGCGGTGGCCGCGAACGTCTCCTTGCGCAGCGGGTCATGCACGACGCCCGCGACCGGCTGCCCGTCGACGACGAGGGCGAGGGAGACGCAGAAGAAGGGGATCCCGTTGGCATAGTTGACGGTCCCGTCGATCGGGTCGCAGACCCAGGTTCGATGGGCGGCGGCGGCGTCCCGCCCGGATTCCTCGCCGTAGAAGCCGTCCGCCGGGAAGCGCTCGGCGAGCGCCGCCCGGATCAGCGCCTCGGACGCGTGGTCGACCTCGGTCACGATGTCGCGGACGCCCTTGTAGGCGACCGCCCCGGCGTCGTCGAGCCGCTCCACCAGGAGCACGCCGGCGCGGGCAGCGATCTCGATCGCCGCCGCCAGCTCGGCCGCCCACGCGCTCTCCATCAGCGGGAGCAGTCGACGGTGAGCGGGCGCGCCGCGGCGCCCAGCCCCGTGACGCGCTGGTCGAAGACGAGGCTGCTCCGGGCCGGGACCTCGGGCGTGCGGATCCAGGTCTCAACGGGGGGGCTGCCCGGGTACGTCGGATCCCAGACCCGGCAGCTGGCGTGGCCGGCCCGCGCGCCGAGGTTCTCGACGGAGACGGTCAGCCGCAGGCCGTCGCCGTCCGGCGCGACGCTTCGCAGCGCCGCCCGGAACGGCCCCACGCCGCCGACCAGGACCGTCGCCGCGGCGGCGAGGGCGACCACCGCCAGCGCGATCCCGAGGAAGACGGTGCCGTGCGCCTGCGAGGCGGCCGGTTGCTTCAGCCGGGCGGGATTGCACGTCGCGCACAGGGCGTCGGCGAGCGGGATCGCGGCCCCGCAGCGGATGCAGGCATGCGTCCGTGCGAGCGCGGCCGCGTGATCGGCGGCGGGCGGGCCGGCGGCTGGGGTCGTCGTCACGCTCGCGATCTTCCCACGGGCGGCGGCCGGGCGCCCGTGGCCGCGCGGGCCGGGGCGTCGGTCAGCGGCCGCGGGACGGCGACCGGGCGCCCGCGCCTCAGCGCCGGGCGGCGGCCCCCACAAGGAGGTCCACGTCCGCGGTCGTGTTCGCTCCGATGACGGCTCCGTCGGCGCCGGCCGACGCCCACGCGGCGGCCGCCCCGGCCGGATCCTCCACCCAGGGGCTGCCGGCGAGCGAGGCGCGCCGGGGCAGGTCGAAGGCCGCGAGGATCCGCTGCGTCGAGCGGGCCCTGCCCGCCGCCGCCAGCGCGTCGAGGTAGCGCGGGAGCCGCTCGCCGAGCCGACCGGCCGGGGTCGTCCAGCCGTCGCCGACCCGGGCCGCGAGCGCCACGCCGGCGGCGAGCTCGGCACCGACGATGATCGGCGGAGGAGGGACCGGGACGGGGAACGCGTGGGCGCCGACGAGCGGGTAGAAGGGGCTGGGGCGCAGCACGGGCCCGCCGGTCCAGAGCGCCCGCAGGACGGCGATCGCCTCCTCGAGCCGGGCCGCCCGCTCGGCGGCCACCGGGAACGGGATGCCGTACGCCGCGTGCTCAGCCGGGTGCCCCCCGATCCCGATCCCCAGGATCACCCGGCCGCCGGTCGCCTCCTGGAGCGTCGCGGCCATCCTGGCCAGCACCGCCGGGTGGCGGTTCATCACGTTGGCGACGAAGGTCATGAGCCCGAGCCGCGTGGTGGCACCTCCGACCACGGCCAGCGTGGTCCACGCCTCGAGGACGGGATCGCTCCGCACGCCGCGGCTGACGAAATGGTCCCAGGCCGCGACGCCGGCGTACCCCGCCGACTCGAGGCGCAGCGCCTGGTCGCGCCACCAGGCAAAGGGAACCCCGATCGGCCGCAGGCTGACGAAGACCGGGAACGGCGCCGGCATCCTCGGGACGGCGCTCAGAGCCCGGCCGTGACGGCCGGCGAGATGGCCGCCGCGAGAGCGACCTGCAGCATCGTCGCCGTCCGACGCTCCAGCTCGTCGAGCGGGAGGTACGAATCCTCCGAGCTGACCCCCTCGCCGAGCACGTCGCTGACGGTCAGGATCGTGGCTGCCCGGACGTCGGTGCCGGTGGCCCTGGCGCGGGCGGCGAGGAAGAAGAGGGCCGAGCTCTCCATCTCGAAGGCCAGGACGCCCCGCGCCGCCCAGCGGCTGAAGTAGTCGGCGTCCGAGTTGTAGAAGACGTCGACTGTGCAGATCGGCCCCACGTGGTACGGCGCCCCGGCAGCCTCGGCGGCGTCGACGAGCGCCCGGGTGACGGTGAAGTCGGCTGCGGGGGCATAGGGCTCGCCGTGGAGGTAGACGGCCGTGGTCCCGTCGAACGGCGACGCGGCGGTGGCGATGACGATCTCCCCGGTCCGGATTCCCGTCGCGATCCCGCCGCAGGTCCCGACCCGGATCAGCCGCCGGGCGCCGAGACGCAGGAGCTCCTCGACCACGATGGCGGCGGCCGGCGCGCCGATGCCGGTCGTCTGGACGCTGATCGGTACGCCCCGGCAGGTGCCCGTGTAGCCGTAGGTCAGGCGGTGGTCGTTGACCCGCCGCGTCGCCGCGAGGCCGCCGTCGAAGAGGGCCGCGATCGCCGTCGCGCGGTTCGGATCGCCCGGCAGGAGGACGATCGGCGCGTAGTCCCCGGGCTCGGCGCGGAGGTGGATCTGGGGCATGGGAGGGTCCTCCGTGCAGGTGGGCGGGGCGAGTGTACGGCGGGCGGGCGGCGGGCGCCGGCGCAGCCTGGGACGAGCGTTCACCGCGCCCGGATGCGCGTAGTAGGATCGCACGAGGTGCCGCCGATCGCCACCGGGCCGCGGCGGACCGGGAGCCGGAGCAGGAGGACGGATCGTGGGCCAGGACTTCTTCTCGGAGGTCACCGAGCCGATCGGCTTCGGCGGGCTCGGATCGACCAGCTCTCTCGCCTTCAAGGTGTACGAGCCCGATCGCCTGGTGCTGGGCAAGCGGATGGAGGATCACCTCCGGGTCGGGGTCTGCTTCTGGCATTCGTTCGCCTGGCCCGGCACCGACATGTTCGGCTCGGGCACGCTCGACCGCCCCTGGATCACCGAGCCCATGGACCCGATGGATGCCGCCCGCATGAAGATGGCGGCGGCGTTCGAGTTCTTCACCAAGCTCGGTGTGCCCTGGTACTGCTTCCACGACCGCGACGTCGCGCCCGACGGGCGGAGCTTCGCCGAGTTCCGGGCGAACCTCGACGCCCTCGCCGATGACGCGGCCGCCTACCAGGAGCGAACCGGCGTCCGCCTCCTGTGGGGCACCGCGAACCTGTTCAGCCACCCCCGCTACGCGGCCGGCGCCGCCACCAACCCCGACCCGGCGGTCTTCGCCTATGCGGCGGCGCAGGTGAAGAACATGCTCGAGGTAACCCAGCGCCTTGGCGGCGAGAACTACGTCCTGTGGGGTGGGCGCGAGGGATACGACACGCTCCTCAACACCGACCTGCGCCGCGAGGCAGCCCAGCTCGCCCGCTTCCTCCACCTGGTGGCCGAGCACAAGCACAAGATCGGCTTCACGGGCATGCTCCTCATCGAGCCCAAGCCGATGGAGCCGACCAAGCACCAGTACGACTTCGACTCCGCGACCGTTCACGGCTTCCTCGTGCGCAACGGGCTCGACGGCGAGTACCGCCTGAACATCGAGGCCAACCACGCCACGCTCGCGGGGCACAGCTTCCATCACGAGGTCGCGTATGCCGTCGCGAACGGCATGTTCGGCAGCATCGACGCCAACCGCGGCGACCCCCAGAACGGCTGGGACACCGACCAGTTCCCGAACTCCGTCGAGGACATGGCCCTGCCGCTCTACGAGATCCTGCGGGCCGGCGGCTTCACGACCGGCGGCTTCAACTTCGACGCCAAGCTGCGGCGCCAGAGCATGCACCGGACCGATCTCTTCCACGCCCACATCGGAGGGATCGACACCGTAGCGCGAGCGCTCCTGGTCGCCGCCGACATGCTCCAGGAGGGCACGCTCGCCCGCATGGTCGACGAGCGGTACGCGGGCTGGTCCGGCGAGCTCGGCTCCAGGATCCTCGACGGCTCCGCAAGCCTGGCGGACCTGGCGGCGAGGGTCGAGACGGGCGAGATCGACCCGCACCCGGTCTCCGGGCGCCAGGAGCTGTTCGAGAACGTCGTCAACCGGCACACCTGGTCGGCGGACGGCGCGGCCCGCCCGGCGGGCTGACCCCCATGGGCTACGTCCTGGGCATCGACGCCTCGACCACGGCGACCAAGGCCGTCCTCGTCGACGAGGCCGGGGCCGTCCGCGGCATCGGGGTCACGGAGTACAGCTTCGCCGTGCCCCGCCCATTGTGGAGCGAGCAGGACCCGGCACTCTGGAGGGACGGGGCCGTCGCCTCGATCCGCTCCGTGCTCGACTCGACCGGCGTGCGGGCCGACGACATCGTCGCCATCGGGCTCACCGGCCAGATGCACGGCGCCGTCCTTCTCGACGCGGCGGACCGCGTGCTACGCCCGGCCATCCTATGGAACGACCAGCGGACGGGCGCCGAGTGCGACGCCATCCGGGCTGCGCTGGGACCGGAGCGGCTGGTCGCGATCACGGGCAACGATGCCCTCACCGGCTTTACGGCGCCGAAGCTCATCTGGGTCCGCGACCACGAGCCGGACGTCTGGCGGCGCGTCGCCCATGTGCTGCTGCCGAAGGACTTCGTGCGCTTGCACCTCACCGGCGAGCACGCCATCGACAAGGCGGACGGGGCGGGCACGCTCCTGTTCGACCTCGCGGCCCGGGACTGGTCGGGGGAGGTCCTGGCGGCCCTGGGCATCGATCCGGCCTGGATGCCGCCGACCTTCGAGGGACCTGCGGTCACCGGCACGGTGACGGCGACGGCCGCCGCCGCGACCGGGCTGCGGGCCGGCACGCCCGTGGTTGCCGGCGGTGGCGACCAGGCCGCCAACGCCGTGGGGGTGGGGGTCGTCTCGGAGGGGACGATGGCCCTCTCGCTCGGGACGTCGGGGGTCATCTTCGCGGCCACGAACGGCCCGGTCATCGAGCCACGCGGCCGGGTCCATGCCTTCTGCCACGCGGTCCCGGGTCGCTGGCACCTGATGTCGGTCATGCTGTCCGCGGCCGGCAGCCTGCGCTGGTTTCGCGACACCCTCGCGCCGGGCATGGAGTTCGGGGACCTGATCGCGCCTGCGGTCGAGGTTGCTGCAGGCTGCGACGGCCTCCTGTTCCTCCCCTACCTCACCGGCGAGCGCTCGCCCTATCCCGACCCGCTGGCCCGCGGCGCCTTCGTCGGCCTGACCCTCGCCCACGACCGGCGCCATCTCACGCGCGCCGTGCTCGAGGGCGTGGCCTTCGGGCTGCGCGACGGCCTGGACCTCATGGTCGACGCCGGCATGCCTGCACCCGCCCAGATCCGGGCGTCGGGCGGCGGGACGGTGAGCCCGCTGTGGCGCCAGATCCTGGCCGACGTCCTCGGTGCCGAGATCGCGGCCGTCAACTCGTCCGAGGGGGCCGCCTACGGGGCGGCCGTGCTCGCGGCCGTCGGCGGGGGCTGGTTCGCGACCGTCGAGGCCGCCACGGATGCCCTCGTCACCGCCACACCGGTCGCCGCGCCCGGTTCGGACGCCCCGGTCTACGCGGCGTCGCACGCGGTCTACCGGGAGCTGTACCCGGCGCTGGCACCGACGTTCCACCGCCTGCCGGCGTAGGTTTGCGGGGCGGGCAGCGACTCGGCGCCGTTCGATCGACCCCGCCGGAGCCGACCGGCGCGCCTCGCGTCAGTGGTGGAGCGCCTCCAGGTCCTTCTCCGTGACCTCGCCGGGCGGTTTGCCCATGATGATCATGGCCAGGATCTCGTCCTGGTTGACCTTCTCCTTCTCCACGGTCCCGACGAGCCGGCCGTGCCACATGACGCTGATCCGGTCGGCCAGGTCGAAGACGTCGTGGATGTCGTGGCTGATCAGGAAGATCCCGATCCCCTCGTCCTTGAGCTGCTTGATGAGGCCGCGGACCTGCGCCGTCTCGGCCGGGCCCAGCGCGGCGGTCGGCTCGTCCATGATCAGGATCCGGGCATTGAAGTGGATCGCCCGGCCGACTGCCACGGACTGCCGCTGGCCGCCGGACAGGGACATGACCGGCGTCTTGAAGTTCTTGAAGTTGGGGTTCAGACGGCCGATGACATTGCGGGTGGTGGATTCCATGGCCGCGTCGTTGAGCGACCCGGTCCGGGTCTTGAGCTCGCGTCCGAGGAAGAAGTTGCCCGGCGCGTCGATGTTGTCGGCCAGGGCGAGCGTCTGGTAGATCGTCTCGATGCCCAGCGCCTGCGCGTCCCGCGGGTTGGCGATCGTCACCGGCTGGCCGTTGAGCAGGATCTGCCCGGAGTCGGCCGGATGCGCTCCCGAGAGGGTCCGGATCAACGTCGTCTTGCCGGCGCCGTTGCCGCCGACCAGGCCGACGACCTCGCCGACGCGAAGATCGATGGTCACGTTCTGCACGGCGTGCACGCCGCCGAAGCTGACGCTCATGTCGCGCATCTCGACCAGCGCCGGTGTGGCCGGGGCGGGCTGCTCGTTCGTTGCCATGCCCATCTCCTGCTCCTCGCCTACCTGGCGCGCCGCCGGACGATGGTGTCGAGGCCGACCGCGAAGACCAGGACGGCGCCGATCGCCACGTCCTGCATCGGCGAGTCGAGGCCGACCGTGACCATGCCAGCCTTGAGCGACTGCATCAGCACGGCGCCCACGACGGCGCCCTGGATCGTGCCGGTGCCGCCGGCCAATGATGTGCCGCCGAGGACGGCCGCGGCGATCACGAGCAACTCGTAGCCGGTCCCGGTGCTGGTCACGCCGGCGTCGAGCCGGGATGCCTGGATGCACCCGGCGATGGCGCACAGCACCCCCAGCAACACGAACGTGCCAAGGATGGTGCGCTTGGTATTGATCCCGGCCAGAGTCGCGGCCTCAGGGTTACCGCCGATGGCGAACGTGTAGCGGCCGAACTGCCGGCGGGTCGTCACGTAGCCCATGAGGAGCGCGATGCCGAGCAGGAGCAGCAGCGGGGCCGACAGGCCGACCGGGATCACCAGGCCGTCGGGGCTGACGTTGTACCTAGCGGCGTACTGCTGCGTCAGGAGCGTCGGCAGCGGATAGTTGTTGAAGACCCACATCGCCGCCAGGGTCACCGCGCAGCCGCCGACGATGAGAATCACCAGGGCCCACTGCGGACGGACGGGGAACCCGTATTCGCGCCGCTTGCGCCTAGCGGCGATGAGCGCATACGTGATGCCAGCGGCGATCAGGATGCCGACGATCCAGGTCGGCCAGAATCCGATCGCGCCGCCGATGAAGAAGAACGTGCTGTTGCTGGAGAGGTTTCCGCCCAGGATGGCAAAGGTCTGGTCCATTGGGGCGATCGTCTGGCCCTGCTGGATCTTGAAGATGAGGCCGCGCCAGATCAGGAGGCCGCCCAGGGTGACGATGAACGAGGGGATCCCGACGTAGGCGACGAGCCCGCCCTGGATCGCCCCGATCAGGGCACCGACGGCGACCGCGACCAGGATCGCGATGATCCAGATCTCCCACGAGCCATAGGCGAGGTGTAGCGTCTCGGTCAGCCAGACGCGCTGGGTCATGGCAGCCGTGTATGCGGTGAGGCCCATGATCGAACCGACCGACAGGTCGATGTTGCGGGACACGATGACCAGGACCATGCCCATGGCCATGATGGCCACGGGCACGCTCTGCACAGAGACGTCGTAGAGGTTGCGCGGGGTCAGGAAGAGGCCGTTCGACGCGATCCCGAAGCCGATCCAGATGGCGATCAACGCGACGACCATGCCGGTCAGCCGCAGGTCGACCTCCATCGTTCGGGCGCCGGAGCGGAGCCCCGATGCCAGCCTTCCGATGGCTCGCCGGGTGGGCTCGATCAGCCGCGGGACGACCCCGGAGCCGCGGCCGGGTCTCCCTGCGATCTCCGACTGTGCGTCACCCGAGACCTGAGTCATCGTCGCGCCTCGTGCTGGTCACCTTACCTGTGACGTGGCATGCGCCCCGCGCCGCCATCAGCGGCGCAGGGCGCATGCTCCAAATCCGATTCGGTGGCGGCTAGCAGCCCGGGACAGAGCCGGCAGTCACATCCTTGCACAGCGTGGCCTTGTCGATCCAGCCAGCGTCGAGGACCACCTGGAGGTTGTCCTTGGTGATCGCCTGTGGCGTGATCAGGATCGAGTTGATCTTGTTACCGCCCGGGGTGTCGAAGATCTTGGCGGACCCGTATTTGTCCGTGGTGACCTTGTCGAGGGCGGTGCCCTTCGCGAGCTGAGCAGCAACCTGCCCGGTTGCGTCGCCAAGCAGGCGGGCGTCCTTCCAGACGTCCACTGTCTGGGTGCCGAGAGCGACGCGGTTCAGAGCGGCGGCATCGCCGTCCTGGCCGGAAACCGGAACCTGACCAGCGAGGCCCTGGGACTTGAGGGCCGAGATAGCGCCACCGGCCATGCCGTCGTTCTCAACGAAGGCGATGTCGATCTTGTTGTTGTTCTTGGTCAGGAACTGCGCCATCTCGTTCTGGGCGTTGGCCGGATCCCAGTTGTCGGTGTAGGTCTCGCCGACGTTGATGAGCGTGGCGCTGCTCTGGCCAACGTCCGGCAGGCCGGCCTCGACCATGCCCTTGCGGAGGAAGTCCGCGTTCGCGTCGGCCTTGTTGCCCTTGATGACGACGAAGTTGCCGGAGTTCTTGACCTTCAGGAGCGCCTCGGCCTGCAGCTTGCCGACGAGGACGTTGTCGAAGGTGAGGTAGAACGCGCCTGGATCTTCGATCAGGCGGTCGTAGGCGATGACCGGAATGCCGGCATCCAGCGCCTTCTTGACGGCCGGCTTGATGGCGGTGCCGTCCTGGGCCAGGATGATCACGACCTTGGCGCCCTGGTTGATGAGGGCGTCAACGTTGGACAGCTGCGTGTCGGACGAAGACTTGGCGTCGTTCGAGATGTACTTGCAGCCGGCGGCGTCGAGGGCCTTCTTGATAGCGGGCTCATCCCACTTGGCCCAGCGCTCCTCCTGGTAGTTGTTCCAAGAGACGCCAACCGTGCACTCGGCTCCGCCGCCGGCCGAGGCTCCCGGCGAGGCGGTGGCACCGCCGCCGCACGCTGCGAACACGACGGCTGCGGCCCCGATGAGCGCCGCCACCTTGCGATTGACCATGGTCGCTTGTTCCTCCTCATGAACCATGCTTCCTGTGGAACTCCACTGGTCCCGCGCTAGGCTACCATCCCCGCTCAAGCGGCTTCGCGGTCTCTTGTTTCGCGACCCATCCGTCGGCTGGGGATCGGCGGCAGCGCCGGCCCACATTGTCGCTGGGCGCCTGCCAGCCCGACGAGGCCGTTGCGCGGGCCGACTCGGACGGGTGGCTGCCGGCAGGCCGGCGGGGAGGAGGATCTCATGCAGAGGCTCGACGGCAAGGTGGCGCTCGTGACCGGCGCGAGCCGCGGCATCGGCGCGGCCGTCGCCCGGGCGCTCGCGCTGGAGGGCGTCCGGCTGGGGCTGGCGTCGCGGAGCGGCGACGATCTCGGGATCGCGGGCGCCGTCGCCGCGCCCTGCGACGTGCGCGACCCGGCGGCCCTCGCCTCGCTGGTCGCGGCGACGGTCGACCGGTTCGGCGGACTCGACATCCTGGTCGTCAATGCCGGCGTCGGCGCCTATGGCCCGTTCCTCGAGCTGCCCGCCGAGGATCTCGAGGAGATGATCGACGTCAACGTGAAGGGCGCCCTCTACGCGATCCGGGCGGCCCTTCCCCACCTCCTGCGGAGCAACGCGGCCGACATCGTCACCGTCGCCAGCGAGGCGGGCCGGCGGGGCCTCCCGTTCGAGGCCGCCTACTGCGCGTCCAAGTTCGCCCAGGTCGGCCTGACCCGGGCCCTCGACCACGAGCTGCGCGAGCGCGGCGTCCGGTGCACGAACGTCTGCCCCGGCGGGGTCGCGACGGACTTCGCGATGGGCCACGGGAGGACACCGGACATGCCGGCCCTGGCGGGCATGATGAGGCCGACCGACGTCGCCGAGGCGGTCCTCTTCGTGCTCACCCGCCCCCGCAGCCACCGCATCCTCGAGGTGGCGCTCCGCCCGGTGACGGAGACCTCGTGGGGGTGAGCCGCCACGAGACTTGACGCGCCGCGCGCATCGCTGCACGGTACGTGGCATGACCTCGCTCCGCTGGGGAATCCTGGGGCCCGGCCGCATCGCCCCGAGGCTGGTGCGGGCCGTTGCCGCCACCGCCCGCGCCGAGCTCGTCGCCGTCGCCAGCCGCGACGCCGGCCGCGCGGCCGCGTTCGCGTCGCGGCACGGGATCCCGCGGGCGCTGGGCTCCTACGACGCCCTGGTCGCGGCGCCCGACGTCGACGTCGTGTACGTCTCGCTGCCCAACCACCTCCACGCTCACTGGTCGATCCGAGCTCTCGAGGCGGGCAAGCACGTGCTCTGCGAGAAGCCGATCGCCCTGACCGTCGCCCAGATCGACGCCATCGCGGCCGCCGAGACGCGGGCCGGGCGCCTCGCGGTGGAGGCCTTCATGTACCTCCACCACCCCCAGATCCTGCGGGCGGTCGAGCTCGCGCAGGGTGGGGCCCTGGGCCCGCTGGAACTCGTCAGCGGGACCTTCTCGTTCCTCCTGTCGCACCCGGACGACCCCCGGCTCGAGCCGGCCATGGGGGGCGGCTCGCTGTGGGACGTGGGGTGCTACCCGGTGAGCCTGGCACGGCGGATCGCCGGCGAGGAGCCGGACCAGGTCGCCGCCTTCGCCCGCTTCGACGAGCGTGGCATCGACCGTACCTTCATCGGACAGCTGCACTTCCCGGGCGGCCTGCTTGCCCAGTTCGACAGCGGCTTCGCAGCCCCCGATCGCCAGCGGATCGAGATCGTCGGCCGCGACGCGGCCCTGGTCCTCGAGACCCCGTTCCTGCCCGCCCCGGACGGCCCGCCGCCGTCGCTGACCCTGCGGCGGGGCGGGGCCGCGACGTCGATCGACGTCCCGTCGGTCGACCAGTACGCGGCGGAGGTCGAGGACCTCACGTCGGCCATCCTCGACGGCACGCCGCCGCGCATCGACCTTGCCTTCAGTCGGGGTACCATCGCGACACTCGTCGAGCTCGACCGGGTCGCCCGGGCGAGCGCGGGCGACCCGCGGGGCTGAGACCCTGGCCGACTCCAGCCGCGGAGGGCCCTCATGGAGCCGATCATCGCAGGGAGCGGAGCCACGGCGCCGCCCGTTCGGTCCAGGCGGCGCATCGCGATGGCAGCCGTCGCCGCGCTGGCGGGCGCGATCCTCGTCGGGGCGGTCCTGGTCGTCGTCCGCCCCTGGCCCCAGCAGCCGTCGTGCCCGCCGATCCAGGACCACCCGGAGTGGTCGGTGGCGCGCCGCTGGGATGAGGCGCTGCTCGACGCGATCCGGCGGGCGCTCCCCAACCCGCCCCTCCACGCTCGTAACCTCTTCCACGTCTCGGCCGCGATGTGGGACGCCTGGGCCGCCTACGATCCGACCGCCTCGGGCTACCTCGTGCACGAGAAGCACACGGCGGCGGACGTGGCGGCCGCGCGCGACGAGGCGATCAGCTACGCGGCGTACCGCCTGCTGACGGAGCGCTACCTGAAGTCGGTCGGCGCGAGCGAGTCGCTATCCGAGTTCGACGACCTCATGGACGCGCTCTGCCATCCGCTCGACGTGACGACCACGGAGGGCGATTCGCCGGCCGCGGTCGGCAACCGGATCGCCGCGGCCGCGATCGCCTTCGGCAAGACCGACGGGTCCAACGAGGCCGGCGGCTACGTCGACACGGCGTACACGCCGGTCAACCCGCCCCTCGTGGTGGACAAGCCGGGAGCGACGATGTCCAACCCGAACCGCTGGCAGCCGCTCCAGATCGCGCACATGATCTCGCAGAACGGCATCCCGGTGACGAACGGCGTCCAGCAGGCGGTGGGGACGCACTGGGGCCACGTCACCCCGTTCGCTCTGCCGCCGGCGGGCGCAGACGGGGTGCCGATCGACCCCGGCCCCCCTCCGCGTCTCGGCGACCCGGCGACCGACCAGGCCTTCAAGGACCAGGCGGTCGAGGTAATCCGCGACAGCAGCCTGCTGGACCCAGCCTCCGGAGCGACGATCGACATCTCGCCGGGCGCGCGCGGCGGCAACACCCTCGGAGCCAACGACGGTCACGGCCATCCCGTCAACCCGGCGACCGGCCAGCCCTACCCGCCCGACGTCGTCAGCGAGGCGGACTTCGGGCGGGTCATGGCCGAGTTCTGGGCCGACGGCCCCAAGTCGGAGACGCCGCCGGGGCACTGGAACGTCCTCGCCAACCTGGCCTCCGACGAGCTGGCCCCGGACCTCCGGATCGGAGGCCAGGGCCCGGCGGTCGACCGGCTCGAGTGGGACGTCAAGCTCTACCTCTCGCTGAATGGGGCCGTGCACGACGCCGCGATCGCGGCGTGGGGGCTCAAGGGCTACTACGACACCTCGCGGCCCATCTCGATGATCCGCTACATGGGTGGCCTCGGCCAGTCGAGCGACCCGTCGCTGCCGTCCTACGACCGGGAGGGCCTGCCGCTCGTCCCGGGCCTCATCGAGCTCGTCACCAAGGAGACGACCGCGGCCGGGCAGCGCCACGCCGCGCTCGCCGGCCACGAAGGCGAGATCGCGATCCGGGCCTGGGCCGGCAACCCGGCCGACCCGAAGACGCAGGCCGGGGGCGTCCGGTGGATCCTCGCGACGACCTGGGTCCCCTACCAGCTCCCGACCTTCGTGACCCCATCCTTCCCGGCCTACGCGTCCGGGCACAGCTCGTTCAGCCGGGCCGCGGCCGAGGTGCTCACCGGGTTCACCGGCAGCGAGTACTTCCCGGGCGGGATCAGCGGCTACACGATCAAGACGGGCTCTCTCAAATTCGAGGCCGGTCCCACGGCAGACATCCGGCTGGAGTGGGCGACCTACTTCGACGCCTCCGACCAGGCCGGCCAGTCGCGCCTGTGGGGCGGGATCCACGTGGAGGCGGACGACTTCACCGGGCGGAGGCTCGGCGCGGAGTGCGGCAAGGCGGCCCTGGCGCTCGCCCGGCGCTACTACGACGGCACGGTCGGCACGTGAGCGCCGGCGCGGGCCCCCCGGCCTCGTCGCCGCGGTGACCGCGTGAGGCGTCGGAGCTCGGCGCTCGTCGTCGGCGCCGTGATCGTGGCGCTGGCCGGCGCGGCGATCGGCGGGTTCGCGCTGACGCGGACGGGCGACGGGACGCCGACCGTCGCGCTGGGACCACCCCACTTCGTCGACGAGACGGCGACGGCCGGGATCGCGCACGTGTACGAGGGCGACGCCCCGTTCGAAGTCGGCGGCGGGGTCGCAGTGTTCGACTGCGACGGCGACGGCAGGCCGGAGATCTACGTCGCCGGCGGAAGCGGGCCCGCGGCGCTCTACCGCAACGACAGCTCGATCGGGGGGGCCCTGCGATTCGCTCGACTCCCGGATCCGACCATGGATCTGGCAGGCGTGATGGGGGCGTACCCCGTCGACCTCGATGGCGACGACCAGGTCGATCTCGTGGCCCTGCGGAACGGCGAGACCGTCCTCCTGCGGGGCCTGGGCGGGTGCCGCTTCGAGCGGGCGAACGAGCGCTGGTCCTTCGATGGCGGATCCGCGCTCACGACGGCCTTCGCCGCCACGTGGGAGGGCTCGGCAGCGTGGCCGACGCTGGCCCTCGGCCACTACCTGCGTCTCGACGCGTCCGGCTCGCCCACGCTGGACTGCGCGGAGAACGCGCTGCTCAGGCCGAGCCCGGCCGGCTCGGGCTACGGCCCGCCGATCGCCCTGACGCCCGGATTCTGCGCGCTGTCGATGCTGTTCAGCGACTGGGACCGCTCCGGCCGGCGCGACCTGCGGGTCAGCAACGATCGCAACTACTACGACCCCGCCACGGGCGAGGAGCAGCTGTGGCGCATGGCGAGCGGCGAGTCGCCGCGCCTCTACACGGACGCCGACTCCTGGGTGCGGGTCCAGATCGCGGGGATGGGCATCGCCAGCCACGACCTGACCGGGGACGGCTATCCCGAAGTGTTCCTGACGAGCCAGGCCGACAACAAGCTCCAGACGCTGACCTCCGGTCCGAGCCGGCCGACCTACCGCGACATCGGGTTGAAGCGCGGCGTCAATGCCGCGCAGCCGTTCACCGGCGGCGACGTCCTGCCCTCCACCGCCTGGCACCCCGAGTTCCAGGACGTCAACAACGACGGGTTCGTCGACCTCTTCATCTCGAAGGGCAACGTCAACGCGCAGGCGGACTTCGCCCAGAAGGATCCCAGCGACCTCCTGCTCGGCCAGCCCGACGGGACCTTCCGCGAGTCGGCCGACGTCGCGGGCATCCTGAGCTTCGAGCGTGGGCGGGGCGCCGCTCTTGCGGACCTCAACCTCGACGGCCTGCTCGACCTCGTCGAGGTGAACTACGGCTCGCCGCTCCGGGCCTGGCGAAACGTCGGCTCGGGCGACGCGGCTCGCTCCGCGCCGCTCGGGAAGTGGCTGGCCCTGCAGCTCTCTGAGCCGGGCCCCAACCGCGACGGCGTCGGCGCCTGGATCGAGGTGCAGCTGGGCGACCTGACGGTGCGGCGCGAGCTCACCGTCGGCGGCGGCCACCTCGGAGGCCAGCTGGGCTGGGTCCACTTCGGGCTCGGGCCGGCGACCGGAGCGCGGGTCCGGGTCCTCTGGCCGGACGGCGAGGCGGGCCCGTGGATGCAGGCGACCGCGAACCAGTTCGCCGTCATCGAGCGTGGCGCGGCCGAGGTCACGCCCTGGCGACCGGCGGGCGGCTGAGGCGGGAGGAGGGTCCGGGATGACGAAGGCACGGCTGGCGGAGATCGACCTGCCGGACTTCGGCGCGGACGAGGAGCGGCCGGAGGTCCCGCCGGCGCTGTACGCGGCGCGCCTGGCGCGGCTCCGGGAGCGCGCCGTGGAGCGCGGCTACGACCGGCTCGTCGTCTACGCCGACCGCGAGCACAGCGCCAACCTCGCCTACCTGACCGGGTTCGACCCTCGCTTCGAGGAGGCCGTCCTGGTCCTCGGGCCCAGCGGCGACCCGGCGATCCTGGTCGGGAACGAGTGCTACGGCCTGGCGGGCGCCGCTCCGCTGCCGATGCGGCGGGCGATGTTCCAGGACCTGAGCCTGCCCAGCCAGCCGCGCCATCGCTCGCGGTCGCTCGCGGAGATCCTCGGCGACGAGGGGATCGGGCCCGGCTGCCGGGTCGGCATGATCGGCTGGAAGACGTACGCCCGCCCGGAGATGACCGACGCGCCGGCCTACCTCGTGGACGAGCTGCGCCGCCTGGCCGGCGCGACCGGCCGGGTCGAGAACGCGACGGGCCTGCTCATCGATGCGGCCGACGGACTGAGGGTGGTCAACGAGGTCGAGCAGCTGGCCGTGTTCGAGCACGCCTCCTGCCACACCTCGGACGGCGTGCGGCGATTGCTGCGGGGCCTGCGGCCCGGTCTGCGGGAGCGCGAGGCGGTCCGCCTGCTCGAGTGGAACGGCAGCCCGCTCTCCTGCCACCTGATGCTGACGGCGGGTCCTCGGGCGACGCTCGGCCTGCCGAGCCCGGGCGACCGGCGGATCGAGCGCGGCGATCGGTTCACGACCGCATTCGGCGTGTGGGGCGCGCTCACCTGCCGGGCCGGCTTCGTCGTCGAGGATGCGGCCGAGCTCCCGGCCGGCATCGGAGACTACGTGGAGCGCCTGGTGGCGCCCTACTTCGAGGCGGTGGCCGAGTGGTACGCGGCCCTCCACGTCGGGCAGACCGGGGGCGCGCTCCACGCGATCATCGACCGCCACCTCGGCGACCCGTTCTTCGGGATCTTCCTCAACCCGGGCCACCAGATCCACCTCGACGAGTGGGTGAACTCGCCCGTCGCGCCGGATTCCAAGATCGAGCTCCGCTCGGGGATGGCCCTCCAGGTCGACATCATCCCGGCAACCGGGACCGACTACTTCACCACCAACATCGAGGACGGCGTGGCCCTCGCGGACGCCTCGCTCCGCGCCGGGTTCGCGGACCGTTACCCGGACGCGTGGAGGCGTATCCAGGCGCGCCGCGCGTTCATGGCCGAGGCGCTCGGGATCGCCCTGCACCCCGACGTCCTGCCGTTCTCCAATCTGGCGGCGCTGCTGCCGCCGTTCGTCCTTCGGCCGGACCGGGCGATGACCCTGGCGAGCTGAGGGGGGCCGTTCGGCGGGACGCGCTGAGCGCCGGGTTCGCTACTTCGCCGCCCTGTACGCCGCCAGCGCGGCCACGAGCTCGCGGCAGAAGGCGGGAATATCCTCCACGACCCGCCCCCAGACGAGGTTCGTGTCGCGGAAGGCCGGCGCGTCGACCCACGTCGCCCCTGCGTTCACGAGGTCGTCGCGGATCCCGAGCGACCCGGTGGAGCGGCTGCCCGCGACGATGCGCGCCGAGATCGCGATGAGCCCGCCGTGGCAGATGATCCCGATGGGCTTGCCCGCCGCGTGGATGGCGGCGACGAAGTCGGTCACGGCCGGGTAGCGGCGCAGCTTGTCCGGCATGTGCCCGCCGGGGATGACGAGGCCGTCGACCTCGTCGGGGTCCACGCTGCCGACCGCGACGTCGACGGGGACCTGGAGGCCGTTCTTGCCCCGGACGACCGCGGGCGCGAGGCCGACCGAGGTGACACGCGCGCCGGCCTCCCGCAGCCGCATCACGGTGACCCAGTACTCGAGGTCCTCGACGCCCTCGCCGGCGAGGACCGCCACGTGCATCCCGTCGAGCTCCATCGCTCCTCCGTCCGCCGCGCTCTCGGTGCCGCGGCCCTCCCGCGAGGATACGCCGACCGCCGGCCGGCAGGCCGGTGCCGTACGATCCGTCCATGACATCCTCGATCCTCGACAGCCGCGTCCGCGCCTTCCTTGCCGCGCCCGACCGGTTCGCCACGCTGGCCGCCCTCGACCCCGCCGGGGCACCCCGCCAGGCCGTCGTCTGGTACCGCCTGGAGCCCGACGGGCGGATCACGGTCAACAGCGCCGACGGCCGGCGGTGGCCGGCGAACCTGCGCCGTGACGCGCGCTGCTCCCTGACGGTCATCGACGGAGCCGACGGCTACGCCTTCGTCGCCCTCGCCGGCCGCGTCGTCGAGACGATTGACGACCAGGACGTCGCCCAGGCGGACATCGCGGCGTTCGCCCGCCACTATCACGCGGACGACCCCGACCTCACCAAGCAGCTCGTGGCCCGCTTCCGGGCCCAGCACCGGGTCTCGTTCCGGATCGAGGTCGTCGCCGTCCACGACCACCTCGAAGGCTGACGAGCGTGCCCGCGCTGCGCTTCGGCGCCCAGCTCTGGAGCCAGGCGACCGACTGGGACGGGTTCCTCGCCGCAGCCCTCGGCGCCGAGGAGGCCGGCTGGGATGCCGTCTGGACGTGGGACCACCTCCAGGCCATCTTCGGACCCTGGGAGCAGCCGATCCTGGAGGGCTGGCTGGCGATGACCGCCGTCGCGTCGCGCACGTCGCGGGTCCGGGTCGGCCTGATGGTGGGCGCCAACACGTTCCGCAACCCGGGCCACACGGCGAAGCTCGCGGCCACCCTGGACCACGTCTCCGGCGGGCGGGCCGTCCTGGGCATCGGCGGCGCCTGGTTCCCCCGCGAGCACGAGGCGTTCGGGATCGACTTCGGGGCGAGCGTCGGCGAGCGCCTCGACCGGCTCGACGAGGCCGTCGAGGTGATCCGCCGCCTCCTCGATGGCGAGCGCTTCAGCCACGCCGGCCCGTTCTACCGGTTCGAGGACGCCCAGCTGCGGCCGCGCCCGGTGCAGGACCACCTTCCCATCCTCGTCGGCGGCGGGGGTCCGAAGAAGACGCTGCGGACCGTCGCCTTGCGGGCCGACGCGTGGAACACCAACGGGACCGTGGCCGAGGTCGCGGCCCGGGACGCGATCCTCCGCGAGCACTGCGCCGCCGTCGGCCGCGACCCGGCGACGATCGAGCGGACGGTCAGCTTCCCGATCGTCGTCCGCGATGACCCGGCCGACGCGGCCCGCGCCTTCGACGCCCTGTGCGAAGCGAACGGCACGCCCGACGCGGGGAAGGTGCCGACGCTCCTCGGCCCGCCCGACCTCGTCGCCGAGGCCCTGCGGCCCTACCTGGACCTCGGCTTCCGCACCGTCGTGGTGCGCCTGCCCGCCCCGTACGACGCCGAGACCATCGCCCGGATCGGCGAGGTCCGGGCCGCCCTGGCGGGCTGAGGGACGCCGTGCCGCGCGTCGTCGCGCTCGCGGGCGGGGTCGGTGGGGCGAAGCTCTCCCACGGGCTGGCGGCGGTGCTCACCCCGGGCGAGCTGACGATCATCGTCAACACGGCGGACGACGAGGAGTTCCACGGCCTTCTCGTCTGTCCCGACCACGACACCGTCGTCTACACGCTGGCCGGGTTGGCCGACCGCGAACGGGGCTGGGGCGTCGCCGGGGAGACGTGGTCGGCGGCCGCGATGCTCGAGCGGCTGGGCGAGCCGGCCTGGTTCCGCCTCGGCGACCGCGACCTCGCGCTCCACGTCCACCGGGCGCGCCATCTGCGCGAGGGGGCCCGCCTCACGGAGGTCAACCGGGGGATCCAGCAGTCCCTCGGGGTCTCGACGCCGGTCCTGCCGATGACCGACGAGCGGGTCCGGACGCGGGTCCGGACGCCCGGGGGATGGCTCGCCTTCCAGGAGTACTTCGTGCGCCTCCGGCAGGAGCCCGAGGTCCTCGAGGTCGCCTTCGACGGGATCGCCGCTGCTCGTCCCACGCCGGAGGTCGCGGCGAGCCTCGCCGGAGCCGAGGCGGTCGTGCTCTGCCCCTCGAACCCCTTCGTCTCGATCGGCCCCATCCTCGCGGTGCCCGGGATGCGCGACCTCCTCGACGCGACGCGGGCGCGGGGGGCCCGCGTCGCCGCCGTCTCCCCCCTCGTCGGCGGGCGCGCGCTGCGGGGCCCCGCCGACCGGATGGCGCGCTCCCTCGGGGCCGAATCGAGCTCGGTCGGGATCGCCCGCCACTACGCCGGGCTGATCGACGCACTCCTCGTCGACGATGTCGACGCGGCCGAGGTGCCCAGGATCGCGGCACTCGGGATCGAGGCAGTCGTGGGCCCGACCGTCATGGGCGACGATGCGTCCCGGGCAGCCCTCGCCACCGCGGCGGTCGCGGCCGCCTGGCGCGGGGCGCCGGGGCGCGCGGCGCCGGGGCGCGGCGCTTCCTGACCGCCGGGGGCGGCCTCGTCTACGATCGACGGGTGCCCGACCCCTCGCCGACCTTCGCCCGGATCGCCGCCCTCGTCCCCGTCCGGGGGCTCGAGCGCGCCAAGGCGCGCCTCGGCGAGGCGCTCGACGCGGAGGAGCGGCGGGACCTCGTGCAGCGCCTCCTCGTCGACACGGTCGCGGCCGCGGCCGCGACGCCGGCGGTCGCAGATGTCATCGTCGTCTCGTCCGACCCGGACGTCCTCGCGCTCGCGGGCAGGCTGGGCGCACGCGGCGTCGCCCAGGCGGGCGGCGGGCTGAACGAGGGGCTCGACGCGGGCCGGGCGCGGGCCGCGGCCGCCGGCGCCGACGCCATCCTGGTGGTCCCGGCCGACCTGCCGGCCGTCACCGGGGCGGAGCTGGCCCGGATCGTCGAGCGGGCCCGCGCCCACGCGGCGGCGCGGGCGGCCGCCGGGGCGCCGGTGAGCGCCCTCGTCGCGCTCGTGACGGACCGCGCCGGCTGCGGCACCAACGTCCTCATCGTGGCGCCACCGGGGGCGGTCGCCTTCCGCTTCGGCGAGGGCTCGCGAGCCGCCCACGCCGCCGCCGCCCGCGCGGCGGGCGCCGCCTACCTCGAGATCGCCAGCCCGCTGGCTCTCGACCTGGACACGCCCGACGACCTGCTCGCCGCCGAGGCCGCGGGACTCGGCGGCCTGCGGACGGAGGTGCCGTGAGCAATCTCGGGCACGACCCCGGGCCACCGGCCGCGCCGCCGGGGACCGCCGCCGAACCGGGTCGGACGCCGGCGGAGCCGACGCGCCCCGCCGACGCGCTCGTCATCCTCCCGCTGGCGCAGCTGCCCGAGGTCCGCCGCGGCGACGATCTCGCGGCGCTGCTGGCCGATGCCGTCGCGGCGACGCCCGGCGCCCTGCCGCTGCTGCCCGACGACGTCGTCGTGGTCACCCAGAAGGTCGTCTCCAAGGCCGAGGGAGCTGTCGTGGACCTCGCGACGATCGAGCCACGGCCCGCGGCCGTCGACTTCGCGGCACGCTGGAACCGCGACCCCCGCCAGGTCGAGGTGGTCCTGCGCGAGGCGGTCCGGGTGGTCCGGATGGCGAACGGCGTCATCATCGCCGAGACGCGCCACGGCTTCGTGCTCGCCAACGCGGGCGTGGACGCCAGCAACGTGGGGCCTGGAAGCGGCAGCGTCGTCCTCCTCCTGCCGGAAGATCCCGACGCCTCGGCGCGACAGATCCGGGCCGGGCTCGCGGCGCGGCTCGGCGTGGCGCCGGGGGTGATCGTCTCGGACAGCCTCGGGCGGCCGTGGCGGTTCGGGATCACCGACCTCGCGCTCGGCGTCGCCGGGTTCCGGCCACTCGAGGACCTCCGCGGGACGCCCGACGCTGACGGCCGGACGATGGCGGCGACCGTGCGGGCGGTGGCCGACGAGATCGCCTCGGCGGCGGAGCTGGTCCTCGGCAAGGCGGCGCGGCGTCCGGCAGCGCTCGTGCGCGGCGCCTCGCCGCCCCCCGGCGACGGCAGCGTCCGTGGAGACGTCCTCATGCCGGCCGAGCTCGACCTCTTCCGATGAAGATCGGCCTCCAGCTGAACCGCTTCGACTACCCCGGGGGGACGCCCGCGATCGGGCCGACCCTGGCCCGGGTTGCCCGGTCGGCGGACGAGGCCGGCTTCGAATTCGATCTGGGTGATGGACCACTTCTTCCAGATCCGCGGCCTCGGGCCCGTCGACGACCCGATGCTCGAGGGCTGGACGACTCTCGGTTTCCTGGCCGCCCACACGAGCCGGGCGCGGGTGGGGCTCATGGTCGGCGGCGTCCACTACCGGCTGCCCGGGCTGTGGGTGAAGGCTGCCACCACCCTGGACGTCCTCTCGGGCGGACGGGCCTGGCTCGGCATCGGGGCGGCGTGGAACCAGGAGGAGAGCGACGGCCTCGGCTTCCCGATGCCACCGCTCGCGACGCGCTTCGAGATGCTCGAGGAGACCCTCCAGATCGCCCACGCCATGTGGACGGGGGCTCGCGGGACGGAGGGTCGCCACGAGGGGGCCCACTACGCGGCCGAGCGGCTCCTCAACGCCCCCCAGTCCCTGAGCCGCCCGCGCGTGCCGATCATGGTCGGCGGCGGCGGCGAGCGGAAGACGCTGCGCCTGGTCGCCCGGTACGCCGACGGCTCGAACGTGTTCGGCGGCCCCGAGGTCATCCGCCGCAAGTACGCGATCCTCCGCGCCCACTGCGAGGCGGTCGGCCGGCCATTCGACGAGATCGAGCGCTCGACGCTCCAGAGCACGCGCCTGTCCTCCGACGGGCGCCCCGGCACGGAGACGCCGGAAGCGGCCGCGGAGCGCTTCGCAGCCCTCGCCGAGGCGGGCGCGCAGCACGTGATCGTGGGAATCCAGAACGTCGAGCAACCGGGGGTCGACGTCCTGGCGGCCCGCCTCGCCGCCCTGGTCCACGCGATCTGAGGCGACGGCGCATCGAGTCCGGCCGGGCCGCCAGTCCGGGCGGATACTCCCGGGGGGTATGGGCGGCGTGCTACCATGCAGGTCCGCCCCGCGCGTGTCCGCGGCCCATCCAGCAACGAGACCCCTTCTTCCGATGACCGAACCCAGCTCCCCCTTCGGCGGCTTTGCCATCGACTTCGGCGCCGCCGGCGCCGTCGCCCCGGCCGCGGCCGTTCCCGTCGCCACGGCGTCGGAGGGCCCGCACGAGACGAACGTCCTCATCCTGGGCTCGGGCCCGGCTGGCCTCACGGCCGCCATCTACGCGGCCCGGGCTGACCTCCGGCCGATCGTCCTCGCCGGCTACCAGCCGGGGGGCCAGCTCACGATCACGACCGACGTCGAGAACTACCCCGGCTTCCCCGACGGAATCCAGGGGCCCGATCTCATGCTCCGGTTCCGCCAGCAGGCCGAGCGCTTCGGGACCCGCATCTTCGACGTGGAGGCGGACCGCGTCGACTTCTCGAGCCGCCCGTTCCGGGCGTGGGCGAGCGGCGCGGAGTACCGCGCCCAGGCCGTCATCGTGGCGACCGGCGCCTCCGCGATCTGGCTCGGGCTCGCCTCCGAGGAGCGCCTGCGCGGCCGCGGGGTCTCGGCCTGCGCGACCTGCGACGGGTTCTTCTTCCGGGGCAAGGAGGTCGCGGTGGTCGGGGGCGGCGACACCGCCCTCGAGGAGGCCCTCTACCTGACCCGGTTTGCCTCGAAGGTCCACCTCCTCCACCGCCGCGACGAGTTCCGGGCCAGCAAGATCATGCAGGCCCGCGCCGAGAGCCACCCCGGGATCGAGATCCACCGTGGCGTGACGGTGGCTGAGGTGCTCGGCGACGAGGCGGTCACGGGCGTGCGCCTCAAGGAGGTCGCGACCTCGGCGACCCGCGACCTCCCGGTCGACGGCTTCTTCGTGGCGATCGGTCACCGGCCCAACACCGCTCCCTTCGAGGGGTGGCTGGCGAAGGACGAGAAGGGCTACCTGGTGGTCGAGCACGAGACCCACTCCCGGATCGAGGGGGTCTTCATCGCCGGCGACGTCCATGACCACCGCTACCGTCAGGCAGTCACCGCGGCCGGCGACGGCTGCCGGGCGGCGATCGACGCCGAGCGCTGGCTCGAGGAGCACGGCGTGGTCGAGGCGGTCACCGCGACGGCGTGGTGAGCGACGGCCGCGAGGCGACGCTCCGCCGTCTCGGCATCGTCCCGGGCGTCGGGGAGCGAGTCAGGGCCGCCCTCGACGACGCCCTCGAGCGGGCCGAGGCCGCCCGCCGGGACGAGGGCGCAACGCCGCCCGCCGTCGTGGCCCTCGACGCCGGCTGCGGGCGGAGCTCGGCGCTGGCCCGCTACCGGGCCCGGATCGGCCGGTTCGTCGGCGTGGACATCCACGCCCGGGCGCCGGGCGCCCTCCCCTACCTCGACGAGTACGCCGCGGTCGACCTCGGCGCGCGCCCGGACGCGTTTCCGCCGGAAACCTTCGACGTCGTCCTGAGCTCGTTCACGGTCGAGCACCTGGCCGAGCCCGGCAACGCGTTCGCCAACCTCGCCCGCTGGCTGCGGCCCGGCGGCTCGCTCATCCTCACGACCGTGAACCGCCGCCACCCGTTCGTGGCCGCCTACCTGGCCATGCCGGCATCCGTGCGGCGCCGGATCCAGCCCGTGGTGAAGGCGAGCAGCGCCGACGTGCACCCGCTCGTCGGCGCCTGCAACGACCCGGCTGCGCTCCGGGCGGCGCTCGCCGCGGCGGGCTACCGCGACGTCCGGGTGGAGGCCCTCGGCAACCTCGCCCGGGCCTGGGGGCGTCGGCTCCCGACCTTCGCCCTCGGGCTCGCGGGCGACCTGCTGACCCGGCGGCTCCCGTCGCGGCGCTCGACCCTGGTCGTGACCGCCCACGTCGCGGGTCGGGCCGCGTGACCGGACGCGGGGGCGCCCGCCGCCTCGCGCGGGGCCCGTTCGGCGGAGCCGAGGTGCCGCCGCCCATCCCGCCCGAGCGCCGGCGGCGAACCATCCTCAGGATCGTCGCCTTCTTCGGGCCGTACCGTTTCCGGGTCGTGGTCGTCGTCGGGGCGATCCTGATCACGAGCCTCCTCGGCGTCGTCAACCCGATCCTGCTCAAGCTCCTCACCGACGAAGTGATCATCGGGCGTGACTACAGCAATCTCGCCCTCTTCGTCGGCCTGATGATCGTCACCCCGATCGGGTCCGGCCTCATCGGCGTGGGCCAGACGTATCTCAACAACGTCATCGGCCAGAACGTGATGCAGGACCTCCGCAACGCGCTCTACGCGCATCTCCAGCGGCTGCCGCTCCGCTTCTTCACCGAGACGCGCACCGGCGAGATCCAGAGCCGCCTCGCCAACGACGTCGGCGGCGTCCAGGCCGTGGTGACCGACACCGCGACGAGCGTCGCCGCCAACGTGGCCACGGTCGCCTCGTCGCTGGTCGCGATGGTGGTCATCGACTGGCGCCTGACGCTCCTGTCCGTGGGGATGCTCCCGTTCTTCCTCTACCTGACCCAGCGGGTGGGCAAGGTTCGCCGGGCTGTCTCGACCGAGACCCAGAAGGCCCTGGCCGACATGACCTCGGCGACCGAAGAGACCCTGAGCGTCTCGGGCGTCCTGCTGACGAAGACCTTCGGCCAGCAGGCCACGGCGACCGACCGCTTCCGGACGTTGAGCCGCCGGCTCGCCCGCCTCCAGCTCCGCCAGGCGATGGTGGGCCGCTGGTTCTTCATGATCATCGGGACGATCTTCAGCATCATCCCGGCCTTCGTGTACTGGCTGGCCGCCGTGCTCGCCATGAACGGCGACCCGTCGGCTCCGACGGCGGGCGACATCGTCGCCTTCACGACGCTCCAGAGCCGGCTCTTCTTCCCGCTGGGGCAGCTGCTGAACGTCCAGGTGGAGATCGCCGGGTCGCTCGCGCTCTTCGACCGGATCTTCGAGTACCTCGACCTCGACCCGGAGATCGTCGACGCGGCCGACGCCGTGACCCTCGAGCCGGCGGCAGTCCATGGCCGGGTCCGGCTGCACCGCGTCTGGTTCCGCTACCCGACAGCCACGGTGCCGTCGAAGCGCGCGCTCGAGGCGATGGCCGCCGGCGGGCACACGCACGACACGAGGTCGACGCCGGACGAGGCGGTGGCGGACGCCGTGGTGGAGCCGATCGCCGGGGAGGCGCTCGAGGCGGGCCTCGCCGAGCCGGCACAGGCCGTTCCGTCCGCGCGTGCCGACGGAAGCGACGCGGCGGCGGTCCCGCCGGCCGCGTTCGCCCTCGAGGGGATCGACTTCGAGGCCGAGCCCGGGCAGCTGCTGGCCCTCGTCGGCCCGTCCGGGTCCGGGAAGACGACCACGACCTACCTGGTGCCGCGCCTCTACGACGTGGACAGCGGCGCCGTCGAGATCGACGGCGTCGACGTCCGCCGGATCGCCCTGGCCTCCCTCGGCCGGGCGATCGGCGTCGTGACCCAGGAGACCTACCTCTTCCACGCGTCGATCCGCGACAACCTGCGCTACGCCCGGCCGGAGGCGACCGAGGCGGAGCTCGAGGTGGCGGCGCGCGCCGCGGCGATCCACGAGCGCGTCCTGGAGCTGCCGGCGGGCTACGAGACGATCGTCGGCGAGCGCGGCTACAAGCTCTCGGGCGGCGAGAAGCAGCGGATCGCGATCGCCAGGGTCCTCCTGAAGGACCCCCGGATCCTCATCCTCGACGAGGCGACCTCGGCGCTCGACACGGTCTCCGAGCGGCTCATCCAGGCCGCCCTGGAGCGGCTGATGGAAGGCCGCACGACCATCGCCATCGCCCACCGCCTCTCCACGATCCTGCGGGCCGACCAGATCCTCGTGTACGAGCGCGGGCGGATCGTGGAGCGGGGCCGTCACGAGGAGCTCCTCGCCGCGGGGGGGCTGTACGCGCGCCTGTACCACGAGCAGTTCGAGACCCCGGTCGGCCCCCCGGGCGGCGTTGCCGACAGCCCCGACTGACGGCGGGCCGCATTGCCGCGGCAGGCCCTCAATCACTTGCGCAAACGCGCAACCGTTGGAGTAGACTGGGCCGGCGCCCTCCGGCACCCCCCGCCGCATCCCGTCACGCCCCAGGAGCAGATGCCCATGGCCACCAAGACCGCCGACCTCCGCCACGAGGGCGGCCACCGCTTCGTCGCCCGGACCGGATCCGGCTTCGAGGTCCCGATGGACGCCGCGACCGGCGGCTCCGCTCCGCGGCCGATCGAGGTGCTGGCGGCCGCCATCGGCGGCTGCACCGCGATGGACATCGTCAGCATCCTGCAGAAGAAGCGCCAGGACCTGGCGCGCTATGCCGTCCACGTGGCCGCCGAGCAGCGCGACGCGCACCCGCACGCCTTCCGGCGGGTCGTGATCACCCACGAGGTCGAGGGGCCGGCCCTGGACGTCGAGGCGGTTGTGCGCGCCATCGAGCTCTCCGCCACGAAGTACTGCTCCGTCACCCTGGGCCTCGCCAGCGGGATCTCGGAGATCCACCACCACTACAGGGTGACCTCGCCCGAGGGCGCCGTGCCGGTCGACGGAGAGGCCGCCGTCACCGGGCCCGGGCAGGAGCTCCCGCCCGACGAGGCGTAGCCCCGCTCGACGCGTGTCGGCTGGTCCGCCGGGCGCGAGCTGCGCCGGGTGCGCGCCTCTTGCATGACTATGCGTGCCCAATGTATAGTCATGCGTGGCATGAACCCCGGCGACCCGGCCCGACTGGCCTCACCCCTTCCCGCCCGCGTGGCCGCCCGCGAGCGGCCCGGCGCGCCCCGCATCGGCGGCGGCGCCCGCGCGCCCGTGAGCGCAGGAGCGGCGGCGTCGGCCGGGGTCGCCCCGGAGCGCCGGGACGTGCCCCTCCCCCGCGGTCCGCGCGGCGAAGGTGGCCGGATCCGCGTCGCGATCGTCGGGGCCACCGGCTACGTCGGCGCCGAGCTGGTCCGGCTGCTCAGCCGTCACCCGGCCGTCGAGATCGTCGGGCTCGTGGGGCGCGGCCGGAGCCGAGAGCCGATCGGGGGCACGCACATCCACCTCGACCGGACGGGGCTCCACGTCGACGCGACCGTCCCCGACGCCGACGCGGTCTTCCTGGCCCTCCCCCACGGGGCCGCTGCGGACATCGTCCCCGACCTCGCCGCGACGGGGGCCGCGATCATCGACCTCGGGCCGGACTTCCGGCTCCACGCGGCGGCCGACTACCCGCGCTGGTACGGCTTCGAGCACCCCCGCCCGGACCTGCTGCCCGCCGCCGTCTATGGCCTCCCCGAGCTCCACCGGGCCGAGCTGGCGCACCTCGGCGGCGAGAAGACCGCGATCGTCGGGGCGCCCGGCTGCTACCCGACGGCCACCCTCCTCGCCCTCGCGCCGCTCGCCCGGGGAGGGCTGATCGGGGACCTCGTCGTCGACGCCAAGTCGGGCGTCTCGGGCGCCGGGCGGGAGCCGAAGCAGGACCTCATGTTCGGCGAGGTCAACGAGAGCGTGCGGGCGTACGGCCTCGGCGGCCACCGCCACGTCGCCGAGATGGAGCAGGAGCTGGCGGCACTCGGCGCGGCCGCCGGGCTGGCACCCGGCGCGAACCCGGGCGCCAGCCGCGTCGACTTCCTCCCCCACCTGGTCCCGATGACGCGCGGCATCCTGGCCGCATGCCACGTCCGGCCCACCCGGCCGGTCACCCAGGCCGAGCTCGACGGTATCTACGGCGAGGCCTACGCCGGCGAGGCGTTCGTGCACGTGACGACCCAGCCGCCGGCCACGAAGCACGTCCTCGGCAGCAACGCCTGCCGGGTCCACGTTCGACTCGACGAGCGGACGGGGCGCGTCCTGGCCATCGGCGTCATCGACAACCTCGTCAAGGGGGCGGCCGGCCAGGCGATCCAGGCCTTCAACGCCGTCCACGGGCTGCCCGAGACCGCCGGCCTCGAGCAGCTCCCGCTGGCGCCCTGACGCCGCCAGGCCGACGCCCGATGACGACCGAGCCCACGATCGCTGCGCCGCTCGATGACCTGCGGGCGCCGCTCCCCTCGTCGCTGCCCGAGGTGCGGCGGGAGGCCGTCATGCCGGCGGGCTTCGCCGCCGGCGCGACGACCTGCGGCATCAAGGCCAGCGGCCGCCCGGACGTGGCCCTGATCCGGGCCACGGCGACCCCGGCGGCGGCCGCGGCCGTCTTCACCACGAACCAGGTCGCGGCGGCCCCCGTCCAGGCCTCCCGGGCGAACCTGGCCGCCACCCGGCCGGAGGGCCTCGGCGGCTCCGCCGACCACTTCGGCCGGGCCGCGGCCATCGTCGCCACGAGCGGCTCCGCCAACGCCGCCACCGGCCCCGCCGGCCTGGCCGACCAGGCGGCCATCGCCGGGGTGGTCGCGCTCCACCTCGGGGTGGATCCGGTGACGGTCCTCAGCCTCTCGACGGGGGTGATCGGGACCCGCCTCCCCGTGGAGAAGGTGGCCGCCGGCATCGCGAGCCTCGCCGCCGGCGGCCTCGCGGCAACCGACGACGGCCTCCTGGCGGCCGCCGAGGCGCTCCGGACCACCGACTCGGTGACGAAGACGGCCGCGACACGCGTCGAGCTTCCCGGCCCCGACGGGACGGCGACGACGGTCACCGTCGCGGGGATCGCCAAGGGGGTCGGGATGATCCACCCGCGGATGGCGACGATGCTCGCGGTGGTCCTGACGGACGCGGCGGTGGATCCCGCGACGCTCCACGGGCTCCTCCGCGGCGCGACCGTGCGGACGTGGAACCAGCTCTCCGTGGACGGCGACACGAGCACGAACGACACCGTCTTCCTGCTGGCCTCGGGCGCGTCCGCCGCGGCGCCGGTCCTCCCCGGCACCGCCGGGGCGGCAACGCTCGGCGCCGCGATCGAGGCCGTGGCCCGCTCGCTTGCCCGCCAGCAGGCGGCGGACGGCGAGGGCGCCACGACCCTCCTCACCTGCCAGGTCTCGGGCGCCCGCGATGACGTGGACGCGCGCGCCGTTGCCCGCGCGGTCATCTCGAGCAGCCTCGTGAAGGCCGCCGCCCACGGCCGCGATCCGAACTGGGGCCGCCTCGCCGGCGCGGCCGGGAACGCCCGCCTCGGCGAGGCGCGCCTGCTGGAGATGGCAGGGCTCGCCCCCGCCGACGCGCGCGCCCGGGCCGGCGCGGCCGCGCTCGTGGACCCCGGCCGGCTGCGGATCGCGATCGCCGGCCAGCTCGTCTACGACGGGCCTGCCGGCGGACCGGCCCTCTTCGACCGGGCGGCGACCAGGGCGGCGATGGCCGGCCCGGAGATCCTGGTCCGCCTCGACCTCGGCCTGGGCGGGGGAACCGGCGAGGCCTTCGGCTGCGACCTCACCGAGGCGTACGTGATCGAGAACGCGGAGTACACGACGTGAGCGAGATCCTCGTCCTCAAGCTGGGCGGGACGACCCTCGCCGACCAGCAGCAGGTGCTGGCCGAGGTGGCCGTTGTCGCCCGACGACGGCCGGTGGTCGTCGTCCACGGCGGCGGCCGGCGGATGACGGAGTGGCTCGACCGGCTGGGCGTCCCGACGCGCTTCGAGGGCGGCCTGCGCGTCACCGACGCCCAGGCCCTCGAGGTCGCGGCCGCGGTCCTGCGGGGCGTCGTCAACTCCGAGCTGGTCGCCGCGCTCCGCGACCTGCGGGTCGACGCGGTGGGCCTCTCGGGCGTCGATGGCGGGCTGCTCATCGGGGAGCGGGTGCCGGGCATGGGCCTCGTCGCGCACGTGGTCGGCATCAAGCGCGACCTGCTCGACGCCGTGCTCGTCGGTGGGCAGGTGCCGGTGGTGGCGCCCCTCGCCCGCGACGAAGGCGGCGTCGTCTGCAACGTCAACGCCGACGACGCGGCGGCGGGTCTCGCCGCCGGCCTGGGCGCCCGCCAGCTGGTGCTGATGACCGACGTCGATGGCATCCGGGGGGCCGACGGGGCGAAGATCGCGTCACTGACCGCCGCCGAGGCCGAGACGCTGATCGGGCTGGGCACCATCTCGGGCGGCATGGTCCCCAAGATCCGGGCGGCGCTTGCGGGGATCACCGGGCCCGGGGCCGAGGCCGTCATCTGCGACGCCGCCTCGCTGGACGCGCTGGCGCGGGCCCTCGACGACCCGGCCTTCGGGACGCGGATCACGGCGGCCGACGGCGGTGGCGGGACGCGCCCGTGAGCCCCGCCGTCGCCGCCCGCCGGCAGGCGATCCTCGACCTCGTCGCCAGCCGGGCGATCGGGAGCCAGGAGGAGCTCGCCGGGCTCCTCCGCGAGCGGGGCTTCCCGGTCACCCAGGCTACCGTCAGCCGCGACGTCGCCGACCTCGGCCTCGTGAAGGCGCCCCGCGGCGATCACCACGCCTACGTCACGCCGGCCGCGCTGGCCTCGGGGGCGGCGCCAGCGCCCGACCGGGGTACGCCCGACCGGGGTGCGCCGGACGAGGCGCGCCTGCAGCGCATCCTCGCCGACTACCCGGTCACGATCGGCCGCAGCGGGCTGACCCTCGTCATCGTGAGCCGACCCGGTGCCGCGTCCGCCATCGCCCAGGCGATTGACGAGTCGGGCCTCGAGGACCAGGTCGGGACGCTGGCCGGCGACAACACGCTCCTGGTCCTCTTCGCCGACGAGCCCGCCCTCGAGCGCTGGCGGGCCCGCTTCGCGTCACTCGCAGCCCAGGCGGCCGCCGGCCAGCCCGGGACCGACCTCACCAACACGTACCCCTGAGCCCGGAACGGAGGCATCGCAGCCATGAAGAAGGTCGTCCTCGCCTACTCCGGCGGTCTCGACACCTCGGTCGCCGTCGCCTGGCTGCGCGAGCAGCACGACGCGGAGGTCGTGACCCTCACCGTCGACGTCGGCGGCACCTCCCTGCGCGAGGGCGTCGAGCGCCGGGCGATGTCGGCCGGGGCCAGCCGCGCCTACGTCGTCGACGCGAAGGAGACCTTCGTCCGCGACTTCTGCTGGCCGGCCCTCCAGGCGAACGCCATGTACCAGGGAGCCTACCCCCTGGCCACGGCGCTGGCCCGGCCCCTCATCGCCCAGCTGCTCGTCGAGGTGGCCCAGCGGGAGGGCGCCGACGCCGTGGCCCACGGCTGCACCGGCAAGGGCAACGACCAGGTCCGCTTCGACGTCGCCGTCCACGCCCTCGACCCGGGCCTGAAGGTCATCGCCCCGATGCGCGCCGGGATGGGCCTGACCCGCGATCAGTCGATCGACTACGCGAACGCCCGGGGCATCGAGATCCCGATCACCAAGGCGTCGCCCTACTCCATCGACGTCAACATGTGGGGCCGCTCGTGCGAGACGGGCGTCCTGGAGGACCCCTGGGTCGCCCCGCCGGCCGACGCCTTCGCCTGGACGGTCGACCCCGCCGCGGCGCCGCCCGCGGTCGAGATCGTCATCGGGTTCGAGGGCGGGATCCCGGTCTCCCTCGACGGCGAGCGCCTTGGCCCGGTCGTCCTCGTCGAGCGCCTCAACGCCCTCGGCGGCGCCCACGGCGTCGGGCGGATCGACCACGTCGAAGACCGCCTGGTCGGCATCAAGAGCCGCGAGATCTACGAGGCCCCGGCCGCGGCCATCCTTCACGCGGCGCACGGCGCGCTCGAGGGGCTCGTCCTCTCCAAGGACACGCTGCGCTTCAACCGCCTGGTCGCGAGCGAGATCGCCCAGCTCACCTACGACGGCCTCTGGTTCAGCGCCCTCCACCGCGACCTGCGGGGCTACGTCGCGAGCTCCGACCGGACGGTCTCCGGCGAGGTCCGGGTCCGCCTCGACCACGGCTCGGCGACGGCAAACGGGCGGCGCTCGCCGCTCTCGCTGTACGACAAGAACCTCGCGACCTACGACGAGGGCGACGCATTCGACCACGCCAGCGCGGTGGGCTTCATCGAGATCTTCGGCCTGCCCCTGCGGGTCGAGGCCGCCCGCCACGGCGCCGTCGGCGCGCACCACGGGGCCGCCTGGACGTGGACGCTGCCGCTCCTGCCCGACCTCCCCTCGACGGTCACCGACCGCGAGACCGCCGGGTCCGCCTCCTGAGCACGCCAGGAGGGCCCGCCGGCGGCGGCGGACCCCCGCCGGGCCGCGAGCCCTCGATCGATCGTGAACGTCCGCCGGGCGTTCGCGCGACAATCTCCCCGATGGCCGAGCCGCGCCGCATCCCGCCTCCCCGCACAGCCCGCGTCCGGCGGCCGGTCGCGCCGCTGACCGCCGAGGACCGCGTCGAGCGGCTGGCGGCCGAGGCCGCCTACCTCACGCCCGAGACGGACACGCTGCGCACGCTCCGCGAGCTCTCCTTCCTGCACGAGCTCGCCCAGCTCGCCACCCAGGCCCGCGACTGGGACGAGCTGATGCAGACCATCGTGGACCGGACGAGGGAGGCGCTCCACGTCGAGGTCTGCTCGTTCTACCTCCTGGACCACGCCACCGACCGGCTGACCCTGGCGGCCACGAACGGCCTCGACCAGGAGCACATCGGCAGGGTGAGCCTCGCCCTCGGCGAGGGCATCACCGGTGCGGCCGCCGCCGCCCGCCGGCCGATCGAGGTCCCCGACGTGCGGCTCGACCCGCGCTTCAAGTACCTGCGCGGCTTCGACCTGGCCGGGCTCACCACGATGCTCTCGGTGCCGCTGACCTGGAACGACCTCGTCGTCGGCGTCCTCAACGTCCAGACCGTGGAGACGCGCCGGTTCACGCCGCGGGAGATCACCCTCCTCGTGACGATCGCGGCCCTGCTGGCCGGGATCATCGAGAAGGGCCACCTCCAGCGCGAGCAGGAGCGCCAGCTCGAGACGCTCCAGCAGCTCGACGAGGCCCGGGCCGAGCTGCTCTCCCTGGTGACCCACGAGCTGCGGACGCCGCTGTCGGTGGTCCGGGCCTACATCGACCTCCTCGCGGATGCGGCCGACGGGGGCAGCGAGGCGCCGGCACGGGCCAGCACGGACGACTGGCGCAACGCGGCGATCGACCAGATCACGCGGCTCGACCGCCTCGTCGACTCGATCCTGGTCTCGGTGCGCGGCGAAGGGCTGGTCGCCCTCGCCCGGTCGCCCTTCGACGTGGGCGTGGCCACCGGCGAGACCATCGACCTGCTGCGGCCGCTCCTGCGGAATCACCGGCTCCGCTGGGACCACCCCGACGAGCCGCTGGTCGGCGTGGGCGACGAGGCGCGCTTCCGCCAGGTCATGGAGCTGCTCCTCGAGAACGAGGCGAAGTACGCCCCCCGCGGCCTCGGCGTCTCGGTGGGCGCCTGGGGCCAGGCGGGCGAGGTCCGCGTCTACGTGACCGACGACGGGCCGGGCCTCCCGCCGGAGGAGTGGGAGACGGTCTTCGAGGCGTTCGTCCGCAAGGCCCGCCGGCGCGGCCGCGGCTCGGGGATCGGCCTCTACGCGGCCCGGCGCCTGCTCGACGCGATGGGCGGCCGGGTCTGGATCGAGGGCAACGGGTACGGCGGGAGCCGGTTCGTCGTCGCCCTCCCGGCGGCCGACGGGCGCTGACATTCGGGTTGGAGGTGCGAGCGCGATGACCCTGCCCAAGGCGTCAGACGGCCTGCGAATCCTCGTCGTCGACGACGAGCCGGCCATGGTCGGCGCGGTCACGGCCCTGGTGGGCACCGCCGGCCACCAGGTGATCACGGCCTACGACGGCGACACCGCGCTGCGCCGGTTCGAGGAGGAGGCGCCCGACCTCGTCCTCCTCGACCTCGCGATGCCCGGCCGCGACGGCGTCGACGTCTGCCGCGAGATCCGGAAGACGAGCCGGACGCCGATCATCGTGCTGACCGGGGAAGCCGACGAGCTGGCCAAGGTCGAGGCGCTCGACGCGGGCGCCGACGACTACGTGACGAAGCCGTTCGGCAGGCAGGAGCTCCTGGCCCGGATCCGCGCGGTCATGCGCCGCCTCGAGGGCGAGGCGCCCGCCGGCGGCCTCCGCGTGGGCGCGCTCACCCTCGACACCGGGCGCTACGAGGCGTCGGTGGGCGGCGTGATGCTGGCCCTGACGCGCACGGAGTTCGCGCTCCTCGCCTCCCTGGCAGCAGCCCGCGGGCGGGTCGTCCCCCACGATCGGCTCCTCGCGGCCGGCTGGCCGAGCGACCCCGATCCCGACCCGCAGTGGCTCAAGCCGCACCTGGCCCGGCTCCGGGCCAAGCTCGAGGAGGCGGGGGCCCCGCTGCCGACCTCCGTGCGGGGCGTCGGCTACCGGCTGGAGGCGTCGGGAGAGTAGCGGGCGCCGGGAGCTGCGTCGCCCCCGGGAGTGCCGCGGATCAGGGCCCCGCGAGCTCGGCCGCGATGGCGGCGACGTGGGCGGCCGTCGTGCCGCAGCAGCCGCCGACGATCACTGCCCCCAGCTCAACGGCGCGCCGGGCGTAGGCCGCGGCATCCGCCGGGGTCGCGGGGTAGGCCACCGACCCGTCCGAGCCGACGAGCGGCAGGCCCGCGTTCGCCTTGGCGACGAGCGGCATGGTCGGCGCCCCCGCGGCGAGCCCGGGCAGCACCGCGAGGACGGCGTCGAACCCGGCGCCGCAGTTGGCGCCGATCGCCGCGACCCCGAGGTCGGCGAGCGCCGCCGCGGCGTCCTCGGGGCGATCGCCGAAGAGGGTCCGGCCGCGCTCGAAGGTGAGCGTGGCGACGACGGGCAGGCCGGGTGCCGCATCCCGGGCGCCCTCGACGGCGGCCCGCGCCTCGGCGAGGTCGGCCATCGTCTCCACCCACAGGACGTCGACGCCCGCGGCGGCGAGGGCAGCGGCCTGCTCGGCGAACGCCGCCCGGGCGGCCGCCGGCTCGAGGTCGCCATACGGGGCGAGCAAGGCGCCGGTGGGCCCGAGGTCGCCGGCCACCAGCACGTCCGGCGGCACGGCGGCGCGGGCGATGGCGACCGCCGCGCGACAGACGTCGGCCGTCCGGCCGGCGGCCAGGCCGTCGGCCAGGCGCACGGGGCTCGCCCCGAAGGTCGCGGTGAGGACGATCCGGGCGCCCGCGGCGGCATGGCCGGCGTGGACGGCGGCCGCGGCAGCCGCGCCGTCCGGGGTGAGCAGCCACGCCTCGGGCGCCATCCCGGCCGGCAGGCCACGCCCGATGAGCGCGCTGCCCATGGCGCCGTCGGCCGTCAGCGGGCGACCGGCGGCGAGCGCGTCCACGAAGCGAGAGGGCCTGGACATGGGGGGAGTATCGCCGGTCGCGTCGGTCGCGTCAGGCGCGCGCCTCGGCCGGCCGGACACCGATCGGCTCCACCAGCCAGAAGGCGGCGATCTCCGTCTCCCACCGGGCCAGGAGCGTCGCCGCGAGACCACTTCCCTCGGCGGCGTGGGCGGCGACCAGGGCCCGCACCTCGGCCTCGCGCTCGGCTGCATCGTCACGGGGCCCGTCGCCGGCGCCGGGGCGGCGCTCGCCGGCGGGGCACGGCTCGGCGGGCCGCGGCCCGCCGCCGATCCCGTGGGCCCGCAGCGCCCTGGCCCGTACGCTTGCCGCGTTGATCCGGTGGGCGACGCGCCCGTCCGGGTCGTAGAGGTACGCCCGGCCACCGGTCATGCCGGCCCCGAAGTTGCGCCCGGTCGGGCCGAGGACCACCACGACCCCACCCGTCATGTACTCGCAGCCGTGGGCCCCGATCCCCTCGACGACCGCCGTCGCGCCGGAGTTGCGGACCGCGAAGCGCATCCCCGCCCGCCCGACGAGGTGGAGACGCCCACCTGTCGCCCCGTACAGGCACGTGTTCCCGGCGATCGCCTCGCGCTCGGCCAGGAAACCGGCGGTCGCTGGCGGTCGAACGACGACGATGCCGCCCGAGAGCCCCTTCGCCACGTAGTCGTTGGCGAGGCCATCCAGGCAGATCCGGACGCCGTCCGTGGCGAAGGCCCCCAGGCTCTGGCCGGCGACGCCCGTGGCCCGCAGGTCGACGACGATCGGGGCGACCCCGTCGCCCGCATCGCGTGCCGGGCGACCCGTCCGATCCCGGGCCCGCTCGAGGTCGCCGGAGATCCGGGCGCCGACCGCCCGCTCCCCGGTCGTGAGGGCTGCCGACAGGACGACCCGGGGCGGCCGGTCGGGCCCGGCGAGCACCGCCATCGTCGGGGCCAAGGCCCCCGCGAGACGGGCGTCGACGGGACTCGCGACCGGCGCCTCGGCGATGCGTCCGCGCGCCTTCGGGCTCTGCGGCGCCCGCGCGGACGGCAGGCGCCAGGCCGGCGCCCCGACCACGGCGTCGAGGTCGAGCGCCGCGGCCCCCACGGCGGCCAGGCGGTCGGTCCGCCCCACCGCCTCCGCCAGGCCCCGGAAGCCGATGGCCGCCAGCTCCCGCCGGACATCTTCGGCGAGGGCCATGAAGAAGGCGACGACCTGCTCGGGCGTCCCCGCGAACTTCGCCCGGAGGTCCGCGCGCTGGGTCGCGATGCCCGTCGGGCAGGTGTCGAGGTGGCACTGGCGGGCCATGTCGCAGCCGATCGCGACGAGGGCGGCCGTCCCGAAGCCGTACTCCTCGGCCCCGAGCAGCGCGGCGACGACGACGTCGCGCCCCGTCTGCAGCCCGCCGTCCGTGCGCAGGACGATCCGGTCGCGCAGCCCCTGCCGGACGAGCACCTGGTGGGCCTCCGCAAGGCCCAGCTCCCACGGCGCGCCGACGGACTTGATCGACGAGAGCGGGCTGGCTCCGGTGCCCCCGGCGTGGCCGGAGATGAGCACGTAGTCCGCGTGGGCCTTGGCCACGCCGGCGGCGATCGTCCCGACGCCGGCCGAGGCGACCAGCTTCACCCCGATGCGGGCCGCGGGGTTCACGGCCCGCAGGTCGGCGATGAGCTGGGCGAGGTCCTCGATCGAGTAGATGTCGTGGTGCGGCGGCGGGCTGATGTAGGTCATCCCGACCTGGCCGCGGCGCAGCGCGGCGATGAGGGGCGTCGCCTTCTTCGCCGGGAGCTGGCCGCCCTCGCCGGGTTTGCTGCCCTGGGCCATCTTGATCTCGAGCTGCTCGGCCCGGGCGAGGTAGCGGGCCGTCACGCCGAACCGCGCCGAGGCGACCTGCTTGATCGCCGACTCCGCCCGCTCGCCGTCTTCGTCGGGCTCGTACGCGGCCGGGTCCTCGCCGCCCTCGCCGGAGTTCGAGGCCGCGCCCAGGCGGCGCATCCCGATCGCGATCGTGCGGTGCGCTTCCGGCGAGAGCGCACCGAGGCTCATCGCCGAGGAGACGAAGCGGCGGACGATCTCGGGAGCCGGCTCGACGGCGGCCAGCGGCACCGGCCGGGCGCGGCGCAGGGCAAGGAGGTCGCGGACCATCGCCGGCTCGTCGCGCGCCACCGCTGCGCGGTAGGCCGCCAGCTGGTCGTCGAGCGCATCCTCCTCGACCGCCGGAGCCAGCGCGGCACCCGGGCCGACGCCGGTCGGGTGGCCGGCGGCGAGGGCCTGCGTCGCCTTCACGACCGCCGGGGCGAAGGCGTGCAGCTCGCCGTCAGCGCGGAAGCGGGCGAAGCCGGGATCGACCAGCGCCGGAGCGGCCGCGGGAGTGGGCGCCTCCAGGTACGCGGCCGCGTGGCGGGCGAGGGCCTCCGCGCCGAGCCGATCGAAGGTCGCGGCGCCGGCCGTCCGCGGCGCGGCCGGGAAGCAGCGGTCGACGACGGCCTCCGCGAGGCCGATGACGTCGAAGAGCTGGCCACCGCGGTACGAGGCCAGCGTGCTGATCCCCATCCGGGCGAGCACCTTGCGCAGGCCGTGCTCGAGCGCGTCGAGCAGGTTCGCCTCGGCCTGTTCGGGATCGAGCTCCTCGTTCCCCCGCGAGCCGGCGAGGCCGCGCGCAACGGCGATCGCGTGCCATGGGTTGACGGCGTCGGCGCCGGCGGCGAGGAGCATCGCCACGGCGTGGACATCGAAGGCGTCGCCCGCGTCCGCGAGAAGGTCGCAGGCATCGCGCAGGCCGGCGTCCACGAACGCCGCGTTGACCGCGCCCACGGCGATGAGGCTCGGGATCGGCGCTCGACCCGGGCCTGCGTCGCGGTCGCTCACGACGAGGAGGTCCGCCCCGCGACAGGCGGCGCCGGTCGCCTCGCCCACGAGCCGGTCGAGGGCAGCCGCCAGCCCCGCCGGGCCCGCCGCGCCGTCGGCGGTCGGCCACGTCGCGTCGAGGACGACGATCCGCCAGGGCCGCGTGTCGGCAGGCCCCGCCCGGCCAAGAGCCAGGAGGGCCTCCCGTCCGGCGGTCCCGAGCACGGGACCCGCGAGCCGCACGCAGCGGAGCACGCCGCGGGCGGCCGGGTCGAGAAGCCGCGGGCGGGGCCCGACCGGGACCTCCAGGCTCATGACCGCGCGCTCCCGCTCGGGGTCGATCGGCGGGTTGGTCACCTGGGCGAAGGCCTGCCGGAGGTAGCCGGCCACGCTGCGCGGGCGACGCGCCATCACGGCGAGGGGCGTGTCGTCGCCCATGCTCCAGGTGGGCTCGCGGCCGCCCGTCGCCATCGTCCTCACGATCAGGCGCAGCTGCTCGGCGTCGAGCCCGAAGAGGATCTGTCGCCGGCGCGCGGCGTCGGCATCGAGCGCGACGTCGGGCGGGCGCGCGCCGTCCGGCGCCGGGTGCAGCAACCGCGGCGCCGGTCCGGCGGGCGCGGCGGCGATCGCAGCGCGCTTCGCCTCCCCATCCTCCCGGAGCCGGCCCGCGACGGTGTCCACCACGAGCAGCTGACCTGGGCCAAGGCGCCCGCGTCGCACGACCTGGCCTGCCTCGACCGGGAGCATCCCCGCCTCCGAGCCACAGATGACGAGCCCGTCACGGCGAACCTCGAAGGCGGCGGGCCGCAGGCCGTTCCGGTCGAGCACGCAGCCGACGCGCCGGCCGTCCGAGAAGACGAGAGCCGCCGGCCCGTCCCATGGCTCCACGCGGGCCACCGTGGCCGCCTGCCACGCCGCGAGGCCGGGCACGGCCTCGTCGCGAAGGTCGAGCGCCTCGGGGAGGAGCGCCATCACCGCCGCGTCGATCCGCCAGCCGGCGGCGAGGAGGAGCTCGAGCGCCTCGTCGAGCGACGCCGAGTCGGAGCCGGCCGGATCGAGGAGCGGCCGCCCCTCGCGAGCCAGGGCGCCCAGGCGCTTCCCGAGCACGGCGCCGCCCAGGCGGGCCGAGCGCCCGCGCATCGCCTCGCGGTTGCCCCGCAGCGTGTTGATCTCGCCGTTGTGGGCGATCAGCCGGAAGGGCTGGGCGAGGGCCCACGACGGGTGCGTGTTCGTCGAGTAGCGCTGGTGGAAGATCGCGTACGGGCCGGCCACCGCGCCGCGCCCGAGGTCGCCGTAGAAGCGGCCCAGCTCGCCGCCGACGAAGAGACCCTTGTAGACGAGGGTCCGCCGGGAGAGCGAGGCGACGTGGAAGGCGTCGAGCCCCCCGATCCCCGCCCCGGCCGCCTCGGCCGTCCGCCGGGCGAGGACGAGGGCGCGATCGAAGCCGGCCGGGCCCATGCCGGCCGGGCGAGCCACGACGACGTGCCTGATGTCGGGCGCAGAGGCGGCCGCCTCGGGCCCGAGGACGCCGGGATCGACCGGCACGCGCCGCCAGGCAAGGACGGCGAGGCCCTCGCCCGCGAGCGCCTCGCCGAAGACGCCGCGCGCCGCCGCGCCGGCGGCCGGGTCGGCCGGCAGGAAGACGGCGCCGAGGGCCAGCCGGGCGGGATCGGGCGCAGCCACGCCGGCGTCGGCCGCGAGGAAGGCTGCGAGGGGGGCCGTGACCGGGATCGCCAGCCCCGCGCCGTCGCCCGTCCTCGCGTCGGCGGCGATCGCCCCCCGGTGGGTCAGCGACGCCAGCGCCTCGAGCGCCAGCGGCACGACGCGCCCCGAGCGGCGCCTGCCCCGGCCGGTCTCGGCGACGAACCCGACGCCGCACGCGTCGTGCTCGAAGCGGGGGTTGTAGAGGGGCGCGACGGGGATGGCCGGCGCGGCGGGGGCGAAACGTCGCGGTCGGTCCACCGGGGCGGCCTCCGTGCGGTCGCTGGGCCTCTCCGCATGGCGGGAGACCGACCGTACGCCCGCCGATCACGGCAGTCAGTGCCGCCCCGGCACGGACCGGTGGGGATCCGGTGACGCCCGGGTTGCCGTTGCGAACGGACCGCCCCCGGGGGGCACGCCGCGAACCGGGCCCGCCCCTGCGGTAGGCGGGCAACCGCGCGCCGGCCCACGACGGGCGACCGGCTCGGTGCCGCGAGGGTTGCGAATGGGAACCTGGCCGGCCTGCTGCACAATGGCCGCATGAGCGAGCTGCCCCGCGTCCCGTCCCAGGGCGCCCCCGAACCCGGCGCCGCGCCCCATCCCACGCGCGTCGCCGTCGTCGGCACGGGCGCCGTGGGCTCGACCTTCGCCTTCAGCCTCCTTCTCGGCGGCCTGGCAGCCGAGATCGTCCTCGTCGACGCCAACGCCCGGAAGGCCGAGGGCGAGGCGATGGACCTCATGCACACGGTCCCGTTCGCGCGCACGACACGGATCTGGGCCGGCACCGTCGCCGACTGCGCTGGCGCCGCCATCACGGTCATCTCGGCCGGCGCCGCCCAGAGGCCGGGCGAGAGCCGGCTCGACCTCGTCCGGAAGAACGCGGCGATCTTCCGGGAGATCGTGCCCGCCGTGGCGCGGGCCAACCCGGACGGGATCATCCTGGTGGCCACGAACCCCGTCGACGTGCTGGCCTACCTTGCCTACCGCATCTCGGGCCTCCCCGCCGCCCGGGTCCTCGGCTCCGGGACGATCCTCGACACGGCGCGTTTCCGGGCCCTCCTCGCCGAGCACTACGGCGTGGACCCGCGGTCCGTCCACGCCTACATCGCCGGCGAGCACGGTGACACGGAGGTGCCCGTCTGGTCGTCGGCGAACATCGCGGGGATGCCGCTGGCCGACTTCGCAACCGCCAACGGAGTGGGCCACGACCAGGCCCGGCTGCAGGCGATCTTCGAGGCGACGCGGGACGCCGCCTACCAGATCATCGAGCGCAAGGGCGCCACGTACTACGCCGTCGCCGCCGGCCTGATGCGGATCGTCGAGGCGATCCTGCGCGACCAGTCGACGGTGCTCTCGGTGAGCTCGCTGATCTGCGACTACTACGGCATCGACGACGTCTACCTGTCGGTGCCGACGGTGATCGGCCGCGGCGGCGTCGAGCGGACGCTCCGCCTCGGCCTCTCCGCCGAGGAGGCGTCGGGGCTCCGTCGCTCGGCGGAGCTCCTGCGATCGACGATCGCGACGCTGGAGCTCGACCGGGCGTAGCGGCCGTGCCGGGCGTAGCGGCCGGGCCGGGCGTCAGGCCCGGTCGGACCCGGATCGCGAGGCGACCGCCTTCAACACGACCGCCAGCCCCAGCCCGATCAGCGCGATGGGCCAGATCTGGTCCCAGTCGAGCTCGGGCAGGGTGATCCCGAACGTGTTGACGAGGAGGTAGTACCCCCCGACGAGGAGGAGGATCGCGCCGAAGATCAGGGCGCCGACATCCACCTTGCGACCGGCGACGTGCATCTGGCTCTCCCGGGTCCGCCCCAGCCGCGATCGACACGCCGGCGGGCGGTCCGCGTGCCGGCGCCGAGCGTCCGCAGGCGGCGCCCGTCAGGCAAGTGCCGTTTGTCCCCCCGCGGGCGCGGCCGCGGCTCAGGGTGCTGGCGCCTCCCCCAGCCGGGCCCGGGCCGCCGCCAGCGCGGCCGCCACCCGGCCAGGAGCGGTGCCCCCGATCACGTCGCACGACGCGAGCGCCGCCTCGACCGTCGCGGCCGCGCGCAGCTCGCCCGGAAGCGCGGCGTCGCCGACCAGGACGGTCGCCGACGGCTCGCCGACCTCGGCGAGGGCTGCGGTGATGGCGGCGTCCTCGAGGTCGGCGAGGCCGGCCCCCCGCCGCTCGGCCGCGGCGACGAGCCGCCCCACCACGTGGTGCGCAGCCCGGAACGGGACGCCGCGCCGGACGAGGGCGTCCGCCACCGCCGTGGCCGTGATGTACCCCTCGTCCGCCGCCCGGCGCATGGCGGCCCGGTCGACGGCAAGCGTCTCGACCATCCCCGCCATGACGCCGAGCGACGCCTCGAGCGTGGCACAGGCCTCGAAGAGCGGCGGCTTGTCCTCCTGGAGGTCGCGCTGGTACGCGAGGGGGAGACCCTTGAGCAGGGCCAGGAAGCCGGCCAGGGCACCGATCAGGCGACCGGCGCGGGCGCGGACCAGCTCGGCGGCGTCGGGGTTCTTCTTGTTGGGCATCATCGAGGAGCCCGTCGAGAAGGCGTCGGCCGCCCGCACGAAGCCGAAGCGCGGGTTCGACCACCAGGTGATCTCCTCCGCCAGGCGCGAGAGGTGGACCATGGCCAGGGCGCAGGTGAACAGGAGCTCCGCCGCGAAGTCGCGGTCGGAGACGGCGTCGAGGGAGTTCGCGGTGACGCCGTCGAAGCCGAGCTCGCGCGCCGTTGCCTCGCGGTCCAGCGGGTAGCCGGCGCCGGCCAGCGCGCCCGACCCGAGCGGGCTCAGGTTCGCCCGGCGGCGGCCGTCGGCGAGGCGGCCCCGGTCGCGCTCGAGCATCTCCACGTAGGCGAGCAGGTGATGGGCCAGCAGGACCGGCTGGGCGGGCTGGACGTGGGTGGTCCCGGGCAGGATCGCGTCGCCCTCCCGGTCGGCCAGCCCCACGAGGGCCCGCTCCAGGGCCACCATCGCCGCGTCGAGCGCGTCGCTCGTCCGGCGGGCCCAGAGGCGGAGGTCGGTGGCCACCTGGTCGTTGCGCGAGCGGCCCGTGTGGAGCTTCCCGGCGACCGCCCCGATCCGCAGGGCGAGCGCCTCCTCCAGGTTCATGTGGACGTCCTCGAGGGCCGGGTCCCAGGCCAGCGTCCCAGCCTCCACGTCGCGCCGCAGCCCGTCGAGGCCCGCCAGGAGCTGCTCCACCTCGGCGGGGGCAAGCAGCCCGGCCCGTCCGAGGCCCCGGACGTGGGCGCCCGACCCGGCGAGATCGTCGAGGGCGAGGGCGCGGTCGACCTCGATCGAGCGGGTGAAGTCGGCCATCCGCTGGTCGGTGACTCCCGCGAAGCGCCCGCCCCAGAGCCGCATCGGTCCCTCCTTGCGCCGCCGATCAGCCCGGCGTCGCGGGGAATGGTAGCGGCACGGCTTCGTCCTGCTCCGTGACGACGTGCTCGCCGCGCCGCGGGAAGACGAGGAGGGCCAGCAGCCCGGCCGCGACGGCGAAGACGGCCGCGACGGCGAAGACCGCGGCCGACCCCAGCGCGCCGTACAGCACGCCGCCGCCGACGTTCGCCACGATCGCCGCGACGCCGAACCCGGTGACCTGGTAGAGCCCCTGGCCGGTCGCCTGGAGGCGCGGCGGGAGGAGGACGGCCATCGTCAGCACGCTCCCCACCCAGAGCCCCGCGAAGGCGACCCCGGTCGCCAGGCGGGTGGCCACGATGAGGAGCGGGCTGTCCAGCACGGTCCACGAGACGAAGCACGCGGCGTAGATGAGGACGCTCCCGCCGACCAGGCCGCGGATCCCGATGCGGGCCGCGATCGCCCCCGTGAGGAGCATGGCCGGGATCTCGGCGAAGGCGGAGACGGCCACGTTGAGGGCCACGTCGGACGGCCCGCCACCGAGCTCCACGAGGCGGAGCGGCAGGTAGGTGAAGCCCGCGACGATTCCGACGTGGACCAGGAAGAGGGCGAGGAGCACCCGGCGCAGGCGCGGCTGGATCCGCAGCGCGACCATGAACGAGCCGCCCCGGGTGCGGCCGCGGGCGACCGCCGCAAGGTCGGCGCGGGCAAGGTCGGGCGCCCGGATCGCGGCCAGCGCGAGGGCGATCGACAGCACGGCGCAGAGCACGAAGGCCGGGCCGTAGCCGGTCCGGTCGTAGGCGAACCCGGCGCTGGCCGAGACGACGCCGAAGCCAAGCGAGGAGAGGAGGCGGATGCGACCGTACTCGCGGCCGTGGTCGACGATCGCGTTGACCGCCAGGGCGTCGCCCAGCGGGCCCCAGGCGCTCTCGAAGAAGCTGAAGCCGACGAACCCGAGGCTGACTACCACGAGGGCAACGGGGGCACCGGCAAGGAGCACGAAGACGGCCGCTCCCACCGCCGAGAGGGCCAGGGCGCGGCGGCGGCCGAGGATCACGTCGGCGACGTGGCCCCAGGCGGGGACCGCCACCGAGAAGGCAGCCGAGGAGGCGGCCGTGACGATGCCGATCCCCTCCGGCGGCACGCCGCGGCCGGCGAGGATCACCGAGATGAAGGGATAGAAGACACCGAGGGCTGCCCCGTTGAGCAGGAAGACGGCGCGCAGGGCTCGCATGTGCCGCCATGGTACGTGGATGGGACCGGCCCGCCCGCCCCGCGCAGCCATCGCCGCCGTGGCAGACTCCGCCGGTGACCCCCGACCCCGCGCGACCGGCTCCCGACGCGCCGGTCGTTCCTCCCCGCCCGGCCGCCGGCTACGCCGTTCTGCTGGGCACGCTGGGCCTCATGTGGGGCAGCAGCTACCTCTTCATCAAGATCGGGGTCGAGACGCTGCCGCCGCTCAGCCTCGTGCTCCTGCGCGTCCTCGTCGGCCTCGGGATCCTCCTCGTGGTCGTCGCCGCCCGGCGCACCCCGCTCCCTCGCGACCCCCGGACGATCGCCCACCTCGTCGTCCTGGGCGCCGTCAACATCGCGATCCCGTTCTGGCTGATCTCCTGGGCCGAGCAGCACATCGCCTCGGGCCTGGCCGGGATCCTGCAGGCGACCTCGCCGTTCTTCACCCTCGTCGTCGCCGCGAGCTTCGTCCACGACGAGCACATCACGCGGGGACGGCTCGGGGGGATCGCCCTCGGCTTCGCCGGCATCGTCCTCCTCTCGGCCGAGGACATCGCCGGCCTGGGCAGCGCGGGCGGCCTCGAGCGCGTCCTGGCCGAGCTGGCGGTCGTCGGCGCGTCGCTCGCCTACGCGATCGGCAACACGTACGCCCGGCGCTACCTGCGGACCGCCCGCCCGCTCGTGCTGGCGACCGGCCAGGTGGGCGGCGCCGCCGTCATCGTCGGCGCGCTCGCGCTGCTCGTGGATGGGGGCGTCACCCTGCCGGCCGTGCCGGAGGCCGCCTTCGCCGTCGCCTGGCTGGGGGCGATCGGCACCGGGTTCGCCTACATCGTCTTCTTCCGGCTGCTCACCGGGTGGGGCCCGACGCGGGCCAGCCTGGTCGCCTACCTCCTGCCGGTCGTGGCGGTGATCCTGGGCGTCGTCGTTCCTCGGCGAGACGGTCGACGCGCTCTTCGTGGCCGGGGCGGCGCTCATCGTGGCCGGCGTCTGGGTCGTCAACCGGCGCGGCTGACCGTGACGGGCATCAGGCGCGGCCGGCCCGGACCTCCTCGCCCGCCGCGCAGCCGACCACGTGGTCGTTCACCAGGCCGGTCGCCTGCATGAACGCGTAGCAGACGGTCGGGCCGACGAACCGGAAGCCGCGCCGCTTCAGCTCCCGGCTCATCGCCCGCGACTTCGTCCGTCTCGGCCGGCAGCTCGCCGAGGTTCGGCGGCCCGCCGGTCGCGGGGCACGCCGCCGACGAAGCCCCACAGGAGGCCGGGCAGCGTCTCGCCGTCGTCGGCCAGGGCGAGGACCGCCCGGGCGTTCGCGATCGCGCTGTCCACCTTGAGGCGGTTGCGGACGATCCCCGGGTCGGCGAGGAGGCGGGCCACGTCGCCGTCCCCGAAGCCGGCGACGACCGCCGCGTCGAAGCCGGCGAACGCGCGCCGGTAGCCCTCCCGCTTGCGCAGGATCGTCGACCACGAGAGGCCCGCCTGGGCGCCCTCGAGGACGAGCATCTCGAAGAGGTGCCGCTCGTCGCGGGACGGGCGGCCCCACTCCTCGTCGTGGTAGGCCCGGTAGAGCGGGTCGCCCTCGACGCCCCAGGCGCAGCGGGCGACCCCGTCCGGGCCGACGGTGACCGTCCGCGCCGCCCACGGGTTGGCGGGCGGCGAGGCGGGCGCGGACGGCGCGGCTTCCTCCCCCATCAGTCGACGTCGCGCCGCGCGCATCCCCCATGCGCCCGAGCAGGATGCCCGCCGACGGCGATGACCAGGGAGGCCACGACGCCGACCATGTCCCACTCGCCCACCATCGGCTTGCCGAAGTGGGCGGTCAGGGCGAGCTGGTGGAGCCAGTCGGGCAGGTTCAGCGGCGGCGCCACGAGGTCGAGCAGGTACGTGGCCACGACGACGAGGGCGGCGATCTCGGCCGCGATCGACGTCCGCCACACGCCGCCGACGGCCACGCCGATCCCGACGATCGCGGCCGCGTACAGGCCGAGCGAGGCACAGCCGAGCATCGCGTCGCCGGCGGCGAGGCCACCCACGGCCGAGCCGAGCCCGACCCCGGCCGCGAACAGGACGGTCGTCACGACGACCGCGAGGAGCGCGGCCGCGCCACCGGCGAGGACCCAGCGGGCCCGGGCCATCGGCGTGCCCAGGACCATCTCCAGCCGGCCGTCCCCCTCGTCCGACGCCCACTTGGACACGAACGTGGCCGCCGCGAAGCCGGCGGCGATGTAGAGCAGCTCCACGTAGAACTGCATCCACCCGCCGGTCGACGAGAAGTCGGCATCGGGGAAGATCATGGCGAAGCTGTTCAGGAGGCCGGAGGAGCTCGAGATCTGGTCCGCCAGGGCCCCGGCGAGCGACGCGTAGAGGATCCCGATCAGGCCGAGGCCGATCCCCCACGAGAGCGCCCGGGGAAGCTGGTCGCCGAACGCCCGGGCCGTCGGCCCGTGGACGCCGAGGACCGCCGCCGGCAGCTGGGGGAGCGAGAGGCCGGCCGTGACGCCCAGGTCGCGGCGGGCGAAGAGCTCGACGCCGATCGCCACGAGGACGACGCCGAGGATCCCCACGAGCGCAAGCGACGGCCAGTCGTAGATGCCGACGAGCGGGACGTGGTCGAACGTCCAGTTGAACGGGCTCAGGATGAGCAGCGGACCGCCGACGTTCAGGCCGTTCGTGATCCACAGGGCACCCATCCCGAGGCCGGCGATCCCGGCCGAGCCGGCGCGGCCGAGGAGCGGCGCGAGGGCGAACGCGAGACCGCCGAAGAACATCGCGATGAAGCCGACCCAGAGGGCGAAGCCGGCGGAGGACAGCAGCGGGATCTGGTCGCCGAGGGCGGCGTCCCCGAAGACGTTCGAGCTGAAGGTCGTCATGAGGGCGAGGACCACCATCGCCAGCCAGAGCAGGGTCAGGTGGGCGGCCAGCTTCTCGAGGGCGATGCGCCGCTTGCCGAACGGAGCCGCCGCGACGAAGTCGAGGCTCCCGCGACGCGCCTCGCCGGCCAGGGTCCCGGACAGGGCCATGATCGACCAGATGGCCGTGCCGAGGGCGAAGATCGCGCTGTACTTGAAGGTGACGTAGCCGCCCAGCGTGCCGACCTTCGAGCCGATGGCCTCGACGTTGCCGAACAGGTTCATCATCGACGCGGGGATGCTCCCGAAGAGCGCGTCCACCTCGAGCCTGGCGGCCGGCGTCGGGAAGATGTTCGACACGGCGACGCCCATGACGAGCGCCATCCCGCCGAGCAGGCCGGCGGCGATGATGAAGGCGAGGCGGGAGTCGCGGATCGTCTTGCCGTAGATGGAGCCGAAGCCGTAGAGCTTGCGGCGCAGCGGGATCGGGGGGAAGGCCGTCGCCCGCTCGGGGCTGCCTGCCTGGACCGCCATGTCAGCCCACCTCCACGGCCTCGCGGCCGTACTGGGCGAGGAATGTCTCCTCGAGGCTGGGCTCCCGCGAGACGAAGTCCAGCAGCTCGTACCGCGCCGCGGCCTGCACGACCGGGGTGATCGCCCCGGCGACGCGCAGGCGGAGCACGTGGTCCTCGACCACCACCTCGCTGACGCCGGGGAGGGCCTCGAAGGCGGCCGCCGGGACCTCGCCCGCGAAGCGCAGCTCGACCTGGTGGTGGGCCAGGTCGCGGAGGTCGTCGACGGTGCCGACCTTCACCAGGCGTCCCTCGCGGATGATCCCGACGCGGTCGGCGGTCTTCTCCACCTCGGACAGGATGTGGGAGGAGAGGAAGACCGTCGCCCCGCCGGCCACCGCCTCGCGGAGGATGTTGAAGAAGGTCTGCTGGACGAGCGGGTCGAGGCCCGACGTCGGCTCGTCGAGCAGCAGCAGCTCGGGGCGGTGCTGGAGGGCGATGACGAGCGCGACCTTCTGCTTGTTGCCCTTGCTGTACTCCTTGAACTTCCGTGACGGGTCGAGGTCGAGGCGCTCGACGAGGCTGGCCTGGTAGGCGGGGTCGACGCCGCCGCGCAGGTTGGCGAAGTACTGGAGGTGCTGGGCGCCCGTCAGGCGGTCGTAGAGGGCGAACTCGCCGGGCAGGTACCCGATCCGGCGATGGATCGCCACCGGGTCGGCCGACGATTCGATGCCGAAGACGCGCGCGACGCCCGAGGTCGGCCGGATCAGGTCGAGCAGGGTCCGGATCGTCGTCGTCTTGCCGGCGCCGTTCGGACCCAGGAAGCCGAAGACCTCGCCCTCCTGCACCGCCAGGTCGACCTCGACGATCCCCCGGTGGCTCCCGTAGCTCTTGGTCAGGCGCTCGGTCTCGATGACGTTCATGCGGACAGACACCCTTTCCGCGCCGCGCGGCGGCGCCGGCGCTCCGTCGGGAGCGACCACTCCAGCTCGAGGAGCCGGCCGGGATCCGGCCACCGCTCGAGCGCCTCCTCGCGACCTGTGCGCACGCCTCAGCCCGCCTCCGCGGCCCGCTTGAGCGCCGACAGCTCGGCCTCGAGACGCGGGCCGATCGTCCGGCGCTCGAGGCGCAGCAGCGCCCGGCCGAGCGGCGAGCGGCCCTCGAGGTGGACGGCGCACGCCACCCGCGTGCCCCCGGCCGCCGGGGCCAGCTCCCAGCGCCGCTCGCCGACGATGGTGCCGCCGCCGATCGCCATCCGGAAGCGACGCTCCGGGCGCGCCTCGAGGCTCTCCAGCTCGGCCCCGAGGGCGACGGGACCCAGGCGGAACCGCGCCCGTCGGCGCGCGCCGACGGCCGGCCAGTCGGGACCGGCCGGCCCCGGGGCCAGGATGGCATCCGTGGCCGAGGCCCGGGCAGGATCGTGGAGGGCCAGCCAGACGACCGCCGGCGGCGCGTCGACGAACAGGCGGCGCTCCACCGCGTCGCGCGGGAGCCGCGGGGTGGCGGGCCCGGCTGCCATGGCCCAATTATCGCACCCGGACGGTGCCACCCCCGCGCCCCGCGGGCCTGCGGAGCCGGGGGGTCAGATGCCGGCGCGCCGGGCCGGGAGCGGCGGCAGCCGCTTTCTCCCCTTGACCAGGAAGTGGTCGAACCAGCCGCGCACCTGGACGAGGTTCTCGACGCGCCGGAAGGGCGTGCCGGAGCGGGTCAGCTCGTGCGTCTCGTTCGGGACCCGCATCAGGCGGACGGGCCGCCGCAGGGTGCGGAGCACGGCGAAGAGGGCCTCGGCCTGGCCCATCGGGCAGCGCAGGTCGTTCTCGGCGTGCTGGATGAGGAGCGGCGTCCGGATCCGGTCGGCGTAGGTGATCGGCGAGAGCTCGCGGTAGAGGTCGGGCGCCTCCCAGGGCTGGGCCCCGAACTCCAGGATCCCGAAGATGCCGCCCGCCAGGTCGCCGGTCAGCATGAGGCTCGTCAGGTCGGTCACGCTCCGGCAGGTCATCGCCGCCGCGAAGCGCTCCGTGTGGCCAACGATCCAGTTCGTCAGGTAGCCGCCGTACGAGCCTCCCGTCACCCCGAGCCGGGTCGGGTCGGCGACGCCGGCCTCCACGAGGGCGTCCACGTGGGCCATGACGTCGCGCATCGGGCCGGCGCCCCAGTCGGGGAGGTTCGCGGCGTTGAAATCCTCGCCGTAGCCCTCGGAGCCCCGCGGGTTCGTGGAGAGCACGCTGACCCCGGCCCCCGCCAGGACCTGGAACTCCCAGTAGGGCGCCCACCCGTAGAGGGTGTGGGGCCCGCCGTGGATCTCGAGCACGAGGGGGGCCGGCTCTCCCCGCTCCGCTGCGGCGGCACGGATGAGCCAGCCCTGGATCTCGCGGCCGTCGACCGTCAGGGAGCGCTCCTCGGGAGCCCGGACGTCCAGCTCGGCGAGGACCGCCTCGTTGAAGGCCGTCAGTCGGCGGGGACCGGCCCCGGCCGCTGGCCGCCCGTCGGGCGCCAGGTCCACGACGTGGACGTCCGCAAGCTCGGTTGCGGTCGAGCGGATCGCCGCGATCCGGGCGCCGCCGCCGGCGATCCCGGCGACCTCGAAGCTCGAGAGGTAGTGGCGGTCCTCGGTGAGGCGGTCCACGCTCCCGTCGGCCAGGGCGATCCGCCACAGCTCGTAGGAGCCGCAGATGGGTGCGGTGGAGAGGAGATGGCGCCCGCCCGGCCCAACGCGGAGCCTGGCCGGCTCGCCGGGCGTGATGTCGCTTCCCATGCCCGCGGCGAACATCAGGTCGCTCGGCCCGGAGAGGTTGCGACCCCCTCCTCGCCGGGCCTCGGACCCGTCGGCCGGGAAGAGCCAGATGTCGTTGCGGCTGCCGCCTCCCCGCGGGTAGCGGTGGCCGGCGAGGGCCAGCGTCGCCCCGTCCGGGAGCCAGGTCGGGCTGCCGAAGGCGCAGCCGGCGCCGTCGGTGATCCGGGTGACGCGCCGGGTCGCAACCTCGACGACGAAGACGTCGAACTGGTAGTCCAGGTCGTGGTCGCGGCCTCGCGAGGCGGTGAAGGCGATGCGCGTCCCGTCAGGCGACCAGGCGGGCTCCGCGTCCGAGGTCGGGCCGTCCGTCAGGCGGCTCGCCGCCCCGGTCTCCGCGTCGACGAGCCAGAGGTGGCCCACCTTGTCGTCGACGAAGCCGGGCCCGTTGAGCATCCCCTGGAGGCGGTCGAAGTAGCGGTAGTCGGAGAGGGGCGTCGCCCCGGGCTTGGGCGGCGCGGCCTTCCGGCGCGCCTTGCGATCCTCGGCCCGGGTGGCCCCGAAGGAGGTCGTGCCCACGACGAGCGAGCGCCCGTCCGGCGCCCAGGCGAAGGCGTCCACGCCCCTCGGCAGGTCGGTGAGGCGGCGCGCCTCGCCGCCCGCGAGGGGCAGGAGGTGGACCTGCGTCCCATCCTCGCGGTCCTTCGGGGCGTCCGGCTCCTCCTCGACCAGCGGACGCCGGTCGGAGAGGAAGGCAAGGACCGTCCCGGTGGGCGAGAAGCGGGGGTGCGTGTCGTGGCGCGCGCCGAGCGTCACCTGGCGGGGCGGGGCGCTCCCGTCGACGGGCACGAGCCAGACGGCGTGGCGGTAGCCGTCGCGGCCCGGCGCAACCGACTGGACCGTGACGGCGACGAGCGTGCCGTCCGGCGAGATCTGGGGGTCGGTGGGGATCCGGAACCGGTAGAGGTCCTCGGGGGTCGGTGGTCGCAGCATGGCGCCGAGTGTACGACCCACCGCCCGCGTCGATGGGCCGTTCCGCCATGGCCGCCGGAGGGCGAACGGGGCATGATGGGCGGGCGAGGCCGTCGCTCGAGCGGCCCGCCAGCCCGCCCGGAGTCCGCCGGCCGCCCGGAGGTGCCAGACCATGCGCATCCTTCTCGCCCTCGACGGCTCCCCGTCCGCGGATCGTGCCCGGGCCCTGGTCGCCTCGCTCGCCTGGCCGGCGGGGAGCACCGTCCGGGTCGTGGCCGCGCTCGACGTCGCGCCGGCCCTCTGGGGCGGCCCCTGGATCCCGGCGATCCCGGTCGACGCCGACCAGCTCGAGGAGGAGGCGGTCGCCGAGCTGACCCGCGTGCTGCTGGAGGCGCAGCCGGCGCTGGAGGCCGCGGGGCTGGCGGTCGAGGCGGAGCTGCTCCGCGGGCGCCCGTCGGCGGCCATCGTGGAGGACGCCCGCCTCTGGCAGCCGGACCTGATCGTCGTCGGCAGCCGCGGCCACGGCCCGGTCGAGACCGCCGTCCTCGGCTCCGTCTCGGCGGCGATCGTGGACCACGCGACCTGCCCGGTCATCGTGGCGCGCGGTGACCACGTGGCGCGGGTCATCCTGGCCGAGGACGGCTCGCCGGCCGGGATGGCCGCCCGCGACGTCGTCGCCGCCTGGCCGGCGTTCGCGACGATCCCCGTCCTCGTGGTGGGGGTCGTCGACGTGGCCGCGCCGTGGCGCTCCGGCATCGCCCCGACCATGTTCGCCGCGGCCATGGACGTCTACACGGAGATGATCGCGAACGCCCGGACCACCCATCGCGAGATCGTGGCGGCGACCAAGGCGCACCTGCGGGCGAGGGGCCGCTCGGTCAGCGGGGAGCTCCGCGAGGGCGATCCGGCCGACCAGCTCCGGCGGGCCGCCACCGACGCGGCCGGCGACCTGATCGTCGTGGGCTCGCGCGGCCACGTCGGGATCAGCCGCCTCGTGATGGGCAGCGTCGCCCACGCGGTGCTGACCCACGCCCATTGCTCGGTCCTGGTGGTGAAGCGGCCCCACGAGGGCCACTGAGGCGAGGCGGCGCCCAGCCGGTCAGCCGTTCCGGGCGGCGCGGACCACGCCGGCGAGCGTCGGGCGCTGGCCGTAGAGGAGGACGCCGGCGGCGTAGATCCGGGCGGCCGCCGCGAGGGCGACGAGGCAGGCCGCCGCGAGAAGGCCGATCGCGAGGGCCAGCTCCCCCGGCGGGACGCTCCCCATCACGAGCCGGGTCAGCATCACGTAAGGGCTGAAGAACGGCACCCACGAGAGCGGGGCCACCCACGCCGCGCCGGGCGCTCCGCCGGCGAAGAAGGCGGCGAAGTAGGCCACGAAGGAGAGCATCAGCATCGGCAGGGCGACCTGCTGGACGTCCTCCTGGCGGCTGACGAGGGAGCCCGCGGCGGCATAGGCGAACGCGGTCAGCACGAAGCCGAGGAGGAAGAAGGCGACGAAGCCGGCGAGGATGCCCGGCGTCAGGCCGGCGAGCGGGGTGCTGTCGGCGGTGTCCCCCAGGACGAGGCGCGCCAGCGGGCCCTGGAAGCCGACGACCGCGGCGGCCGGCAGCACGATCGCCGCGAGCTGGGTGAGGCCCGCGCCGCCCACGCCGAGGACCTTGCCCGCGAGCATCTCGCCGGGGGTCGCCGCGTTGAGCATCAGCTCCATCACGCGGCTCGACTTCTCCTCGGCCACGCTCGTCGCGATCCACATCCCATAGGTGACGGAGGTGACGAAGACGAGCATCACCAGGATCGTGGCGAGGATCTGGCGGCTGGCGGCGTCGAGCTCCGAGCCGGTAGGGGCGTCGCCGGGGACGGCGTCGGTCACGACGAAGCTTCCGACGAGCCCACGCGCCTCGTCGGCGCGGATGCTCGCCGCCACGGCGACCGCCACGAGCTGGAGCAGGATCGCCTGGCGGCCGTCCGGGCTGGCGGTCACGTACTCGAAGTCGAGGCGCTCCGCGGGGCCGTGGGTCACCACGAGGAGGCCGTCCAGCGTCCCGGCGCCGACCTCGGCGCGCGCGGCCGTGACGCCGGCGGGCTCGACGAGGCTGAACCGGTAGGCGGGGGTGCCACTCGGGTCGAGGCTCGTGCCGCCGTTGAGGACCATCTCGAGCGAGCGCAGCGTGAGCTCGGCCGACCGCGCGTCCGGGGCGCTGGCGGCGATCCGCACCACCGAGTCGCGTTCGAGGGCCCGGATCGCGAGCGGCGCCAGGGCGGCGACCGTGGCCACCAGGGCGAGGACGAGGGTCGAGACGGCGAATGCCCGGCTGCGCACGCGGACCGCGTACTCGCGCCCGGCCACCAGGCGGGCGTTGCGGACCACGACGGATGCGGGATCGCCACGACGCACGGATGCAGTCTGCCGCACCCGGGCCAGGGACGCCGGGCCGGGCAAGGGTGCCGGGTGCGGCGGCGGGTCGGCGGGCGCCCGGGGGCGCGCGCCCTACAATCCGTGCCATGACCTCCAGCTACCTGCGCGGCGACGACCTGGCGGCGCCCGTCCGCATCCACGCCGACCGCGAGGCGCGGAGCCTTCGCATCGAATGGGCCGACGGCCACGTCAGCACCTTCGACTTCGAGCGGCTCCGCTGGCTGTGTCCCTGCGCGTACTGCCGCGGCGAGGCCGGAGTGCCCGGCTGGCTCGATGGCAACCCGACCCTGACCGGCGAGCAGGTTCGGCTCGTCTCGATCGATCCCGTCGGCGGCTACGCGATCGCGCCCAGCTGGGGCGACGGTCACCACACCGGCTACTACACGTACGCCGCGCTCCGCGCGCATTGCCCCTGCGCCGCGTGCGCCGCGGACCGGGCGGCGACCGGGCACGGCGACGGGCGAACGGCACGCCCGTGACGACGCTCCGGGCGCGCCCCCACCGACCCGGGCGGCGGCGCCACGCCGCCCTGCCCTACGTCAACCGCGAGCTTTCGTGGCTGGACTTCAACGCTCGCGTCCTCCACGAGGCCTGCGACGAGCGGAACCCGCTGCTGGAGCGCGCCAAGTTCCTGGCCATCTTCGCCTCGAACCTCGACGAGTTCTTCCAGGTCCGCGTCTCCGGCCTGATGGAGCAGGTCGCCGCCGGCAGCGCGAAGCTCTCCTCCGACGCGCGCACCGCGGCCGAGCAGCTGGCCGCGATCCGCGAGCGGGTGCGGGACCTGGTCGCCGAGCACGGCCGCCTCTTCGCCGAGGTCCGCGCCGGCCTCGCGGCGGAGGGCGTGGCGATCGTCGACCATGCGGCGATTCCCGAGCATCACGCCCGCCTGCGGGAGCGCTATCTCGAGGAGATCTTCCCGGTCCTGACGCCGCTCGCCGTCGCTCCCGGCCACCCGTTCCCGTACATCAGCACCCTGAGCCTCTCGCTGGCGATCACGGTGGCCGACCCCGTGACGGGCGAGCAGCGCTTCGCCCGGGTCAAGGTGCCGCCGATCCTGCCCCGCCTGGTCGAGGTGAAGCGACGCGTGTACGTGCCCCTCGAGCAGGTGATCGCGGCCAACCTGGACGCCCTCTTCCCGGGCGTCCAGGTCGTGGAGGCCCACATGTTCCGGGTCACCCGGGACGCCGACTTCGACGTCGAGGAGGACGAGGCCGGCGACCTCCTCCTGGCCATCGAGCAGGAGCTCCGCCGGCGGCGCTTCGGCTCCGCGGTCCGCCTCGAGGTCGAGGAGGCGATGCCGGCTCAGATGCGCGAGTTCCTCCTGTCCGGGATCGGCCTCGGCGTCGGCGACCTCTACGAGGTCGCGGGCATGCTCGACCTGACCTCCCTCTGGCAGCTGGCCACGCTCGAGATCCCCGACCTGCGCGACCCGGGGTGGACGCCCGTGGTGCCCGCCCGCCTGGTGCCCGCCGACGAGGGCGAGCAGGCCGACGTCTTCGCGGCCATCCGGCAGGGCGACCTCCTCGTCCACCACCCGTACGAGTCGTTCGCGGCGTCGGTCGAGCGCTTCATCACCCAGGCGGCCGACGACGCCGACGTCCTCTCGATCAAGCAGACGCTCTACCGGACCTCGGGCGACTCGCCCATCGTGCGCGACCTCATCCGCGCCGCGGACCAGGGCAAGCAGGTCGTCGTGCTGGTCGAGATCAAGGCCCGCTTCGACGAGGAGGCGAACATCGTCTGGGCTCGCAAGCTGGAGCAGGCGGGCGCCCACGTCGTCTACGGCCTCGTCGGCCTCAAGACGCACAGCAAGGTGGCCCTGGTCGTCCGCCGCGAGGGGACCGGCCTGCGCCGCTACGTCCACCTCGGGACCGGCAACTACAACCCCAAGACGGCCCGCGTCTACACGGACCTCGGCCTCCTGACCTGCCGTCCCGAGCTCGGCGCCGACGCCACCGACCTCTTCAACTACCTGACCGGGCTCTCCCGCCAGGAGGGCTTCCGTCGCCTCCTCGTCGCCCCGATCACGCTCCGGCCGCGGATCCGCGACCTGATCGTGCGCGAGACCGACCATGCCCGCGCCGGCCGGCCGGCGCGGATCGTGGCCAAGCTGAACGCCCTGGTCGACCCGGAGATGATCGAGCTCCTCTACGAGGCGAGCCAGGCCGGCGTGGAGATCGACTGCATCATCCGCGGCGCCTGCAGCCTCCACCCCGGGCTGCCCGGGACCTCCGAGCGCATCCGCGTGCGCTCGATCATCGGCGAGTTCCTGGAGCACAGCCGGATCCTCGGCTTCGCCAACGGCGGGCGCCAGGAGTGGTACACGGGCTCGGCCGACCTGATGGAGCGCAACCTCGACCGGCGCGTCGAGGTCGTCTTCCCCGTCGAGGACCTGGAGGCGCAGGCGCGGATCGAGGAGATCGTGGCCGTGATGCTCGCCGACGACCGCCGCTCGTGGCAGATGGGGGCGGACGCCACCTGGCGGCGCACCGAGGAGATCCTGGCGGCGCCCGGCTCGCTCGACACCTTCGCGACCCTGAAGGAGCGCGCCCAGGCCGCCGCCGCCGAGCACGCCGAGCCGCCGCGCCACGGCGTCCCCGCCGGCTCGCTCGACCCGCGGGCGTAGGGGGTCCGATGACTGCCGGGGGCGTCGAGGTAGAGCTCAAGTACCGCGTCGCCGACGCGGCCGCAGCCGCACGCCTCGCTGCGGCCCGGACGCTGGGGCCGTTCCGGGCCGCGGGCCGCGCCCGCCAGGTGCAGGTCGAGGACCGCTACCTGGACACGGCCGACGGGGCGCTGGGGCGGGCGGGCTGGGCGGTGCGCCTCCGTCGCGGGCCCGCGGTGACGATCCTCTCGGTCAAGTCCACCACGCCGGCCGCGGACGCCCTCCACCGGCGCGAGGAGCTCGAGGGGCCGGCCGGCCAGTCCCTCGACCCCCACGCCTGGCCCCCGTCACCCGCGCGGTCGCTCGTCCTGGAGCACGCCGGTGACGCGCCCCTCGCGGAGATCGTGACGGTCCGCCAGCTGCGCCGGACGCGGACGCTGGCCGACGAGTCCACCGAGGTCGAGCTGTCGCTCGACGAGGTGGCGATCGTCGCGGGGGGCCGGGTCGTGGACCGGTTCCTCGAGCTCGAGGTGGAGCTGCGGCGCGGCCCGACGTCGGCGCTCGAGGCGCTGGCGGCCGTGCTTGCCGACGATCCCGACCTCAGCCCCCAGACGACGTCGAAGCTGGAGCGCGCCGTCGCGGCGGCGACGGCCGCCCGGGCCGGCAGGCCGGCGAAGACGCCGGCCGAGGGCCTCGGCCCATGCTGCCTTCCCGGCTCCCGTCCCGGCCGAGCCCGCGGCGGCCTCGCCCGCGCGGGAGGAGGCGGAGCCGGCCGCGGGCGAACCCTGCCGCCGAGGCCCCCGCCCCGCCGCGCCTCGTCGTCGGCAAGACGCCCGGCGTCACCCCGGACGACGTCCTGGCCGAGGCGGGCCGCAAGGTCCTCCGCTTCCACTTCGCCCGGATGCTGGCCAGGGAGACCGGGACGCGCTCCGGGAGCCAGATCGAGGACCTCCACGGGATGCGGGTCGCCACCCGCCGGATGCGGGCCGCCTGGCGCGTCTTCGGTGACGGCTTTCGGCCCGGGCGCACGCGGCGCCTGCGCGACCGGCTCCGGGTCGTCGCCGGCCGGCTGGGCGCGGTTCGCGACCTCGACGTGCTGCTCGCCGCCGCGGCGACGCACCAGGCCGGCCTGCCAGCAGCGGAGGCGGCCGCCTTCGAGCCGCTCGTCGCCGCCTGGCGCGACGAGCGGGAGGCGGCCCGGATCGTCCTCCTGCGCGAGCTCGACAGCCCGGGCTACGTCCACCTCGTCGAGGACTACCGGGCGTTCGTCGCCGCCGAGGGCGAGGCGGCCCTGGCGCCGGCGAGCCCGGTCAGCCCGCACCGCGTGCGGGACACGGCGGGGTCGCGGATCTGGCTCGCCTACGAGCAGGTCCGGGCCTACGAGTCGGTGCTGCGCTGGGCCGACATCGAGACCGTTCACCAGCTCCGGATCGCGGCCAAGTGGCTCCGCTACACCCTGGAGTTCTTCCGCGAGGCGCTCGGCCCCGAGGTCGACCTCCTGATCCCCCGCGTCGTCGCCCTCCAGGATCACCTTGGCTGGCTCCACGACGCGGACGTCGCGATCGCCCTGACCCGCCAGTTCCTCGTCGCCCACGCGGGAACGCTCTCGCGGGAGGAGACGCGCGCGATCGGGACCTACCTCGCCGGCAACGAGCGCGAGCTGGCCCGCCTGCGGCGGACGATGGGCGTCCCCTGGCGGGCTGTCAGCGGGGCTCCCTTCCGGCGGCTCCTGGGGAGGGCGGTCTCCGCGCCCTGAGCTCAGCGGTCCGCCGGCGCCGGGGGCCTGGCCCGGCGGGGGCGCGCGGGCGACGCCGCCGGGGCCGGCGGCGTCGGACCAGCCGCATGCTCCGCGACACGGACGATCTCGGCAGGCTCCTTCGCGACGACCTCGGAGAGCGCGATCCGCAGGACGGCGACCTCGAGCTGCGCCGCCTCGAGACGCGACGCGGCCTTCGCCTCGCGCCGGAGGGCGGCGGCGAGCGCCTGCTCGAGCCGCTCGGCGCCGCGACCCCGGCCGGGGCCGGCTCGCTTGTCCTTCTTGCGTGCCTTCGGGCCCGATCCCTTGGCCATCGCCGTCCCTCCTGCGCCCGGCCGCGCCGTGCCGCGACTCGTTGCCGACCAGTCTGCCACCCCGACGCGAGCGCGGCCGGGGGCTCGGGTCGCGCGGCGCCCCCACCTGGGCCCGGCCCCGCGACTGCGCCCCGGCCGAAGCCGTTAACGATCACTTAACGCCGCGCACATCGGCGGTTGATCCGCCCCATCGACGCTGCGGGGGAACAACGGAAGAGCTCGCCGCCCGCAGCGCCTCGAGCCGGCCCGGACGGCACCAGGAGGAATCACCCCGTGACGATCACCTCTCCCCGACGGATCGGCGCCCTTGCCCTCGCGGCCGCCGTCGCCGTGGCCGCCTGCGGCAGCGCGGCGTCGCCGACGCCGGCGACCAGCCCGACCACGACCGCGAGCCCTGCGTCCGCGACTGCCGGAGCTCCGTCGCAGCCGGCGACGGCCGCGCCCTCCGTCCCGACCGGCGACGTCAAGCTGACCGGCGCCGGCGCGACCTTCCCGGCCCCGCTCTACCAGGTCTGGTTCGAGGAGTTCGGGGCCGCGCACGCGAACGTCAAGATCGACTACCAGGCGATCGGCTCCGGCGGCGGAATCAAGAACATCACCGAGCAGACCGTCGACTTCGGCGCGTCCGACGCGGCGATGAAGGACGCGGAGATCGCGGCGCTCCCGGCCGGCTCCCGGATCGTTCACGTCCCGACGGCCCTCGGCGCCGTCGTCGTCATCTTCAACGTCCCCGGCGTGACCGACCTCAAGCTCGACGGCGCCACGACCGCCGGGATCTTCCTCGGCACGATCACGAAATGGAACGACCCGGCGATCGCGGCCCTCAACAGTGGCGTCTCGCTGCCCGACGCCGACGTCGTCGTCGTCCACCGCTCGGATGGCTCCGGCACCACCAACGCCTTCACCAGCTACCTGGCCGCGGTCAGCGCCGACTGGAAGAACGGGCCCGGCGTCGGGAAGGACGTCCAGTGGCCGACCGGCATCGGGGCCAAGGGCAACGACGGGGTGGCGGCCACTACGAAGCAGACCAGCGGCGCGGTCGGCTACGTGGAGCTCCAGTACGCCGCCCAGGCCGGGCTCTCCTCGGCCTCGCTCAAGAACGCCACCGGCGCCTTCGTGCAGGGCTCGACGGCCGGCGTCACCGCGGCCGCCGACGCAGCCGCGGCCGACTTCCCGACCGACTTCCGGCAGGCCCCGATCATCAACGGCGCCGGCGCCGATACCTACCCGATCGCGGCCTACACCTACCTCCTGGTCTACGTCGACCAGAAGGACCAGGCGAAGGGCCAGGCGCTCGTCGCCTTCATGTACTGGGCCCTGACCGACGGCCAGGCGCTCGAGAACGACCTCGGCTACGCGCCGCTGCCCCGGTCGGTGCAGGCGAAGGCCATCGACGAGCTCCACGGGATCGTGTTCGGGGGAACGCCGATCTGGGGGATGTGACCCGCTGGTGCACTACCCTGAGCGACCGATGACCACGCTCCCGCGCGTGCGCGGCTCTGTCGCCGCGGCGTTCGCCCCGCCGCGGCGATCGCGCGTTCGTCCTCGGGACCCGGGGGTTCGGGTTCCTGGTCATCGGCCTCCTGGTCGCGATCGGCGTCGTCCTCCTCGTCGAATTCCTGGCCGGCCTGGCAGGCGCTCGGGCCGGGCCTGGCGACCGGCACGCGATGGGACCCGATTCGCGAGATCTACGGTGCCGTCCCCTTCATCGTCGGCACCCTCTCGACGTCGCTGATCGCCCTCGCGCTGGCGACGCCGATCGGCGTCCTGACCGCCGTCTTCCTGTCCGAGTTCGCCGACCGGCGAGTCGCCACGCCCCTGACGCTCGCCATCGAGCTCCTGGCCGCGATCCCGTCCGTCGTCCTCGGCCTGTGGGGCATCTTCGTCCTGGCCCCGTTCCTCCGCGACACCCTCGACCAGCTCATCATCAGGACGCTCGGCTGGCTCCCGATGTTCGCCGGCCCGAGCTACGGCTTCAGCATCAGCACGGCCGGGATCATCCTCGCGATCATGATCCTGCCCACGATCGTCTCGATCGGCCGCGAGGTGCTGCGGTCGGTCCCGAACGCGCAGCGGGAGGCGATGTACGGCCTCGGCGCGACCCACTGGGAGGTCGCCACCCGGGCCGTCCTGCCGCATGCGCGCTCCGGCGTCATCGGCGCCGTCATCCTCGGCCTCGGCAGGGCGCTCGGCGAGACGATGGCCGTCACGATGGTGATCGGCAACACGGACGAGATCCCGGGCTCGGTCTTCGCCCAGGGCCAGTCGATCGCCTCGAAGATCGCCGTCACGTTCAACGAGTCGACCGGCCTCCAGTCCCAGTCGCTCATCGCGATCGGCCTGATCCTCCTGGCGATGACGCTGCTGCTCAACATCGCCGCCCGGATCCTGGTCACCCGGACCGCCAGGGGACCCGGGCGATGACCGGGGCCGCCGTCGCCCGCGAGGGAACCTTCGCCGAGCGGCTCCGGGCGGCGCGGGGGTCGCGCCGCAGGACCGTCGATCGCGTCGCGCGGTCCATCGCGCTCGCCGCCACGATCACCTGCATCATCCCGCTCGCCGCGGTCCTGCTCTACGTGTTCACGAAGGGGATCGCGGCGCTCGACCTCGACCTGATCACGAAGCCGGCCAGGGCGCTGGGCACCGGTGGCGGCGCCCTCCAGTCCTGGCTGGGGACACTCCAGATGGTGGCGCTGGCAACGCTGCTCGCGGTCCCGTTCGGCGTCCTTGCCGGGATCTACGTCAGCGAGTTCGCCGGTCACCGTGCCGCGCGCGGCGTCCGCTTCGCCTCCGACGTGCTGGTCGGGATTCCCTCGATCCTCGTCGGCGTGTTCGTCTACGCCCTGCTCGTGCTGCCGTTCAAGCAGTTCAACGCCTTCGCCGGCGCCGTGGCCCTCGCCGTGATCATGGTCCCCGTGATCCAGAGCACGACCGAGGAGGTCCTCCGGCTCGTCCCGCGCGAGCTGCGCGAAGGGGCCCTCGCCCTCGGCGTGCCGACCTGGCGCGCCACCCTGTCCGTGGTCCTGCCGACCGCGCGGGCCGGGGTCCTGACCGGGATCATGCTCGGCGTCGCTCGCGCGGCGGGCGAGACCGCCCCCCTCCTCTTCACCGCGCTCGGGTCGCGACTCGTCAACGTCGGCGACTTCGCCCAGCCGATGGACTCCCTCACCCTCTTCATCTACAACGGCGCTCGCTCGCCGATCGTCGCCGTGAACGACCAGGCCTGGGGGGCGGCGCTCCTCCTGCTCCTGCTCGTCCTCGGCGCCAACATCTTCGTCCGGCTACGCTCGATGGGCGGCACCCGGGCATGAAGGAGAGACCCGTGCCCATCGCCCTCGCCACCTCGGCCGCCGTCGCAGCTGCGCCCCCGCCCGCAACGCCCGGGCCGGAGGATCGGGCCACGCCGGCCGAGCCGGGCGCGCCGGAGGGCGTCGAGACGCCGACAGCCGACGAGGCGAAGCTGCGGATCCGGGATCTCAACCTCTTCTACGGGACCTTCCGGGCGGTCCGCGACGTGACGATGGAGGTCGCCGCCAACAGGATCACCGCGGTGATCGGCCCGTCCGGGTGCGGCAAGAGCACCTTCCTGCGGTCCATCAACCGCATGCACGAGCTCACCCGGAACGCGGCCGTCAGGGGCGAGATCCTCCTCGACGGCACGGACATCTACGGTCGCGACGTCGACCCGGTGGACCTCCGGAAGTTCGTCGGCATGGTCTTCCAGCGGCCCAACCCGTTCCCGACCATGTCCATCTACGACAACGTCGCCGCCGGCCTCAGGCTGGGCGGCGCGACGAAGAAGGCCGACTACGACGAGATCGTGGAGCGCTGCCTGACCAGCGCGGGACTCTGGGACGAGGTGAAGGACAAGCTCCGGCAGGGCGGCACGTCGCTGTCGGGCGGCCAGCAGCAGCGGCTCTGCATCGCCCGGGCGCTGGCGGTCGACCCGGAGGTCATCCTGATGGACGAGCCGGCGTCCGCCCTGGACCCCGTCGCCACCCTCCGGATCGAGGAGCTCATGCTCGAGCTGCGAGGTCGCTACACCCTCGTGATCGTCACCCACAACATGCAGCAGGCATCGCGCGTGAGCGACTTCACCGCGTTCTTCTCGATGGGCGAGGATCGGGCCGGGTACCTCGTGGAGATGGACCGCACGACCCAGATCTTCACCAACCCGCGGGAGCAGCTCACCGAGGACTACGTCTCCGGCCGGTTCGGCTGAGCGACGGAAAGGAGCACGCATGGACCGGCCGACCCGCCAGCCCGAGGCATCCCCGGACCACGAGGTGGAGGAGATCCTCGTGCGGGTCGAGGGCGACCTCCCCGAGCCGATGCGCTCCGTGCCCCGCACGCCGCTCGACCGCGAGGAGCGGACGATCAAGGAGATCCTCCTGCGGATGGGCAGCATCATCGAGGAGCGGATCCGGCTGACGGTCGAGGCCCTCGAGACGCACGACGCAGAGAAGGCGCTCGTCGTGATCCGCGGCGACGAGGAGGTCAACGCGCTCCAGATCGCGGCGATGGATCACGTCGTCCTGACGATCGCCACGCAGGCGCCCGTGGCCCGCGACCTCCGCTACCTGCTGACGCTCGACCGGATCGGCTACGAGCTGGAGCGGATCGGCGACTCGGTCGCCAACGTCGCCAAGCGGGCTCGCGAGCTGGCCCCCGAGCCGCCGCTCGAAGGCCATGTCGGCGTCCCCGAGATGGGGCGCCTCGCCGCCCGGTTCCTGGCCGCGACGATGCGCGCGCTCGTCGACGCCGACGCGGCCGCCGCCCGCGAGGTGGCCGTGAAGGACGACGAGATCGACGCGATCTACCATCGGGCCGTGGAGCGCCTGACGAAGCTTGCCAAGGCCGATCCCGGGAACGTGGAGCGGGCGATGCGCCTGCTGATCGCGGCCCGCTACATGGAGCGCGTCGGCGACCACGTCACGAACATCGCCGAGGACGTCGTCTTCCTCTCGTCCGGCCGCCACGAGGACCTCAACCCGTGACGGCCCCGCTGCGCATCCTCTTCGTCTGCACCGGCAACTCCGCCCGCAGCCAGTTCGCCGAGGCGATCCTGGCGCGACTCGGCGGGGACGACTTCGAGGCTTCCTCCGCCGGCACCCACCCTGGCGTCGTCAACCCGCTGACGGTCCGCGCCCTCGCCGAGATCGGCATCGACTGGTCCGGGGCGCGCTCCAAGTCCGTCACCGAGTTCCTCGATCAATCGTTCGACTACGTGATCACGGTCTGTGACCAGGCACGCGAGGCGTGCCCGGTCTTTCCTGGCGCCCACGAGTCGATTCATTGGGGCTTCGACGATCCGGCCGCCGCCCAGGGCACCGAGGACCAGCGGCTGGCCGTCTTCCGGCGCGTCATGGGCGAGATCAGCGTCCGGATCAAGCCCTTCATCGAAGTCGCACGTCGCGCCCACGGCCGGCGAGCCGTGAGCGACAGCGTCGGCCCCTGATGGCTCGCGACGCGGGCGGCCTCATCGGGCTCTACTTCCTTCGCCACGCCCAGGCTGGCGACCGCGACGCGTGGGACCGCCCGGACGACGAGCGGCCACTCACCGAGAAGGGCCGGCGCCAGGCCGAGCGGCTGGGCGGGTTGCTTGCCGCGGCCGGCTTCGTGCCTGACGCCGTCATCACCTCGCCCCTGGTCCGGGCCCGCCAGACCGCGGAGATCGTGGCGGGCATCCTCGGCGCCGCGCCGCGGACCGAGCCCCGCCTCGGCGAGCCATTGGACCTCGCCACGCTCGACGCGATCCTCGACGACGCAGGCAGCCCCCGGCGGCCGATCCTCGTCGGCCACGACCCCGACTTCTCGGAGCTCGTCTCGGCGCTCGTGGGGGCGCCGATCCTCATGCGCAAGGGCGCGTTGGCCAGGGTCGACGTGGAGCGGCCGCTTGGGCCGGGCGCCGGCGAGCTGCGCTGGCTGCTGCCGCCCGACCTGCTGCGAGCGTAGCTCTCATCTCCCATGACCATCGGTGGTCGGAGGTTGGCGCCGGTCCTCGCGGGTCAGGCTGTCCGGTGCCGGCTCGGCCGACACGCTCCGGTCGTCGTGACTGACCCAGAGACTCTGTCGCCGGGCGGTTTCACGGCTGCCGACGGCGACCATGCAGGCTGACGCGGACGGCGCCAACAAGGGACGTCGTCGCCAACTCGCCGGAACCCCGACGTAGTCGATCGGCCCGCGGGCGAGTCAGATCAGGCCGAGGAGCCCTACCACATCTCAGCAATCCCTGAGAGACTCGGGGCCGATATGTCGCCAGCCATCTGTCCAAGGCCACCGGACTCGCCGCGCCTCGACCGCGGCTCCGCCGGGTGGCTCCCGGGCCGAGGCTGAATGCCATCCACGCAAGCGTTCCGCCAAGTCGACCAGGAGACGTCCCAGAAGAGGAGAGCCTCACATGGTGAGCACGCCGCCGACTCGGACCCATGAGAGCGTGGCCGCGGCCCCGTTGCCCATCCTCTCCCACTGGATCGCCGGCCGGCCGGTCGAGGTCCTGCCCGAGCAGACCGGACCGGTCTGGAACCCGGCCACGGGGCAGGTCATCGCCCGCGTCCCGCGGGGCGGGGCCCCCGAGGTCGAGCGGGCGGTCGCGGCGGCCGCGGCGGCCTTCCCGGCCTGGCGGGACACGCCCGCTCATCGCCCGCAGCCAGCTCTTCTTCGCCTTCCGCGAGCTCGTCTGGCAGCACCGGGAGGAGATGGGCGCCCTCATCACGCGCGACCACGGCAAGACCTACCCGGATGCCCTTGGCGAGGTCCTGCGCGGCCTCGAGACCATCGAGTTCGCCTGCGGCCTGCCGTCGCAGCTGGCCGGGCTGATGACCCCCAACGTCGCCACCGGCGTCGACGCCTTCACCCTGCGCGGGCCGCTCGGGGTGACGGCGGCGATCACGCCGTTCAACTTCCCGGCGATGGTTCCGATGTGGATCTACCCGATCGCCCTGATGTGCGGCAACACGGTGATCCTCAAGCCCTCCTCCCACACCCCCGGAGCGACCCAGCTGCAGGCCGAGCTGTGGACCGAGGCCGGTGGACCGGACGGGACCTTCAACATCGTCTACGGCGGCCGCGAGGCGGTCACCGCCATCGTCGAGCACCCCGACATCAAGGCGATCCAGTTCGTGGGCAGCACGGCCGTCGGGCGCTACGTCTACGAGGAGGGCACCCGCCGCGGCAAGCGGGTCGGCGCCTACACCAGCGCCAAGAACGCCATGGTCGTCCTGCCCGACGCCGACATGGAGCTGACCGCCGACGCCGCGGTGGCCTCGGGCTACGGCAGCGCCGGCGAGCGCTGCATGGCCCAGACCCTCCTGGTCGCCGTGGGCGACACGGCCGAGCGGCTGCGGCCGCTCCTGCTCGAGCGGATCGCCGGCCTCAAGGTCGGCCCCGGCATGGAGAAGGGCGTCGACATGGGCCCCCTCTACACGAAGGAGCACCGCGAGAGCGTCATCCGCTGGATCGACCGGGGCTGCGCCGAGGGGGCCGAGCTCGTCGTCGACGGCCGCCCCTTCGTCCACCCCACGAACCCCGACGGCTTCTTCCTGGGCGTCAGCCTGTTCGACCACGTGACCCCGGACATGCAGATCTACCAGGAGGAGATCTTCGGCCCTGTGCTCGGCATCGTCCGGGCGAAGACCTACGACGAGGCGATCAACCTCATCAACTCCCACAAGTACGCGAACGGGACCGCGATCTTCACCACGGACGGCGGCGCCGCCCGGCGGTTCAAGCTCGAGGTCGACGTGCCCATGATCGGCGTGAACGTGCCGATCCCGGTCCCCGCCGGCTACCTCTCCTTCGGGGGGGCCAAGGAATCGGCCCTCGGCGACCTGGCCATGCGCGGCGAGGACGGCATCCGCTTCTTCACCCAGCAGAAGATGGTCACCGAGCGCTGGCCGGAGCCCGGCCGCCGTCCCGGCCTCAGCCTCGTCTTCCCCGGCAACAGCTGAACCAGTCGGTGTCCGACATGGCGCCGTCCGCCACCGCTGGCGCGATGCGGCGGCCTGCTGGCGTCGTCCGTCGTCCCGGGCACGGTCCAGACCCGTGAGCCGCATCGGCGCCTCTCGTAGGTAGGGGCAGATCACGAGGATAGCCATGCCGCATCGGGACCCGATCGAGCGAGTGCTCGTGGTGACCGCGCACCCCGATGACGTGGACTTCAGTATCGGAGGCACCGTCGCCTCCTTCACGGCGTCGCCTGTTGCCGCGCGCCGGAGCGAGGTCGGTGGCGATCTCACGGAAGCGCTCGGCGGCCCCGGGCTCGATCGAGTAGTAGACCCGGGAGGCGCGTCGTTCGGTTCGGACCCAGCCCGCCTCGCGCAGCACCCTCAGGTGGTGCGAGACCGTCGGCTGGCGCACGTCGCAGCAGTCGAAGTCGCACGCGGCGACCGATCCGCCGCTTTGCAGCCGGCGAAGGATGGCGAGGCGGCTCGGGTCCGCCGCCCCCCGCAGCAGGCGGAGGTCGGGATCGATGGCGCGGGCCATAGCCGATCGCGGTCAGCGACCGGGTGCCGGGACGTCAGCAGCTGGTCGGGGTGACGAGCTGCCCGTAGTCGGCTCCCAGCGCCGCGCTCACCTCGAGGGCGACGGTCGGCAGGAATGCCTTCACCTCGTTCGTCGCCCGCAGGTGGGCCATGATCGCCTGGTTCGCGCGGACGGCCGCCTGGCACAGCCGCAGCCTGCCGATCTGCTCCTGGCTCGGGGTGAGCCCGGCCTGCTGAGTACGCGCGAAGCTCCCTTGCTGCTCGCGGAGGTCGGCCATCAGGTGCTGGGCGGCGAGGTCCGCGTCGAGGGCGTCGGCAGCGGCGCGATAGATCGCCACGGCCGGCGCCTGGCGGAGAGCGCGGCCGAACTCGACGGCCGCCTCGTGGAGCTCGGTGCTGAGCATCATCGTTCCCCTTCAGCCGCAGCAGCCGCCGGAGCGGCAGTTGGCGGCGAAATCGATCCCGATCTGGGCACTGACGACGGCTGCCGTCTCGCGGCAGACCGCCCGCAACGCCGCGGTGGCGGCGACGTACGACGCGACCGACGGGACGGCGAGCATGGCCTGCTGGAGGCGTTCCAGCTCGGCGCGCTGGGCCTCGGGGAGAACCCGCATCATCAACTCCATGCGGAGCTCCGCCTGGCGCGACTGGAACGCCTCGATCGCCGCGTTTGCCGTGGCGTCCGCGGAGAGCGCGTTCTCGGCCGCCAGGAGGGCGGTGAACTCGGGGCTGCCGCGGAGGGCCTCCCCGAACGTCCCGGCTGCCGTGAGCGCCTCCGCCTCGGCGGCGCGGGTTGCGGCCGCGAGATCGGCCGGCTCCTGGGTCGTTGGATAGAGCATGGCGGTCGGTCCTCCGATCAGGCGACGAGCGAGGTGGGAGCCAGGGTCCGGTCGAGCAGCTCGGTCACCCGCTCGAGGCCGACGACCTCGCCGTCGAGGAGCGGGACCTCGAGGACCGGGGCATCGAAGCGCGCTTCGATGTCCGCGAGGTACGCCTGCTGCATCTGCCAGCGCGCGCGGGCGTACGGGGTCCGCGAGGCCTCGTCGGGCAGGACCATGTTGGCGACGACGAGCCCGAGCGGGATCCCGAGCGACTTCAGCTCAGCGATGGCCCGCGTGGCCTCGACGATCGGCGTGGCCTCGGGGTACATGACGAAGGCGAAGGTGCTCTGCGCCGGGTCGCGCATCATCTCGATGACGCCGGCGAAGCGGGCCTTCGCCACGTCGTCGGCCGCCGCCGTGTCGACCGAGGCGAAGACCTTGACGTCGATTTGGCGGCTCCAGTCGATCGGCAATTCGAGCAGCCGCATCGTGTGGCCGGTGGGCGCGGTGTCGAAGACAGTGACGTCGAACGTGTCGCGGCTGGCGATCTCGATGAACTGGTCGAACGCCGCCATCTCCTCCGTGCACGGCGAGTCGAGCTCCTCGCGCATCGCCGCGACCGACTCGGGGCTCCGCCCGCGGGCCACCGCGTCGGCGATGATCCGGTCGGTGTACGCGATCGCCGCCGCCTTGGCGTCCACGCGGGCCGCCCACAGCCCGTCCACGCCGTCCACCGGCGCGGGCTCGGTGCCGACGGCCGCACCGAGGACCTGGCCGATGTGCGTCGCGGGATCGGTCGTCACCAGCAGGGTGCGATGGCCTTCGCGCGCCAGCCAGACGGCGGTCGAGCACGACACGACGGTCTTGCCGACGCCGCCCTTGCCGGCGAAGAAGATGGTCCGCGGGCCCTTGTCCGGCAGGAGGGCCGCCCTCACGGCCGCGTCGTCGTCGGTCATTCGAGCCGGGCGCGTGTCCGCGTGCCCGAACACGGGCCGCGCGGCACGCTCGTCGGCGAGCAGCGGGACCAGGGCCCGCAGCCGGGCGACCCCGCGGACCTCGCCGTCGAGGAGCGGGACACGCCGGGTGGGCATCGGCAGCTGCCGGGCGATCTCGGCGAGGTACCGCTCCTGCATGGCGATCCGGGCGGCGAAGAAGGGAGTAGTGGCCTCCTCGGCCGGCAGGATGCCGTTCACGATGAGCTCGGTCGTGACGATCCCCAAGCGGGCCAGCTCGGCGCCGGCGCGCCGCGTCTCGGCGATCGCCGTCGCCTCGGGGTGGAGCACGAAGGCGAACCGCGTCAGCGACTGGTCGCGAAGCGCGGCGAGCGCGCGCTCGTACTTGACCTTGGCCTCGACGATCGCCGCCGCGGGACCGATGCACGTCTGGCCCGAGCCCGCTTCCGATTCCGCGATGCTCTTCGACCAGGCCTCCGGCAGCTCCAGCAGGCGCACCGTGTGGCCGGTGGGGGCCGTGTCGAAGATCACGAGCTCGAAGCCGGCGCCGCCGGTGGGCGGCGATGCGGGGGCCATGGGATCGAGGAAGTCGGCGAAGCGGTCGAACGCCGCCACCTCGGCGGTGCACGGCCCCGCGAGCTGCTCCTCCATGACCCGCACGATCTCGGGCGGGAAGATCTCGCGGATCGGCGCCAGGGTCCGGTCGGTGTACTCGGCGGTCGCCCGGTCGGGGTCGATCTCCATCGCCCACAGGCTCGGCACGCCGGTAATCGGGGTGATCGCGTGGCCGATCTCCTGCTCGAAGACGTCGGCCAGGTTCGAGGCCGGGTCCGTCGTCACGATGAGGACGCGCGTGCCGGCGTCGGCTTCGGCGACGGCGGTGGTGCAGGCCATCGTGGTCTTGCCGACGCCGCCCTTGCCGGAGAAGAAGAGGAACTGGGTCACGAGGGAGGGTCCTTTCGCGGGAAGGGGTCGGGGCGCTGCGGTCTCAGGCGCTGCGGGCGAGCTCGCCGCGGAGCTCGTCGAGCGACGGGTAGGCGTCCGTCTTGACGATGCGTCCGCCCATCACCGTGATCGGCAGCACCGCGAGCTGGCGCTGGCGGATCAGCTCGTACACCTCGCGGTTGCGCATGAAGGCCTGGGGATCCGCGGTCATCATGTGGCGGACCACCGTCCGCCCCTCGGCCTCGAGGGCGAAGATCGCCTCGCTGAGGTCGACGAGCGTCGTGTCGAGCACCGGGCCGCACAACCCGGTCGGGCAGCAGAGCGGTGGGTCGAAGATCTCGACGTCCGGGGCTGCGACGCCGGCAAGCCGATCAGTCATGGGGCGCATCCTTCTGGGGACGAGGCTCGGCGACGAGCTCGGTGCCGGGCGAGGTCAGGTCGGGCGCCAGGTCACGCATGGATAGCGTCCGGCTGCAGGGCCTCGGCGACCGCGCGCTCGATGGCCGAAATGTGGAGCTTCCCGCCGGCAAAGCGACGAACCCCGTCGATGATGACGATCGGCGGGACGGCCTCGCCGGCCGCGATCTCGGCCTCGACGTCCGGGTGGCGGGCCATGCCCGGGCCGAACAGCTCGGCGTACTCGAAGACGACCGCCTGCCCGAACCGCTCGGCCAGGCGGTGCTCCACGAGCGAGGCCGTGGCCTTCCATGTCTTTGTCGAGGCACAGCCCGCCGGCGATGGCATCCCGACGACGAGCACCGAGCAGGTCACGGACCCGCCTCGGCCAGGAGCGGCAGGCGGTGCAGGAGATCCGGCTGCGGCATGGTCGCCCTGCTCGAACCGCAGTCAGAGCACAGACACGCGGTGGCCGCGGCGCCGGTCGGCGTGAGGAGGGCCGAGACAGCGGCGCGGAGGGCCGCGACGCGCTCAACGTCGAGTGAGTAGTACACCCACCGCCCGCTCCGCCGTTCGCGAAGGAGCCCGCTGGCGCGCAGGGTCCGCAGGTGGTGCGAGACGAGGGCGGCGCTCAGACCCAACATCTCCCCGACGTCGCAGACGCAGTGCTCGCCGTGACCGAGGAGAGCCACGATCCGCGCGCGGGTCGGCTCCGCGACGGCCTGCAGCGCGACGAGGACGTCGGGCGCGAGCGGGGAGATCGGATGCGTAGCGTGGGCGTCCATCGATGTTATTCTAACCGCTGTTAGTACAACGCTTGTTTGAGCAAGACGGACCGTTCCGGCGGGCCGAGTGGCCCCTGCGCGGTCCTCGCGTGCGGATCGGCCTGCCGAGGCAGCTGACGCACCGGTGGGGATCGCGGATATCGTCGCGGGGATGTCGGCAGCGTCGATACGACCAGTCTCGTCGAGACCGACCGACAGCGGAGGATCGGAGGCGTAGTCCATGGATGTCGGTCAGGATCGCCGGGCGCGCTGGGACGAGCGGCATGCGGCACGCGAGCCCATCGAGCTGATCGAGATCGACCCGTCGCTCGAGGAGGAGGTCGCGCGGCTCACGCCTGGCCGAGCCCTCGACCTGGGCGCGGGCGACGGCGGGAACGCCGTATGGCTGGCGCTGCGCGGGTGGCGTGTGACCGGAGTCGACTTCTCGTCGGTCGGGCTCGAACGCGCCCGAGTCCGGGCCCGGGACCACGGGGTTGCTCTCGACTGGGTGCTCGGGGACCTGCTGGAATGGCGTCCGCCGGCGGCATCGTTCGACCTCGTCATGCTCGTCTTCATCCACCTGGCCCCAGAGGACCGCCGGGCGGTCCACCGGATGGCGGTCCAGGCGGTCGCGCCGGGCGGGACGTTGCTCGTCGTCGGTCACGACCGCTCGAACCTCGTCCAGGGCACAGGTGGCCCCCAGGATCCCGAAGTGCTCTTCACCGCCGCCGAGATCGCCTCGGAGCTACCGGGGCTCACGATCGAACGGGCCGAGACCGTCCGCCGGCCGATCGGCGACGAGCGGTACCGGATCGACGCCGTCGTCCGTGCGGTTCGGCCGGTCAGCTGAACGGCGCGAGCCGGGCGCCCGCCGTCGCGTCCTGGAGCCCGGCACGCCGGACCGCCACGATCTCGGCCAAGATCCCGATCGCGATGTCGGCCGGCGTGTGCCCGCCGAGGTCGAGCCCGACCGGGGCATGGATGTGGCCGATCTCGGCATCGCCGAGACCTGCCTCCCGCAGGCGCGCCACGCGCTGGGCGTGCGTCCGCCGGCTGCCGAGCGCCCCCACATACCATGAGCCGCGCCGCAGCGCAGCGACGAGCGCCGGGTCGTCGGTCTTCGGGTCGTGGGCGAGCGCGACGACGCTGGCGGCCTCGTCGATCCCGGCGCGGTCCGCGACCTCGTCGGCCCAACCCTCGATCAGCTCGTCGGCATCGGGGAAGCGTTCCCGTGTCAGGAACGCGGCCCGGGGGTCGATCACGACGGTGTGCAGGCCGACGGCATGCGCCAGGCGGACGAGGTAGACCGCGATGTCGCCTGCCCCGACGATCACGAGACGGGGCGGCGCCAGCACCTCGATGTACAGGAGGCGATTGCCGACCGCCACGGTGCGGGACGCTCCGTCGCGAAGCGCCGTGCGGGCGAGCCGAACCGCGGTCTCGTCGGCGGTCGCGTCCCCGAGCGAGCCCACAGGTCCGGCGGTCGCCTCTACCAGGATCCGCGGGACCGAGGGGACCTCGCGGCTGGACGGCAGCGGCGTGACAAGGGCGACCGAGCGGCCGTCCACGGCTGCGTCGAGGAGCTCCGTGGGCACCCCGGGCTCGACGAGGACGTCGATCTCCCCGCCACACGAGAGGCCCACCTCCGCCGCGCGCTCGTCCGTGACCCCGAAGTGGACGACCTCCCGGTACCCGCCGCGCCGCGCGGCCAGGATCGCCTCCGCGGCCGCACCCTCGACGCATCCGGCCGACACGCTGCCGGCGAGGCGTCCGTCGTCGGACGCCAGGAGCATGCTCCCCACCTCGAACGGGGCCGAGCCGACGGCAGCGACGAGCGTCGCCCGTCCGAAGCCGGCACCTGCTGCTCGCCACCGAGCCCCGGTCTCCAGGACGTCAATCATCTGGTTGCTTCACTGGTCCGACATCCGCCGCAAGCACCTCGCACCCACCGGGATCGCCCGTGTGGGATCAGGCGGAGGCCCGGGCTCCGATCGCTCGGGGCCCGGGCCGGTGACTACCCGTCCAGCCAGACGGCGATGTTTCCGGCCGAGGGGATCCGTCCCGCGCTCACCACCTTGCCGTCGATGACGAGCCCCGGGGTCGACAGAACGCCGTGGGCGACGATCTCCGCGTAGTCGGTCACCTTGATGATCTCCGCCTCGACCCCGGCCATCATCACCGCTTCGCGGACGTTCGCCTCGAGCCGCTTGCAGTTGTTGCAGCCGGGCCCAAGGACCTCGATGGTCTTCACGCGCGCACCTCCTCGGCGGTCAACCACCGGGCGATGTCACCGGCAGGCGGGATGCGGCCGGCCGAGACGACGCGGCCGTCGATGACGAGCCCGGGCGTCCGCAAAACCCCGTAGCTGGCGATCCGACCGTAGTCGGTGACTTTGACGATCTCGGCCTCGATGCCGGCAATGGCGACCGCCTCGCGGGCCGCCTCCGCAAGCAGGTGGCAGTTGTAGCAGCCGGGTCCGAGGACCTCGATCTTCGTCATGCGTGCAACGCCCCCATTCGTAGGCGCGCCGGGCGCGCTGATCTCAGTAGCTGAGGAAGGTGAAGCGGTAGCCGCCCACCAGGATCCCGACCGCAAGGAGGACGACCAGCGGGAACGGCAGGCGCAGCCGAGCGGGCCGCGAGCGCCCGGGCCGTCACGTCAGGACCTCCCCGAGCGCCTCGAGCGCCCGCCGGCAGGCGGCCTCGTCGCGCTCGTAGTAGACGCGGCGGGTGTCGGCCTCATAGCGGGTCGAGCGCACGAGGCCGGCGGCGCGGAGCCGGGCGAGGTGGTTGCTCACGTTGTTCTCGCGCGAACCCAGGGCGGCGGCCATCTCGCACACGCAGACGGGCCCGTTGCGCAGCATCCGCACGACACTGGCCCGGATCGGGTCGGCGAGAAGGGCAGCGGTTGCCGTCGCATCTCGGACGTCCGGGGCAAGGAGGTTCATTCGAAGGTCGAGGACCGGCAGCTCGGTCTGCATCGCGTGTCTCCCCCTGGAGTGCGTTTGTGGATGGGCGGTGGCAGTCATGACAGCAGGATCCAGGCGCGCTGAACGGCGAGCGCGACGAGCGCGATCGCGAAGATCCGAGAGAGGGTGGCGCTCTTCACGCGCCCGGCGGTGAACCTCGCGCCGAACCACGCCCCGATCACCGAGGCGATCGAGGTGACGATCACCGTCGGCCAGTCGAACGTGGCCGTAGGGAGATGGGTGGCGAAGGCCGAGAACGAGGGCAGTGTCACGGCGACGGAGTTGGTGGCGGCGGCGAGGCGCGCGGAGTACCCGACCAGGGTGAGGGTCGGCATCAGGAGGAAGCCGGGCCCAACGCCCAGGAAGCCGGCGAAGACGGAGATCGGGACTGCGGCACCGGCGGCCTTCGCGCGGTTGCGGTCGGTGATCTCGGCGACGATCTCGGTGGAGGCGCCCTTCGGGAGCGCCATGCGGGCGGCGAGGAAGAGCAGCACGCCGACGTACAGCCACCAGATGAAATCGACGGAGGCGAACTGGAGAAGCCAGACGCCGAGCGGTGCTCCGATCGTGGTGATCGTCACGAGGATCAGCGCACCCCGCTTATCGACCATCCCGGCCCGCCAGAAGGCGATCGCGCCGCTGATCGCAGTGAGCCCGTTGAGCAGCAGCGCCCAAGGCTGGATGACGTCCTTCAGATCGAAGCCGAAGAGGCCGAGGACGGGGATGGCGATGAAGGCGACGCCGAGGCCGAGCATCCCCGACAGGAACGAGAGCCCGAACAGGAGCGGCGTCAGCAGCAGGATCGCGGGCATCAGGGAACGATCTCGATCGTCGGCTCGACCACGATCTCGGACTTCACCGAGTTGGCCACGAGGCTGTACTTCTGGGCCGACTGGAGGGCGCGGCGCGCACGCGCCTTGACCACGGCCGGTCGCTCCACCCCCGCACTGATGCGGATCTGCGGCCATAGACGCAGGTGGGTGAAGGTCTCGGTTCGGTCAAGCTCGATCAGCTTGGTCCCCTCAGCCCGGCAGTCGTACGACTGCAGGTCGAGCCTGAACCGCTCGGTCGCCCAGATGAACATCATCATGATGCAGGTGTTCGCCGCAGCGACGAATGCGTCTTCGGGAGTCAGCACGCCAGCATGCCCCTTGGCATCAGGTGGAGCGGAGAAGTCCATCTCCGGGCCGTTGCCCAGCGCGATGTGCCCCCAGTGCTCGCCCTTCCACGTCACGGTCGTGTGATACGTCGCCGTGCGGCTCATCGTCAGGCCTGCTTCTGGCTGCAGAACGCGGCGTACTCGCGCGCCAGCGCCACCGTGTACGCTTCGTCGGTCCCGACCGGTACCTCGTTGTAGATCTTGACGATGTCCAGCAGCTCCCTGGTCACCTCGGCTCCGGGCGCCTTCCCGACGGTGCGGAACTGCTCGAAGATCAGGGGCAAGGCCGCCAGGGAGACCGTTCGGCCGTCGACGTCCACGTTCTGGCACGGGATGGCAGACGCGCAGGCGCAGGCTGCCTGGATCGCATCCCCGGACGGCGCGGCATCGCCGGCCGGTGCCGCCGCGCGGGAGGGCGCCGTTGGGTCGACGAAGGACCCGCTGCGCCGATTCCACGGCCCGCCGAGAAGCTCATCGACCAGGCCGGCGACCCGGTCCGCAGTGACCTCGACAGCCTTCTGTCCGCTCGCGTTCAGGCGCCGCGCGCCCTCCGGGCGGCTCAATCCATGCTCGCTGACCAGGTCGCTCACGACGAGGCTCGCGGCGGGTTTGCCCGAGTACTGCTCGGTCGCGCGCGCCGCGCACCGCTTGTCGCAGCCATCCACCGCGATGGTCGGATAGAAGCGGGCAAACGCCCGGTCGCCTTCTCCGCCGGCCAGGAACAGGGGCAGGCAGATGGTCACCGTCTCGCTGGGGCGCAGCTGCTCCAGCACCATGAGCGCGGCCAGACGGGTCACCGTCCCCTCGGCCAGCTCCTCGCCCGAGCAGGCGACGATCCCGATCTTCCTCTGCGGCAGCTCAGGCATGGTCGCGTGCCTCCTCGCGGGAGACCAGGTCGTCGACGACGGCGGTGATCTCCTCGGCCACCGCATGTGCAAGCAGCTGGCCGCCCTCGTTCAGCTCGGCGATGCCCTGCGGCTTCAGCTCCCGGTTCCGCCGGTACACGTCGAGCACCGCGATGCCCTGGGCGACCGCTCCTCCGCTCTCCTGCACCATCTTGGCGGCGCAGGCGAGCTTGCACCCGTCGATCGTCACCGCCGGATGTGCCCTGACCGCAGCCCGGGCATCATCGTCGCCCAAGACCAGGAGCGACAGCGCCACGAGCTGGGTCGACAGCGGTCGCCGATCTTCCGTGACCTCGAAGGCGGCCTCGCGGCTGACCGTGCCGTACGTCTTGCCGATGCCGCTGCACGGCACGACCATGACCTTGCGCTCCTCGGGACTCACAGCTTCTTCGCTTCCTCTTCGGCCTGGCCTTTCATCAGCTCGAAGTAGGCCTGCGGGTCGAGCAGTGTGTCCCGATCCTTCGGCCAGTCACGGGCTTCGATGACGGCGAGCCACCCCTCACCATACGGATCCTGGTTGATGGCCTCGGGGGACAGCTCCATCGCCGGGTTCACTTCTGCAACGGCGCCACCGACGGGTGACGTCACGCTCACGTTGGCCTTGATGGTCTCGATCGCCGCCACCTCGTCGCCGGTTGCGACGGCCGTGCCCTCCGGCTTCACCTCCGCGAAGGCGACGTCGCCGTTGAGCTGTTGCAGGAAGTCCGTCATCCCGATGCGGATCCGGGCACCTTCCGCCAGGGCCCAGACGCCCTCGGCACTGTAGAGACGGTCGATCGCCACCCGGAAGATGAACTTGTCGACAGTGGTTTCCAGGAAGCCTGGCATGGTGCCGTCCTAGCGAGTTTGAAGATGAAGGGTTGCATCGCGGAAGCCGAGCGCTGCTTCCAGCATGGCCTCCGGTAGCGTCGGGTGGGCGTGTGTCGTCCAGGCCAGGTCGTCGGCCGTTGCCTCGAGCTGGACGGCCAGGGCCCCTTCGGCGATCAGGTCGGTTGCGTGCGGTCCCATGAGATGGACCCCGAGCACCACACCGCTGCCCGCTTCGCACACCAGCTTCACCAATCCATCCATCTCGCCGAGGATTCGCGCTCGCGGATTGGCCGAGAACGGGAACTGCGCGACCTTGACGTCTGCTCCCCGCTTTCGCGCATCCGCTTCGGTCAGGCCGACACTGGCGACTTCAGGCCGGGTGAAGATGACGTTCGGAACCGAGCGGTAGTCCACCGTGCGACTGCCGCCACAGGCGTTCTCGGCGGCCACGCGCCCGTCGACCATCGCCTTGTGCGCCAGCATCGGACCGCCGACCGCATCGCCGACGGCCCACACGTTCGGCACACTGGTCGCCAGGTGTTCGTCCACGGCGATCGCCCGACCGTTCATCTTCACGCCGACCCCGGCCAGGCCGAGGCCCTCGGTGTTCCGCCAACGTCCCGTGGCTGCCAGGATTCGATCACCTTCGAGGCGCGTCAGGGCGCCCTGCGCGTCGCGATACGTCGCTGCCAGGCCGCCTCCCGCGTGCCCGATCTCCTCGACGTGTGCGCCGGTGACGATGCTCATGCCCCGTCGCCGGAGCAGGAGCGCCAGGCGCTGTGCCAGCCCCTCATCCGTCCCGCCGGGGAGCAGGGTGGGCATCATCTCCAGGATCGTGACCCGACTGCCAAGGGCTTCGTAGATGCACGCGAATTCGAGGCCGATGACACCTCCCCCGACCACGATCAGGCGGGCGGGTACGTCCGAGATGTCAAGAGCCTCGGTGCTGGTGATCACGCCCGGCAGGTCCAGGCCGGGGATCGGCGGTCGCGCGGTCATCGACCCCGGGGCGAGGACCACGCGGCTCGCTGACACGCTGATCGCATCGCCCGACTCGAGCCGCACCTCGAGGGTGGTCGGCGCCGATAGGTGGCCCGTGCCGCGCAGCAGGGTGACACCCGCCCTCCTCAGCAGGTGCTCAACCCCGCCGACCAACGCATCGACGGTTCCCTGCTTGTACCGCATGAGGGCGGGCAGGTCGGGCGCCGCTGTCGAGATCGCAACGCCGAACTCGTGCGCGCGCCTCGCCTTCAGCAGCAGCTCTGTCGACGTGGTCAGGGCCTTGGTGGGAATGCAGCCGATGTTCAGGCAGGTGCCCCCCACCCGCTCTCTCTCGATCAGCACCGCACGCGCGCCGAGCTGCGCTGCTCGAAGCGCGGCCACGTAACCGGCAGGACCACCACCCAGTACGGCCAGGTCGAAGTGTTCGGTCATCACATCAGTCGACAGTGTCACATTGTGGTGAAGGACGACGCAGAGCCGTTGGTCATCACTTGCCGGGACTGGTGGCGACGCCGGCCGCTCGACCTTGAAGCCCTCGGAGGTCCGCCGGGTCGGAGCCGCAGGGCTCGAGATCGCCCTCCGAATGAGGGCGCTGCCGCGGATCACACGCCCCGGCTACGGGCAGCGGATGAACCCCTGCGCCCAGAGGCAGCCGCCGCAGGCCGGGGTCGGGCTGCCGAAGCAGTCCTCGAGGTTCTCGTCGGCCATGTCGCAGCTGTTGCAGGTGGTGCAGGGAGCGAAGTCGAAGGCCAGCAGCCGCTCGCGCAGGGCGACGTAGGCGGGGTCGCTCCAGGCCTCGAGCAGGCTCCGCTCGTTGACGTTGCCCACGGCGAAGGCGTGGCTCGTGCGGGGCCGGAAGTCGAGGTAGCTGCGATGGCTGTGGAGGAGCGGCAGGCAGGGGCTGATCGCGCCGTCCCAGCGCACCGACACGCTCCCCTTCTCCACGAACGGGCAGCGGTTCGCCCGCCCGCCCGCGGCCAGGCCCAGAAGCGCGCGCCCCCGTGGCGGCCCGCCTCCACGCGCGCGAGCGCCTCGATGACCGGCTCGTCGATGTCCATCCGGGCCAGCGCCACCTCGGGCGCCCACGGCGAGGGCTCGACGTCCTCGGCCTCGATGGACCGGGCGTAGAGGACCTGGTCCCGCATCTCCGCGGTATGGGGCAGCACGTTGCTGACCGAGAAGCGGTCGGCGCCGAGGCGCCGGCCCAGGCGGAGGACCGCCGGCAGGTCGGCGATGTTGCGCTTCATGGCCACGAAGGCGATGCCCAGCCGGGGCAGGGCGGAGCCGGTCACGATCCGCAGCTCGCGCAGGCGGGCGAGGTCCGCGGTCACCTCCGGCAGGGCGTCCCAGAGGCGGATGTCGGCGTAGCTCTCGGGCGTCGCCCCGTCGATCGAGACCCAGAGCCGGTCGAGCCCGATCCGGACGAGCGCGCGCCGGGTCTCCTCGTCGAGGCGGGTGCCATTCGTGATCAGCTCGACTCGGGAGCCGATCGACTTCGCCGCGGCGAGCATCGCGAGGAGGTCGGGGTGGGCGAAGGGCTCGCCGAACCCGCCGAGGAAGATCGTCGGGAGGGGCGAGACCGCCCGCGCGCCGTCGATGATCCGGCCGAAGGTCGCCGCGGACATCATCCCCGGCGTCGCGTCCCAGTCGTTGCGGATGCAGGTCCGGCACTGCAGGTTGCAGAGGGTGGTCGGCTCGACGTAGATGCGGGCCAGGCTCGCGGTGCTCCGGCCGATGGCGATTTCGTCGCCGGCTTCGTCGACGCGAACGGTGGCGCCCTGGACGAGCCCGAAGCGCTCGACCAGCTCGGGCGGCAGGACGACATGCCCCTGCTCGTCGAGCCGGATCCGGAGCGTCTGCGTCCTCATCGGGGCGGGACCTGCCTCGCGGACGGCCAGAGCTGGAGCACGGATGTCGCAGGCGACGGTTCCGACTCCAGACCGTTCACGGGGGCCGTTCGACGGCGACCACGTCAGTCATCACAGCCGATCATGTCCCATTGCACTGCAGGACGACCTAGGGCCGATCGGCACCACCGGGCGTGCCGAAAGCGGTGCAGTGGCCGCCGCCCGCCTGGACCCGGCGGCGCTCCGGCCAAGCAGGTCCCCTACCCGACCTCGACCGTGGCGACGACCCCGAAGTGGTCCGACGGGTAGAGCGTCGGGTCGTCGACCGCCGCGCAGTCCGCCCAGAGGCCGGCGTCGAGCGCCCGGGCGGCGCCCCGGAGCCAGACGTAGTCGAGGCAGGACGGCTCGCCGTCCGTGTCCATCGCGGGAGCCTGCAGGCCGGACGGCCACGTGACCATGGGCTCGCCGCCGTTCGCCTCGACGAACGCGGACCGGAAGGACGCCCGGACCATCCGACCGTACGCTGGCTCGCCCGGATCGGCATTGAAGTCGCCCATCACCACCTGGGCCGTCGTCGGCGGCGCGGCGTCGAGCCAGGCGACGAGGGCCGCCGCCTGCTCGTCGCGGAGCGCGGCGTCGGGGACCCGGTGGTGGAAGTGCGTCACGGCAACCAGCAGGCGGCCGCCGTCGGGCAGGGTCACGAGGGCGCGATGGGCGGCCCGCTGGTGGCCGAGGTCGATCCGCTCGACGGCGCCGGCCGCGATGGGCGGCCGCACGAGGAGGCTGTTGCCGTACTCCGGGCGGCCCGCCCAGCCGCGAAGGATCGCGTAGTCGTCCGGCGTCCCCGCCGCGAGCAGGCGGTCCTGCTGCATCGGGTACACCACCTCCTGGAGGCCCAGCAGGTCGGGACGGAGGGCGGCCGTGTCGGCCAGCAGCAGCGGGAGGCGCTCCTCCCAGCGGTCCGCCAGGTTCAGGATGTTGAGGGTCGCGACCCGCAGGCGCGTCATCCGCGGCCACCGGCCGGCTGGAGGACCGGCAGGCGCCGCGCTCGCGCCCCCCGTCGGGCGTCGCCGGCCAGCGAGGACGCGGTGCGCGCCGGGCCCGGGACAAGATCGCCGGCGAGGGCTGCCAGGCGCTCCCCCACCCCTGGGACGAGCGAGTACCAGATCCAGGTCCCGCGCCGCTCCGCGCGCACGACGCCGGCCTCGCGGAGGACCCGCAGGTGGTGCGAGACGGTCGGCTGCGAGAGGTCGGCGCAGCAGCCGAAGTCGCAGGCACACGTCATCCCGTCGTCCGCCAGCTGGCGGACGATCGCGAGACGGGCGGGGTCCGCCAGCGCCGCGAGGAGGCGGACGTCGGGGTCGGTCGACTTCTTCGCCATGGTCGGGATTCTATCGATCACCTTCTATATTGACAAGTCTCGATATATATGCCATGCTTCGGCCACCGACCCGATACCACGAGGTGACTCACGATGTTCGTCCTCCCTGAGCTCTTCGAAGGCGCGCTGCGCCGCGAGCGTGACCGCGCCCTCGCGCGGGACCTCGAACAAGGCCGGCTGGTCGCCCTCCTCCACGCCGCGGCGAGCGGCTGCCGCCGGTCGCTCGGCGACCGGGTGTCCGGCTTCTTCCGCCGGCGCCCCCTCGACACGCGCGCCGCTTGCTAGCATCGTCGACAGCCTCCGACCCGGCGACGCACGCCGCCGACCCCGCGCCTGACCCGACCCCTGGAGATCGACCGTGAACGACCAGATCCGCGACGAGGTCCGCGAGCACTACGCCCGAGCGGCTCTCGCCGTCCTCGAGCCGGCCGGCTGCTGCAGCCCTGCTGTCGGCGACGCCGTCTTCGGGCCCGGCCTCTACGACCCGGCCGAGCTCGCGCCGCTCCCCGCTGACGCGGTCACGGCCAGCCTGGGCTGCGGCAACCCCACGGCGATGGCCGAGCTGCGGCCGGGCGAGGTCGTGCTCGACCTCGGGTCCGGCGGCGGCATCGACGTCCTCCTCTCGGCCGGGCGGGTCGGCCCGTCGGGCATCGCCTACGGGCTCGACATGACCGACGAGATGTTGGAGCTGGCCCGCCGCAACGCGAGCGCGGCCGGGGCGTCGAACGCGCGATTCCTCAAGGGCGAGATCGAGGCGATCCCCCTGCCGGAGGCGTCGGTCGACGTGGTCATCAGCAACTGCGTCATCAACCTCTCCACGGACAAGCCGCGGGTCTTCGCCGAGATCGGCCGGGTTCTGCGGCCGGGCGGCCGGGTGAGCGTGAGCGACGTCGTGGCCGACGATGCGCTGTCGGCCGCCGACCGGGCGGCCCGCGGCGACTACGCGGGCTGCATCGCGGGGGCACTCTCGTTCGCGGAGTACGGGTCCGGCCTGGCGGCCGCCGGGCTGACCGGGATCGGGATGCAGCCGACCGCCGCGGTCGTTCCCGGGATGTACAACGTGATCATCCGGGCGCAGCGCCCGGCGACGGGCGCAGGGGCCGGCGAGGTGGCCTCCCCGACTGCCGCGGCGCGCGCTGCGGCCGACGGGCTTGCGGCGGCGCGCGCCCTCCCGGCCGGCGGGACGGTGGCCCTCGGCGACGCGTGCTGCACCCCGGGCGCCGGGAGCGCCTGCTGCTGACGGGCGTCGACGGGACTCCGATGCCGAGCCGGCACGCCGCCTGCCCGGCGACGGCGGTGCCAGCACGGCCAGGCAGGAGCGAGGCGACGGACCGCGGCCAGGGCGGCGGGCTCGAACGAGCTGATCACGACGGCGGCCACGCTCCCGTCCGGGCGACCCCGCGCCGCCCTGATGGGGCCGAGGACACCCTCGCCGAGATCCTCCTTCAGCTCGATATCCAGGAAGGCGCTCAACGGGCACGCCTCCGGGACCTCCGCCAGCGCCGGCACCCCGTGGCCGGCCAGCTCCCCGACGGTCAGCCGCGACGCACGCAGCCGACGACCCTGGACGCGCCAGAGCGTCGGGTCGTGGATCACCCCGCGACACCGTCGGCGGAGGCCCGGACGTCGAGCTCGAGGCCGTCGATCCCGGGGATCGCGACCGCCGCGGCGAAGGCCGCGAGGGTGTTCTCCGCGGCGAGGCGGTGATCGCCCCGGTGGGCCGGCAGCAGCACGGTCAGCCGCCGGGCGTCGCGGCGAGGTCCGGCCCCGCGATGGGGATCGCGAACGAGAACGTCGATCCGACGCCGTCCTCCGACTCGGCCCAGATCCGGCCGCCATGGGCCTCGACGATGTGGCGCGCGATCGACAGCCCCAGCCCCGTCCCGCCCGCGCCGCGCGTTCGGGCCCGGTCCACCTTGTAGAAGCGCTCGAAGACCCGGGGCAGGGCGCTGCGCGGGATCCCCTGGCCGTGGTCTTCCACCGCGACCACAACATCGCTCTCGGCGGGGATCACGCGCACGGCGACGGTGGATCCGGGCGCGCTGAACTTGACGGCGTTGTGGAGGAGGTTCAGCAGGGCCTGCCCGATCCGGTCCCGGTCGCCCCGGACCGCCGGGACGGCCGCCGGGACGGCGACCTCCACGGTGACGCCCTGGCGCTCGGCGAACAGGTGGATCCGCTCCACGGTGGAGATCGCCAGCCGCCCGAGATCGACCTCGTCGACGACGACGGTGGCCATGCCCGACTCGATCCGGGAGAGGTCGAGCAGCTCGTTGACCATCTGGACCAGGTGCCCGGTCTCGACCTCGATCCGCGCGATTCGCTCCGCCGCCCGGGGCGGCAGCCCCGAGACGTCAGCGGCGAGCGTCTCGGCGAGGAGGCTGACCGTCGTCAGCGGCGTCCGCAGCTCGTGGCTCAGGTTGTCGATGAACTCCGTGCGCATCCGCTGGAGCCGCCGGAGCTCCGACACGTCCTCCAGCACCAGCCACGCGTCCCCTGCCGCCGTCCGCCGGGCGCGCACCACGAGGGTCTGCCCCTTCTCGCTGTGCGCGACGACCTCGCCCGCCGCCGTGCCGGTCTCGAGGGCCGTCCGCGCGATCTCCTCGACATGGTGGTCGGCGAACGCCTCGACCACGCCCCGGCCGACCAGCGTGCTGGGACGGCGGGCCGCCAGCCGGTGCGCCGTCTCGTTCGCGGCCGTCACCGTCAGGTCTGGCGCGACCCGGATCGCGCCGAACCCGGCGAGGTCAGCGAGGGCCGCCGCGTCCCGGTCAGCCGCCGCCCGTCCATCCGCCGCGACCCGGCCGGCCTCGGCCGCAAGGCGGGCCGCGCCCGCGCTCCCGGGCGCCTGGCCGGTCCCCGCCCGCCCAGGCGCCCCGGGCCGCGCGCCGCGCCGCTGGAGCGCGGCGGCGAGCACGAGCAGCGCCGCCGCGACCAGCGCGAGGAGGGCGCCGTACTCGAGCAGCGCACCCATCGGCGTCCCGGCGTTCGCGACTCAGGCCAGCAGGCGCGCTTCGACCGCCTCGAGCGGCTCGATCGTCCGCTCGCCGGTCGCCCGCACGGTCACCTCGGCGCCGCCGGCGGCAAGCGAGCGCGGGCTGATCGTGACGATCAGCGGCATGCCGAGGAGCTCGGCGTCGGTGAGCTTGACGCCGGGGGATTCGTCGCGGTCGTCCCAGAGGACCTCGCGGCCGGCCTCGAGGGCCCGGTCGTGGAGCCGCTCGGCGACCTCGGTCGACGCGGGGGTCCTTCGCCGCCGCCAGCGTCACCAGGTGGGCCGCGTACGGCGCCACCTCCGACCGGCCAGGCGATCCCCTTCGCGTCGTGGTGGGCCTCGACCACGCAGGCGACCGCGCGCCCGACGCCGATCCCGTAGGAGCCCATGACGATCGGGTGCGCCAGCCCGTCCTCGCCGAGGTAGGTGGCGCCGAGGGCGCTCGTGTACTTCGTGCCCAGCTTGAAGATGTTGCCGACCTCGATCCCGTTGCGCAGGATCACCGGCGCCCCGCAGGTCGGGCAGCCGTCGCCCTCGCGCGCGTTGGCGACGTCAGCGACCAGGTCGGGCACGTAGTCGCGCCCGACGTTGACGTTGCGGTAGTGGAACCCCTCCCGGTTCGCGCCGGCGACGAGGTTGGACGAGCGCGCCACCAGCTCGTCCACGAGGATGAAGGCGCCGCGCGCGCCGATCGGTGAGCCGTAGCCGGGCTCCATGCCGGCGGCCTTGATCTCCTCCGCCTGGGCCGGGCGCAGCGCACGGGCGCCTGTCGCGTTGGCGAGCTTGGTCTCGTTGACCTCCATGTCGCCGCGGACGATGGCGGTGACCAGGCGACCGTCGCCGTCGACGAAGAAGGTCGCCTTCGCGGTCTCCTCGGCGCTGATGCCCAGGAAGGCCGCCAGGTCGGCGATCGTCGCCGTCCCCGGCGTGGCGACCTCCTCGAGCGGGAGAGGCTCGCCCGCCGGCGGCTCGGAGACCCGCACCTTCGCCACCTGGCGGTTGGCCGAGAAGCCGCACGTCTCGCAGAGGACGAGGACGTCCTCCCCGAAGTCGTTGAGGACCATGAACTCGTGGGCCCCGGAGCCTCCCATCATCCCGACGTCGGAGGCGACGGCGATCGCCCGCAGGCCCAGGCGCTCGAAGATCCGGGTGTAGGCCTCGTAGTGCTTCTCGTAGGCGACGTCGAGGCCGGCCTCGTCGAGGTCGCACGTGTACGAGTCCTTCATGACGAACTCGCGGACCCGGATGAGGCCCCCGCGCGAGCGCGGCTCGTCGCGCCACTTCGTCTGGAAGTGATAGACCATCATCGGGAGCTGCCGGTAGCTCTTGACGATGTCGCCGAGGAGGTCGGCGACGACCTCCTCGTGGGTCATGGCCAGGACCATGTCGCGCCCGCCGCGGTCCTTGAAGCGCGCCATCTCCGGGCCGATCTGGTACCAGCGCCCGGTCTGCTTCCAGAGGTCGGCGGGGTGGACCACCGGCATCTCCATCTCCTGGCAGCCGATCCGGTCCATCTCCTCGCGGATGACCTGCTCGACGCGCTTGGCGACCCGGAAGCCGAGCGGCAGGAGCGAGTAGATGCCCGGCTCCCAGCTGGCGGACGTAGCCGGCCCGTACGAGGAGGCGATGGACTGGGCATGTCCGCGTCGGCGGGGTCGTCGCGGAGGGTCGTGAAGAAGAGATGGCTCAGGCGCATGGGCGAAGGATACCGGCGCGCCGCCTTCGAAGTCCCGGCGGGTCGAAGCCCCCGGTCGCCATCGAGCGGGTGATCAGGATCGCGGTTCGAACCGCCGCTTGGCCAGCTCCACGAGGGCAAGGTACGCGGCAACGACGACGACGAGGAGCAGCCAGAACGCGATCGGCAGGGCGGTGAACCCGAGCACGTCGCCGAGCGGGCTCAGCGGGATGATCACGGCGGCAGCGAGCGCGCCGACGATCGCCGCGGCCAGCTGCGGGCTGGGCCGGCTGACGCCAGAAGGGGCTGCGCCGCGTCCGGATCACGAGCACGACGAGGACCTGGGTGAAGAGCGATTCGATGAACCAGCCGGTGTGGAACGCCCGCTCGTTGACCCCCAGGACGAGGAGCAGCAGCCCGAAGGTGACGTAGTCGAAGACGGACGAGATCGGCCCGAAGATGAGCATGAACCGCTGGATCGCGTGGACGTCCCAGCGAGCCGGGACGGCTCCCACGTCGGGATCGACGTTGTCGGTCGGGATGGCGGTCTGCGAGGCGTCGTAGATGAGGTTGTTGAGGAGGATCTGGCCCGGCGTCATGGGCAGGAACGGCAGCAGCAGCGCCGCCCCGACCATGCTGAGCATGTTGCCGAAGTTCGAGCTCGTCCCCATGCGGATGTACTTGAGCGTGTTGGCGAAGGTGCGTCGACCCTCGACGACGCCCCGGCTGATCGCCTCCAGGCTCGGCTCGAGCAGGATGATGTCGGCCGCCGAACGGGCCACGTCGGTGGCGTTGTCGACGCTGATCCCGACGTCGGCCGTGTGCAGCGCCGGCGCGTCGTTGATGCCGTCGCCCAGGTAGCCCACGACCGCACCCGAGTCGTGGAGCGCGCGGATCACCTGGAGCTTCTGGTCCGGGTCGACGCGGGCGAAGATCGTCGTCCGCATCGCGCGGGCCACGAGCGCCGGGTGCGTGAGCGTGCGCATCTCCTCGCCGGTGAGCACTCCCTCGACCACCAGGCCAACCTGCGCCGCCACGTGGCGAGCGACGAGCTCGTTGTCGCCGGTGACGACCTTGAGGGCCACGCCCTGGCGGGCCAGGTCGGCGATCGTGTCGCCGACCCCGCCCTTGGGCGGATCGCTGAAGAGGATCACCCCCTCGAAGACGAGGTCGCGCTCGAGCCGCTCCGCGTCGTCGAGGCTGGCCGCCGCACCCCTCGCGGTGGGGGCGCGGAGCTCCTCGGCGGTGAGGGCCCGTGACCCCACGGCCACCAGTCGGAACCCCTCGGCCGAGGCCGTGTCGACGAGCTTCGCGAGCCGCTCGTGCTCGGCGGCCTTGATCGGCCGTGCCGCGTCCTTCTCGCGGACCTGGCTGGCACGAAGGATCACGGCCTCGGGCGCGCCCTTCGTCACGAGGAGTGGCGGCTCACCCTCGCGCTGCACGACCACGCTCAGGAGGCGCCGGGAGAAGTCGTAGGGGAGCTCGGCGATCTTGCGATACGTCGCGAGGTCCGCCGGCTCGGGGACGCCCGCCAGGAGGGCGGCGTCGAGCGGGTTCGTGAAGCCGGTCTGGAAGTGGCTGTTGAGATAGGCGAACTCGAGCGCGTGGGCCGCCTCGCCCGCATCGTCGGCGTCGATCCCGACCGCGCGGACGAACGCCAGCCGTCCTTCTGTCAGGGTCCCCGTCTTGTCGGTGGCGAGGACCGTGACGCTGCCCAGGTTCTGGATCGCGGGCAGGCGCTTGACAAGCACGCCGTGGGCGGCGAGGACGTGGGCGCCCTGGGTGAGGTTCAGGGTGACGATCGCGGGCAGCAGCTCGGGCGTGAGTCCAACGGCCAGGGCGATCGCGAAGAGGAGCGACTCGAGGATCGGTCGGTGCAGCCCGACGTTGATGGCGAGGACCGCGATCACGAGGATCGCCGTGACCCGGAAGATGAGGTACCCGAACGTCCGCACGCCCCGCTGGAAGTCGTTCTCCGGGGCGCGCTCCGCAAGCCGCCGGGCAATCTCGCCGTAGCTCGTCCGCCTGCCCGGTGGCCGTGACCACCGCGCGGCCGGTGCCGCTGACGACACTCGTGCCGAAGAAGAGGAGACCGTCGCGGTCGTCGTCGCGAGCGGGATCGAGCGCCCCTTCCCGCGGTGCCTTCATCGCCGGGGCCGACTCGCCGGTGAGCGAGGCCTCGTCGACGTAGAGGTGGTTGACCTCGAGAACGCGCCCATCGGCCGGCACGATGTTCCCGGCGCCCAGGACCACGAGGTCGCCGCGGACCACGTCGTGGATCGGGATCTCCCGCTGCTCCCCGCCCCGCACGACGGTCGTCCGGAGCGTGAGGCGCGCCTGGAGCGCGGCGACCGCCGTTTCCGAGCGCGCTTCCTGGACGAATCCCAGGGCCGCGCTCAGCACGACGATGGCGAGGATGATCGAGGCATTCACGTCGTCGCCGACGACGAGGCTGACCAGGGCCGCGCCGACGAGGATCAGGACGAGCGGGCTGGCGACCTGGGAGACCAGGATCGCGAGCCGCGTCCGTCGCCCGCTGCCGCCGATCGCGTTCGGGCCGTCGCGCCGGAGCCGGTCTGCGGCTTCGGCGGCGGTCAGCCCGGTCGTGGCGTCGGGCGCGGGAGCCGGTGCGCCGGCCGTGGCCGCAGCCGGGGCCGGCACGATCGCGTCGACAGGTGGCATCGACCCGTGAGGGTACACCTCGATCGCGATGTCCACGCGGAGGCACATCGCCCGGCCCATCACGTTCGGTGCGTCGCGACGCACGTATGCGACCGCAGCGCGGCGGGCCGCCGCCGGTGCCTCCATACTGGCGCCATGCAGCGAGGACCTCGACCGAGCCTGGGCGCGATCGGGTGACCGCCCTCCTGCTCGCCGTCCTCGTCCTCGCCGTCCTCTTCGACTACATCAACGGCTTCCACGACACGGCGAACGCCATCGCCACCTCGGTGGCGACGCGCGCCCTGCGCCCCGCCTACGCGATCGGGATGGCCGCCGCGTTCAACTTCATCGGGGCCTTCGCCGGGACGGCCGTCGCCAAGACGATCGGCGGGGGCCTCGTCGACGAGCAGACGACGACCCAGGCCGTGGTGGCCGCCGCGCTCCTCGGGGCAATCGCCTGGAACCTCATCACCTGGCGCCTCGGCATCCCCAGCTCCAGCAGCCACGCCCTCATCGGCGGCCTCATGGGAGCCACGATCGTCGCCGCCGGCGTCGGTGCGCTCAAGATGGACGGCCTCGTGAACAAGGTCCTCGTCCCGCTCGTCAGCTCGCCGGTCATCGGCTTCGCCGGTGCGTTCGTCCTGATGATCGTCCTCTTCTGGGTCTTCCGGCGCGCCGACCGGCGGCCGCTCGCGCGGCGCTTCCGCAGGCTCCAGCTCCTGTCCGCAGGGTTCATGGCCTTCAGCCACGGCTCGAACGACGCCCAGAAGACGATGGGGATCATCACCCTGGCCCTCTTCTCGGCCGGCGTGATCCCCACCGTGGACGTCCCGACCTGGGTCATCCTCGTCTCGGCCACGGCGATCTCGCTCGGGACCGCCGCCGGCGGCTGGCGGATCATGGCCACGATGGGCCATCGCGTCGTCGAGCTCGAGCCGATCCACGGCTTCGCCGCCGAGACGACGGCGGCGACGGTCCTCTTCACGACGGCCCACTTCGGGATGCCGGTCTCCACGACCCACGTGATCTCGAGCGCGATCATGGGCGTCGGCACGAGCAAGGGCGCCCATGGCGTGCGCTGGGGTGTCGCCCGCGGCATCCTCGTCGCCTGGATCGTGACGATCCCGGCTGCGGCTGCGATGGGCGCCCTCTCGTGGGTCGTCCTCGACGCCGTCGGCATCCGCTGACCCAGAGACCCCGGAGGTTCCCATGGTGCGCCTGATCCCCAAGGACGAGGCCTTCCACGACGTCTTCGTCAGAGACGGCGAGAACCTGCTCGAGGCCGCCCGCGCCCTCAACGCGATGTTCACGGACTTCGACCGGCTCGCCGAGCGCGTCGCCACGATCCAGGCGCTGGAGCACGCCGGCGACGAGATCGACGCCGAGATCGCCGCCCGCCTCGAGAAGTCCTTCATCACCCCCTTCGACCGGGAGGACATCCACGAGCTCTCCGCGCGGCTCGACGACGTCGTCGACGGCATCCAGGAGGCGGCGGAGACGGTCGTCATCTACGGGATCGACACGGCAACCGACGAGGCGCGCCGGATGGCGGGGATCATCGCCGCCCAGGCGCGAGCAGCTCCTGGAGGCGCTCCGCAAGCTCGACCGGCTCCAGACCGCCGGCATGCATCTCAAGGAGGTCCACGACCTGGAGAACGAGGCCGACGGCCTCTCGCGAGCGGCGATCGGGCGGCTCTTCCGCGGCGACCACGACGCCCTGACGGTCATCAAGCTGCGCGACCTCTACAAGGTCCTCGAGGAGACGGTGGACGCCGCCGAGGACGCGGCCGAGGTCATCGAGCGGATCGCGGCCAAGCACCAGTAGGGGCGGATCCGGCCCCGCTGCCCGCGGGCGCGGCGGGCGCCTCGGCCCACGGTCGCGGTGGCGAGCCGGCCGGCCCGGCCGGGCGGCCGTCTCAAGCTGGGCGGCGAAGCACGTAGCCGACGCCGCGCACCGTCTCGACCAGGACCGGGTTCGCCGGGTCGGGCTCGATCGCCGCGCGGAGCCAGTGGACGTGGACGTCGACGGTGCGGGACTCGCCGGCGTAGTCGTAGCCCCAGACCTGCTCCAGGAGCTGCTCCCGGCTGAAGACCTGGCCGGGATGGCGGAGCAGGAAGGCGAGGAGCTCGAAGACCTTTGGCTTCATCGGGAGCGGCACGCCGTCGCGGAGGAGGCGATGGCCCGCGAGGTCCACGGTCAGGTCGCCGAGCGACACCGCGGCCGGCCCATCCGCTGGCGGCTGCTCCATGCGCCGCAGGAGCGCCCGGATGCGCGCGCCGAGCTCCCGGAGGCTGAACGGCTTCGTGACGTAGTCGTCGGCGCCCAGCTCCAGCCCGAGGACCTTGTCGAGCTCGGAGCTCTTCGCCGTGAGCATGAGGATCGGGACACCCGATTCCTGGCGGATGATCCGGCAGACCTCGATCCCCGACAGCTCGGGGAGCATGAGGTCCAGCACCACGAGCTCCGGGCGGTGCTCGCGGAAGCGGGCCAGCGCCTCGCGACCGTCGGCGGCCGTGACCACCCGGTAGCCGTCCGCCTCGAGCGCCTCGGCGAGCGTCTCGCGCAGGATCGGCTCGTCGTCGACGACGAGGATCGTGCGGGCCATCGTGCCGTCAGGCCCCTCGCTCGCGGTAGAACTCCGTGAACGAGGTGCAGCGCCCGGCGTCGTCGAAGGCGAGGAGGAAGCAGTTGTCGAAGGTCGACGCCTCGACGGCGCGCGAGGCATCCGTCCAGTAGCGCGACCAGCCGACGGCGACGGCGCGGGCCCCGTCGACCGCGTAGGGTCGGTACAGTGCGGCATAGGTGCCGGGCTCGTCGCGGCCGCTGGCGGGGCCCGCCGGCGCGACCCAGGAGGCCACGATCGCGTCGCGCCCGACGACCGGCTCGTCGGCAGGGTGATAGCGGTACTCGGCGTCCTCGCCGAACAGCGCCCCGATGGCGTCGGGGTCGTAGGACTCCCAGGCCGCCACGTAGCGGTCGAGCCACTCCTGGACCTCGTCGTGTGTCATCACCGGTACTCCATGCTCGGAGGTCCGGCCGGACCCTCGCGTCAGGCCGGGGTCTCCACCTCGAGGGCGCGCGCGGCCCGCTCCAGGCGCTCGAGCGTCCGCTCGCGCCCGAGCGCGACCATCGACTCGAAGAGCGGTGGCGTGGCGGTCCTCCCGGTCAGGGCGACGCGGATCGCCATGAAGAGGTCGCCCGCCTTCCAGCCGTTCGCCTCGGCGACACCGCGCAGGCTCGCCTCCAGCCCGCCGACCGAGAAGCCCTCGGTGCCCGCCGCGTCGATGGCCCGGCTCGCCGCGGCCAGGCCCGCCCGGGCGGTGCCCCGCTCCCACCGCTTCGGGACCAGGAGGACGGGGTCCAGGTCGATGGCGTCGCTGAAGAGGAAGCCGACGAGGTCCCCGATCGCCCCGAGCACCGGGAGCCGCTCCCGGACGAGCGGGAGGATGGCCGCGATCTCGCCGCGGGCCGGGTTGCGGTCGATGCGGCCGGCCGCCCACTCGGCCTCGAGGAACGGAGCCAGGCGGTCGACGAGGTCGTCGTCGTCGAGGCGGCGGATCCACTGCCCGTTCAGCCACTCGAGGCGGACCCGGTCGAACACGGCGCCGCCCTTCTGGACGGCGTCGAGGTCGAACCGCTGCACGATCTCCCCGAGCGAGAGGACGTCCTCCTCGGTGCCGGGCGACCAGCCGAGGTAGGCGAGGTAGTTCACGAACGCCTCGCGGACGAATCCCTCGGCGATGTAGTCCCGGACCGCCGTCTGGCTCTTGCGCTTGCTCATCTTCGTCCGGTCGGCGTTGAGGATGAGCGGCAGGTGGGCGAACGCGGGCTCCGGGTGGCCCAGGGCGCGGAAGAGGAGGATGTGCTTGGGGGTGTTGGACAGGTGGTCCTCGCCGCGGATGACGTGGGTGATCCCCATCGCCGCATCGTCCACCACGACGGTGAAGTGGTAGAGCGGCGTGCCGTCGGCGCGGACGATGACCAGGTCGCCGCCGAGGGCGGCGGCGTCGATCTCGACGTGGCCCCGGACCAGGTCGTCGAAGGCGACGATGCCGGGCTCGATCCGGAAGCGCAGCGCCGGGCGGCGGCCCTCGGCCTCGCGCGCCGCGCGCTGCTCCGGCGTCAGGGCGGCGCAGCGCCCGACGTAGCCGGGCGGCTGCCTGGCCGCCTCCTGGGAGCGCCGGTCGGCGTCGAGCTCCTCCGGCGTGCAGTAGCACGGATACGCGCGACCCTCGGCCAGGAGCCGGGCCGCGGCCTCCGCGTAGAGCGGCAGGCGCGCCATCTGGCGATACGGCCCGAACGGCCCCCGCTCCTCGAGCCCGCCGGCGGCCGGGCCCTCGTCCCACTCGAGGCCGAGCCAGTGGAGGTGCTCCAGGATGTCGCGCTCGTGCGCGCCGGTGGAGCGGGCCTGGTCGGTGTCCTCCAGGCGCAGGATGAACGTCCCGCCGACGTGGCGGGCGAAGAGGTAGTTGAAGAGGGCCGTGCGCGCGGTCCCGATGTGGAGCGGGCCGGTCGGGCTCGGGGCGATTCGGACGCGGGCGGAGGGCATGTCCCGATTGTATCGGCCGCACCGCGGCGGGACCGCGGGATGGTCCCCGCGCCGCTCAGCCCCGGCGGACGCCCTCGGGGACGTGGTGGAAGAGGGCCGGGTCCGCCTCGCCGCGGAGGACGTGCACGAGGCCGGCCGGTCGAAGGCCGAGCGTCGCCCGGCCGATGGGCCCCTCGAGGGTGACGGCGTCGAGCGACGCCGAGCGGGCGAGGATGGTGACGTGGGCGCCGGGCGTCAGGCCCCGCGCCTCGAGATACGAGAGGAGCGCCGGGTCGTCCTCGGCCGCCTCGGTGATCCGGTAGATGGTCGCCCGCTCCCCTGCCTCGATGCCGGCCAGGGGCACGCCCGCGGGCCGGCGCTCAGCCGCCGCGAGGTCGATCGGGTTGCCGTGCGGGCATGTCTCGGGGTGGCCGAGAAGCTCGTCGAGGCGCGCCTCGACCCGGGGCGAGATCGCGCCCTGGAGGCGCGCGGCCTCCACGTCGGATTCGGCCCAGCCGAGGCCGACCACGGTCGTGAGCAGCCACTCCAGGAGGGCGTGGCGCCGGAAGATGGCGTCGGCGGCGGCTCGGCCGGGGGCGGTGAGGCTCAGCTCCCGTCCTTCGCCCTGGGCGACCAGGCCGTCGGCGCCCAGCCGTCGGACCATCTCGCTGGCGGCCTGGGTCGTGACACCCACCTGGCGGGCGACGTGGGCCGTGGTGATCCGGCAGCCGTCGCCCTCGGCCACGCGGAGCGCGAGGAGGTACTCCTGGGCGGCGCTGGAGAGGTCGGGCGGGGGGCGACGCGTCACCCGCGAATCCTACCGCGCCTCCACCGTCCGAGGACCCGCGCCACGACCCCGGGCGCCGCGGGCCCCGGTGACCCGGCGGACATCGGCGGCTCGGGAGGTATCGGCGGCTCGGGAGACGGCTCGGCGGCCGGCTCCCCGGACGGCTCGGCGCTCGGAGACGGCGCCGGCGCGACGTCCGCAGCGGGTCGCGCCGAAGCATCGCTCCCGGGCTCGCCGGCCCCATCGGACGAGGACGCGGCGGCCTGGCGGTGGGCGCGCGCCTGGTACTCGGGGCCGTGCTTGCGCGGGTCGGCGTACTCGCGCGGGTTCAGCGTCCAATAGGTGCCGGACGACGGCCCGTACCAGCTCGCGCCGCCCCAGTCGGGCTCGAAGACGGCCTCGGCCTCGTCGTACGAGGTGGACCCGAGCGTCGCCCGGCGAGGCACCCGGGTCCGGCGGCCTCGCCCCGGGTCGCCCGTCCGCGCGCCTCCCTGCTCGCCGGGACGGCCCGGACCCGGCTCGGTGTCCGCGCGCGGGCCGGCAGACGAGCGCCCGCTGGCGTTCCGTCGCTCGGCCGGTCCCGGGTCGGCGTCGTCCCGGCGCGGGCCGGCGTTCGGGGTCGCCCGGCGAGGCCACGCGTCGCGCGATCCGGGGACCGGGTCGGACGGCGCGCCCGCTCGCCGGTCGCCGGCGAGCGCCTCGTAGGCCGCCTGGATCTCCAGGAAGCGCACGACCGAGCCCTGGCCGGCGTCCGGGTGGTGCCGCTTGGCGAGGGAGCGGTACGCGCCCTTGATCTCGGCCTCCGACGCATCGCGCGGGAGACCGAGCACGCGATGCGGGTCTCTTCCTCCCGATCCCACCCTCTGTCCCCCACCTCGGCGCCGGCGTCCGGGCACCCAACGCCCTCCGGCCGCTGCCGGATCTCAGCCCACCAGCTCGCCCACCGGGACGAGGTCGAAGCCCGCGATCGTCTCGGCCGCGATGCGGCCGTGCGGCTCCAGCTCGACGGGCCGATGGTAGCGGCCCATGAGCCGAAGGGCCTGCCCGTCCACGATGCCGGCGAGGCGGAGCGCCTCGATGCTGACCGCCCAGGTCGCCCGGTCGAACCCGCCGCCGTCCTCCACCTTGACGGCGATCGCCGACGCGCCCGCGCGGAGTGTCGGATCCGGGAGGACGGCGACGCCGCGCAGCCCTTCCGCGCCCCCCTTGGCCAGCAGGCGCCCGGGGACGGCCTTCATGAGCGACGTGTCCAGCCGGTCGCGCGTCCCGCCCACCATCTCCGGGTGCGCGACCATCGCGTCGCGGATCATGCGCAGCGACGCCGCCTGGGCGTGCCGGGGGTCCCCGGCCGGAACCGCCTCGGGGTCGGCGAGGAAGGCGTAGGCGCGCGCGACCGCCGCCAGGGGGAAGGCGAAGGTCTCCACCCCGCAGCCGTCGACGGCCGTCCGGAGCCGTTCCGGGGTTGTCTCGAACGAGCGGGCGACCGTCGCCCGGATCGCCACCTGGGCGGGATGGCCGGCGTTCCAGTAGTCCTCGAGGCTCCAGTCGCCGAGCCGGGCCAGCAGAAGCATCGCCGCGTGGTAGCCCGAGCACATGTGGCGGATCGGGCCTGCCCGCTCGCCGTCGCGCGCGAGGCGGGCGGCGGTCAGGGCGTCGAGCGGGGCGCCGGCCGTCCCGCAGGCGAGGAGCGCCTGCGTGAGCCCCGATCGCCGGAAGACGGCCTGCAGCGTCCGGACGTGCAGGTCCTCGCCCGAGTGCGAGCTCGTCATGAGGGCGATCTCGGGCCCGGTCAGGCCGTAGTCGCGGAACCCGCCGGCCTCGGCCAGGGCCACGAGGGCGAACGGCTTGACGGCCGAGCGGAGCGTCACCTCCACGTCGGCGTCGCCGGCAACGTGGGTCACGCGCCCGGCCGCGTCGACCCGCACCACGTGGCCGCGGTGAACGCTCTCCACGATCTCGCCGCGCACCTGACGGGCGAGGACGGGCGCGGCCCGGCGCGGGCCGCGGGCCGCGGGCGCGGGCGGGCGGGGCCCCCGGGGGGGCCGGGCTGGCGGCATGGGCCGAGGATAGCGCGACCGGGGCCGGTCGCGGCGGCCGTTGCGTCGCCGCCCGTCGGGGCGCCGTTCGACGTCCACCGCGGACCAGGCACCTCGCCGCCCCGCCGTCCCGCCGCGCGCCCCGCCCGGTGCTAGGATCGGTCCGGTCGGATCCCGGCGCCGGGGTGCCGGCCGCGCCGATCGCCTGCCCCCCTTGCCCGAGGTGCGCGCCCGTGCCCGACAGCAACCCGGTCCCGCCCAACCTCCATGTCTCGCGGCATCCAGCCGTCCTCCACAAGCTCGCGATCCTGCGCGACGACAAGACGGAGCCCAAGAAGTTCCGCGAGGTCGTCCGCGAGCTCTCCTGGCTCCTCGGCTACGAGGCCCTCGCCGACGCCCGGCTGCGGCCGCTCCGGGTCCGCACCCCGCTCGAGGAGACCGACGCCCACGAGCTGGGCGACCGCATCGGGCTCGTGCCGATCCTCCGGGCCGGCCTGGGCATGGTGGACGCGATGCTGGAGCTGATGCCGACCGCGGAGGTCTGGCACCTCGGCCTCTTCCGCGACGAGCGCACGCTCCGCCCGGTCGAGTACTACAACAAGCTCCCCGACTCCGCGACCGTTGACCTCTGCCTCATCCTCGACCCGATGCTCGCGACCGGCGGCTCGGCCACGGCCGCGATCGACGTGCTCAAGCGCTGGGGCGCACGACGGATCAAGCTCATCAACCTGATCGCCGCGCCCGAGGGCGTGGCCGCCGTGAGCGCCGCACACCCGGACGTCACGATCCACTGCGCGGCCCTCGACCGCGCCCTGAACGACAAGGGCTACATCCTGCCGGGCCTCGGCGACGCCGGCGACCGCCAGTTCGGGACCGGCCGCCGGGACTGAACGCACACCAGCTCCGGACGCCGCCCGAAGGCCCGCCCGCGTCCTGCTCCGCCGCTCGCACGGCACGCGAAGAAGCCGGCCCCGCGCGGGGCCGGCTTCCGGCTTTGGTGCGCTGAGGCGACGTCCTAGGAGACGGCCTCGTCGGCCAGGCTGAGGGCCCCGTCGAGGATGGCGAAAGCCTCGTCGAGCTGCTCCTCGGTGATGATCAGCGGCGGGTTCGTGTGGATCCCGTTGTTGGCGATCATCGTGTAGAGGCCGTGCTCGCGGAGGTGCTTGGCGACCGCCTTCATCTCGTCCGACGTCCCGTTGAAGGCCGTCATCGGCGTCCACGGGTCGCGGCTGCGCACGAGGTCGATGATCCCGAACAGGCCCAGGCTGCGGGTGGCTCCCACGCTCGGATGCTTCGCGGCCATGGCGGCGTGGTGGCGCCTGAGGACCTCGCCCATCCGGGCCGCCCGCTCGATGAGCCCGTCCTCCTCGTAGACCCCGATCGTGGCCAGCGAGGCCGCCAGGCTCACCGGGTGGCTGCTGTAGGTCAGGCCGCCGTAGAACATCTTCGTGTCGAAGAACTCGGCGATGTGATGGCGCATCGCCACCGCGCCGAGCGGGAGGTAGCTCGACGTCAGGCCCTTGGCCATCGTCATCAGGTCGGGCACGACGCCCCAGTGATCGACGGCGAACCACCGGCCGGTCCGCCCGAAGCCCGCCATCACCTCGTCGGCGACCATCAGGATCCCGTACCGGTCGCAGAGCTCGCGGACGCCGGCCAGGTAGCCGTCGGGCGGGATGAGGATGCCGTTCGTCCCGACGATCGTCTCGAGGAAGATCGCGGCGATCGTGTGGGGCCCCTCGTAGCGAATGACGTCCTCGAGGCCCTGCAGCGCCTCCGCCGCGGGCCGGGGTTCCTTCTCGCCCCAACGGTGCGTGTCCGGGTAGCGGACGACGCCGTAGATCGCCGGCTCGTTGGCCCAGCGGCGGGGGTCGCCGGTAAGGGTCATCGCCCCCAGCGTCGCCCCGTGGTAGGTCCGGTAGCGGGCGAGAACCTTCGTGCGCCCGGAGTAGTGGCGGGCGAGCTTGATCGCGTTCTCGACCGCCTCGGCCCCGCCGAGGGTGAAGAAGACCTTGTCCAGGTCGCCCGGCAGGATCTGGGCCATCTTCGACCCGAGGCGGGCCCGGATCTCGGTGGCGAACGCCGGCTGGACGTACTGCAGCCTGGCCGCCTGGGCGCTGATGGCCTCGATGACGCGCCGGTCGCCATGGCCGATGTTCACCGACATCAGCTGGCTGTTGAAGTCGATGATCCGGCGGCCCTCGGGCGTGTAGAGGTAGATCCCCTCGGCCCGGTCGATCGCGATCGGGTCGATGGCGCCCTGGGCGGACCACGAGAAGAAGGTGTGGGCCCGCGACAGGCGGACGATCTCCTCGCTGGTCATGGAGCCGGTCGCGGCGCTGGTGGTCATCGATTCCTCCGTTTCGGGCGGCGGGGGCCGCCCGGTGTTTCGCGTTGCGGCGTCGCCGCCATTACAGCACGCGGCGGCGTCCCGCGACGGCCGTGACGGACGCGCGCCGGCCGCCGGCCGGACGCGCGGGCCCGTCGGGCCGCCGGGTCCCGGGGTCCGGCGCCCGACGGCGCCTAGCGCGCGAGGGCGCCCGCGTATCCCTCCGCCTCTTCCCCGTAGCCGCCGTGGTAGTCGGCGTCCTCGGGCCGGCCGATCTCCGCGTGGGGGACGACGTTGCCGCGCCGAAGCCCCCGGAAGTCGGCGAGCGACGCCCAGCCGCGGTCGGCGTTCCGCTCGAGGAAGGCGGCCATGCCGCTCGTCAGGTCGGCGATGACGTTGGAGCCGATGGCGTGGTCCAGCATGGCGGCCGTGGCGACCTGGACGGTGCCGCAGCCGAGCAGGAAGTAGTTGAGGGCGTGCTCGAACGTCGAGACCCCGCCGATCCCCGAGAACTCGCGGTCCGGGAACGCCTTCGTCATCTCCGCCATCTTCGCCAGCGACTGCGACAGGATGGCCGGCCCGCCCAGGCCGCCCGACGAGACGTAGCCGTCGACGCTGACCTCGAAGTCGAGCGTCTCGGGGCTGATGAGCGGCAGGGAGGGGAACGTGTTCGACGACGAAATGGCGTCGGCGCCGCCGAGGAAGGTGGCGCCTGCCTCCTCGACGATGTTCGCGGTGGCCGGGGTGAGCTTCACCCAGACCGGGACGCGGGCCACCGCCTTGACGACCTGGGTCGAGACCGAGCAGAGCACCGGGTCCTTGCCGACGTTGGCGCCCATGTCGACGCGATCCATGTGGGGGCACGAGAAGTTGAGCTCGATGGCGTCCGCCCCGGCATCCTGGACGCCGCGGGTCAGCACCTCCCAGGCGGCGAGCTCCTTGTCGGTCCCCGAGCCGGCCATGATCGAGGCGACGAGGGCGCGGTTCGGCCAGGCCTTCTTGATGGACTCAAGGCGCGGGACCCACCAGTCGAGCGGCTTGTCCGAGATGAGCTCCCAGTTCCACGAGGCCATGAGCGTCGAGTCGGGGCGCTTGGCCATCGAGAGCCGGGTGCCGCTGTTGTCGGCGCGCAGGAACTTCGTCTTGGGGCCCCGGACGTTGACGACCGGGTGGAGGCCGATCGTCTTGGTGACGACGCCGCCCCAGCCCGCCTCGTAGGCGCGGACGATGTTGCTCTCGGATTCCGTCGGCGGGGCCGAGGCGAGCAGGAACGGGTTCTCGAATCGGATGCCCGTGAAGACGGTCGACAGGTCGGCCACGGGGACGCTCCTTCATGCAGGCTGAAGAAAGGGGCATGGTCGGGCGGGGCGTAGAGCCACAGTAGGGCCGGATGGCCCTTTTCGCGCGCCCCGCGTCCGCGCGGGCGCCATGGTGCGCCGGTGAACAGGTCCGTCCGGCAGGTTCAGACTCGCCGTCCGGACCTTGCGCGGCGGTCCCCCCAGTGCGGACGATCGACGGAACGGTTCGCGACACGGGTTCCCCGCCCCCGCCGGCTGGCCGTCATGCCCGCGCGTCCTGTCGCAGCGCCCCAAGGAGGCACCGCCGATGACCACCGAGACAGCCCGCCTGGCGGCCGAGGGGGCCGCGGCCCCGCTGCCCATCCTCAGTCACTGGATCGCCGGCCGGCCGGTCGAGGTCCTCCCCGAGCAGACCGGCCCCGTCTACAACCCGGCCACGGGGCAGGTCATCGCCCGCGTCCCGCGGGGCGGGGCCCCCGAGGTCGAGCGGGCGGTCGCGGCGGCCGCGGCGGCCTTCCCGGCCTGGCGGGACACGCCCCTCATCGCCCGCAGCCAGCTCTTCTTCGCCTTCCGCGAGCTCGTCTGGCAGCACCGGGAGGAGATGGGCGCCCTCATCACGCGCGACCACGGCAAGACCTACCCGGATGCCCTTGGCGAGGTCCTGCGCGGCCTCGAGACCATCGAGTTCGCCTGCGGCCTGCCGTCGCAGCTGGCCGGGCTGATGACCCCCAACGTCGCCACCGGCGTCGACGCCTTCACCCTGCGCGGGCCGCTCGGGGTGACGGCGGCGATCACGCCGTTCAACTTCCCGGCGATGGTTCCGATGTGGATCTACCCGATCGCCCTGATGTGCGGCAACACGGTGATCCTCAAGCCCTCCTCCCACACCCCCGGAGCGACCCAGCTGCAGGCCGAGCTGTGGACCGAGGCCGGTGGACCGGACGGGACCTTCAACATCGTCTACGGCGGCCGCGAGGCGGTCACCGCCATCGTCGAGCACCCCGACATCAAGGCGATCCAGTTCGTGGGCAGCACGGCCGTCGGGCGCTACGTCTACGAGGAGGGCACCCGCCGCGGCAAGCGGGTCGGCGCCTACACCAGCGCCAAGAACGCCATGGTCGTCCTGCCCGACGCCGACATGGAGCTGACCGCCGACGCCGCGGTGGCCTCGGGCTACGGCAGCGCCGGCGAGCGCTGCATGGCCCAGACCCTCCTGGTCGCCGTGGGCGACACGGCCGAGCGGCTGCGGCCGCTCCTGCTCGAGCGGATCGCCGGCCTCAAGGTCGGCCCCGGCATGGAGAAGGGCGTCGACATGGGCCCCCTCTACACCAAGGAGCACCGCGAGAGCGTCATCCGCTGGATCGACCGGGGCGTCGCCGAGGGGGCCGAGCTCGTCGTCGACGGGCGGCCCTTCGTCCACCCCACCAACCCCGCCGGGTTCTTCCTCGGGGTGACCCTCTTCGACCACGTCACCCCGGCCATGGACATCTACCAGGAGGAGATCTTCGGGCCGGTCCTGGGCATCGTCCACGCGGCGACGTACGACGAGGCCCTGGGGCTCGTCAACGGCCACAAGTACGCCAACGGGACGGCCATCTTCACCACCGACGGGGGCGCCGCCCGGCGCTTCAAGCTCGAGGTCGACGTGCCCATGATCGGGGTCAACGTGCCGATCCCGGTCCCCGCCGGCTATCTCTCCTTCGGGGGGGGCAAGGAATCGGCCCTCGGCGACCTGGCCATGCGCGGCGAGGACGGCATCCGCTTCTTCACCCAGCAGAAGATGGTCACCGAGCGCTGGCCGGAGCCCGGCCGGCGGGCGGCCCTCTCCCTCGTCTTCCCCGGCAACAGCTGAGGCTCAGGGCCCGGCGACGGCGCCAGGCGCTGGCAACCACCGGAGCCCCGCCGCCCGGCGACGGGGCTCCGCACGCACCGCATCGAGGTTCGGTCATGGACGGAACGCCCGACCTTCGCGCGGCCCTCGGACCGGTCGGAATCTGGGCGAGCCTCGACGCCATCCCGGCCGACGAGGTCCTGCGCTTCGCGGCGACCGTGGAGGACCTCGGCTTCCCCGCGCTGTGGGTGAACGAGTCGGCCGGACGGGAGCCGTTCGCCGTCCTCGGCGCCCTGGCCCGGTCCACATCGCGCCTGACGCTCGCCCTCGGCGTCGCCTCGGTCTACGCCCGCGACGGCGCGGCCGCGCATGCCGGGGCCCGCACGATCGCCGACCTCTCCGGCGGCCGCTTCGTGATGGGCCTGGGCGTGTCGCACCGCTCCTCCGCCGGCGCCCGCGGGCACGAGTACGGCCCGCCACTGGCGACGATGACCGCCTACCTCGACGCCTATGCCGCCGCGAGCTGGACGGGCCCAGCCGTCGACGATCCGCCCCTCGTCCTCGCGGCCCTCGGGCCGCGCATGCTCGCCCTGGCCGCGCTGCGGACGGCCGGCGCCTTCCCCTTCCTCGTGACGCCCGGCCACGTCCGCGAGGCGCGGCGCGCCCTTGACGCGGCGGTCGACGCCGCGGGCCGGCCGGAGCGCCCGCTGCTCGTCGCGTCCCTGGCCTCGATCCTGGGCACCGGCTCCGAGGTCGCCGCGGCCGCCCGGGGCTACCTTGCCCGCTACCTGGCCCAGCCAAACTACCGGGCCAACCTCGTCCGCGGCGGGATCGCCGTCGAGACGATCGACGCTCTCCCCGACTCGCTCGTCCGGGCGCTGGTGGCGACCGGCGACGCGACCGAGCTGCGAGCGCGCGTCGGCGAGATGCGGGAAGCCGGCGCCGATCACGTCGCCGTGATCCCGCTCTCCCCGGCCGGCCGGCAGGCGGACGTCGCGACGGCCCGCGCCCTTGCCACCGGCGGGGCTTGACGCGGGATCGGCGCCCCCATATCATCGATAATCGATCACTCCCCCGCCGGGGCGGCGCCCTGCCCGGCCGGCGGCCGCGAACCCAGTGAGGTGCCGGATGATCAAGCGAGTGGCGCGCGCGGAGGCGGAGCTGTACCCACTGCCCGGCCGCAGCTGGTACACGTACGTCGGGCCGCAGAACACACCGACCGAGCGGGTCTCGATGGGCGTGTCGATCTTCCCGCCCGGCAGCAAGCCAGCCGGCCACGTCCACGACGCGCAGGAGGAGACGATCTACTGCGCGGCCGGGCGCGGGCGGATCGTGACCCCGGAGGCGACCGCGGAGATCGAGGCCGGGGTGACGGTCTGGGTTTCCGTGGGCACGTTCCACGCGACCGAATCCGACGGCCCCGGGCCGCTCGAGCTCGTCTGCTTCTTCTCCCCGCCCGTCGTGCCCGGGTCGTACGAGAAGAAGGGTCCGTCGTGAGCCAGCCGCCCGTCACCGGCGCGGACGAGACCGAGCTCGCCAGCCTCCGCGAGATCGCGCGGCAGATCCGGGTCGAGGTCATCAAGGCCGTCTATCACGCGCGGGCCGGCCACCTCGGGGGCCCGCTCTCGGCCGCCGACATGCTGGCGGCGCTCTACTTCCACGTCCTGCGCATCCGGCCGGGCCAGCCGTCCTGGCCCGATCGCGACCGGTTCATCCTCTCGAAGGGCCACTCCTCGATCGGCCTCTACGCCGCGATGGCCCTCCGCGGCTTCTTCCCGGTGGAGGAGCTTGCGACGTTCGACGCGGCGCACTCGCGCCTCCAGGGCCACCCGGACATGACCCGCCTGCCGGGCCTCGACATGTCCAGCGGGTCGCTCGGCATGGGCATCTCGGCCGGGATGGGCATGGCCCTCGGCGCCCGCCTGACGGGGCGCGGCGGCCGGACCTACGTCATGCTCGGCGACGGCGAGTGCCAGGAGGGCGAGGTCTGGGAGGCGGCCATGGCCGCGGCCCGCTACGGCCTCGACAACCTCGTCGCCATCGTCGACCACAACAAGCTCCAGCAGTACGGCTGGCCCGGCGACGGGCCGGACGGCCGAACCCCGCCCGCAGGTGCCGGGCGAGCTGGTCGCCAAGTGGTCCGCCTTCGGGTGGCGCGTGCTCGAGGCCGACGGCCACGACATGGCCGACATCCTCCGCGTGCTGGCCGAGGCCGCCCGGGGCGACGGCCGGCCCACCGCGATCATCGCCCACACGATCAAGGGCAAGGGCGTCTCCTTCATGGAGGGCCACTACTACTGGCACACGCGCGCGATCAAGCCCGAGGAGTTCGCCATCGCGATGGCCGACCTGGGCGAGCCGCTCCCGGCCGGCGAAGGAGGCCCCCGATGACGCTGCCGATGGGCCGGCCCATGCGGGAGATCTTCGGCGAGACCGTCGCGGAGCTGGCCGACGACGACCCGCGGATCGTCATGCTCGACGGCGACGTCGGCAGCTCGACGCGGGCCGACATCTTCGAGAAGGCCCACCCGGACCGCTACCTCCAGATGGGCATCGCCGAGCAGAACATGCTGGGCGTCGCCGCGGGCCTGGCCACGATGGGCCTGATCCCGTTCATCAGCACCTTCGTCTCGTTCGCCGTCGTGCGTCCCCTCGACCAGATCCGGGTCCTGATCGCCCAGACCGGGCTCAACGTCAAGATCACGCCCGGCTACGCGGGGCTCTTCACGGGCCAGACGGGGATGAGCCACATCATCGTCGACGACATGTCGATCATGCGGGCGATGCCCGGGCATGGTCACGGTCTCGCCCGCCGACGACATCGGAGGCTCGCGAGGTCCTGCGCTGGGCCGCCGCCTACGAGGGCCCCTGCTACGTCCGGCTCGTGCGCGACGCCACGCAGCGCCTCTTCGACGACGGCTACCGGTTCGCGTTCGGGAAGGCGGTCACGGTCCGCGAGGGCGCCGACGTGACGCTGATCAGCACCGGGTCGCAGACGCCCCGCGTCGTCGACGCCGCGGACCTCCTGGCGGCGGACGGCATCGACGCCCACGTCGTCCACGTCCCGACCATCAAGCCGCTCGACGTCGCGGCGATCGTCGCCGCCGCCGAGCGGACCGGGCGGGTCATCACGGTCGAGGAGCATTCCGTGATCGGCGGGCTCGGCGGCGCGGTGGCCGAGACGCTCTCGGAGCACCGTCCCGACCCGGGTCAACCGGATCGGGCTCCAGCGACGTCTATCCGCAGTCGGGGCCGAACGACGCCCTGCTCGACATCTACGGCCTCTCCGCGCCGCGCGTGGCGGAGCAGGTGCGCGGCGATCCTGCGCCCGGCCTGAGCCGCGGAGCGTGCCCGGCCGCCCGGGCACGCCGCCGTCGTGGCGATCGTCAGCGCGGCCGGCGCGCGGCCCGGCGCGCCGGGCGCGGCGCCGCCCGCTGCCCGTTCTCCCAGGCGCCGGCCAGGTGGGCGCTGGCCTCGTCGAAGTGGCGGCGCAGGGCCGCGACGACCTGCTCGGGGTCGCGCGTGCGCAGGGCCCGGAGGATCGACGGGTGCAGGTCCGCCGTCCAGTGCGCGTCCGCGCCCGGGCGCGACGAGGGTGATGTACGTGCGCGAGAACGGCTCGAGCGACCGCCAGACCCGCTCCAGCGTCCGTTGCCGGCGAGCGCGAGGAGCCGCGCGTGGAAGCTCGCGTCGGCCACCGCCACCTCGTGGCGGTCGCCCGCCGAGGCGGCCCGCTGCATCTCCTCGCCGAGCGCCTCGAGCTCGGCCAGGTCCGCGTCCGTCATCCGGGGCACGCCGAGGCGCGCCCCGAGCGCCTCCAGCTCCGAGCGGACGGCGTAGGCCTCCAGCAGCTCGGGAGCGCTCGGCCTGCGGACGCGCGCCCCGCGGAACGGCAGGATCTCGACGACGCCGAGGGCCTCGAGCCCGCGGAGCGCCTCGCGCACCGGGGCCTGGCTGGTTCCGAGGTCCCGGGCGACCCGCGTCTCGACGATCCGCGAGTGGGGCGGCGTACCGGCCGGCGAGGATGTCCTGGAGGAGGCGATCCTTGACCTGGTCCGCCAGGACGCTACGCGAGACGGCGCTGTCGTCGGGCATCGGGGCTCCTCTGTCGTCGGGCGCTCGCAAGTCTAGCGCGACACACTGGCGCCCGACGCCCGATCCCCTGGTCCAGGCGGGCGACCGGGGCCGCCGCGCCACCGGGGGCCGGCACGCGGTGAGGATCCGCGGGCGACCGGGGCCGCCGCGCCGTCAGGAGCCGACGGCGTCGAGATCCCGCACGGCCGCGGCCCAGGCATCCTCGTCGCCCAGGGCAGCCATCCGCGTCACGGCGAATTCGATCTGGCCCATGCACCGCTCCCGCCAGGTGCCGCCCGCGATGAAGGCGTCGTGCGCGCCGGGAGCCCGCAGGTCGTACCCGATGAGGTCGCGGCAGTCGACCGTCCCGTGGCGGGCCACGAATTCGTCCAGCAGGCCGGCGACGAGCCGCCGCGCCACCGACTTCGCGGCGCGGTGGTCGTCGATGCGCCGCTCGGCGAGCATTCCCACGGCCAGCGCAGCCCCCGTGATCGCGCCGCATGCGCCGCCGCTGTAGGCCACCCCGCCGTTGAGGGCCATCGCCGGCGAGGCATCCAGGGGGTCATCGAGGCCGTAGGCGCGCTTCAGCACGATGAACGTGGTCTCGGCGCACCCGAACACGTGGCGGTCATCGAGGTAACAGGCACGGGCCATCGCGACGACGTCGGGCTCCGTCATGGGATGCAGGGTACGACCGCGCCGGCCACTCGTGGGCTGCCCCGGCGCGCAGGCGCACGCGCCGACCTCTCGCGCCGGGCCTTCCTCTCGCGCCGAGCGAACTCCGTTTGCAAGGTCATGCTAGAATGTGCTCGATATGCAAGATATCCTGCCCGATCACGACGCTCCGGCCGCCGGGCACGACCTGGCCGCGCGCCGTCGCCAGCGGCTCAGCCTGATCGTCGACTCGCGCCGCGCCGTTCGCCTCGAGGAGCTGAGCGCAGCCCTCGGCGTGTCCCAGGCGACCGTCCGCCGCGATCTCGACGCGCTGGCCGCGACCGGTCGCCTTCGGCGCGTGCACGGCGGCGCCGTCGCCGTGGACGAGCGCCTCGACGAGCCGCAGTTCGATGCCAAGGCCGGGGCGGCGGCCGCCGAGAAGCTCCGGATCGCTGCGCGTGCGATCGAGCTGCTGGAGCAGGACGACACGGTCTACCTCGACAGCGGGAGCACCGTCCTGGCCGCCGCTCGCCTCCTCCACGGCTGGTCCCGCCTCACCGTCGTCACGAACAGCCTCCCGGTGGCGACGGAGCTCGCCGGGCGGGGGCCGCGGCTCATCGTGATCGGCGGCGAGCTGCGCACGACGAGCCGGGCCCTGGTCGGCCCGCTGACGCGCCTGGTGCTCGAGGAGCTCCATGTCGACCGGGCCCTGATGGGCACCTTCGCGCTCTCGCTCGAGGACGGGCTGACGACGACCGACCCGTCCGAGGGGTACACGAAGCAGCTGGTCCTGCGCCGCGCGCGGGAGGTGATCCTCCTGGCCGACAGCAGCAAGCTGGGCAAGCGATCGTTCGCCGCCGCCGGGCGCCTCGACGACGTTGACGTCCTGGTCACGGACACGGGGATCGACGACCGCACCGCGCGGACCCTCAATCGACGCGGCGTCCGCGTCATCACCGCATGAGATCCCGCCCGCGCGCCCTGCCGGCGCGACGCGCATGAGCACCCGGAGGAGCACCATGGCCGCCGAGACGGCCTATCGCAGCGACGCCCGCCCCGACTTCGAGCCGTTCGAGGAGTCCTGCGGGACCATCACCGGGTTCGCCTTCGCCGGCGACCTGGCGTCGGAGGTCGCCGCCGGCAGGATCGAAGGGGCCGCGGCGCTCGACCTGCTCGACGACATGCTCTCCATCCGCGAGCTGGAGGAGATGATCGTCCGCCTGCGCTCCGGCGGCTACGACCCGCTCCCCGGCTACGACTACCGCGGCCCGACCCACGTCTCGATCGGCCAGGAGGGCACCGCCGTCGGCGCGTCGTCGGCGCTGCGGCCCGACGACAACGTCACGAGCTCCCATCGCGGCCACGGCGATGCGATCGCCAAGGGCTTCGCGGCCATCCGCCAGATGACCGCCGAGCAGCTCCGGGCCCGCGTGCCGGGCTCGCCCACCGGGACCCGCGGCGAGCTCCTCGAGGCGGCCCTCGAGGAGCATATCTACCGGGTCGTCGCCGAGCTCTTCGGCAAGGAGGAGGGCTACAGCCGCGGGCGCGGCGGCGGGATGCACATCGGCGACTTCTCGACGGGCAACCTCGGCGCCAACGCGATCGTCGGCGGCAGCGTGCCGATCGCGACGGGCGCGGCGATGGCGATCCGCTACGAGGGCGCCGATCGCGTCGTCTGCTGCTTCGCCGGCGACGGGGCGTATGCCAACGGGGTCGTCCTTGAATCCCTCAACTGGGCGGCCCAGGACCAGTGGACCAACCACCTCGCCGGCGACCGGGCCCACGGCCTGCCGATCATCTTCCTCATCCAGAACAACCACTACGGCATGACCCACCGGACCGACGACGAGGTCATGGGCGTGCGCCACCTCGCGCGCCGGGCGGCCGGCTTCGCCGCGAACACCATGCACGCCGAGGTCGTCAACGGGATGGACGTCCTCGCCGTGCGCGACGCCGTACGGCGCGCGGCGGCCCTCTGCAGGGCCGGGGAGGGACCGGTCCTCATCGAGGCCAGCACCTATCGCTACTACGGCCACTCCCTCTCGGACCCGCGCAACGAATATCGGACCCGCGAGGAGGAGGCCGCCTGGCGCGCCGTCGACCCGATCGAGCTCCTCAAGAAGCAGCTCGTGGAGACCGCCGTCGTCGACGAGCCTGGTCTGGCCGCCGTCGAGTCGCGCGTGCGCGAGCGGAACTCCCGGGCCGCGGTCCGTGCGGCGCGGGCGACCGACCCGGACCCGGCCGACGTCCTCGCCTACCTGTACACGGACACGGCGGCCGACGAGGTGCCGTCGGCCGCCCGCGGCGTCGTGACCTACGCCGAGCCACCCGTTGCGAAGCGGGACGCGAATGGCGCCATCAGCTACAAGGACGCCCTCCGCGAGGCGCTCGTCGAGGAGATGGAGCGCGACGGCCGCGTCATCGTCTACGGCGAGGACGTCGCCGACTACGGCGGCGCGTTCAAGCTCACCAAGGGCCTCCTCGAGACGTTCGGGCGGCAGCGCGTCTTCAACACGCCGATCTCCGAGGCCTGCATCTGCGGCACGGCGGTGGGCGCGGCGATCGTCGGTCTACGGCCGGTGGTCGAGCTGATGTACATGGACTTCGCCCTGATGTCCTCCGACCAGATCGCCAACCAGGCCGCGAAATGGCACTACATGAGCGGCGCCCAGGTGGAGGTGCCGCTCGTCATCCGGGCCTCCGTCGGCGCGGGCAAGGGCTACGGCGGGCAGCACTCCCAGTCCCTCGAGAGCGTCTTCGCGCACATCCCGGGCCTCCAGGTCGTCTACCCCGCCACTGCCGCCGACGCGAAGGGGCTCCTCAAGTCCGCCATCCGGACCAACAACCCGGTCCTCTTCGTCGAGAGCCAGGGCCTCTACCCGACCAAGGGCGTGGTCCCCGAGGAGGAGTACCTCACGCCGATCGGAACGGCGCGCCTCGCCCGCGAGGGAACGGACGCGACGCTCGTCGGCTGGGGGCCGGCGGTGCCCGACCTCCTGGCCGCGGCGGAGACGCTCGCGGCGGAGCACGGCATCGCGGCCGAGGTGATCGACCTGCGCAGCCTGGTCCCGCTCGACATGGAGACGGTCCTGGCCTCGGTCCGCAGGACCGGGCGCTGCGTCGTCGCCAGCCAGGCCGTCCTCGTCGGCAGCTTCGTCAACGAGATCGTCGCCCGGATCCAGGCGGAAGCATTCGACTTCCTCGACGGCCCCGTCGGCCGGATCGGGGCTGCGAACGGGATCTCCCCGCAGGCGGAGGGGCTCGAGAAGGCCTTCCTGCCGAACGCCGGCGACATGGTCCGGGCCGTCCTGGCCCTCATGTAGTCGGAGGCCGACGTCATGGTCCACGCGATCCGCATGCCGAAGCCCGGCCAGATGACCGAGGAATGCACCATCACGACCTGGCTCAAGCGCGAGGGCGACCCGGTCGCGAAGGGCGACATCCTGTTCGAGATCGAGACCGACAAGTCGGCCATGGAGGTCGAGTCCTTCGAGGAGGGCGTCCTCCTCCGGCAGTGCGTCGCCGAAGGCGACACGGTCCCGGTCAATACGATCTGCGCCTACGTGGGCGCGGTTGGCGAGGAGATCCCCGAGGAGGCGACGGCCCACCCCGCGCCGGCGCCGGCCGCACCCGGAGCTCCCGCCCCCGTGCCGGCACCCGCCGCGGCGCGTTCCGCGGTGGCCGCGGCTCCGGCGCCTGCCGCGACGTCTGCGGGGCCGGGCCGCCTGCGGATCAGCCCACGAGCGAGCAAGGCCGCAGCCGAGGCCGGGATCGATCCCCGCACGATCCCGGGCACGGGTCCCGAGGGACGGATCACGGAGCGCGACGTCCGAGCGGCCATCCAGGCGCCGGCCAGCCCGCAACCGCCCGTCGCGGCGGTAGCAGCGCCTGCCCCGGCAGCCCCGCGAGTCCCACCCGCACGAGCAGTCGCTCCCCTGCCCTCGATCCCCGTCGAGGGCGAGGAGGAGCCGCGCCCGCTGAGCCGCGTCCGCCGCATCATCGCCGATCGGCTGACCCAAAGCTGGACGTCCACCCCGCACTTCACGGTCACCGTGGCCGTCGACGTGACCGCCCTCCTGGCGCTCCGGGCCGAGCTCAAGGCCGGGAGCACGAACCTGACCGTCACGGACTTCGTCCTGGCCGCCACCGCCCAGACCCTGGCCGAGTTTCCCGACGTCAACTCCCGCACGGATGGAGTCTCGGTCTGGCCGCGGCGCCGGGTGCACCTCGGCCTCGCGGTGGCGCTGCCCGGCGGCCTGGTCGTGCCGGTGATCCGGGATGCCGATCGGCTGGCGCTCGGCGACCTCCACGACCGCGCGATCGGCCTCGCCGCGGCCGCCCGCGAAGGGCGGCTGCCGCTCGACGACATGACCGGCAGCACGTTCACCGTGTCCAATCTCGGCATGTTCGGCGTCGAGGAGTTCAGCGCGATCATCAACCCCGGCGAGGCCGCCATCCTCGCCGTCTCGAGCGCGATCCCCACGGCCGTGGCCATCGGGGGCGGGCTGGCGGTGCGCACGATCATGAAGCTGACCCTCTCCGCGGACCACCGGCTGGTCGACGGCGAGATGGGGGCGCGGTTCCTCGGGGCCATCCGTCGCCGCCTCGAGAATGCATCGGCCTTCCGCCAGGAGGCGCTCAACGCCTGACGGCGCGCCCCGAACGCCCCTCCGCGCGCGGGGTCCGCGGGGCTGCGAAGTGTTGCGGTCAGGTTCGGAATCGCCTTGACATTCGCCACTGCTTCGATGCACAGTGGGCGCAAACGCAACCAACCGAAGTTGCCTCCCCAGCCAGGTTCCCCAGCCAGAGAGATGCCGTGACCGCGAGGGCCGCAGACGTGCCCGATGGCGTCTTCGCGCGCGAGCGCCAGCAGCAGATCGCGCGGATCGTGGAGGAGGACGGGCGGGCCAGGGTGACCGACCTCGCCGGGCGTTTCGGCGTCTCCGCGGTCACGATCCGCAAGGACCTCCTCGTCCTGGAGGGCGAGCGCCGCGTCATCCGTACGCACGGAGGCGCGATCGCTCCCAGCGACCATCGCCCCGAGCTTGCCTTCGATATCCGGGATCGCCTCCAGGGGGAGGAGAAATCCCGGATGGGAGCCGCGGCGGCGGCCCGGATCGGCGACGGCGAGAGCATCGTGCTCGACGCCAGCACCTCGGCCCTGTACATCGCCCGACACCTCAAGGAACGCCAGACCTGGCACGGCCTGACCGTGGTGACGAACAGCATCCGGATCGCCGAGGAGCTGGCGGGCCACCCGGGCATCACCGTCCTGATGCTGGGCGGCCGGGTCCGCTGGGAGGCCCTGTCGGTCGTCGGCCCCCTCGGCGACGGCGTCTTCCGCCGGGTAAACGTGCAGAAGGCGTTCCTGGGCGCGGCCGGGTTCACGATCGGGGCCGGCCTCACGGACGCCATGGAAGAGGAGGCCCAGATCAAGCGGTCGATGGTCGCCGCGGCCCGGGAGGTCTACGCCGTCGTCGACCACACGAAATGGGGCCGCGTCGCGTCGGCGACGTTCTGTCGGACGGACCGGCTCGCCGGGGTGTTCACGGACGGCGAGGCGCCCACGGACATGGTCGCGACCCTCCGCGAAACCGGCATCGAGGTCCTGGAGATCGGGCCGGGTGACGAAGCCGGGGCGGGACGTCCGGCAGCCAGGCGGTCCGGCTCCCCCGGGCGGACCAGGGCCGCCCCCGGGCTCGAGATCCTCACGTGACGACCCTCGTGGCCGGTCCGACCGCACCCCGCGTCGAGCTCCGCGGCATCTCCAAGCACTTCGCGGCGACGGCCGCCCTGACCGACGTCTCGATCGACCTTCGTGCGGGCGAGATCCACGGCCTCGTCGGCGAGAACGGCGCCGGCAAGAGCACGCTCGTCAAGATCCTCGCCGGCGTCCATCAGCCCGACAGCGGGACGATCCTGCTCGACGGCGAGACGACGCAGATCCACGGCCCCGCCCACTCCCGCTCGCTCGGGATCGCGGTCGTGCACCAAGAGCCCCGCCTCTTTCCGGACCTGACCGTCGCTGAGAACGTGTTCATCGGGCACGCCCCATCCGGCCGTCTCGGCACGATCGACTGGGGCGGGACGCGCCGGGCGGCCGAGGCGCTGTTCGGCGAGCTCGACGTGCAGGTCGACGTCGGAGCGCCGGTCCGGGGTCTCTCGATGGCCGACCAACAGCTCATCGAGATCGCCAAGTCCCTGTCCCTCGACGCCCGTGTCCTCATCCTGGACGAGCCGACAGCCTCGCTCTCTGCCCATGAGGTCGAGCGCCTGTTCACGATCGTCCGTCGGCTTCGCGACCGCGGTGTTTCGGTCCTGTTCGTGAGCCACCGGCTCGACGAGGTCTTCGACCTGTGCGACCGCGCGACCGTCTTCCGGGACGGCCGGCACGTCGTCACGACGGCCACCAGCGAGCTGACGACGGCCGAGCTCGTACGGCACATGGTCGGACGCACCGTGTCGCTGTTCCCGAAGGTCGAGACACCGATGGGCGACGTCCTCCTCGAGGTCAGAGGCCTGGCGAAGGTCGGGGTCTTCCGCGATGTGGGGTTCTCCGTCCGCGCCGGCGAGATCGTCGGGTTCGCCGGACTGGTCGGGGCCGGTCGCACGGAGGTCGCCCGGGTCCTGTTCGGGATCGACCAGCGCGACGGCGGTGAGATCTGGCTCGGCGGAACACAGGTCAACTTCGCAAATCCATCCGCCGCGATGCATGCCGGGATCGCGTACCTCCCCGAGGACCGTCACCAGGAAGGGCTCGTCCTTGGTTTCTCGATCGCCCAGAACGTGACGCTGCCGATCCTGCCGCGCCTGTTCCCGCGGCTCCTGATCCGCTCGTCCGCCGAGCGCAAGGTTGCCGACGAGCACACGGAACGGCTCAACGTCAGGATGACCGGGGTCGATCAGCTCGTCGAGTCGCTGTCGGGAGGCAACCAGCAGAAGGTCGTGCTGGCCAAGTGGTTGGCCTCCGGGCCCAGGGTCCTGATCCTCGACGAGCCCACGCGCGGGATCGACATCGGCGCCAAGGTGGAGGTCCACCGGATCATCTCGGAGCTGGCTGCGTCGGGGCTCGGGATCATCCTCATCTCGAGCGACCTGCCGGAGGTCCTGGCCATGTCCGACCGGATCCTCGTCCTCCACGAAGGGCGGGTCACGGCCGACATCCCGCGCGATCGGGCGACCCAGGAGCGGGTGATGTTCGCCGCGACCGGCAGTGTGGCCGGCGACGACCACCCGACGGCCGGCACCGAATTCACCGGTGACGTCACCGGCGGTGGCCTCGATGGCTGAGTCCGGCGTGACCGCCACGGTGGGCGCGGCACGGACCCGGGGGCAGTGGCTGTCCATGGTCGCGCGCCAGCGCGAGCTGAGCCTCGTCGCGATCATGGTCGTGCTCGGTGGGCTCGTGTCGATCAGTGCCCCGCAGTTCCTGACGCCCTCGAACCTCAGCCAGGTCGCCAGCCTGGCATCGATCATCGCCGTCGCGGCCGTCGGCCAGGCAATTGTCGTCATCACCAGGAACATCGACCTCTCGGTCGAAGCCACGATGGGACTGGTCGCCTATTGCGTGGCCATCGTTCTCGAGCGCCATGCGCTCGACGCCCCGGCGGCGATCGCGTTCGGGCTCGGGCCCGGCGGCACGGTCGTCGTGGCCGGGATCCCGGCCGGCGACCACTCGACGATCGCGGCCTCGATCGCCCGGCGCAAGGGCCTCGACCTGCGCTTCTCGCGGCGCATGAACCGGGCCTATCCCCGGGCGATCGCCCTCGTCGAGGCCGGCGTCGTCGATGTCTCGTCGCTGGTGACCCACCGGTTCCCCCTCGCCGACTTCAAGGCGGCGTTCCGCACCGCGGTTCGTCGAGATGGCCTCAAGGTCATCGTAAATCCGTCCGCCAAGGCGCGGACCGGAGGCACGCCATGAGCACGCCGGCCGCCGGCACGAGGCCCGCGCTGGCTGACCCGGGGATCGCCGGGTCCGGCAGGCGGGCAAGACCCCCCGCGGAGACACCATGAACCCCACTGCGCAGCTCAACCGGGCCGGCCAGAGCCTCTGGCTCGACAACATCACCCGCGACCTGCTGACAAGCGGCAGGCTACGGCACTACATCGACGACCTGGCGGTCAGCGGCCTCACGTCGAACCCGACGATCTACGACAAGGCGATCGGCGGCACGGCCGCCTACGACGACGCCGTCCGGTCGGCCGCGGCGGGCGGGGCGAGCGGCGAGGGAATCTTCTTCGACCTCGCGCTCGACGACCTCACCCGGGCCGCCGACCTCTTCCGCCCGGTCCACGAGCGGACGGGCGGCGTCGACGGGTTCGTCTCCCTGGAAGTGTCCCCGCTCCTCGCCCACGACGCCGACGCCACGATCCGCGAAGCGGCCCGACTCCACGGCCTCGCCGGCCGCCCCAACCTGTTCATCAAGATCCCCGGTACGGCGGAGGGCCTGCGGGCGATCGAGGAGACGATCCTGGCCGGCGTGCCGGTGAACGTGACGCTCATCTTCTCCCCGACCCACTACCTCGCCCAGGCCGAGGCGTACACCCGCGGGATCGAGCGTCGAGTCGAGGCCGGCCTGCCGGCCTCCGTCACCTCGGTCGCCTCGGTCTTCATCAGCCGCTGGGACACCGCGGTCGCCGGGAGGGTCCCGGCCGACCTGGTGAACCGGCTGGGCATCGCGATCGGCCGGCGGGCCTATGTCGACTACCGCCGCTTCTTCGCGTCGGACCGCTGGCAGCGACTGCTCAACGTCGGTGCCCGGCCGCAGCGGCTGCTCTTTGCCAGCACGGGGACCAAGGACCCCGCGGCGTCCGACGTCCTGTACGTGGCGGGCCTCGCGGCGCCGCATACGGTGAACACGATGCCGGAGGAGACGCTCCTCGCCTTCGCCGACCATGGGTCGTTCGGGGACCTGCTGCCGGCCGACCCGGCAGCCGCGGACGCCCTCCTGGCCCGGTTCGCCGCGGCCGGCGTCGACGTCGAGACGGTCGGTCGCGATCTCCAGGAGAAGGGCGCGGCGGCGTTCGTGACGTCCTGGACCTCGCTGCTGGAGCGGATCGCGGCCAAGGTCGCCGAGGTCGCCGGGGCGCCTCGTTGAGCCCACACGGTTCGGCGGACGGGGTCTCTGCCGGACGGGCCGGCCGGATGGCTCCTGGACGCGACCCGGTGATCCCCGCGCTGCCGAACCTGCGCGACGTGGGCGGCCACCCGACGCGCGACGGCGGGTGCGTCCGCAGGGGCCTGCTCTACCGGTCCACCGACCTCAGCAGGGTCGACGGGACTGCCGCGGCGGCGCTCGGGCGGCTTGGCATCCGGACGGTCTACGACCTGCGCACGGCGGGCGAGCGGACGGGGCAGCCCGACCGGCTTCCGCCGGGCAGCGCCTATGTCGTGGCCGACATCCTGGGGGACGCCCCGGGGATGACTCCGGCCGAGTTCGCGGCGGTGTTCGAGGACCCCGCCGCGGCAGCGGCGGCCCTCGGCGGCGGGCGGTCGGCCCGCTTCTTCGTGGACGCGTACCGCGAGTTCGTGCGCCTCGACACCGCCCGGGCGGGATATCGACGGCTGTTCTCGGGCCTGGCCGGCGGGGCGAGCACGCCCGCGCTGGTCCACTGCACCACGGGCAAGGACCGGACCGGCTGGGCGGCCGCCGCCCTGCTGATGCTCTTGGGCGTCCCCGACGCCGCCGTCATGGAGGACTACCTGCTCAGCGGACCGCGGCTGCTCCCCATGGTCCGGCCCGTGATCGATGCGTTCGCCGCGCGGGGCGGCGACCCGGAGCTCCTGTGGCCCCTCGTCGGCGTCCGGCCGGAGTACCTGGAGGCGGCGATCGACGAGATGCGACGCCTCCACGGCTCGATCGAGGGCTACTTCGCCCGGGGCCTGGGGATCGACGAGACGGGGCAGGGGGCGCTCCGAGCGCTGTTCGTCGGGGGCGGCTGAGCGACCGCAGCAGGCCCGGACGGGCGTGCTGGCCCGCTGCCATCAGCCGGTACGGCCCGCCCGCTCGAGGGCGACCCGCTGGATCCCCAAGATGCTGATCGCGTCCGTGATCCTCCCGTCGAGGGTCATGGCGAGCGCCTCCTCGAAGGGGACCCAGCGGACGGTGAGGTCCTCGGTGGCCTCGGGCGTCGCCGCGCCGCCGGCCAGGCCGGTGGCGATGAACAGGACGCCCGCCTCGTCGGTCACCGAGTTCGACAGGTGGAACCGCCCGAGCTCGCGCCACGCGGCAGCCGTGACGCCGGTCTCCTCGCGGAGCTCGCGGCGGGCGCCGTCGAGGGCATCCTCGCCGGCCGGGACGCCGCCCTCGGGGATCTCCCAGGAGTAGGCGTCGAGGGTGTAGCGGTGCTGGCCAACGAGAAGCACCCGATCGTCGTCGTCGATCGCGACGATCCCGGCGGCGAGCGACGCGAAGTGGACGACGCCGTAGACGCCCGGGCTGCCGTCCGGCCGGGTGACGTCGTCATGCCAGACCGTGATCCAAGGGTTCTCGTAGACGACACGGCGGGCGCGCCGCCGCCAGGGGCCAATCGCCGGCGTGCCCGCCTCGCCGCTCACCGGCTCAGCGTCCCCAGCGCCGGACGCGAGGCTAGCCGGCCTTCAGCACGGTCGCGATCTCGGCGGCCCAGGCGCGGATCTCGTCCCAGGGCCGGAAGTCGCCCTCCGGCGCCCGAACCGCGGTGAGGAGGACCTTCTCGCCGAGGCCGAGCCGGCTGCGATCGACCTGGCCGGCGAAGACGCGGTGCTCGCGGGCGCCCGTGGCCGCGATCAGCTCCGCGACGTCGACCGGCTCGTCGTCGGGCTTCGGCTCGTGGCCGACCGGCCCGCTGGAGAAGAGCCAGACCGGGATCGCCGTGATCTCCCTCGAGAAGCGCTCGGCCAGGTTGAGGGCGGCATCCATCCAGTGGCCGACGTAGACGCTGCTCCCCAGGATGACCGCGTCGTACCCCTCGAGGCTGGTCACCGCGTCGGGCGGCAGGACGGCGGTCTGGAAGCCGGCGCCGGCGAGCGTGGCGCTGATCTCCTCGGCGATCTCGAAGCTCGCGCCGTGCCGGGAAGCGACGCTGACAAGAACCTTCATGGGGCGCGTCCTCTGGAGCGGGATCCGCGGGGGACCGGGCGGACCCCTGACGCTCGGACCGTACCGGCGGAGGCGGGCACCGACGCAGGGCCGAACCTCCCGGAAACGCGCGCCGATCGTCGCTCCCCCGCGGGAGCCGGGCAGCCGCGCTTGGGTCAGGCGACCCGGCGTCCGCAGACGGGTCGGAGGGCCGCCGCCCTCGCGATTCGTGACCTCGGCCCCTACCGCGCCGCGGGCCCCGCGCCCATCGTTGGGAGCGGACAGCCCGGTTCGCTGGAGGTGAAGGATGACCGCGCGGGTTGGAGACCGGATCGTCGTCGAGTCGGAGAAAGTGGGCCAGGCGGCGCGCGAAGGCGTGATCCTCGAGGTGATCGAGGCCTCCTACGGGATCCGCTACCGCGTGCGCTGGGACGATGGCCACGAGAGCACGATCCGACCATCGGCCGGGAGCGCCCGGACAATCGACGGGCCAGCCTCGAAGCCGGCCTGACCCCGGGCCGCCCCGGGACCCCCGACGGCCTCGACTCAGGCCATGGACCGCGCCGGCGCACCGGCGCGGTCGTCGCGCGCGAACCGCTCGCCCGGCATGGTGACGGGCCGTGGGCGCGTAGCTGGTCGGAACGCCTGGTCGAGACGCCGATCGCCGGGGCGCGGGGGGTGCTGCGGGCGCGCGGCATGCTGCGGTTGCGGGGCATGCTGCGGGCGCGGGGGGTGCTGCGGGCGCGCGGCATGCTGCGGTTGCGGGAGGTAGGCCGCGGGCCGCCCACCTCGGTCGGCTCGACCGGCCGGAATCGAACGTGCCGGTCGAATGGGCCGGAGGTGACGCGGGCCGGCGTCGCCTCCATGGGGTCGGGCCGCCATCGCCCGGTGCTCGATCGAGCGCAGCCGGATCGGCTCCGGGGCGATCGAGCGGTCGGGCTCGAAGCCAGCGATGACCTCCACGGCGATCGGGCGACGGAGGAGCCGCTCGATCGCGTGCAGGAGGGGACCCTCGTCGACGCAGACGAGCGAGATCGCGTCGCCTTCCGCGCCGGCCCGCCCCGTCCGGCCGATCCTGTGGACGTAGTCCTCGGGGACCATCGGCATCTCGTAGTTGACGACGTGCGGCAGCGCGTCGATGTCGAGCCCGCGGGCGGCGATGTCCGTGGCGACGAGGACCGCGACGCGGCCCGCCTTGAAGTCGGCCAGGGCACGGACGCGCTGGGCCTGGGCCTTGTTGCCGTGGATGGCAGCTGTCGCGATCCCATCGCGGGAGAGCTGCTCGGCCAGGCGATTGGCGCCGTGCTTGGTGCGCGTGAAGACCAGCGCCTGGTCGATGCGACCGCTCCGCACGAGGGAGCTCAGGAGCTCGCGCTTGCGCTCGCGGTCCACGGGGAGCACGACCTGGCGAACCAGGGCCGCGGCCGTGTTCCGAGGGGCGACGTCGACCTCGGCCGGCCGCTCCAGGAAGCGGGTCGCGAGCTCCCGGATGGGGTCCGAGAAGGTCGCCGAGAAGAGGAGCGTCTGGCGGCGCGGCGGCAGCTGGGCAACGATCCGGCGGATGTCGGGGATGAAGCCCATGTCGAGCATCCGGTCCGCCTCGTCGAGGACGAGGATCTCGACCCGCGACAGGTCGATCGTGTGCTGGCCGACGTGGTCGAGGAGGCGGCCAGGCGTCGCGACGACGATCTCGGCGCCGGCCCGCAGGGCGCTCGCCTGGGGCCCGAAGCCGACGCCGCCGTAGACGGCCACCGAGCGAACGGGCCGGCGGGCGCCGTAGACCCGGACGCTCTCCTCCACCTGGAGGGCGAGCTCGCGGGTGGGAACCAGCACGAGGGCGCGAACGGTTCGGCGCGGTGCGGCGCGGCGGTCGTCCTGGCGCGTGGCCGCGCCGGCGAGGCGCTGGAGCATCGGGAGGACGAAGGCGGCGGTCTTGCCCGTGCCGGTCTGGGCGCCTGCGAGCAGGTCACGACCGGCGAGGACGAGCGGGATGGACGCGGCCTGGACGGGCGTGGGCTCGGTGTAGCCCTCGTCCGCGACCGCGCGGAGGAGCTCGGGCGTCAGCCCGAGATGATCGAAGGACACGCAGGTGCTCCTGGCGGGGCCCACCCGCACGGTGCGGGGCCCGGTCAGGGCGCAGAGGTGGATCGAGATCGGCGGCGTGAGAACCGGGGCGCTGACCGGAGCGCCCATCGAGCACGAGAGGACGTCAGTCTATGCGAGATCGCGCGGCGACGCCCGCGAGGCGTTCCCCGCGACGCCGGCGGCTCGCGGTTGGCCCTGGCTCAGCCCTCGCCCGCGACCGGCTCCAGGTCGATGGTGCGGACCTGGCGGCTCCGCCCCGCCTCGGTGCGGACCGTGGCCGCAGGGACGACCGATCCACCGAGCTTCTCGATGACCGCCATCTCGCCGGCGTAGAGGCCCGAGCCCAGGATCCGGACGCGCTGCCCGACGGCGAGGCCCGCCCGGCCGCGGCGGGCGTTCAGGTCGATGGCGACCACGCTCGTCCGTACCGCCGGGGTGTCGCCCGGCGGGAAGGCGGGTGCCTTGGGGGGCGTGCGCTTGACCGGGTAGACCACCTTGCGCTTGCGGGCCACCTAGCGTGGCCTCCGGGTGCGCGTGGCATCCTTCGGCGGCTTCGGCTCGTGGCCGGGCCGCGGCGGATTCGGGGGCGTGCCGGGGGCCATGTCCGGGCGTGGCGGGATGGGCCCGCGTGCCCGCGCCGACTGGACGGCGTGCTCGAACTCGCGTGCGATGTTGGCCGGGGTGCTGGCCGCCCAGGCGGCCTGGATCTGGCGCACCCGGTCGGTCTCGGAGACGCGCTGGGCGCGCTCGTGCTTGGATCGCTTGGTCATCCGTCCCTCGCGCTGCCGCGCCGGCGGCGCGGGATGGGGGAAGTGTACCGAATGATCGCCCGGAGCCTCGCGCGGGTCCCATCGCTGCGCGACGCGGCCCGGAGAGGATCGCGGTCCATACAATCGCGGGATCACCCCACGGGGTCGCGGACCTCGCTCGCGCGCTCCGCCAGGGTCACGCCGTTCGGACAGGAGTCGGACCACGATGAACGCGCACTCCATCACGATGCTGGGCACCGGCCTGATCGGCGACTTCTACACGATGACGCTCCACGGCCAACGGGGCCGCGACCGGGTCCGGGTCGCCTACTCGCGGAGCGAGGGCCGGGGCGCGGCGTTCCGCTCGCGGTGGGGCATCCCCGAGTCCACGACCGACATGGCCGCCGCGATCAACCACCCGGAGACGGACGTCGTGGTCGTGGCGCTCCCGAACTACCTCCACGAGGAGGCGGTCGCCGCGGTCGCCCGGGCCGGCAAGGCAGTCCTGTGCACGAAGCCGCTGGGCCGCAACGCGACCGAAGCCCGCCGGATGCTGGAGGCCGTCGAGAAGGCCGGCGTGTTCGCGGGCTATCTCGAGGACCTCTGCTACACGCCGAAGACGCTGAAGGCGATCAAGTCCGTCAAGGCGGGCGCCGTCGGCGACGTGACGTGGGTGCGCTCGCGCGAGACGCACCCCGGGCCGCACTCCGCCTGGTTCTGGGACGGCCGGCTGACCGGCGGCGGCGCCATCATCGACCTCGGCTGTCACTGCATCGAGATCGCTCGCAACTTCGTCGGCAAGGGGAACCGCCCGGTCGAGGTGATGTGCCATACCGACACCCTGGTCCACCCGATCGCCGACGAGGACAACGCGATCGCGCTCATCCGCTTCGAATCGGGCGCGATCGGCCAGTTCGAGGTGAGCTGGACGTTCCGGGGCGGGATGGACCTCCGCGACGAGGTGGCCGGGACCCACGGCACGATCTGGATCAACCACTTCCTGCGCACCGGCTTCGAGATGTTCACTGCCGGGGGCGGGAGCGGCTACGTCGCGGAGAAGGCCGAGACGTCGGCGGGCTGGCTCTTCCCGGTCGGCGACGAGGTCTCGGAGCTCGGCTACGTCGACATGTTCACCGACATGTTCGACGCCCTCGAGGGCGGGCGCGACCCCCAGGAGACGTTCTACGACGGGTACGTCGTGAACGCGATCATGGACGCCGCCTACCGGTCGGCGAAGAGCGACCGCTGGGAGCCCGTCGAGCTCTTCGAGTGGCGCGGTGGCTCGACCCCCCGCATCGCGTCCACGCCCGAGCTCTACGAGGGCCACGTGGTGATCAAGCGCGAGATCCTCCCCGACGGGCGCCAGAAGCTCATCCTCAAGGATGCCTCGTCCGGCGACTTCGTCGACCGCGTGGTCGCCGGCGGGTGACCCTCCGCCTCGACATCCTGCCCGCGGTCGAGGGGGTCGATCCGATCGGCCCTCCACGGGCGCCGCTGAGCCGCCCGGCCGTATCCTTGGCGCCGTGAGCCTGCTCGACCTCCGCGACCCCGGCGACCTCGTCGCCCCGCTCCTGGTGGCCTCGTTCGACGGCTGGGTCGACGCGGGTGCCGCGGCCACCACGGCGGCGGCGCGCCTGGCGGAGGGCGCGGAGACGATCGCGACCTTCGACGCCGACCGCCTCTACGACTACCGGGCGCGGCGACCCACCCTCGAGATCGTCGACGGCAGGCCCGATCGCCTGACGTGGCCGGAGCTGGCGCTGCGGCGGGCCAGGCTCGGGGAGCGTGACGTGCTGATCCTGGCCGGGCCCGAGCCGGACTTCCGCTGGCGCGAGCTGGAGCAGACCGTGGTGGACCTTGCCCGGCGCCTGGACGTGGTCGCGTGGATCAGCCTGGGCGCGATCCCGGCCGCGGTCCCGCATACGAGGCCGGTGACCATCCTCGGGACGGAATCACGGCCGGGCCTGCTCCGCGGCGGCGTCACGCCCGGGCCCGACGGCATCCTCCGGGTCCCCGCCGCGGCGATCTCCGTCCTGGACCACGCCGTGAGCCGAGCCGGCGTGGCGGCCGTCGGCTACTACGCCCAGGTCCCCCACTACGTGACCGGCGACTACCCGCCGGCCTCGGTGGAGCTCCTCCGCCTCGTCGGGAAGCACCTCGACGCGGAGGTCGCGATGGGCGAGCTGCTCGACGACGCCCGCCGCGTCCTCGCCCGACTCGCCGCCGCGACGGCCGCCGACGCGGCCACGGGGGCCTACGTCGAGCGCCTCGAGGCGATGGTCGACGAGGCCCGCCAGCCGGCGGGCGACGACCTGATCACCGAGATCGAGCGCTTCCTGCGCGACCAGGGCGGCTCCAGCGGGCGCTCCTGACGGCGCGGCTATGCGTCGGCGAGCAGCGGGGCGATCGCCCGGCGGTAGACCGCCTCCCAGGGGAACTCGGTCCGGACGCGACGAGCGAATGCGACGCGCGGGTCCTCGTCCAGCCACGCGAGCACCAGCGCGGCGACGCCGGCGGGCTCCGCGTCAGGGGCGATGTACAAGGCCGCGTCGCCGGCGAGATCGCGCAGCGCCGGAAGGTCCGAGCAGACGATCGGGAGGCGATGGGCGCCTGCCTCGAGGATCGGGATCCCGAATCCCTCGTCCAGGCTGGGCAGCAGGAGGAGGTCGGCAAGCCGGAAAAGGTCACCGACGAGCGCCTCGTCGACGGGCTCCTCGAGCGCTTCCGCCAAGAAGGTCGCCGAGGCCTCCAGCCCGAGGTCGCGGCGGAGGTCGATGAGCGTCTCAAAGTAGTCCTGCGCCATGGGGTCGTGGGGATCAACCGGCCCAGTCACGACCAGGCCCGCGCTGGACCTCCCGGCCGCCCGCATGGCCGCGACGACGCGAAGGGCGAGCTCGATGTTCTTGCGCGGCGTGATCCGCACCGGTTGGAGGACCAACGGGGCGAACGCGAGCAGGTCGGCCGCGCGGACGACGTCCATGGTGCGTGGCGCCAGCCCGAGAAGTGCGGCGAGATCGACGCCGTTCGGCACGACTCGCACTGCGGTCGGGTTCACGCGCATCAGGTTCGCGAGGTCGGCGCGGCGCGCCTGGGAGACCGTGACGTGTGTGACGCCGCGCCACGGGGTCCGCAGAAGGTCCCATGGGAGGCCGCCGTGAAGGGTCCGGCGGTAGCCGGGGAGCATCCAGGCCAGATCGTGGTGCCACAGGATGACGCGGGGGAAGCCCGCCCGCTCGGCAAGGTCGTGCAGCGCAGCCGTGAGGGCGAGGTTCCGGCCGAGGGAGGCGACGTTGTGGGCGATGACAACGTCGACCCCGGCGAGGGCGGTCGCAAGCTCGTCGATGAGATCCTCCACGGCCCGGGGGAAGGACTCGGGCACGCGTCCCGCGTCGAGCTCTGCCTGGAGCCGAACGATCGCCGGATGGCCGGTGTCGGCGCGGGGAACCGCCACGAAGGAGATCCGGGGATCCGGCGGCTCGCCGCGCCCCGCGACGATCCTCACCGCGTGTCCGGCGTCGGCCATGAGGCGGGCATGACGGCCGAGGACCTGCTCGACCCCGCCGACCACAGGTGGCGCGGTGTAGTGGAGAAGCGCGACCGCCAGGGCTCTCGACATGGCCCTTCGGTCAGTCCTCTCCGAAGCACTCGTGCAGGAGGGCGTCGAGGCGCCGCTCGAGGACCGCGTACGAGAAGTGGCGCCGGGCGAGCTCGTAGTTGGTCTCCGCCCACTGACTGGCGACCTCGGGTCGCTCGATCAGACGGCGGGCCGTCTCCACCGTCGCCGTGCGGATGTAGCCGTCGAACTCCACGACGCGGAAGCCCAGGGGCTTGATGTCGAGCTCATAGGTCGAGTAGCGGTTCACGACGAGCGGACGCCGGTAGTAGATGGCCTCCAGGAACGCGTTGCCGAAGCCCTCGATGCTCGAGCCGTAGGTGACCAGGTCCGCGTGGGGATAGACGTCGGCGAGGACATACCGCCGCCGCCCGTCAGGCGTCGTCCCGCGCGTCGCGTTCACCTGGTGGGCTTCGAAGCGGACGTGCACGCCGAGCAGTCGCGCGTACTGGCGCACTCGCTGCTCGTACTCGTCGCCCTCGTCGCCACTCGCATGCGAGATGACGAGCGTGGCCGGGATCTCGAGGCGACGCGTCAGCTCGATCGCGTGCTCGATCCCCTTGCGCTGGACGATCCGGGTCGGCTGGAGGATGAGAGCCTCCCCGGGCCCGACGCCGAGGTCGGCCCGGGCGCCGCGGGCCCAGTCGTCGAGGACCGGGGGCGGCGTGTCGAAGTCCATCACGTTCGGGATCACCCGCGACACGAGCCCGGTTCGCGAGGCGAGCTGCTGCGCCTGCACTGAGTTGATGACCACGTGCCGAACTGACGGCAGCGGCGGTGGAAAGGCCGCGGCGATGAGGTCGGCGACGCTATTGGCCGCGAAGCGCTGGCGTTCCCAGGCAAAGTCGTGGTGGTGGGCCAGAACGGGGATCCCGGTCTCCGCCACGACCTCGGCCAAGGCCAGGCCGAGCGGCAGGTTGAGCGGGATGGCAAGAGCATTCTCGACGACGAGCAGGTCGAGGTCGAAGTCGCGCAGGAAGTCGTAGAGAGCCCGCTTGAGCTCCCCGGTCAGCTGGTCGATTCGGCGCGTGACATGGGGCGGCCGGACGTACGGCGAGAAGAAGTCGCGCCGGTGGACGAGGGGGTGTTCCGCGTCGGCGGCGGCGGTCACCTCCCGGCTCGCGGCATAGACCTCGGCGTTGATCGCATCGATGTCGGGGTGGCGATAGGACGCCTCCGGCACGACGCGGCTGCGCTCCGGCGGCCGATCCACCTCCCCCGCGAACCAGAAGCTCACGTGCCCGAGTCGCTCGAGGACGGCTTCCCATTTCGCGGCCTCGAGGGAGACCCCGTCGGTGCCGGCGAGTCGGGTCGAGACAAACCCGATCCGCCGAGGGTGCAGGCCCGCCATGCGCCCACGGTACGACCGCCGGCGCGGGCTGTCGACCTCCCGGGGAATCACGACTCGATACCATGATCCACCGTGACCAGCCCCCCGGCCGACCGCTCGTACCGCGCGCTCCTCCGGGTCCCGACCCTCGGCCGGGTCATCCTCTCGATGCAGATCGCCCGCACCGCGCAGTCGATGCTCGGCGTGGCGATCGTTCTCTTCACCCTGGCCGCCTACGACTCGCCTGGGCTGGCCGGGATCGTCACGTTCGCCTCCATCTTCCCCGGGCTGCTCGTGTCGCTGGCCGTCATCGGCGGGCTCGCCCTCGCCGGGCTCCTGCCGGCCTGGCTCCTCGTCCTGATCGCGCTTGTCTCGTCGGTGACCGGCATCTTCAGCCACACGGGCCTGCGGAGCCTGTTCCCGATCCTCGTGCCGCCGCACCTCTGGGAACGCGTGAACGCGGTCGATTCCAACGGATACGTCGTCGCCACGATCCTGGGGCCGCCGCTCGCCGCCGGGCTGGTGGCCGCCATCGGCGGCCCGCTCACGATCCTCGGCATCGCGGCGGCCTTCGGCGTCGCCGGGGCCGTGATGATCCGGGTTCCGGAGCCCCACCTGGAGACCTTCACGACGGGACGGCTCCTCGCCGACGCCTGGCAGGGGCTCGTCTACTTCTGGCGTAACCGCACGCTCCGCGGGCTCGGCCTGTCGCTGTCGATCGCCAACCTCGCGAGCGGCATGACCACGATCGTCATCCCCCTCGCCGTGGTGAAGGCCCTTGGCGCTGGCCAGGCGGTCGTGGGCCTCGTCTTCGCCCTGACCGGGGTCGCGGGGATGGTCTCCGTGCTCGTCGTCGGGCGCATGGACACGCGGGGCCGCGAGTGGCCGATGATCGTGATCCCGCTCTTCCTCAGCGCGGGCGCCGTCGCCCTCATCCTGCCGGCCGTCGGCGCGGGCGGGATCGACGTGGGGCTCGGCGTCGGGCTGGCGTTCCTTGCCGCCCACTCGCTCTCGATTGGCCTGCTGCAGGGGCCGCTCGACATCGCCCTCTTCACCGTCCGGCAGCGGCGGACCGATCCGGCCTGGATGGGGCGGGCGTTCGCGGTCTCCATGGCGGTCAACTTCATGGGCTTCCCGGTCGGCGCCGCCGCGGCCGGGGCGATCGCCGCCGCCTCGCTGCCCGCCGCGGTCGGGGCGGGTGTCGTCGCCTGCCTGGTCGGAGGCGTCCTCGCCGCGGTCACCGTCCCCCGGCGTTGAGCGGGATCGGCGATCGCCCCTGCCGCCCGCGACCGCCCCTCGTCGCGTACGCTCTTGCCATGCACAACAATCCGGGCGAGATCTTCTGCCGGGGCTGCGCGAGCTACGCCCACCCGTTCCTCGAGGCCTGTCCGGTCTGTGGCCTCCAGCGAGCCTCGCGCTACGAGGCTGCGATCGCGGAGCCCGACCAGGGGCTTGCCGCCGCTCCATCCGATCCGCGCGTCGTGCAGGAGGTCGGTGAGGTCGTCCTGCGCTACTCCCTCAAGTTCAATGCCACGACGTCGACCTCGGAGCTCATGCAGGGGTTGGGAATCGTTGGCGGGGCGCTCGACTACCGGGTCCGCGTTGCCGGGAGCCCGGCGGGGGGCTCCGACCAGGGTCACATCGAGGTCGGCGAGTCGGACCTCGTCGTCCGCGAGCGGAACCCGGCCCGCGAGCGAGTGCGCGTCCCGCTCGACGCCATCCTGGCGGTGAGCTCGGCGGTCCGAGGCCGCCGCGCCGACGCCTGGGCCGGCCTCGCCTTCGAGGGGCGGCGCGAACTCGCGTCGCCGCCCCCGCTCGACGGCGACCTGGTGGTCGCCTACGCCATGCCCGCCGGGCTCGGACGGGTCTCCCTGGCCAACCGAGGCGGGCTGCTCGCCGCGCGGGCGCGGCCGGACCACTACGCGATCCTGGCCCGCTGGATCGGGTTCGCGGCAGCCGTGGCGGCGGAGCGCCGGTGGACCGCCGTAGGGCCGCTTCGCCATGCGTTCGAGCTCGGCCTTGCCGCGGCGCCGGCCGGCGGCTGGCCCGCCCCGGTCCCGGCGGCGCTCGCCCCGGCCTCCCCGTCGGTGGCCGACGCGCTGCGGCTGCTCGAGGAGCTGCAGGCCGCCGGCCTCCTGTCGGCCGGCGAGTACGCCGCCAAGCGGCGGGAGATCCTCGACCGCATCTGAAGGCTGGTTCGATGCCAGCGGGGGGACGCATGGACGGCTTCGACTTCGTGGTCATCGGCGCGGGAGCCGCCGGCGAGGCCGCCGCGTTCCGCGCGCTCGCCCGGGGGGCCAGCGTCGCGATCGTCGACCGCGACCTCTTCGGCGGCTCGTGCCCGTTCTGGGCCTGCCTCCCCTCGAAGACGCTCCTCCACGCGGCGGGGATCCACGCCCTTGGCGGCGACTACCCGTGGCCACGGGCCGCCGCGCGGCGCGACTGGATGATCAACCGAGAGGGGCTCCCCTACCCCAGCGACGCAGGCCACGTCGCCCGGCTGGTCGAAGCCGGGGCCGAGGTGATCCACGGCGACGCGCGGGTGGTCGGGCGGGGCGCGGTCCGGGTGCAGCTCGCCGGAGGCGGCGAGCGCGAGCTTCGGGGGCGCTTCCTCGTCGTGGCCGTCGGCACGCGCGGCGCCGTCCCGGACCTGCCCGGCCTCGACGGCGTGGCGGCGTGGTCGAACCGCGAGGCCACGAGCGCCCGCGACCTGCCGCGCAGCCTGGTCGTCCTGGGATCCGGCCCCAGCGGCCTCGAGCTCGCCCAGGTCTTCGCCCGCTACGGCGTGCCGACGACGATCGTCGCTCGCCGGCGCCTCAACGCGAAAGACCATCCGCGGAACAGCGCGGCCCTGGCCATCGGGCTGGCGAAGGATGGCGTCGACGTCCGGCTCGGCGTGGAGCCGGTGGCCGTGGCGGCTGGCGCGGGGCCCGAAGGTGCCCACCGCGTCCGCCTCTCGGACGGCAGCGAGGTGGCGGGCCACGAGATCCTGCTGGCCGTGGGGCGGGTGGCCCCGCTCGACGGCCTCGGGCTCGAGACGGCCGGCGTCGTCCTCCGCGACGGGCGCGTCCGGCCGGACGAGCGGCTGCGGATCGCGGAGGGCATCTTCGTCGCGGGCGACCCGGCCGGCCCCGAGATGCACACGCACCTGGCCCACTACCAGGGCGAGATGGTGGCCAGGATCGCCCTGGGCGACGACGTTCTCCCGGACTTCCGGGCGATCCCCCGGGCGACCTACACCGACCCGGAGACCGCCGGGGTGGGCCTGACCGGCGAGGAGGCGCGGCGCGCCGGCCTCGACGCCTTCGAGGAGACGACCGACCTTGCGACGAGCGCGAAGGGCTACGTGGCCGACGCCGCGGGCCACTGCACGGTCGTCGTCGACCGCGGCTCGCGGACAGTCGTCGGCGCGTTCATCGCCGGGCCCGGGGCGTCGGAGGCGATCCACCTCGCCGTCCTGGCCGTCAAGACGCGGGTGCCCCTGGCCGTGCTCGCCGACACGATCACCGCCTTCCCGACCACCAGCCGGGTCCTGGGCCTCACGTTCGCAGCCGCGCTCGCCTCCCTCGACGAGTAGGCGGGTCCGGCGGCGGCGCGCCCGGTACCCCCGGATCAGGCTCCCCGGTCGTCCGCGGCCGCGCTTCGGCCGGCGACCGCGCCCGCGGCCACGAGCAGGACCAGGACGACGACCGTGACGACGGCGATCGTCGCCGGCGTGCCGTCGCGGCGGGCCCAGGCGGCGTCCCGTGCCGGAGGCGACGGGTCGGCGATCGCGCCGGGCTGGGCGGGCGGCGACGCGTCGCCCCCCGGGCCGGGGCCGACGGCCTGCCCCGCGGGCGGGACCGCGACGGGCCCGCCTGCCGGCAGCAGGCTGGTGGCCTCGGCGACACGATCGATGGCACGGGATGGTTCGGCGGCGATGGCCGGACCGTCGGCTCCGGACCCCGAGGCTCCTGTCCCGGGCACCTGGGCAGGTTCGCCCGCGGGCGCTCCGGCCACGGGCGCTCCGACGGCGGGTGGCGCGCCGAGCATCTCGGGCAACGTCACGAACCGGAAGCCGCGGGCCCGGTAGCTCGCGATGATCGCCGGCAGGGCGAGGGGCGTCACGCTCGGTCCGGCATGGAGCAGGACGATCGAGCCCGGGCGCCCATGGGTGGCGTCGCGGACGACGCTGGCGACGGTCGGCCGCCGCGCCGTGTCCGCGCCGGTGGTGTCCCACAGGATGACATAGGGGAAGCCGGCAGCGGCCGCCAGCCGATCGGTGCCGCCGTTCCGGAAGCCGTACGGAGGCCGGTAGTACGGCAGCATCGGCCGCCCGGTCGCTGTCTCCACGACCTGGCGGGTCCGGGCGAGATCCACGGCCACGGCGTGCGGCGTGAGCACCCGGGTGTCGCGGTGGAGGTAGGAGTGGTTGGCCAGCGGGAAGCCGGCGGCCGCGATCTGGCGCCACAGCGCCGGCGCTCGCTGGACGTAGACGCCGGTGACGAAGAACGTCGCCGGGACGCGCTCGCGGACCAGCGTCCGGTAGATCTCCCGCAGGGTCGCGGGGCTCCAGCCGTCGTCGAAGGTCAGGGCGACCAGGCGCTCGGTGCGCGGACCATGCCAGATCACCATCGGTCTCGGATTGGGCACGATCGAGTCGGCGCCGGGCGCGGGCACCGGGTGGACCGCGGCCGGGTCGGCCGCCCGGGCAGCCGGCGACCAGCCCGCGACGCCCGCGAGCGGCGCCAGCGCAGGCACGAGCACGGCCGCGACGACGGCGCCGAGGACGACCCGGCGGGCGAACTGGCGGACGATCACCGGGTGGGCCCCGGCGGGTCGTCGAGGATCCGCCAGCCGCGCGATCGCCACAGCCCGGAGGTCGCGACGGGCGTGACGGCGACCGCCTCCGTGGCGCGCGGCCGCGCGGGCTGGGCAGGGGCGGACGGGTCGCCCGGGTGTCGGGAAGTCACCCCGGAAGGATACGACCCCGCCCGGGACCCGGCGCGGCCGGCGGTCAGCGCGGCCGGTGCGGGCGCCGCCGCGATCAGGCCGGCGCGGCCGGCGCCGCGACCAGGCCCGTGTCAGGCGGCGCGGAGGTCCGCCACGAGCTCCTCGATCGGCGCCGGCCGGGCGAACAGGTAGCCCTGGCCCAGCTCGACGCCGAGGGCCGCGAGGGCCTCGTGCTCCTCGACGGTCTCGACGCCCTCGGCGACGAGGTGGCTGCCCGTCAGGCGCGCGTAGTGGACCATGCCCGCGACGAGCGACTGGCGCGCCGCGTCCGCGTCGAGGCCCCGCACGATGCTGCCGTCGAGCTTCACGACCCGAGGGCGCAGCTCGACCAGGTGGCGCAGGCCGGCGAAGCCGGCGCCCGCGTCGTCGACGGCCAGCCACACGTCGGGACCGAGCGATTCCCCCGCCCCGACGAGCGCCTGGTAGTCGTCGATCGCCGCCTGCTCGGTGAGCTCGATCACGATCGGCCGGACGACGCCCCGCAGGATCGCCTTCAGCCTGCCCGACCGGAGGAGGATCCCCGAGGCGTTGAGGGCGAGCCACGCCCCCGCGGGCAGGTCGGCCGCCGCCGCGACCGCGGCCTGCAGGCAGGCCGTCTCGAGGTCGAGCCCGGCGCCGAGCGCCTCCGCCTCCGCGAGCCGGACGTTTGGCGCCACGCCGTCGTCGAAGCGGGTGAGGGCCTCGTAGCCGACGACGGTGCCGTCCGCGAGGCGCACGACCGGCTGGAAGACGGGACGGAACCGGTGGTCGCGCACGATCGCCTCGATGCTTTCGCGCGCACCCTCGAGGTCGTCGCGGGCCGCGAGCTGCGGGGCGAGGAGCGAGGCCGCGAACGTCGCCACCTCGAGAAGCGCGCCGAGGCGCCGGCCCAGGGTCGCCGCGGCATCCGGCCGCGTCGTCACGCCGCCCACGACGGCCACCGCCCGGCCCTCGTGCACGACCGGCGCGTAGATACCGCCCGTGATGCCCCCGGCGCTGATGATCGCCGCGGCGGTCGCGCCCGGCGCCGCCTCGTGGGCGAAGACGTGGATCCATGGGCCCTCGGCCGCCCTCCGGCGGAGATACACGGCCCGCTCGTCGGACACCTCCTCGCCGGGGACGACCACCACGCCGGGGACCCGCCCTGCGAGGCGGAAGGCTCGATCCGGATGGGTGGCGAGGTGGAACACGGACGGGTGCTCGAGGCCGTCGATCTGCAGCAGCGCCTCGACGATCGACGCCGCCGTGGCCTCGGGCGTCGCGCCGGCCTCGATGCGCCCGATCGCGGCCTGCGCCGCGGCCCGGTCGGCGAGCTCGGCGCGCAGGCCGGCCTCGAGGGCCCGTTCCGCGGTCAGGTCGCGCTTCACGGCCACGTAGGCCGTGGTCGTGCCCACGGCGTCGCGAACCGGGGAGATGGAAGCCTCCTCGTCGAAAAGCGTGCCGTCCCGGCGGCGGTTCGTGAGCGTCCCCCGCCATGTCCGGCCGGCCCGGAGCGTCGCCCACAGCCGCTCGTAGAAGGCGGCGTCGTGGACGCCGCTCTTGAGGAGGCGCGGGTTCTGGCCGAGGAGCTCGGACCGCGCGTAGCCCGTCACGCGCTCGAAGGCCGGGTTGGCGTAGACGATCTTGCCGTCCGGATCGGTGACGACGATCGCCTCGGCGGCCTGGTCGATCGCGGTGCCGAGCCGCGCCCGCTCTGTCTGCGCCTCGAGGATCGCGGTCGCATCCTCGGCCACGACCACGGCGCCGCGCACCCCGCCGGTCTCGTCGCGCAGCGGGGCGACGAACAGCTCGAGATCGCGCGGCCGGCCGTCGCGATGGGGGTAGCGGACCGGGACGGCCACCAGGGTCTCGCCGGCCATCACCTCGGCGAAGCCGCGCGAGATCCAGGCCGGGTCGTCGGGGCGGAGGATCGTGGCGGGATGGCCGACGACCTCGTCCTGGCGCCAGCCGAGGACGCGCTCGGCCGAGGGGCTCCAGGCCGTGATCCGCCCCTCGCGGTCGACGGCCACGATCGCAAGGGGGCTCGAGCGGAAGATGGCGGTCGTCGCCTCGACGGCGGCGACGCGCTCGCGCTCCGTCCGCGCGAGGAGATGGTCGCGGGCCGCCAGGATGCCCCACAGCGCGATCGTCGTGACGACCACGAAGCCGACGCCCTTGACGGACGCCACGAGGTCGCCGGTCCGGCCCGGCAGCACGGCGTGCACGAAGACGTCCGAGAGGAGGATCCAGGTGATGCCGACTACGGCATATCCGCCGACGACGAGGGCGGCCGACACCTGCCGGCGTCGGCCGGCGTGACCCGGTGCTGATCGGTTGTCCGTTGCGCGCTCCGCCATGCCACCCCCGGGGTCGCGGCCCCTCCGAAACGGAGGGTACGGGGCGGACCGAGGCGTGCCCCGTACCCGATCGGCTGGCGCGAGCCGGACCTTCGGGCTACCGGGAGAGCGGATCGGCGAGGGGCCCCGTCGCCGGGGCCCCTCGCGCCATGGAGCAGGGTGAGCGCGCCGATCGGGCGCGGCGCGCTACTTGTCGCGGAAGCTGCCGCCGGCCATCACCGCCTGCGCCGCCGCGAGCCGCGCCACCGGGACGCGGAACGGCGAGCAGGAGACGTAGTCGAGGCCGATCTTCTCGCACTTGTGGATGGAGGCGGGGTCGCCGCCGTGCTCGCCGCAGATGCCGATCTTGAGCTTCGGCCGCGCCGAGCGACCCTTGTCGACGGCCATCTGCATCTCGGCGGCGATGACGTCGTCGAGGGTCTGGAAGGGGTTCTCCGGCAGGATCCGGTCCTCGACGTACTTGAGGAGGAAGCCGCCCTCGGCATCGTCGCGGCTGTAGCCGAACGTCATCTGGGTGAGGTCGTTCGTGCCGAAGCTGAAGAACTCGGCGTGCTCGGCGATCTGGTCCGCGACCCACACGGCCCGCGGGATCTCGATCATCGTGCCGAACTTGAAGTCGATCGTCTCGCCGGCCCTGGCCACCACGGCCTCCGCCTCGGCGTCGAGGAGAGCCCGCGTCGCGATCAGCTCGTTCACGTGGCCGACGAGCGGGATCATGATCTCGGGCCGCGGATCCTTCCCGGCACGCTTCACCGCGACAGCGGCGTTGAGGATCGCCCGGGTCTGGATCTTCACGAAGTCCGGGATCATCAGCCCGAGGCGGCAGCCGCGAAGCCCCAGCATCGGGTTCTGCTCGTGCATCGACTTGATCGTGGCGAGCAGCTCCCGGTCCTCGCGGGTCGCGGCATCGCCGGCCCTGGTGACCTTGACGAGCTGCTCCTCGAGGTTCGGGAGGAACTCGTGGAGCGGCGGGTCGATCAGGCGGATGACGACGGGAAGGCCGCTCATCGCGCCGAGGATGCCCTCGAAATCGCCCTGCTGCAGGACCTCGAGCTTGCCCATCGCCGCGTCGAACTGGGCGACGACCGCCGCCTCCTCAGCAGCGAGGACCTCGCCGGCCGCGACCTTGACCTTGGCTCGGGTCGCCGCGTTGGCGACGAGGATGGCGCCGCGCACGATGTCCAGCCGCTCGCCCTCGCGGAACATGTGCTCGGTCCGGCAGAGCCCGATGCCCTGGGCACCGTACGAGCGGGCCTGGGCGGCCTCCTCGGGCTTGTCGGCGTTGGTCCAGATCTGGAGCCGGCGGATCCCGTCGGCCCAGCCCAGGATCTGCTGGAGCTCGGGCTGGTCCTCGAAGCGGGCGGAGACCGTCGGCAGGGCGCCGAGGAAGACCTCGCCGGTCGAGCCGTCAACGCTGATCCAGTCGCCTTCCTTGAAGCCGACGCGCGAGACGGTGGACGTGGCGGCCTTCGTGCCGTAGTCGACCACCAGCTCCGCGCAGCCGGCGACGCATGGCTTGCCGATCTGGCGGGCGACGACGGCCGCATGGCTCGTGGCGCCGCCGCGAGCGGTCAGGATGCCCTGCGCGACCGCCATGCCGTGGAAGTCGTCCGGCGACGTCTCCACGCGCACGAGGACGACGGCCTCGCCGCGGGCCACCCACTCCACCGCGACGTCCGCGTTGAAGACCGCCCGGCCCACGGCCGCGCCGGGGGACGCGTTCAGCCCCTTGGCGATCTGGGCGGCGACCTTGCGGGCAACCGGGTCGAACTGGTCGCGCAGGAGCTGGTCGACCTGCGCGGGCTCGATCCGCCCGACGGCCTCGGGCTTGTCGATGAGGCCCTCGCCGACCATGTCGACGGCGATCTTCACCGCCGCTGCCGCGGTGCGCTTGGCGGAGCGGGTCTGGAGCATGTACAGCTTCCCGCGCTCGATCGTGAACTCGAGGTCCTGGACGTCCTTGTAGTGCCTCTCGAGCTGGTTCGCGATCCGCTGGAACTCCGCGTAGGCCTCGGGCATCTCCTGGGCCAGGTGGCTGATCGCCACCGGGGTCCGGATGCCCGCCACCACGTCCTCGCCCTGGGCGTTGACGAGGTATTCGCCGTACAGGACGCTCTCGCCCGTGTTCGGGTCGCGGGTGAACGCGACGCCGGTGCCCGAGTCGTTGCCCATGTTGCCGAAGACCATGGTCACGACGTTGACGGCCGTCCCGAGGTCGTGGGCGATCTTCTGGCTGTTGCGATAGTCGTTCGCGCGCTTGCCGAACCAGGAGGCGAAGACGGCCTTGATGGCCAGGTCGAGCTGTTCCTGGGGGTCGGTCGGGAACTCGCGACCGGCGTCCTCGGCGACAACCTTCTTGAACGTGGCGACGAGGGCCTGGAGGTCGTCGACCGTCAGGTCGGTGTCCTTGGCGTCCGGGCCGTGAAGGTCCTTCCGGGCCTGGAGCGGGTGCTCGAAGCGCTCGCCTTCGACGCCCATGACGATCCGCCCGAACATCTGGATGAAGCGGCGGTAGGCGTCCCAGCCGAAGCGCTCGTTGCCGGTGAGGGCGAGGAGGCCGGCCAGCGTCTCCTCGTTCAGGCCGAGGTTGAGGACCGTGTCCATCATGCCCGGCATCGAGAACTTGGCGCCCGAGCGGACCGAGACGAGCAGGGGGTTCCGCGGATCGCCGAAGCCCTTGCCGGTCTGGGCCTCGACCTCGCTCACGGCCTCCAGGACGTCCTGCCAGAGGCCGGCCGGCAGCTCCTTCCCGGCGGCGAAGTAGTCGTTGCAGGCCTCGGTCGTGATCGTGAAGCCGGGCGGGGTGGGGAGCCCGGCGTTCGTCATCTCGGCGAGGCCCGCGCCCTTGCCGCCGAGGAGGTCCTTCATGGACCCGTTGCCTTCCGCCCGGCCGTCGCCCCAGGCGTAGATGTAGCGCTTCGCGGCCGCGTGGGCGCGCGTGGACGGGGCGGCGTCGGGCATCGGGCGGGTTCTCCCTGTCTGATGGGGGCGGGGCGCGAGGCGGCCCCGCGGTCGATCCGTTGTGTCACGGGGGATTGTACCGAGCGTCCCCCGCGAGGGCCGGGACCGGTCGGCCCGCTCTCGGGGGCCGGACCGCCCGCCACCCCGCGCGGTGGACGAGGCGCGGCTACACTCGGCGAGGCAGCGCGTCCGCGCGGACGGCCGCAGTCAGGAGATCCTCTCCCCATGACCCAGCACGTCGAGGACACCCGCGTCATCGCCGAGGACGCTCCCCAGTACAACGCGACCCTCGTGCGGCGCGTCGACCACACGGCCGACCTGGCCTCCATCTGGGTCCGCTTCGACGGCGAGCCCGCTCCCTTCGAGCCGGGCCAGTACATGACCATCGGGGTCTTCGCCGACGAGAAGCTCTGGCAGCGGCCGTACTCCGTGGCGTCCGCGCCGGCGGTCGCGGGCAGCGAGGGCTACGAGCTCTATATCCGCCTGGTCCCGATCATCCGCTTCACGACGCTTCTCTGGCGGCTCCGGGTTGGGGCGCGAATGCGGATGACCGGGCCGAAGGGCAAGTTCATGCTCGAGCCCGACGACCGGCGCACCCACCTCTACGTGTCGACCGGCACGGGCCTGGCCCCGTTCATGTCGATGATCCGGGAGACGCAGGCCCACGGGAAGCCGCGCAAGACCGTGGTGCTGCACGGCGTCTCCCACGCCTCGGACCTCGGCTATCGCGAGGACCTCGAGCAGATGGAGCGGGAGGGGTCGTACCCTCTCCGCTACGTCCCCACGATCTCGCGGCCCGGCGATCCGCGGAACGCCGGCTGGACGGGCCGCACCGGCCGCGTCGAGCAGGTCGTCGCCGACGTGTGCCACGACCTCGGCCTGCGGGCCGACCGGACGGTCGTCTACATCTGCGGCAACCCGGAGATGATCCTCAACGTGGAGCGGGTCCTGATGGGCCGGAACTTCCCCGAGTTCCACGTGAAGAAGGAGCTCTACTGGCCGAAGGGGAAGAGCCCGGGCGCCGAGACGCCGAGCGCCGCGGGCTGACCCCCGATGAGCAGAAGATTGCCGATCGGAAAGGTGCCATTCGGCCCATCGATCATATGCGCGCTGGCGCATGGGTCGCGCGCGAGCGTCGTGCACGATTGAGCGCAGACCGCCCCCGCCCTGGAGTTGCCATGCACACCGTCGTCGACAAGGCCCAGCTCTCGCCCAACGTGACCCGCCTCGTCATCGAGGCCCCCCGGATCGCCGAGATCCGCCAGCCGGGCCAGTTCGTCATCGTCCACCGCGGACCCGGCGCCGAGCGGATCCCGCTCACGATCGCCGACTCGGACCGGGGGCGGGGCACGATCACCCTGGTGATCCAGGCGGTCGGCAAGAGCACCGAGGACCTCGTCGCGCTCGAGGTCGGGGACGGGATCCAGGACGTCGCGGGCCCCCTGGGACGGGCGACCGAGCTGATCGAATCCGGCCACGCGGTGTGCGTCGGGGGCGGCGTAGGCACGGCCGTCGTCTACCCGATCGCCCTCGGCCTCGCCGAGTCGGGGGTGAAGGTCACCAGCGTCATCGGCGGCCGTTCCCGGGAGTGGGTCATCTTCGAGGAAGAGCTGCGGCGGGCCGGCGAGGTCATCACCTGCACCGACGACGGGAGCTACGGCCGCCACGGGTTCGTCACCGATGCCCTGAAGGACGTGATCGAGGCCGGCGGCGTCGACGCCGTCTACGCCGTGGGGCCCGTCCCGATGATGCGGGCCGTCGCCGAGCTCACCCGGCCCTACGGCGTCCCGACCTTCGCCTCGCTCAACGCGATCATGCTCGACGGCACGGGCATGTGCGGCGGCTGCCGCGTCCAGGTGGGCGGCAAGACCGTCTACGCCTGCGTCGACGGTCCCGAGTTCGACGCGCACGCGGTCGACTTCCGCGAGCTGGCCGACCGCCTGGGGACCTACCGCGAGTTCGAGGCGCGCGCCCTCGAGGTCGCCCATCGCCGGGCGGCCGAGCGCGAGCAGGCGCCCATCCACGCGCCGGACGGGAGCTGCCTGATCCCGGCGCTCGCGACGGCCGCCGAAAAGCAGGAGGCGGCCGCTGCCGCCGGGGAGACCATGGCGTGACCCACCAGCCGAACCCCGCCCCCGACCAGGGGGCCCCGGTCGCGTCCCACGGCGACTTGGACTACCAGCCGGCCTTCGACCACCCCCTCACGCCGCGCGAGCGGATGACGATCGAGCGAACCCACATGCCGGAGCAGGATGCCCTGCTTCGGGCAGCCAACTTCCACGAGGTCAACCTGGGCTACTCCCTGCCGCTGGCCGTCCTCGAGGCCGAGCGCTGCCTGCAGTGCAAGAACCCCGTCTGCATCGCCGGCTGCCCGGTCCGGGTGGACATCCCGCGCTTCATCGAGCTCCTGCGGATCGGCGACATGGCCGGGGCCGCGGCCTCGCTCCTCGGCGACAACGCCCTCCCCTGCGTCACCGGGCGCGTCTGCCCGCAGGAGATCCAGTGCGAGGGCGTCTGCGTCCGGGCGAAGAAGGGGACGCCCGTCGCGATCGGCGCCCTCGAGCGCTACGTCGCCGACTGGGCGATGGAGCACCCCGGGACGATCCCGGCAGCGAACCCGAAGGCGAGCGGCAAGTCGGTCGCGATCGTGGGCTCCGGGCCCTCGGGCCTGACGGCCGCCGGCGAGCTGGTGAAGAGCGGCCACGACGTCACGATCTTCGAGGCGTTCCATGCCGCCGGCGGCGTGCTCATCTACGGGATCCCCGAGTTCCGGCTTCCCAAGGACATCGTCCAGGCGGAGGTCGACCGCCTGGTGGCGTCGGGCGTGAAGATCGAGGCCAACGCCATCATCGGGCGGACGTACACCCTCCACGAGCTGCGCGAGCGGTTCGACGCCGTCTTCATCGCGGTGGGCGCCGGCCTGCCCGTCTTCATGAACGTCCCGGGCGAGAACCTCAAGGGCGTCTACTCCGCGAACGAATACCTGACCCGGGTCAACCTGATGGGCGCCTGGAACCCCGAGTCCGACACGCCGATCCTCAAGGGCCACCGGGTGGTCGTGGTCGGCGGCGGGAACGTGGCGATGGACGCCGTCCGCACCGCGAAGCGCCTGGGCGCCGAGGAGGCGACGATCGTCTACCGGCGCGGCAAGGCCGAGCTCCCGGCACGCGTCGAGGAGGTCCATCACGCCGAGCAGGAGGGGATCCGCTTCGACTTCCAGGTCGCACCCACCGAGGTCCTCGGCGACGAGAACCGCTGGGTGACCGGCGTCCGCTGCATCCGGATGGAGCTCGGCGAGCCCGACGCCTCGGGCCGGCGCCGGCCTGTGCCCATCGCGGGCTCCGAGTTCGTCATCGACTGCGACATGGTCGTCGTGGCCATCGGGACGCGCGCGAACCCGCTCCTCACCGCGTCGGAGCCCGACCTCGAGCTCGACCAGCGGGGCTACATCGTCGCCGACGAGCACGGCATGGCGTCGGTCCCCGGCGTCTTCGCCGGCGGCGACATCGTCCGCGGCGCCGCGACCGTCATCCTGGCCATGGGCGACGGGAAGCGGGCCGCGCACTCGATCGACGCCTGGCTGAACGGGGCGTACCCGCCCGTGGGCGAGATGGCCTCGGGCGAGCCGGTCGCGGCCGCCGTCGAGTAGCCGAGCCCTCCCGCGGCCCGGCCGGCGCCGGGTGACGACGCCCCCTGGCGCCGACGCCGCTGACACCGCGGGCTACAGGCCGGCCGGGCGGGCCGCCTCGAGCCGTTCGGTGATGTAGCGCGTCACCTGGTCGGCGCCGATCCTGTCCTGGGTCATCCCGTCGCGCTCGCGGACGGTGACGTTGCCGTCCTCGAGCGAGTCCACGTCGACGGTGACGCACCACGGCGTGCCGATCTCGTCCTGGCGCCGGTAGAGCTTCCCGATCGCCGCGGTGTCGTCGTAGACGGCCATCATGTGGCGCTTCAGGTCGTCCTTGATGCGGTGGCACATCCCGACGATCTCGGGGCGCTTCTTGAGGAGCGGGAGGACGGCCACCTTGTACGGGGCGAGGTCGGGGTGCAGCCCCAGGACGACCCGCTTCTCGCCGCGGACCTCCTCCTCGCGGTAGGCGTCGATCAGGAACGTGAACGCGGCCCGGTCGCCCCCGGCCGACGTCTCGATGATCCAGGGGATGAAGTGCTCCTCGGTCGCCGGGTCGAAGTACTCCAGGTTCTGGCCCGACTCCTTGGCGTGCCGGCCGAGGTCCCAGTCGCCCCGGTTGTGGATCCCCTCGAGCTCTTTCCAGCCGAACGGGAAGCGGTACTCGACGTCCACCGCCTTCTTCGCGTAATGGGCCAGCTCGTCGGGCCGGTGCTCCCGGAAGCGGAGGCGCTCGGGCGCCACGCCGTAGGCCTCGTACCACGCCCGGCGCCGCGGCAGCCAGGCCTCGAACTGGTCGGCGGCCGTCTCCGGGCGCACGAAGTACTGCATCTCCATCTGCTCGAACTCGCGCATCCGGAAGACGAAGTTGCCGGGGCTGATCTCGTTGCGGAACGCCTTGCCGATCTGGGCGATGCCGAAGGGGATCTTCTTGCGGGCCGTGTCGCGCACGTTCCGGAAGTTGACGTAGATGCCCTGGGCGGTCTCCGGGCGCAGGTAGACGACCGCCGCCTCGTCCTCGACGGGGCCGAGGAAGGTCTTGAGCATGAGGTTGAACCGGCGCGGCGCGCCGAGCGGGCCCCCGTCGTTCGGGCAGGCCAGGCCGAGACGGGCGACGATCCCCGGGTCGAGGAGCTCCTGCGGCCCGAGGTCCTCGGCGCCCGGCAGCTCGTCGACACGGTAGCGGCGCCGGCAGGTCCCGCACTCCACCATCGGGTCGTTGAACTCCGCTACGTGCCCCGACGTCACCCAGATCTGGGGGTGCATCAGGATCCCGGAGTCGAGCCCGACGATGTCGTCGCGCGACTGGACCATCGCCCGCCACCAGGCGCGCTTGACGTTGTTCTTCAGCTCGACGCCGAGCGGCCCGTAGTCCCAGACGGCGTTGATGCCGCCGTAGATCTCGGACGAGGGGTAGACGAAGCCGCGGCGCTTGCTCAGGCTGACGATCGTGTCGAGGTCGCGGACGGACGGCGCGACGGCGTCCGGGTCGGCGGCGGGCTCGGTCATGGGGTCGACTCCACGGTTGGCCCGAGCGTGGCATGCCCAGGCAGGGGGGGTTCGCGGCGGATCGTAGCAGGGCGGGGCAACGGGCCCGTTGGCGGATCGCGGGCGGGCCGGGCGTCGGCTCCCCGGCGAATCATCCGGGCCGCCCGTCGGCTGCCGGCGCCGCGGGCGGGCTGCCCGGCGCGCCGTACCCTGCGCGAACCTCCTCGAGGAACCGCCGCGATCGCGTGTCGCGCTCCATCACGTGGCGGACGAATTCGCCCATGACGCGCTCCACCTCGGCTTCCACCGCCCGCGGGAGCCGCAGCCCGGCCAGCGCCTCCACGTCCATCCGCTGGTACGCCTTCAGCACTCTGAGCGCGGCCGTCGAGAGCCCGGCCGCCGCGATCGACGGGCCGCCGTGACGTCCGCAGAGGACGCCGCCGAGGCGCGGGATCCAGCGAATCTCCTCCCCCGCCTCGAGCAGGCGGTCGCACTCGACGCAGCGATCAACCTCCGGGCGGACGCCCAGCTCGTCGCACAGGCGCATCTCGAACCAGCGGGCGACCCGCTCGGGCGCCATCTCCGCGTCGAGCAGCTCGTACGCCCGGCGGAGGAGCAGGTAGAGCGGCTCGGCCGCGTGGCGCTCCTCGAGGGACCGCTCCAGCAGCTCGGCGCAGTACCAGGCGGTCGCCGTCACCTCCAGGCGGTCGTGGAGGCCCAGCCAGGCGTGCTGCATCGTCACCTGGGTGACGACGTCGAAGGTGCGGCCCCTGGCGAGCTGCAGGCGCAGCTCGGCGAGCGGCTCCAGCGACCCTCCGATCCGGCTCGTCGGCCGGCGGATCCCCTTCGCGATCGCCTTGATCTTGCCGAGCCCCGGCGTGAGCAGCGTGAGGATCCGGTCCGCCTCGCCGTAGTCGAAGCGAGACAGGACGATGGCGTCCGTCACGTAGAGGCGTCGCTCGGGCACCAGGGGACCGTACCACCCGTGCACCTGACCCGTGGCCGCCCTCGCCACGGCGCGCGGGAGCCGGGGCGGACCCCCGCCGCGTGGCCCACGCCGAGACCCGCCGTGGCGCCCGGGCGGTCTATCATCGTGCCCGTGGCGACCCCCCTCGACTTCGACCTGCCCGTCCTGATCGCCGACGTCGAGGCGGAGATCTTCCGCCTCGCGGTCGACCGCGACCCGTCGACCCGCGGGATGTACGAGATGGTCCGTTACCACATGGGCCTCGACGGCTCGGGCTCCTCGGGCAAGCGGCTGCGGCCGCTGCTGGGGCTCCTTGCCTACGCCTCGATCACGGGGGAGTACGCGCCGGCCCTGCCCGGCGCCGCCGCCGTCGAGCTGGGCCACAACTTCAGCCTCATCCACGACGACATCGAGGACGGCGACCGCGAGCGCCGGCACCGGCCCACGCTGTGGACCCTGCACGGCATCCCCCAGGCGGTCAACACCGGCGACGCCGTCTTCGTCCTGTCGCGCGTCGCGCTCCACCGGCTCACCGAGCTCGGCTTCAGCGACGCCAAGGTGCTCCGCCTGATGCGCCTGTACGACGCGACGTGCCTCGCGCTGTGCGAGGGCCAGTACATCGACATCTGGACGGGCGAGCACGACATCACCATGACCGTCGACCTCTACTTCGACATGATCGGGCGCAAGACCGCCGCCCTGATCTCCGCGAGCATCGAGGCCGGCGCCCTGCTGGCCACCGACGACGAGGCGGTCATCACCCGCTACCGGAAGTTCGGCTGGGCCCTGGGCCTCGCCTTCCAGCTGAACGACGACCTGCTGGGGATCTGGGGCCAGGAGCAGGCGACGGGCAAGGAGCCCACCGACCTGGCCAAGCACAAGAAGACGCTCCCCGTCATCTTCGCTCTCGAGCACGCGACGCCTGCCGACCGGGCGCACCTCGAGGCCGTCTACGCGCACCCGGACCCGGGCGTCGGCGAGATCGCGGAGGCGGTGGCGATCCTCGAGCGGACGGGCGCCCGGGACTACACGCGGACGGAGGCCCGCCGCTGGCGCGACGAGGCGATCGCCCAGCTCGACGCGGCCGGCGTCGTCCAGCCGGCCGCCCGCGCCAGGCTCGAGCAGATCATGCGGAGCGTGATCTCGGCGTAGCGCCGAGACGCCGCCGGTCAGCGGTCGGCGTCGTCGGCCTGGTCAGCAGCCGCCCGCCGGCGGGTCACCAGCACCTTCGAGACGCGCCGCCCGTCCGTCGACTCGACGGTGATCGTGACGCCGTCCAGCTCCACGACGTCGCCCGGGGTGGGCACGCCGCCGATCCGGTGGAAGACAAGGCCGCCGATCGTGTCGTACTCGTCGCGATCCTCGAGGAGGTGGTCGAGGTCGAGGTCCTCCCAGGCGTCGCCGATCTCGTCGACCGACGCCCGCCCGTCGAAGCGGATGCTGTCGTCGTCGACGCGGACGACCATCTCCTCCTCCTCGTCGTACTCGTCCTGGATCTCGCCGACGATCTCCTCGAGGAGGTCCTCGATCGTCACGAGGCCGGCGGTGCCGCCGTACTCGTCGCCGACGATCGCGAGGTGGACCTTGCGGCGCTGGAATTCGTGGAGGAGATCGTCGATCGACATCGACTCGGGGACGAAGACGGGCGGCCGGAGCAGCGAGCGGACGGAGGGGCGCTCGCCCGAGGCCTTCTTGAGGAACGGCAGCAGGTCCTTGGCGTAGAGGATCCCGAGCACCCGGTCGACCGAGCCCTCCCAGACCGGGAGCCGGCTGTGGCCCTCCTCGATGATCCGGTCGACCGCCGTCTCGAGGTCGACGTCCGCGTCGAGGCCGACGATGTCGATCCGGGGGACCATCACCTCGTGGACGCGGCTGTCGCCGAGCTCGATGACCGCGTGGATCATCTGCTCCTCCTCGGCCTCGAGGATCCCCTCCTCGCCGCCGCGCTCCACGATGAGCTTGAGCTCGGCAGCGGTGATCTGGCCCTCCTTCGACACGTCTCCGCCGAACGGGCGGACGAGCGCCCGGGTCAGGCCGGTGAGCAGGGCGATCAGCGGGCCGAGCAGGCGGCCGAGGACATCCACGGGGCCAGCCAGGGCGATCGCGAAGCGCTCCGCGTGGGCCAGCGCGAGCATCTTCGGGACGAGCTCGGCGAACACGATCGTGAACAGGGCGAGCAGCACGGTGACGATGACGAGGGCCGTCACGTCCGCTGTCTCGACCGCCATCCCCAGCCCGACCAGGAAGCTCGCGAGCTCGTGGGCGAGGCTGACCGCCGCGAACGCCGAGGCGAAGAACCCGATGACCGTGAGGCCGAGCTGGCTGACCGCGAGGAACCGGCCGGGGTCGTCCAGCAGCCGGCGGACGCGCCGGCCGCCGCTGCTCCCCTCGTCGACGAGCTGGTCGACGCGACTCCGCCGGACGGAGACGAGGGCGATCTCGGCGGCCACGAAGAAGGCCTCGAGCGCCGTGAGGGCCACGATGATCGCGAGGTCGGCCAGCACGTTCATGGGCGGCTGGAGCGGGGGGTGCCGTCCGGCCGCTCGGCCGGCGGCGGGGCGGCGGCCCCGGACGCCTCGCTCTCGTCGGGCGCGGCCGCGGCGGCTTCGCCGGGCGCGGCCGCGGCGGGCGGCCGCGGGTCGCGGATGCGGGCCGGGACGCCGACGGCGAGCTTGCCCGGCGGGACGTCCTTCGTGACGACGGCGCCGGCGCCGGTCCGGGAGCCGTCGCCGAGCGTCAGGGGCGCGCGGAGCATCGTGTCGACGCCCAGGAAGACACCCCTCCCGATCTCGGTGTGGTGCTTGCGAACGCCGTCGTAGTTGGCGGTGATCGTGCCCGCCCCGACGTTCGTCCCCTCGCCGACGTGGGCGTCGCCGAGGTAGCTCACGTGGTGCTGCTTGACCCCGGCCTCGAGGCGGCTGTTCTTCACCTCGGCGAAGTTGCCGAGCTCGACGCCGGGCCCGATCGAGCTGCCCGGGCGCAGGTGGCTGAAGGGGCCGATCGTGGTCCCCTCCTCCACCTCGGCGCACTCCAGGATGCTGGCCCAGACGCGGCAACGGGCCCCCACGACCGTGTCGAGCAGCTGGCTCCCGGCGCCGATGATCGTCCCCTCCCCGACCCGGGTCCGGCCGCGGAGGATGACGTTGGGCTCGAGCGTCACGTCGGGGGCCAGCTCCACCTCGGCGTCGACGTAGGCCGTGGCCGGGTCGAGCATCGTGACGCCGGACCGGAGCCAGGCGACGTTGATCCGCTCGCGGAGGACGACCGCCGCCTCGGCCAGCTCGGCCCGATCGTTGATTCCGTCGAGCGCCCCGTCGTCGGGGGCCTCGAAGGCGACGACGGTCCGGCCGTCGCTGTTCGCGAGGTCGACGAGCTGCGTCACGTAGAGCTCCCCGGTCGCGGGCGACGGGGTGAGCCGCCCGATCGCGCCGCGCAGCCAGGCCGCGTCGAAGGCGTAGATGCCCGCGTTGACCTCGCTCGCCTCCAGCTCGTCGGGCGTCGCGTCCTTCGCCTCGACGACGCGGCTCACGCGCTCGCCGTCGGCGGCCCGGATGACGCGGCCGAGCCGGCCCGGCTCCCAGGCGTCGAACGAGACGAGCGCGAGGGCTGCGCCGGCGACCCTCCGCCGCTCCAGGACCCCGACCACCACCTCCGCCTCGATCAGCGGGACATCGCCGTTGAGGACGACGACCTCGTCGGCCGCCGCCGGGACGGCGGCCAGGCCCGCCCGCAGGGCGTCGCCGGTGCCGTCGGGACGCTCCTGCAGCGCGAAGGCGACGCCCTGGGGAAACGCGTCGCGCACGGTGGCGGTGGCCGGCGAGACCACGGCGATCGGGTCGGCGCCGGTCGCGGCCCGGGCGGCGTCCAGCACATAGGCGAGCATCGGCCGCCCGCAGAGAGCGTGCAGGAGCTTCGGGGTGCCCGACCGCATGCGGGTGCCGAGCCCGCCGGCGAGCACGATGGCGACGGGATGGGTCATCGGGAGGCGGGGCGAGCAGGGTGACCCGTGAGCGCGGCGGGCTCCGGGTCCGGGCGACGGCCGGCCGGCGTGGCTGGATCGGGTGTCATGTGGTCCCGGGATCGTAGGGGCGGGTGCTCGGGTTCGTCAACCGAAGGGCCGATCCACCGCTACCGGCGGAGGAGGGCGATCGCCTCGATCTCCACCCGGCCGCCCTTCGGGAGCGCCGCGACCTGGACGGTGGAGCGGGCCGGCGGCGGGTCGGTCACGAAGCGGCCGTAGACGGCGTTGACGGTTGCGAAGTCCGCCATGTCGGCCAGGAAGACGGTCGTCTTCACGACGTCGCCGAAGGTGCAGCCGGCGGCCTCCAGCACGTTGCCGAGGTTCATCATGGCGCGCGCCGCCTGTGCCTCGACGCCGCCCGCGACGAAGTCGCCGGTCGCGGGGTCGAGGCCCAGCTGGCCCGAGCAGAAGAGAAACCCGCCGGCGGCGATGGCCTGGCTGTAGGGCCCGATGGCTCCGGGGGCCTCGGGTGTCGTGATCGGGCGACGGGACATGGCGGTCTCCTTCGGGGTGCTCAGGATGGCACGGTCGGCGGTCCGCCGACGAGGGCCGCGGCGGCGACGAAGGCGGGCGCCTCGCCGGGGAGGGAGAGCAGCCCGTCGGCCAGCGCGGCGCGGACGATCGCGGCGTCGCCCAGCGCGTCGGCCTTCGACGGCGAGAGCGCCCAGAGCGTGGGGCCGGATCCCGACTGGCCCACCGGCCGTTCCAGGAGCCGCGCCAGCGCCCGGCGGGCCGGGACGAGCGCGGGGACGAGGTCGGCGGCCGCGGGGGCCAGGTCGTTGGCGAACGCGAGGGCGCCCGCGCGCTCGAGGAGGCGCGCCGTCGAGAGCCCGGCCCGCAGCTCCACGGCGAGGTGGGTGGAGGACGCGAGGGCAGCGCCGCCCGACGGCCGGATGCCCGCGGCGTAGCGCTCGAAGACCGCCGACGTCGAGATGGCGACCGACGGGGTGACCAGCACGACGCCCGGCGCCTCGCCACGTGGCGGCGGCAGCGGCCGCACGAGCTCCCCCCGGCCCTCGACGGCCGCCCAGCCGCCGGCGAGGAAGAACGGGCAGTCGGAGCCCAGCGACGCCGCGACGGCCGCCCGCGCGTCGGCGTCCAGGAGGTCGGCGACGCCCCATGCCTCGAGCGCCCCGTCGAGGGCCGCGACCGCGTCCGACGAGCCGCCCGCGAGGCCCGCCGCCACCGGGATCCGCTTCTCGAGGCGGACGGCGAGGGCCGGCAGGGGGCGGTCGTCGCCGGCCGCGCGGACCGCTCGCCGGGCGGCCTCGAGCGCCCGCCGGACGAGGTTCTCGCGCTCCGGCCCGAGGTCCGGCGCGGGGCCGCCACCGCTCACCACGTGGAGGCGGTCCTCGGGGCCGAAGGCCGGCCCCAGGGCGAGGCGATCCGCCAGGTCGAGCGTGGCCATCACCGAGTGGAGGGCGTGGAACCCGTCCGACCGCCGTCCCACGACCGCCAGCGTCAGGTTCAGCTTGGCGGGCGCGACCCGCACGAGCGGCGTGACGCGACCGGGCGCCACGCTCACGGCGAGCCGTCCGCCCGGCGGCCGCGTCGATCCGCCGGGATGGGGCCGAGCGCCCCCAGGAGCGCGATCCAGTCCGCCACCCGCAGCGTCTGCGGGCGGCGGTCGCCCGCGATGCCGGCCTCCGCGAGGGCCGCGCCGATCACCGCCGGATCGATCGGCAGCTGGCGGGGGAGGATGTTGTGGAGCATCTTGCGCCGCTCGCGGAAGCCCGCCTGGACGAGGCGCCACAGGTCGTCCTCCATCGCGGCCGGCAGGCGCCCGGCGGCGTCGGGGGCGCGGACGTCGAGGGCGAGGATCGCCGATTCCACGTCAGGCGCGGGCTCGAACGCGTCGCGCGGGACCCGCCGCACGATCGACGCGGCCGCGTGGTACTGGACGAAGACCGAGAGGTAGCTCATCCCCCCGGGCGGCGCCGCGATCCGCTCCGCGACCTCGCGCTGGACCATCAGCACGCAGCGCTCCGGCCGCGGCCCCGCCTCGCCGCCCAGGAGATGGTGGAGGACGGGGCTCGTGACGTGGTAGGGCAGGTTGGCCACGACGTCGTACGGGGAGGCGGCGAGGGCGGCAAGGTCGGCGTCGAGGATGTCGCCCTCGATGACCACGAGGGCGCCCGCCGCGAGCTCGAGGGCGAACGAGCCGCGGAGGTGGGCGACCATGCCCCGGTCGATCTCCACCGCGGTGACCCGGGCCCCCGCGGCGAGCAGCCCCGCCGTGAGGATGCCGAGCCCGGGGCCGATCTCCAGGACCCGGCGGCCCGGGGCCGGGGCCGCCTCCGCGAGGATGGCCTCGAGGACGTCGACGTCGGCCAGGAAGTTCTGGCTGAAGCGGCGCTGGGCGTGCAGGCCTGCCTCGCGGAGGGCGCGCCGCACCGCGGCCGGGTCGAGGCGGATCGCGGCGGGGCTCATCCGCCCATCCGTCCGGCCGCGTCCGCCTCGGCGTCACGGGCCCGGGCATAGGCACGGGCGGCAGCGCCCCGGGTGGGTGGCCGGCGCGAGGCCGGGGCGCCCGCGGGGCGCGCGAGCGGCCAGGATGCACGCACGCCCAGGTCGAGGCCGGCGGTCTCGCCGGCGGCCAGGCGACGGGCGCCCGCGGCCCCGATCATCGCCCCGTTGTCAGTGCAGAGCCCGGGCCGGGGGATGACGAGGTCGACCCCGAGGCCGGCCGCGCCGGCCGCCAGGCGCGCGCGCAGCGCCGCGTTCGCGGCGACGCCGCCGCCCACGACGATCGTCCGGGCGCCCAGCGCCTCCGCGGCCCGGAGCGTCTTCGTGGCCAGGACGTCCACGATGCCTTCCTGGACGGCGGCGGCCAGCGTGGCGACCCGCGACGCGTCCAGGCGGCCCCCGCCCTCGGTCGAGGGACGACCGGCGGCGGCCAGCTCGGCCTCCACGAGGCGCCGGAGGGCGGTCTTGGGGCCCGAGAAGCTGAAGTCGTACGAGTCGCCGAGCCAGGCCCGGGGGAGCCGGTCCGCCGGGCCGTGGGCCTCCGCGGCGGCCCCCGCGATCGCCGGGCCGCCGGGATACCCGAGGCCAAGCAGGCGCCCGGCCTTGTCGAAGGCTTCGCCGGCCGCATCGTCGACCGTCTCGCCGAGGAGGCGGTAGGCGAGGTGGTCGTGCATCTCGACGAGGAAGGTGTGCCCCCCCGAGACGACGAGGGCGACGAGCGGGAAGGCCGGCTCCGGGCGATCGGGCTCGCCGGGGTCCAGGAGCCACGCGGCGTAGAGGTGGCCCTCGAGGTGGTTGACCCCGACCAGGGGCACGTCGAGCGCCCAGGCGAGGGCCTTCGCGTACGAGAGCCCGACGAGGAGCGAGCCGACGAGGCCGGGCCCCGCCGTCACCGCGACCGAGCGCACGTCAGCCAGCGTCACCCCCGCCTCGGCGAGGACCACGTCGAGCGCCGGGTCGAGCCAGCGCAGGTGCGCCCGCGCGGCCACCTCGGGGACGATGCCGCCGGCCCCGGCGTGGAGCGCGACCTGGCTGGCGACGGCGTGGGCGACGATGCGCCGCGGCCCGTCGAGGAGCGCGACTCCGGTCTCGTCGCAGGAGGACTCGACGGCCAGGAGCAGGCCGCGGCTCACTCCGGCGCCTCGGGCTCCGGCAGCGCCGCGAGCTCGGCCCGCCGCTGGGCGAGGCGGGCCGTCATCGCCGGGCCTTCGAGGGGCTCGGTCGTCATGATCAGGGCGTCCTCGTGGTCGTCGCTGTAGTAGCGCGGCCGGATGCCGACGGGCCGGAACCCGTACTTCTCGTAGAGCCGCCGGGCACCCAGGTTCGAGAGACGGACCTCGAGGGTGGCCTCGCGGGCCCCGCGGGCGATGGCGAGGTCGAGGAGGGCCAGGATGAGCCGCTCCCCGATGCGCCGGCGGCGCCAGGCCGGGCTGACCGCGAACGTCGTCACGTGGGCCTCGTCGACCATCAGCCAGATCCCCGCGTAGCCCACGACCGCGCGCCCGGCCCGCACGACCAGGTAATGGGCCAGCTGGTTCGTCTCCAGCTCGTTGCGGTAGGCGTACGCGGGCCACGGCGTCGTGAAGCTCGCCTTCTCGATCGTCTGGACCGCGGCGAGATCCGCGTGCGTCATCCGGTCGATGACGATCCTCACGGGCGGCCGGGCGACCATGCGACCTCCCCGGCCCCGACGGCCACGCCGCGCGGCATCGTCACGTACTCGGGCGCCACGGCGCCCCCGTCGTCTACCCCGGCGCGGAGCCGCGCGGCGCCCAGGCGGAGAAGCGCCGCGGCGAGACCGGCCCGGGCCGCCGCGCCGCGGGCCGTGGCCTCCTCCGGCGCACGGCCCGCCAGGTCGACGGCCACGAGCGCGAGGCCGGATGCGGGATCGTCGACCAGCTCGTCGGAACGAGCCAGGGTCGCCCGCCCGTCGCGGACCAGGTAGAGGGCGGCCGGGCCGGCCGGCAGCGCGAGCGCGATCCCGACGCCCGGTGGCACGGCGCCGGCGGTCCGGGCCGCGGCGTCCAGCGCCACGCCGGTTGGGATGCCGACGAGCGGCGCGGCGGCCGCCCGAGCGATCCCGTGCGCCGTCGCCAGCCCGACGCGGAGCCCCGTGAACCCACCCGGGCCCGTGCCGGCCACGATGCCGGCGAGGGCGCCCGGACGTGGCCGCCCGAGCCCTGCCCCCGCCAGGAGCGCGGCAATGCGGACGAGGAGCTCCTCGGCGTGTCGGTGGCCCGCGTCCCACTCGTCGACGGCGCGGAGCTCGCCGGCGAGCGTGCCCAGGGCGACGAGGGCCCGGCTCGTGGCGGTCTCGATCGCAAGGACGAGGGGCTCCCCGGTCCGCTCGCGGGCCGCGGCCGTCATGCCAGCGCCCCGAGGAGGCGGGCGTGGCGGGCGTCGGTCGCCCGCATGACGAGCGCGCGCGGGGCATCGCCCGCGCCGTCGATCGCAACGTCAAGGCGGCCGGGCGGCAGCGCGGCCCCGAGCCGCTCGGCCCACTCGATCACCGTGACGCCCTCCGCCGCCCGGTCGTCCAGGATCCCCGCGGCCAGGGCGTCCTCGGCCCCGCCCAGGCGATAGCAGTCGACATGGAAGAGCGGGACGCGCCCGGCGTGCTCGGCGATGAGGATAAAGGTGGGCGAGGCGATCGGCTCGACGACCCCGAGGCCGCGGGCGATGCCGCGGGCCAGCTCGGTCTTGCCGGCGCCGAGGGGGCCGGACAGGGCGATCACGTCGCCCGGGCGCGCCGCGGTACCCACGCGCGCGCCGAGCGCGCGCGTGGCGGCGGGCGAGCGGCTGGTCCGCCGGACGGCGGCGCGGGGCGCGGTCACCGCAAGAGCCTACCCGAAGCGTCCGCCGCCGACGTCCCTCCGCCGCGCCGGTGCGACGCCCCGGCCGGGGGTCAGGTGAACCGCTCGAGATCGCCGAGGGCGACGATCACCTCGCGGCCGTCGTCGAGCTCGACCCGGGCGGTCTCGACCACGATCCCGGCCGGCAGGCGGCGCGGCCCGGCGAGACCCATGAACCGGCCTTCGCGCCCGACCTCCGGGCCGCCCCGCACCCGGACATGGTCGCGGACGGGCAGCGGGAGGTCGCCGGTCGCCCGGGCGGTCACGAGCATCGGCGGGCCCCCCACGAGGCCCACCTCCGATCCGGCCAGGGCGAGCAGGACCTCCCGGACCGCCTCCGCCAGCGACCGGCGCACGTAGCCGTCCAGGATGAGCACGGGGAAGGCCGCCAGGCGGTGGAGCCCGGCCCGCTGGCGAGCCTCGGAGGCGACGACGTCGCGCCGGTCGCGCTCGGCCAGGGCCGGGACCACGGCCCCGGCGATCCCCATCGCCCGGGCGCGGGTGAGCGTCTCGGCGTCGGCCCGGCCGCCGAAGACGACGATCGCGCCCGCGTGGGCGACCTCCAGCGGGATCCGCCCGTCGCCCTCGCCCGGCAGGAGCGCGAGCCGACCGTGGCCGGGATCGCCCAGGAGCTCGGTGCCGGGAATCCCGGTCCCGTCGAGCTGGAGCACGAGCTCGGCGCCCGGGTGGATCGCGACCACGCGCCCGGCCGCGGGGGCGGTGACGAGGTCAGGATGCGGCCCGGTGGCGATGCGGCGGCGGCCGCCGTGCTCGAACAGGAGCTCGCCTGCCGGTGCGGTCCCGCGCCGCCCGGGCTCCGCGGCGATCCAGGACCCGGGACGCCCCGTCGTCGAGCTGCGGCCGGCTTCGACGAGCCGGGCGTCGCGCACCCGCTCCGCGAGCAGGTCGCCGGCGACCACCCTCGCTCCCTCGCTCGCCACGATCCGGTCGCCGGGCTGGAGCGGCACGCGGACGCGCGGCGCGCCGACGAGGAGCGGACGCGAGGTGACCAGCGGCAGGCCGCTCATCGGTCGCGCTCGGGCCAGAGCGCCGCTTCCCAGCTTCCCAGGATGGCGCGGCGATCGTCGGCCCGCGCGGGCAGCCGGAGGGGCGCGTCGCGGAGATCGACGACCAGGCCCGCCAGGCCGCCGGTCGCCTGGACCGCGAACCGCTTGCCCCGCACGCCGAGGTCCACGGGGACGCGGAACCCGAGGTCGACGGCCCCGGCCTGGCCGGGCGGCAGGTCCACGAGCGCGAGGCGGCCGCCCGCGAGCTGGAGGTCCACGGGCGTGTCGCCGGCGGTGAGCCGGAGCTGCCCGGCCTGGCGGCCGGCGCGGACGCCGCGGGCGATCGCCAGGGTGCCGAGCGGAACGAGGGCGTCAGTGACGAGCTCGCCCAGGACGCGGCCCCGTTCCGCGTCGTCCTCGATCGTCCCGAGCGGGGCGAGCAGGCGGGCCGTGTCGAGGGCCACCTGGACCACGCCCGGCCGGCGCATCGCGTCGGCGAGCACGAGGAGGGCGGTGGGCGGCGGGATCGACGACCACGCGCCGCCCGCGAGGACCACCAGGTCGGGCGGTGGGCCGTCGAGCTCCGCGGTGCCCTCGACCAGCCGCCCGAGCGCCGCCCGGAGCGCCGCCGCGCGGAGAAGCGCGCCGTCCCCCCCGGGGTCGGCCCACGGCGCGAGGCGCAGCTCGGCGAGCCGGTCGCGCAGGCGGGCCCGGTCGAGGCCGAAGGTCGCCCACGCCGCGATCCGATCGAGGGCGGCGTCGTCGTCGACGAGGCCGAGGCCCGCCGACGGTGCTTCGACGGCAGCGATCCGGGCCGGCGCGCCGGGTTCGACGCCCGGCTCCGCCCGGGCGCGAAGCGCTCCGCTCATGCCGATCTCGAGAAGCTCCACCCTGAGGTCGAGCGTCCCGGCCAGCGTCGCGGTCGCCGCGGCCAGCGCGTGGCGCGCGTCGGCCGGGCCCGCGCGTCGCGCGGCGAGCAGGGAGCGGAGGTCCGTCGTGGCGTCGTCGTGCGGCCGCGGCACGGTCACGACCTCCGTCCCGAGCGGGAATGCGGAGGCCCGGGCGGCGGCCGCGCCCACGAGGACGACGAGCACCCCGGGCCGGCGCTCCGCCACCCCGGCCGCGAGCGCCACCAGCTCGCCGACGAGGTCGCGCTCGTCGGCGGCCGGCGGATCGGCCGTCCCGACCACGAGGGCGGCCACGTCGGGGCGGGTCGCCAGGCGGGTGGCCTCGAGGGGGTCGAGGCGCTCGGCGCTCACTCCCGTCGTCAGCCACCCGGCGGCCCTGGCGTCCGCCTCGAGGCGCCCGCGGCCGGCCTCGGTGGCGGCCAGGACGACCGCCTGCCGGGTGGCGCTGCCGCGTGCCTCGAGGAGGGGCGGGACCGTGCCCGGCTCCTCGAGTCCGAGGCTCGCCGCCAGGAGAGGGTCGGCCGCGCGCACCCGATCAAGGAGAAGCTCGACGAGGACGTCCGCGGCCGGGATGGACGGGGCGGGAACGGCGGTCGCCGCCAGGAGGCGCCAGCGGCGATCCACGCGGCCGACCACGGTCGCGGCGCAGGTCGCGGTACCGCGGTCGAGGGTGACGAAGGTGCCGCGCCGTGGGCGCGACGTCCGTTCCGGGGCGGCCCCCGCCTCCTGCACCGGGGCTGCCGCGTCGGTCACGCGTCCCAGCTCAGGTCCTCGTCGAGCTCCTCGAGGCGATCGATGAGCTGCTCGATCCCGAGCTCGTCGGCGAGGATGGCGCGCGCGGGCGCGTTCTCGCCGCCGAACAGCCGGCGGAGGACGGGGTCGAAGAACAGCATCCCGCTCCCGGGAGCCATGCCGTCGGGCATGCTCGCCTGCAGGAAGAGCACCGCGGGAGCCGTCATCCCGTGGAGCAGGATCTCGCGGGCGACCTCCTCCACCAGCTCGGCGCGCTGCTCGGGCGTGGGGAGGGCGCCGCCGATCCCGGTCACGAGCGGCCGCCGGGCGCCGTCGCGCGGGCGCTGCCGCTGGATGTTCGGAGCGTGACGTTCGCGGAGTTCACGATCGCGTCGACCTCGAGGTCGCAGGTACCGCCGAACCAGAGCGGGAGCCGCGCCATCTTCCCCGCTCCTCCGTGAGCGTACGGATGCCGACCGCCGCGGCCCGCGCAGTGTACACCCGGGCAAGTCGCCGGGACATCTCGGTCACGACCTCGTGGCTGATCGTGGTGCGCTCCTGCGCCAGCTCCCCGGCCGTGATCTCGTCGCCGCCCTGCGAGCCGAGGAGGACGAACTCGTCGGCCGTCGTCACGGGCGGTCCCGGGACGTCGGTGACGTCCGCCATCACGGCATCCATCGCCACCGTCCCCACGAGCGGGACCCGGCGGCCGCGCACGAGGGCCGTGGCCCGGTTCGAGAGCGCCCGCGACCACCCGTCGGCATACCCCACCGGGAGGGTGGCGATCCGGCTCGGGCGGGGCGTCACGAATGACGGGCCGTAGCTGATGCCCGTGCCGGCCGGAAGGTCGGCCACCCGGATCGGGAGGGCGTGCAGGGAGAGGACGGGGCGGAGGCCAGCGTGGATCCCCGTCGCGGCCGGACCGATCGCCAGCCCGTCGGGGACGATGCCGTAGGCGACGAGCCCCACCCGCAGCCCGTCGAAGACCGGGCGCTCCCCGGCGACCAGGCGCTCGACCGCGAGGAGCCCCCCGGAGGCGAGCAGGTGCCGGTGCGGGACGTCGATCCCCGCCGCGCGGAGCGCGTCGACGGCGGCTGCGAAACGCTCGACCTGGCCGTCCATCAGGGCGCGGTCACCCGGCGCCTGGAGGTGCGACCAGGCGCCGCGCAGCACGACGCCCGGCGAGGCCATGGCGAGCCGGCCGGCCGCCACGGCCTCTGCGGTCGTCAGCCCGTCGCGCCCCAGGCCGGTCTCGAGGGCCAGCTGGACGGAGAGGTCGGGCAGGGGGCGACGGGCCCGACGGCGGGCCGCCCCGTAGGCCGCGATCGACGCCGCCAGGAGGCCGGCATCGCCCGCCGCGATCGCCACGCCGGCGCGGGCCGCCGTGACGGCGCCGTCGGGCGGGACCTGGAAGAGCACCAGGACCGGGGCCGAGATGCCGGCCGCCCGCAGCTCGAGGGCCTCGTCGAGGGTGGCCACGCACAGGCCGCGGGCGCCCGCCGCCAGGGACGCGTGCGCGATCGGGACGGCGCCGTGGCCGTAGGCGTCGCCCTTGACGACGACCTCCACCGCCACGCTGCCGGGCAGGGCCGCCCGGATGGCGGCGAGGTTGCCGGCCAGGCGATCGAGGTCGACCTCGAGCCAGGCGCTGCGGAGCAGGGGCGGCAGGCCCGCCGCGCGGAGGCGCGCGTCGATGCCGTCGCCACCCGGTCCGCCGGGACCGGTCACGGGGCGTCGTGCACGGGCGGGGCCGTCTCGCCGCCCCGGAAGCCGACCCGGCTCCCGCCGGCCCGCCGCTCCGCGTCACCGGCGAGCCGGCGCCGGGCGAGGGCAACCTCGAGGGGGAGGTCGCCGGCCAGGATCCCCGAGTCGCCCACCCGCGCCCGCACTGCCTCGCCGGCGAGGCCGTGCAGGTAGACGCCGAGGCGCGCCGCCGCGTACGGCGCGAGGCCCTGGGCGAGCAGCGCCCCGATCGTCCCCGCGAGGACGTCGCCGGTCCCGCCGGTCGCCAGGCCCGGGTTCTCGAAGGGCGCGACCGCGGCCGACCCGTCCGGGGCGGCGATGACGGTGCGGGCACCCTTGAGGACCACGACGTGCCCCCAGGTCGCGGCGGCGTCGAGCGCCGCCTCGCGCCGGGCATCGTCGTCCTCGTTGAGGTCGCCGTCGGTGCGCGGGGAGATGCCGGAGGCGGCCCGCAGCCGGGCGAACTCGCCAGCGTGGGGCGTCAGGACGGACGGGCGGCGCACGCCCTCCCACCAGCCGTCCTCGGCGGCGAGCGTCCGCAGCGCCTCGGCGTCGACGACGGCGGGGCAGGCGTCCTCGCCCCCGGCGGGCCCCAGCACGCCCCGGACGAGCTCGCCGGTGGCCAGCGAGGGGCGGAGGCCGGGCCCGATGACGAGGGCGTCGTGATCGTGGTCGAGGATCCGGGCCAGGGCGGGCTCGGGGTCCACCTCCTCGACGTCGTCCTCGGCGAGCGGCATCGTCGTCGCCTCCACGACCTTGGCCGCGAAGAGCGGCTGGAGCGACTCCGGCACCGCCAGCGTGACGAGCCCGGCACCGGCCCTCCCGGCGGCGCGGCAGACGAGGAGCGCGGCGCCCGCGTAGTCGAGCGAGCCGGCCAGGACGAGGAGCTTGCCGAAGGTCCCCTTGTGCCCCCGGGCGGGTCGGGCGGGCAGGAGCCGCGCCGCGGCCCGGTCGTCGAGCCGCTCGAGCTCAGCCATGGCCTCGCCCTCCCCTCCTGTCGCCGCCGCCCGCAGCCTCCAGCGCGGCCGCCTCCGCTGCGAGGCCACGCAGGCGCTCCATCCGCCGCAGGAGGGCCGCCTCGCGCTCGTCGAGGCGGGCGTCGATGTCGGGCGGGACAACGTAGCGCCCACCCGCGCTGCGGACGCCGAAGGCGATCGCCAGGGCGTACTCCCGCTCGTGGGTGATGCTCACTGCGACGCGCTCCACGCCGAGCTGGTCCGCCCGTGCCGCCGCGCGGCCGTGGAGGCGGACGGCCGGCTGGCCCGTCGGGAGCCGCTCGATCTCGATGTCGCGCCAGCCGATGCCGCGCACGCCGAGCCCGAGGACCTTGCTGACCGCCTCCTTGGCCGCCCAGCGCCCCGCGAACGTCTGCGGGCGACCCCGGACGTAGCGCGCCTCGGCCGGCGTCAGGACCCGGTCGACGAAACGGTCGCCGAAGCGCGCGAGGGCGTCCCGGATCCGGTCGACGCGGATGACGTCGAGGCCGATCTCCGGCGTCCCCTGCTGGATCGGCGGCGTTCCGTCCATCGCCCGCCCTACTCCACCGTCACCGACTTGGCGAGGTTCCGCGGCTGGTCGACGTCCGTGCCCCGGGCGACCGCCATGTGGTACGCGAACAGCTGGAGGGGGATGATGGCGAGGATCGGGCTCAGCGCGTCCAGGGTGTCCGGGACCCACATGACGTCGTCGGCGTACCGCGCGATCTGGGCGTCGCCCTCGGTCGCGACGGCGATGACGCGGGCGTCCCGGGCCCGGCCCTCCATGATGTTGCTGACCAGCTTGTCGTAGACGGCCGACCGGGTGGCGACGGCCACGAGCGGGCACTCCGCGTCGAGGAGGCTGATCGGTCCGTGCTTGAGCTCGCCCGCGGCGTAGCCCTCGGCATGGACGTAGCTGACCTCCTTGAGCTTGAGGGCTCCCTCGAGCGCGGCGGGGAACGAGGTGCCGCGCCCGACGAACATGAAGCCGCGGCTGTTCACGTAGCGGCGGGCCAGGTCGCGGACCCCGGCGCTCGCGTCGAGGGCGCGCTGGGCGGCCTCGGGGAGGTCGCGCAGCGCCGCGACGAGCGCGCGCTCCTCGGCCGCGGGCAGCGTCCCGCGGGCCCGGGCGATCGCCGCCGCGACCATCACGAGCGTCGCCACCTGCGTGGTGAACGTCTTCGATGCCGCCACGGCGATCTCCGGGCCGGCCTGCAGGAAGAGGACGGCGTCCGCCTCCCGGGTGATCGCCGACCCGACGGTGTTCGTGACGGCCACGATCGGGCAGCCCTGCTCGCGGGCATGGCGTGTCGGGGCGATCGTGTCGGCCGTCTCGCCCGACTGGGTCACCGCCAGCACCAGCGTCGTGGCGTCGAGGGGCGGCGGGCTGTAGCGGAACTCCGATCCGACGGTGACCCGGGCCGGGAGCCCGGTCCAGCGCTCGATCATCGCCGCGCCCACCAGGGCGGCGTACGAGGCGGTCCCGCAGGCGATCAGCTCGACGCGGGTGATCGCCCGCAGGACGTCCGCCAGCGGGTCGAGCTCCTCGACCCGGAGCGTCCCGTCCGGCACCAGCCGGCCGGCGACGCACTGGCGGAGCGCCTGCGGCTGCTCGTGGATCTCCTTGAGCATGAAGTGCTCGAAGCCGCCCTTCTCCGCCGCCTCGGGCGTCCACGTGATCTCGACCGCGACGCGCTCCTGGATCGCGCCGGCGACGTCGGTGACCTCGACCCCCCAGGGCCGCAGGTCGGCGACGTCGCCCTCTTCCAGGAAGACCACCCGGCTGGTGTGGGCGAGGAGCGCGGCGACGTCCGAGGCGAGGAAGGTCTCGCCGTCGCCGATCCCGACCACGAGGGGCACGTTCATCCGGGCGCCGACGAGCCGGTCGGGTTCGCCCCGGTGCATGACGGCGATGGCGTAGGCGCCCTGGGCGCGGGCCAGCGCCGCGCGGACCGCGGCGGCCAGGTCGCCGTCGTAGGCCTCCTCGACGAGGTGGGCGAGGGCTTCCGTGTCCGTCTCGGACGAGAACCCGTGGCCGCGGGCCTCCAGCCCGTCGCGCAGCTCGCGGAAGTTCTCGATGATCCCGTTGTGGATGACGGTGATCTCCCCGGTGCAATCCACGTGGGGATGGGCGTTGAGGTCGTTGGGGCGCCCGTGGGTGGCCCAGCGCGTGTGGGCCAGGCCGATGCCGGCCCGGGGGGTCCGGTCCTCGAGGGCGGTCGCGAGGTTGGCCAGCTTCCCCGCCCTCTTCTCGACGAAGAGGTCGCCGGCCTCGGTGACCAGGGCGATCCCGGCGGAGTCGTAGCCCCGGTACTCCAGGCGCCGCAGCCCCTCCATCAGGATCGGGCCCGCGGCACGGGGTCCCGTGTAGCCGACGATTCCGCACATGCCGTCCGAACCCACCTCTGCTGCGAAGGGGTGCCCGCGCCGGCACCCCGGCCGGCGCCCTAGTGTAGGCGCTCGCCCGCCAGGGCAGCCAGGGAGTCCGCCAGCTCGCGGACCAGGGCCGGATCGGCGCCCTCGACCATGACACGCAGGGCGGGCTCGGTTCCGGACGGGCGGACGAGGACGCGCCCCCCGGCGCCGAGCCGAGCCCGCGCCGCCTCGATCGCGACGCCGAGCGCGGGATCGGCCTCCCACTGCTCCTTGCGCCGGGCGACGACGGCGCGCTGCTCCTGCGGGAAGAGCGGGATGGCGGCCGCCAGCTCGTCGATCGGCCGGCCGGCGCGACCCAGGACCGCCAGGAGCTCGAGGCCGGTCACCAGGCCGTCACCGGAGCTGGCGTGCTCGAGGACGATCACGTGGCCGCTCTTCTCGCCGCCCAGGCCGGCCCCCGTGACCTGCATCCCCTCGAGGATGTACTTGTCGCCGACCGGCGTCCGGACCAGGCGTCCGCCGGCGGCCGCGAGGGCGGCGTCCAGGCCGCCGTTCGAGAGGACGGTCACGACGAGGATCCCGGCCGGCAGGGCGCCCCGGGCGAGGCGGTCGAGCGCGCAGACACCGAGCAGCTGGTCACCGTCGACGACGCGGCCGTGGCGATCGACCACCACGAGGCGGTCGGCGTCGCCGTCGAGGGCGAAGCCGAGGTCGGCTCCCCGGGCCACGACCTCGGCCGCCAGCGACGCAGGGGCCGTCGCGCCGCAGCCGTCGTTGATGTTGACCCCGTCGGGCTCGTTGTGGATGACGTCGACCCGGGCACCCGTCGTCGCCAGGATCTCGGGGGCGGTTGCTCCGCCCGCACCGTTCGCGCAGTCGAGGACGATGTGGAGATCGCACGGGGTCGCCGCGGCGAGGCGCCGCCGGTCCGCCCGGTAGCGGTCCGTCAACTCGGGGGCGTCCACGACGCGCCCGATCCCGGCGTTCCGCGGCCCGCCCAGCTCCTCGGCCCGCCAGATCAGCTGCTCCAGGGCGTCCTCGACCGGGTCCTCGAGCTTGAGGCCCCGGCTGTCGAGCACCTTGAGGCCGTTGTCCTCGGCGGGGTTGTGGGAGGCCGACACCATGATGCCCGCGGCGAACGTCCCGCCGCCGGCGAGGAAGGCGAGGGCCGGCGTGGGCAGGACCCCGGCGATCCGCACGTCCGTCCCCATGCTGGCGGCTCCGGCCGCGAGCGCCGCCACCAGCATCCCGCCCGAGCGCCGGGTGTCCTGGCCGAGGACCACGTCGCCGCCGGCCGCGGCCAGCTCGCAGGCGACCGCCCGCCCCAGGGCGTACGCCAGCGGCGGCCGCAGGTCGACGTTGGCGATGCCGCGGATCCCGTCGGTGCCGAAGAGCCGCCCCATCCTCACGGGACCGGCGACGGGGAGAGCACCGGCGTCGGCAGCGGCGTTGGCAGCGGCGTTGGAGCTGGCGTGGCCGCGGGCGTCACGATCACCGTGACCTCCGGTGGCGACGCCGAGATGAGCGTCACCCCGGCCGGCAGCCGGGCGGTCACCGGGAGCGACACCGTCCCGGGCGCGAGTCCCGCGACCTCCAGGCGGGCGGTGACGCGTGTCGGGTCGACGGCGTCGAGCGCGTCGAGCGTCCCACCGACCGTGAAGAGGAGGCGGTCGATGGCCGGCCAGTAGGAGAGCCCCGGGCTCCCGCCGACCATCTCGACACCGGCCTCGAAGGTGCGCGTCCCCATCCGGGGCCGGATCGTGATCGTCACCCGCACCTGGTCGACGCCCAGCGCCGCGACGCCGTCCGGCAGGTCGAGCCCGACGGCCGTGGTCACGTCGGTCGTGGCGCCGGCGATCGCGACGGGGCGCGTCTCGATCGCCACGAGTCCAGCCAGCGCATCGGCCTCGCCCTCCACCGTCACGAGGGCCGGCTGCACCTCGACCGACGCGATCTCGACCGACGTCGCCGGCGTGCCGGCGACGACCGGGCTCAGGGGCAGGGTCTTCGTGGAGAGCTGGCTCCCGATCTGGATCGTGACGCGAACCGTGCTCGGCTGGACGTCGGCCCCGCTCACGACCTCGCCCCGGGCGTCCACGGGCAGCAGCCCCACGGTCTCGTTGACGTCGATGCCCGACGGGTCGAGCCGGACCCTGGCGAGCGCCGCGGCGACGGACCGGACCGCCGAATCGGGCCCGGAGACGGTGACCGGATCCTGCGAGACGACCGGCTCGCGCACGTCGAGGCCCGGCGGCACGGTCCCCATGTCCACGGACACCTTCACCTCGCGGGTGACGAGCGGATCCAGGCGGACGGCGACCCGGGACGGGGAGAAGTCGATCACCTGGATCGCGGGGTCGACGGACCGCACCTCGACGGGGAAGCTGGCGCTGGGCGCCCCGGGCACCGCGACCGCACCGGCCAGGTCGACGGTGACGGTGAAGCTGGACGAGGTGACCTGGGGCCGGTCGGCGCCGATCGCCAGGTAGCGGACCGAGGTCACGTCGTCGAGGTTGCCGAGCACGAACGTGTCCTGCGGCTGGTTCAGGAGCTGGATCGGGAGGCGGCCCTGGAAGGTCTGCGCCGAGGCCGAGACGATGAGGCCCGCGTACAGGAGCGTCGCGAGCAGCACGGCCGCGAGCTTGAGCGGCCAGTTGCGGACGATGAAGGCGATGGCCTGGCGCACGACGGGTCAGCCCCCCGCTCCGGCCGCGGCGCCGGGCGCGTCGTCGCGCGGCTCGTCCGTCCCGCCCTCGCGGGCGACGCGGCCCAGGTCGCCGAGGGCGGCTCGCCGCAGCCCGGTGGCCGAAGATCGCTGGCGGCCGAGGCGATCCCGGATCGCGTCACCCCGCCGCTCAGGGCGCAGGAGCGTGGTGAGCGCCCGGTTGAGCTGTGCCTCGTCCAGGTTCCGGCGGATCCGGGCGCGCTCGACGAGGCTCACCTGGCCGCTCTCCTCCGAGACCACGACGACGACCGCGTCGGTCTGCTCGGTGATCCCGAGGGCGGCCCGGTGGCGGGTGCCGAAGCGCTCGGCCTGGAGCGTCGTCTCGGCCAGCGGCAGGAGCGCGCCGGCCGCGACGATCGTCTCGCCGCGCACGATCACGGCCCCGTCGTGAAGGGCCGCCCGGGGCGCGAACAGCGCCTCGAGGAGGTCGGCCGTGAGGTCGCCGTGGATCATGACGCCCGTCTCGGCGATCTCCTCGAGGCCCGTCTCGCGCTCGATCACGACGAGGGCGCCACTGCGCGCCGCACCGAGGCGTGTCGCGGCCCGGGCCACGGCGCCGGCGACCCGCTCCGCGGCCCGCTGGTCGGCCGGCGACACGAGCCACGCGAGCGACCCGACCCGGCCCAGGCGCTCGAGGCCGCGCCGGAGCTCGGGCTGGAAGACCACGACGAGGGCGAAGAGCCCCACGACCGCCCCCGCCTGCAGGAGCTGCGTGAAGAGGCGCAGGCCGGTGGACTGGGCCACGCCGTAGATCACGAGGATGACGCTCACGCCGATGACGAGGCGAACCGCGCGCGTGCCACGGATCAGGCTGAAGACCCAGTAGATGACGACGGCGGTCAACCCGATGTCGACGAGCGTGGCCAGCCCGACCTGGCCGGCGATCGACTCGAGGAACTCCCACATCGTCCGAGGAGTGTAGCACCGGCTCCGGGCCCTTCCGGGGCGGCGTCCGGGCCGGCAGCCGGGTCAGTCGGAGGCGAACCGCGGGTCGTCGGGCAGTCGAGCCGCCGCCGTGCGCCGGACCAGGTCGGCCGCCGCGGCATCGCCGTCCAGGTCCGCGAGGCGAAGGAGCTGCCGGTAGGCGTCGCCCGCCTGCCCCGTCCAGCCCCGGTCGACGGCGAGGTCCGCGAGCAGGAGGTGGAGGTCCACGTCGCCGGGGCGCAGGCCGATGCCGAGCAGGCAGGCGTCGAAGGCCGCGTCGAGCCGGCCCTCCTCGCGGTGTGCGCGCGCCGCGGCCAGGGCCGCCGCCGCCGCGCTCTCGACGTCGCCGCGCGCCGCGACTTCCTCGAGCGCGAGGACGAGGGCCTCGGGATCCGGTCGCGGCTCCGGGGCGCCGGTCGCGGCGGCGTCGACGGATTCGCCGGCGACCGAGCCGGCATCGGCGGCGCCGCCCGGCCCGGCGTCCGCGGCGGTCGCCTCCGCCAGGTCGGTGCCGGGCGTCTCCGTCACGTCGTCGCCGTCGCCTTCCGCCGGCTCCGGGGCGGCCGCGAGCTCGGCGACTGCCGCGGCTGCGGTGTCCCGCAGCTCCTCGACCAGGCGCCCGTGCCGCTCCCGCCGCGCGTCGGAGGGCTCGATGGCGAGCGCCCGGCGGGCGGCCTCGGCGGCATCCGGCAGGCGGGCGCCTGCCGCGCGCACCTCCACGAGTCGGTCGTACGCCAGGGCGGCCTCGGCCGTGCGGCGGAGCACGACGAGCGCCTGCGCCCTCCCGAGCAGGGCGGCGTCGTCGTCGGGCTCCAGGACCAAGGCGCCGTCGAAGGCGTCGAGCGCGTCCTGGGGATGGCCCAGCCGCAGGTGGACGCTGCCGAGCGCGGTCCGGGGCACCGTCCGATCCGCCGTGATCGCGATCGCCGCGCGATAGGCGTCGGCGGCCTCCTCGAGGCGGCCGCGCAGGACCGCCACGTGGCCGGTTCGGAGGGCCTCCTTGTAGCGCTCGAAGAGAGTCTCGGTCATGGCCGCCGGCTCCGGGACCGGGAAGAGAGCGGGCGCCCCGTGCGGAGCGCCCATCCGGTCAGCGCTTCGTGTACTGCGGCGCCTTGCGCGCGCGCTTCAGGCCGTACTTCTTGCGCTCCTTCATCCGCGGGTCGCGGGTGAGGAAGCCGGCCTGGCGGAGCGGCAGACGATACCCGTCGGGGTCCACGGTGAGGAGGGCCCGGGCGATGCCGTGGCGGATCGCGCCCGCCTGGCCCGTCACCCCGCCGCCCTCGACCTTGACCAGGGCGTTGAAGCGACCCTCCGTCCCGGTCACCCGGAACGGCATGCGCAGCTCGCCCTCGGAGATCGCGTTGCCGAAGTGCTGCTCGAGCGACCGGCCGTTGACGACGATCTCGCCCTCGCCGGCCATGAGGCGAACGCGGGCGACGGACGTCTTGCGGCGTCCGGTCCCCTGGAAGTAGGCAGGAGTGGTCATGGCGGCGTGCTCCTCGTCAGGCCAGCGGCTCGGGCTGCTGGGCCTGGTGCGGATGGTCCGGGCCCGCATAGATCTTCAGCTTGCGGAGCTGCTTCGCTCCGAGGCGATTGTGCGGCAGCATCCCCTTCACCGCGCGCCGGAGAACCTCCTCCGGGCGTCGCTCCAGGAGGTGACCGAGGGTCTCCTCCTTGTAGCCTGCGGGATAGCCGCTGTGCCGCGCGTAGACCTTCGAGGTCAGCTTGTCTTTCGACACGGCGACCTTTCCGGCGTTGAGGACGATCACGTGGTCGCCCGAATCGAGGTTCGGCGTGTAGGTCGGCTTGTGCTTGCCCTCGAGGACGCGGGCGATCCGCGACGCGAGCCGGCCGAGCGTCTCGTCCGTCGCGTCGACGACGTACCAGCGTCGGTCGATCTCCGCCTCTCGGAGCGTGTACGTCTTCGTGGTCATCTGTCTCCGTTCATCTCCGTGGGCGGCCGTCCCAGGACGACGCGCCGCAGGCAGAGCCCCTTCGCCGGGGCCACTGCCCCGTTGAAGGCCGGTGCCCTCGACGCGAGCGCCGCGGCCACCATCGACTCCTCGACCTCGCCGCGTCCCACCAGGAGGAGCGCCGCGACGATCCGCCGGACCATCTGGCGGAGGAAGGCGTCGCCCCTGACGTCGATCGTCACGAGCGGCCCGTCCCGCCGGACCCGGACCCCGTGCAGGGTCCGGACCGGCTGCCGGTCCGCCGCCCCGAAGGCGGAGAAGTCGTGCCGGCCCTCGAGGACCGACCCGGCCCGCGCCATCGCGGCGGTGTCGAGTGGGGCCCGCACCCCGAGCGCGAAGCGCTCGCGGAGCGGGCTGCGCGGCCCGTTCCAGACGGTGTAGCGGTACTCCCGATACCGCGCCGCGTAGCGGGGCCGGAACCCGGCCGGCACCCGCCGGAGGTCCCGAACCGCGACGTCCCCCGGCAGAAGCGCATCGAGCGCCCGACCGAGCTCCGCCTCCCCGAGCGTCCCACGGTAGGTGAAGGCGATCACCTGTCCTGCCGCGTGGACGCCCGCGTCGGTCCGTCCCGCCGCGTCGACCCGCACCCGGCTTCCGCCGGAGAGCGGGGCCAGCGCGGCCTCGAGCTCTCCCTGGACCGTTCGGGCGCCCGGCTGGGCCTGGAACCCGGCGAAGTCCGTTCCGTCGTATTCGACCCGCGCGCGGTACCGCCCGGGGGCACCCTCTCGGGCGCCTCGTGCGTCGCCACTGCGCCGGCGCTCTGCTGCGTTGGCGCGTCCGCTCGCTTGCTCACGCACCGCGGGTGCGCTCGCTCACGTGCTCCGCGCCGCCTTCCACTGCATCCGGCGGAGCGGCGACTCTCAGGTTGTCTCCGGTCAGACGAGCTCGATCTGGACGATCGGGGCCGCGTCACCGGCTCGCTGGCCGACGTGCACCAGGCGGGTGTACCCGGAGGTGCGGTCGGCGTACTTGGGGGCGATCTCGTCGAAGAGCTTCTTGATCACGAGCGGCTCGTCGGGGAGCTCCGCGACCACCATGCGGCGCGCGGCGAGGTCGCCCCGCTTCGCGAGGGTGATCATCCGCTCCACCTGGGGCCGGATCTCCTTCGCCTTGGCCTCGGTCGTCTTCACCTTCTCGTAGCGGAGGACCGACACGATCAGGTTGCCGTAGAGGGCCAGCCGCGAGCTGTGGGGCCGCCCGAGCTTGCGGCCGGCGATTCGGTGGGCCACAGCTCAGGCCTCCCCGCCGATGGTGTCGAAGGGTGCGTCCTCCTCGTCCTCGGCGTCCTCGTCGAGGCTGTCGAGGTCGCCGGGCTCGCTCTCGGGGACGAGGAAGCCGCGCATGCGGAGGCGCTCCTTCATCTCGTCGAGCGACTTCTTGCCGAAGTTGCGCATCCGGAGGAGCTCGTCGTCGGAGAGCTGGAGCAGCTGCCCCACCTTGACGATGTTGTTGCGCTTGAGCGAGTTGTAGGCCCGCATCGGGAGGTCGAGCTCCTCGATGGGCATCTCCAGCATGTTGGCCGGGATCTGCGGCGCCCCCGAGGCGGCCGCGACCGGGGCCGCGGCGGCGCCGACGTTGGCGAAGAGCGAGAACTGGCGGACCAGGATCTCGGCGGCCTTGCCGAGGGCGTCCTCCGGGCCGAGCGTCCCGTCGGTCTCGATCTCGAGGGTCAGCTTGTCGTAGTTCGTCATCTGGCCGACGCGCGTGTTCTCGACGTGGAAGTTCACCTTCCGCACCGGCGTGAAGATGGCGTCGACGGGGATCACGCCGATCGGCAGCCCCTCGGGGCGCTCCGCGGCCAGGTAGCCGACGCCGCGCTCGACGGTGAGGTCCATCTCGACCTGGACGTCGTCGGCGTCAAGGGTCATGAGGACCTGCTCGGGGTTGACGATCTCGACGTCGGCCGACTCGAGGATGTCGGCGGCCGTGACCGTGCCGGCCCCGGACTTGATGAGCTTGAGCTGGACCGGGTGGGCGGCGAAGCTGCGGAGGCGCAGCCGCTTCACGTTCAGGACGATCTGGGTGACGTCCTCCTTGACGCCGGGGATCGTCGTGAACTCGTGGTAGACGTCGCGGATCTGGATGGAGGTGACGGCTGCCCCCTCGAGCGAGGAGAGCAGGACCCGCCGGAGCGCGTTGCCCAGGGTCGTCCCGTAGCCGGCAGGCAGCGGGCCGGCCTCGTACTTGGCGTACGAGCCCTGCTCCGCGACGGGCTCGATCTGGGTCGTCGTCTCGAGTTCGATCATGGGGCGGCGCTACCTCGAGTAGTACTCGACCACGAGCTGCTCGTTGAGCTCGAGCGGCATCTGGTCGCGCCGCGGTGCGGCGGCAATCGTCCCGGTGAGGGTCGTCGGGTCGATGGCGAGCCACTCCGGGACCGCGACGGAGCGGAGCGACTCCTTGGCCATCTTGAACGGCTCGCGCTCGCGGCGCGACTCGCGGACGGCCACCCGGTCGCCCGGCTTGAGCTGGAACGAGGGGATGTTCGTCGGGTGGTCGTTGACGGCGAAGTGGCCGTGGCCCACGAGCTGGCGGGCCTGGTCGCGGGAGGCCGCGATGCCGAGCCGGAAGACCACGTTGTCGAGGCGCAGCTCGAGCAGCCGGAGGAGGTTCTCGCCGGTCACGCCGGGGGTGGACTCGGCCGCGTCGAAGTAGTTGCGGAACTGCTTCTCGAGAATGCGGTAGATCCGGCGGACCTTCTGCTTCTCGCGCAGCTGGAGGCCGTAGTCGCCGACCTTGCGCCGGCGCACGCCGTGCTGGCCGGGCGGCGACGGGCGGCGCTCGAAGGCGCACTTCTTGGTGTAGCAGCGCGAGCCCTTCAGGAAGAGCTTGGCGCCCTCGCGCCGGCACAGCCGGCAGACAGGATCGGTGTAGCGAGCCATGGGGCGGAAGCTCCGGTCAGACGCGGCGCCGCTTGGGCGGGCGGCATCCGTTGTGCGGGATCGGGGTGACGTCGGTGATGGCGGTGACCTCGAGGCCGGCGGCCTGGAGGGACCGGACCGCCTGCTCGCGGCCGGCCCCGGGGCCCTTGACGTAGACCTCGACCTGGCGCATGCCGTGCTCCATCGCCTTCTTGGCGGCGGATTCGGCGGACAGCGCGGCGGCGTACGGCGTGCTCTTGCGGGAGCCCTTGAACCCGACGACCCCGGCCGACCCCCAGCTGATCACGTTACCGGTCTGGTCCGTGATCGTGACGATCGTGTTGTTGAAGGTCGCCTGGATGTGCACGTGCCCCTGGGGCACGTTCTTCCGCTCCCGCCGGCGCTGCTTGGGAGCGCGCTTCCGATCGGCCATACGTCCGGCTCGTCCCTCTTACTTCTTGCGCCGGGCGCCGACGGTCTTCTTCGGACCGCGCCGTTGGCGAGCGTTGGTCTTCGTCCGCTGGCCGCGGACCGGGAGGTTCCGCCGGTGGCGGAGGCCGCGGTACGAGCCGATCTCGATGAGGCGCTTGATGTTGAGCGCCACCTCGCGGCGGAGGTCGCCCTCCACCTTGTAGCGGCGGTCGATCACCTCCCGCAGCCGGTTGACCTGGTCCTCGGTGAGGTCCCGGACCCGGGTGTCGGGGTTGATGTTCGTCTGCTGGAGGATCTTCTGGCTCGTCGGGAGCCCGATCCCGTAGATGTAGGTGAGGGAGACCTCCACGCGCTTCTCGCGCGGGATGTCGATGCCCGCGATCCGTGCCATTCGTCTAGCCCTGCCGCTGCTTGTGCTTCGGGTTGGCGCAGATGACCATGACGGTTCCGTGGCGGCGAATCACCTTGCAGTTGTCGCAGCGGGCCTTCACGGAGGCTCGGACTTTCAACGGGATCCTCTTCGCTTCAGGGCTGCTGCCGGCTACTTGAGCCGGTAGGTGATGCGACCCCGCGTGAGGTCGTAGGGGGAGAGCTCGACCCGGACCCGGTCGCCCGGCAGGATCCGGATGAAGTTCATCCGGAGCTTCCCGCTGATGTGGGCGAGGACGCGGTGGCCGTTCTCGAGCTCGACCGCGAACATCGTGTTCGGAAGCGGCTCGATGACGGTCCCTTCGACCTCGATGGCGTCCTTTTTGCCCACGGGCTCCCTTGTGCCTTCGTCACATGATCATGCGCCGGCCGAGGCCGGGCGCACGAACGCGTAGCCTATCAACTTCCGCCCGATCCGGCAAGCGCCGCGCGCGTCGCTCACGGCCGGGTGAGGACCTCCGGCCCGTTGTCCGTCACGGCGACCGAATCCTCCCAGTGGGCCGCGATCGAGCCGTCGCGGGTGACGACGGTCCAGCCGTCGCCGAGCGTCTCCACGTCGGCCGAGCCGAGCGTGAACATCGGCTCGATCGCCAGGCAGATGCCCGGCGCCAGCTCGATCCCCCGGGTCCTGGTGCGGTAGTTCGGGACCTGCGGCTCCTCGTGCATCGCCGTCCCGATCCCGTGCCCGACATACGGCCGGACGATGCCGTACCCGCGTGGCAGGGCGATGTCCTCCACGGCCGCGGACACGTCCCAGATCCGGTTGCCGGGACGGGCGGCAGCGATCCCCGCTTCGAGGGCCAGCCTGGTCGCCTCCACGAGGTCGCGCACCGGCTGCGCCACGTCGCCGACGATGAACGTCCGGGCGGCATCGCCGTGCCAGCCGTCAACGATCGCGCCGGCGTCGACCGAGACGACCTGGCCCTCGCGGATGACGCGGTCGCCGGGAATCCCGTGGACGACCTCGCGGTCGATCGAGATGCAGAGCGAGGACGGAAACCCGTAGTAGCCCTTGAAGGACGGCGTCGCGCCGGCCTTGCGGATGTGCGCCTCGGCGAGCCGGTCGAGGCGCGCGGCCGAGACGCCCGGGCGCAGCGCCTCCTCGACCAGGACCAGGACCTCGGCCACGACGCGGCCCGCCCGGCGCATCGTGGCGATCTCGGCGGGCGATTTGCGGGTGATCACGGGTGCGTGCGCCAGTACGGGACGGGCTCGATGCTGTCGAGGAGGTCGTTCGTGACCGCCGCGATCGGGCGGCGCCCGTCGACCGCCTGGAGCACGCCGGCAGCCCGGTAGTGGTCGACCACGTCGGCGAGGGCGCCGAGCTGCTTCTCGAGGCGGGCCCGGACGACGTCCGGCCGGTCGTCCTCGCGCTGGATGAGCCGCGACCCACAGATGTCGCAGACGCCCGGCACGCGCGGCGGGTAGGCGGTCTCGTGGTAGGTGTGGCCGGCGGCCTCGCACAGCCAGCGGCCCGAGAGTCGCCGCAGCAGCTCGTCGGCGGGGACGTCGACGTAGAGAGCGGCCTCGACGGCGGCGTCCCGCTCGTGGAGGGCGCGATCGAGCGCCTCCGCCTGGGACCGCGTGCGCGGGAAGCCGTCGAGGATGACGCCTCGGGCGGCATCCGGGGCCGCGAGGCGCTCCAGGAGCATCCCCACGGTCACCTCGTCGGGGACGAGCTCGCCCCGCTCCATGTACTCCTTGGCCGCGATCCCGAGCGGCGTCCCGTCGCGGACGGCAGCCCGGAAGAGGTCCCCCGTCGCCACCCGGGGCAGCCCCAGGTGGCGGGCCAGGATGTGGGCCTGCGTGCCCTTGCCCGCCCCGGGCGCGCCGAGCAGGACGAGGACCCTCATCGGCGCGGGAATCCGGGCGCCTCCGCGGTCACCGGATGAAGCCCTCGTAGCTGCGCATCAGGAGCTGCGCCTCCAGCTGCTTCATGGTCTCCACGACGACGCTGACGGCGATGAGGAGGCTCGTGCCGCCCAGTGAGAGGGCCGAGCTGCCGGGAAAGAAGATCGAGATCACGAACGGCATGACCGCGATGATCCCCAGGAAGAGCGCCCCGGCGACCGTGATCCGGTTCACGACCCGGGCCAGGTAGTCCTGGGTGGGCCGGCCGGGCCGGATGCCGGGGATGAACCCCCCGTTCTTCCTCAGCTGCTCGGCGGTCTCGTCGGGCTTGAAGGTGAACGCCGTGTAGAAGTAGGTGAAGCCGACGGTGAGCAGGAAGTAGAGGCCGCCGTAGACCACCGGGTTCTGGGGGCCGAAGGTCGTCACGAAGAAGCTTGCGACGTCGCGCACGACCTGGACGTCCGAGCTCGTGAAGTACCCGGCGATCTGGCTCGGGAAGAGCAGGATGCTGACGGCGAAGATGATCGGGATCACGCCCGCCTGGTTCACCCGCAGGGGCAGGAAGGTGGTGCCGCCCTGGTACATGCGCCGGCCGCGGACGCGGCTCGCGTACTGGACCGGGATCCGCCGCTGGCCCTCGGTGATGAAGACGATGGTGGCGACGGCCACCAGCGCGAAGGCCACGAAGATGATCCCCTGGACCCAGTTCGGCGTCTCCAGGAAGCGCAGGATCCCGCTCGGGATCCGGGAGACGATCCCGGCGAAGATGATGAAGCTGATGCCGTTGCCGATCCCCTTCTCCGTGATGAGCTCGCCGAGCCACATCAGGACGACCGAGCCGGTCGTGAGGGTGACGATCTGGGTGAGGGTCGCGAACGAGGCGAGGTTGAAGTCGGTGGTCAGGACGTTCGAGGAGTTGAGCAGGGCCAGGAAGCCGTAGCTCTGCAGCATCGCGAGCGGCACGGACAGGTAGCGGGTGTACTGGTTGATCCTGTTCCGGCCGTACTCGCCCTCGCGCTGGAGCGCCTGGAGGGCCGGGACGACCCCCGTCATCAGCTGCATGATGATCGAGGCGTTGATGTACGGGTTGACGCCGAGCCCCACCACGGAGAAGCGGGAGAGCCCGCCGCCCGAGAAGAGATCCAGGAGCCCGAAGAGGGCGTTGTCCGCGAAGAAGTTCTGGAGCGCCTTGGGATCCGCTCCCGGCACCGGCACGTGGGCCAGGGCCCGGAAGACGATGAGGATCCCCAGCACGAAGAGGATCCGCCGCCGGATGTCCGGCGCCCGGAAGGCGTTGAGGAGGGACTCGTACATCGGGAGGCCCTAGGCCTCGTCGGCGGGGGCGGGATCCAGGCCGAGGGCCGCCAGCGGGCCCGCCGGGATCTCGAGGACCTGGAGGCTGCCGCCGGCCGCCTCGATCTTCTCGCGGGCGCTCTTCGTGAACGCGTCGGCCACGACGAACAGCGGCCGGGTCACGTCGCCGCCGCCGAGGATCTTCAGCGGCTTGTCGAGGCTGCGGACCAGGCCGGCCAGGCGCAGGAGCTCCTGCGTCACGGCGATCGGGGCGCCCTTCTCCCCCTCGGGGAGGCGGCCGGTCTCCGCGGCGACGCTGACGCGGCCGATGTTCACGACCTCGTACTCGATCCGGTTGACGTTGCGGAAGCCGTGCAGCTTGGGGATCCGGATGTGGAGTGGGGTCTGCCCGCCCTCGAACCACGGCGGGATCGAGGAGCCGGCGCGCGACTTCTGGCCCTTGGTGCCCCGGCCGGCGGTCTTGCCCTTGCCGGCCGCGATGCCGCGCCCGACCCTGGTCTTCGTGGTGTGGGCTCCGGCCGCGGGCCGGAGATCGTGGAGCTTCATCGCTTCTTCTCCAGGCCGGACTCGGGGAGCTCCTCGACCGTCACGAGGAAGCGGATCTGGCGCACCATCCCCCGGGTCGCGGCGTTGTCCGGCACTTCGACCATGTCGCCGATGCGGCCGAGGCCGAGGGCCCGGGCGGTGGCGCGGTTGCGCTCGATGTGGCTGATGGTGCTCTTGACCTGGGTGACGCGGAGCCTACCGGCCATCGGCCACCTCCGTGCCGCGCTGGCCGGCCACGAAGACCCGGACCGGGACCCCGCGGCGAGCGCTCAGCTGCTCGGCGGACTTCAGGTCGCGGAGCGCCTCGAGCGTCGCGCGCACGACGTTGACCGGGTTGGTCGAGCCGTACACCTTGGTGAGGACGTCACGGATGCCGGCCGCCTCGACGACGGCGCGGACCGAGCCGCCGGCGATGACGCCGGTGCCCTGCGAGGCCGGCTTGAGCATCACCCGGGCGGCCGCGTACTCCGCGTTCACCTCGTGGGGGATCGTCGTCCCGATCGTCGGGATGCGGATCAGGTGCTTCTTGGCGTCCTCGACGCCCTTGCGGATCGCCTCGGGGACCTCGCCGGCCTTCCCGAGCCCCGCGCCGACATGCCCCTGCCCGTCACCGACGACGACGACGGCGCTGAAGCTGAAGCGACGGCCGCCCTTGACGACCTTCGCGACGCGGTTGATCTGGACGACCCGCTCCTCGAGCGTCAGCTTCGCAGGATCGATCCTGGCCACGGTCGGTCTCCTCCTAGAAGTCGAGACCGGCTTCCCGGGCGGCGTCGGCAAGCATCTTCACGCGACCGTGGTACCGGAACCCGGCCCGGTCGAAGACGACGTGCTCGACGCCGGCGGTGCGGGCCCGCTCGGCGACCAGGCGGCCGACGACCTTGGCCTCCTCGACTTTCGTCTGCGTGGAGCCCTTGAACGTGGGTTCCAGCGTGGAGGCTGCGGCGAGCGTGGTGCCCGCCGCGTCGTCGATCACCTGGGCGTAGATGTGATTGACGCTGCGGAAGACCGCGAGACGCGGGCGACCGGCGGTGCCGTCCACGCGGAGGCGGATCCGCTCGTGCCGCTTCTGCCGCGCGGCGCCGCGCGAGGCGGTCTTCGTCATCTCGGACGTCCCTTCGTTACTTCTTTGCGCCGATCTTCCCGGCCTTGCCGGCCTTTCGGCGGATCACCTCGCCGGAGTACCGGACGCCCTTGCCCTTGTACGGCTCCGGCTTCCGGGTGGCGCGGACCTTGGCCGCGACCTGTCCGACGAGCTCCTTGTCGATGCCGACGACGGCCAGCTTGACCGGGGTCTCCACCTCGAAGGAGATGCCCTCGGGGGGCACGATCTCGACCGGGTGGCTGTAGCCCAGGTTGAGCTGGAGCTTGTCGCCGACCTTCTGGGCGCGGTAGCCGACACCGGCGATCTCGAGCGTCTTCCGGTAGCCGGAGGTGACGCCGTCGACCATGTTGGCGACGAGGGTCCGGGTAAGGCCGTGGAGCTGCTTGTGCCCCTTCGCCTCCGACGGGCGGGTGACGACCAGCGTCCCCTCCGTCGCCTCGACCGACATCGCCGGCGGCAGCGAGCGGGTGAGGGTCCCCTTGGGGCCCGTCACCGTGATGACCGGCCAGTCGAGGCTGACCTCGACGCCGGCCGGGATCGGGATCGGCCGTCGACCGATGCGCGACATCGCCGTCCCCCCTACCAGATGTACGCCAGGACTTCCCCGCCGAGCTGCGCCCTGCGCGCCTGCTGGCCGGTCATGATCCCCTGGCTGGTGCTGACGATGACGATCCCGAGGCCTCCGAGGACGCGCGGGATCTCCGTCTTCCGGGCGTAGGCGCGGAGGCCGGGCTTGCTGATGCGCTTGAGCCCGGACACGACCGGCGCCTTCCCGTCGACGTACTTGAGGGTGATCCTCAGGACCTGGGCGGGGCCGTCACGCTCCTCCGTGAAGCCGGCGATGAACCCTTCCTCCACGAGGATGCGGGCGATCTCGCGCTTCACGCGGGATGCCGGGACGACCACCTCGAGGTGGCGCGCCCGCGACGCGTTGCGGATCCGCGTGAGCATGTCGGCGATCGGATCGGACACGTTCATCGGCGGCTCACCAGCTGGACTTCGTGACGCCCGGCAGCTCGCCCACGAGGGCGCGCTCCCGGAAGCAGATTCGACAGAGCGCGAAGCGGCGCATGTACGCCCGCGGACGTCCGCACAGGGTGCAGCGGTGATACGCCTGCGCCTTGTGCTTCGGGGCCCGCGCGGCCTTCGCGATCAGGGACTTCTTGGCCATGGGTCTCCTCCCCGCTCAGCCGGCGAAGGGCATGCCGAGGAGCTCCAGCAGCTTGCGGGATTCCTCGTCGGTCTTCGCCGTCGTCACGATGCTGATCTCCAGCCCGCGGAGACGGTCGACCTTGTCGTAATCGATCTCGGGAAACGCGAGCTGCTCGCGAAGCCCGAGGCTGTAGTTGCCCCGCCCGTCGAACGACCTGCCGGGAACACCCCGGAAGTCGCGGATCCGCGGGAGGGCGACGGTCGTGAGACGCTCCAGGAAGTCCCACATCCGCTCGCCGCGGAGGGTGACCTTCGCTCCGACCGTGTTCCCGGTCCGCAGGTGGAACTGGGCGATCGAGCGCTTGGCCTTCGTCACGATCGGCTTCTGGCCGGTGATGAGGGCGAGGTCGCCGGTGGCCGCGTCGACGGCCTTGGCGTTGGTGAGCGCCTCCCCGAGCCCGATGTTGACCACGATCTTCTCGAGGCGCGGCACCTGCATCGGGTTCGTGTACGAGAACTGCTTCTGGAGCGCGGGGACGATCTCGGCCCCGTAGCGCTCCCTCAGGCGATTGCTCACGCGCC